>CAJTFB010000024.1 GCA_910575665.1 Eubacteriaceae bacterium
AGAGAGCAGCCACTTCATTGTCGCTGAGCATAATATGATATGTTTTAGGTCTTGCCATAGGAATCACCGCCGTTTCTTTTATCATATCATGAAACGGTGAAAAATAAAAGAATTATAAAACTGAATATAAATGTGTCAGTACACTAGGTTTGTCATCTTGAAAAATAGTTTGGCAATCTTCAAAAAAATCTGCCACAGAAAGCTGTTTATATGGTATCATAGGTATCAGAATAACTCCTTTCCTGGGTGTTGGTAAATGGTTTCTTGTCAACTCTATTATACCATATCCAGTGAGGAGTTATTAGTATTTTTGCAACAAAGAATGCTGTATTTATGCGGATTGTGGCGTTTCGCAAACGCCTATTAGAGAAGATTGTAAAAGAGGAGATATTATGAAAATTAGGAACATTGCAAGAAAAATATGTGTTGCATTTACGGTGACAGCGGTGATGATGTACTATTCTGGATTTGGTATAAACACGGTATTGTGTAAGGAGACAGGGGCAAGTGCCAAGAAGCCCGTGGCAGATCAAGAATATATCGTAAGAACGAAATCAAAAGCCCCTTTGGATAAAATCAGAAAAAATTATTCAGAGAGCAACAAGATCAATGATAATAAGCGGGATTTTCTGGAAGAGAATAACATGATTTCTTTAGAACTATCCCAAACAGAGGTGAAAGAATTATCTGTAGATGATAACATAGAATTAATCGAGGAAGATGCCATTGTAGAAGGCAGTACCCAAAACAATAAAATTATATTAAATGAAAAGAAACCCCATAAAAAACAGGAAAAAGTGAATAAGAAAAACAGGTCTGATCATGAATGGAATGTACAGATGATAAACGCAGATAAAATCAAAAAAAATAAGTTAAAAAAGAAGATTAAAATAGCCCTTCTTGATTCAGGAGTAGATGCGGGAAATGACATATCACTGGCATATTCGATAAGTTTGGTTCCAGGGGAAGAAGAAATGACGAAGATGTTTATGGATGGAAGCGGACATGGTTCCAGTGTCGCAGGATTGATCGCCGCCGAAGACAATGGGGAGGGAATAACAGGAATCAACCCCAATGCGGAGATTTATTCCATCCGTGTTCTGGATGATGCAAACCAGGCCCCATTAAGTCGTGTTATCGAAGGGATTTATCTGGCGATAGAACAGAAAGTAAACATCATAAATATGAGCTTTGGATTAAATACATACTCCAAAGCTTTGGAAGAGGCAATTAGAGCAGCCTCCGAGAAAGGAATATTGATTGTGGCAGCTGCCGGAAACACAGGGGATAAAGGCGTTCAATATCCTGCGGCATACGAAGAAGTATTAGCTGTGGGTTCCGTGGATAAGCAGGGGGAGGTGACAGAGCATAGTGCAAAGGGAGAAGAGATAGAGATTGTTGCACCAGGGGAGTTAGTACGTACAACAGGATTTCTGGGAACAGAAAGGGTTTCTTCCGGAACAAGCCTGGCGGCGCCACAGGTGGCGGCAGTAGCTTCTTTAATCTGGGAAAGGGACCCAGGTGTATCAGCAGATTTTGTTAGAGACCTGTTAAAGGAAAGTGCGAATCTGTATGGAGAAGCTGAATCATATGGAAGTGGGTTAGTGGATGCAGAGTACGCACTGGGCCATTATGATGAGTTTAAAAAGAACATTAATTCAAGGGGAAAAAATGAACAAGATTTACGGATTGAAGAAAATAAAGAGAAAATTACTACTTTTGAAGATACTGGTTGCGTGGAGGGGTGCTGGTTAGGAAGTAATCATGCTAATATGGTAGCAGCTGGTTATTTTAATGTTCGAGAAGGAGCCAGATTTCCTGATACAGATAGATATATGATTACAGCAGGAAATAAGGACACTTATGTGTTTAAACGTATGAGCATAAATCCATGGTGGCATGGATATTACAAGTACACTAACTATATAAAAGCAGTCATTTATGCTACACGAATGGGAGATGCAATATATTATTATGGAAAAGGGAGTCAAAGCAAAGCAGCAAATCCAAATTATAAAAATGCATCAGATATGTTAGAGGATATTAAATACATGGATGATCATAGTGTATGGGCAAATGAATTAAAAAGGATAAAAGATATAAATAAAAATAATGAAAAAGCTCAGGCTCAAAAAGAAACAGTTGGTTTTAGGCGTGCATTTGTATGGGGAATGGCAATACATGCAGCCGCAGATACCTATGCTCATAGCGTGAGATACCAGGGCAAATTGATAACGCATACTACAAAGGTAAATGGGGTAGAACGTGCGGATAGTACAGAAGTATGCAATAATAGATATTTAGATGCCCAGAAGATTGCCAGGCAGATAATGGAAAGATACATAAATAAGCAAAGTCTAAGCGCAAACGATTTAATACTTCCACAGCCACCAACTGATTATCAAATATTTAATCTATATAAAAATGTTGCAGAGATGGATTTGAATGCTGCGCCCAGGGTTAGTAGTTATTCATATTCTTCATCATCAAAATAGGAGGCGGATATTATGGATTTAAAAAAATTAGGTTTAATATGTTTATCATGCATCTGTATTTTATATTTTAATACAATCAGTGATGCTAAAACAGAAGAGGAACACTCAAAAATCATAGGAAATTTCAAATATACTTATTGTAGTTATGCCTCTGATCAGATCTGGATTACATTAATTGAACCTGTTTCAGATCAAGGGATAAGTATTCTTAATATACCATCTAAAATTGATGGAAAAAAAGTTACAAAGTTAGGATCAAAATATGACAACGATCAGGAGTATAGAGAGTATAATATTTTTGGGTTTTGGCTTTCTGAAAATGATGGAAACTTAAAACCAAAAAAAATGATAAATAGGGTGGAGAAAATTAAAAATATCGTGATTCCAGAAACGGTAATAAACGTGACACCAAACAGTTTTGCAAAACTTCGAAACGGAAAAAATATAAACATTCCTAAAGGAATTACGCAAAATATTACAAACTTTTGTGAGGTAAAGTGGAAAAAATTTTCAATATCCTCAAAGAATAAAAAGTATAAGGTTAAAAATGGAGTGCTCTTGTCAAAGGATGGTAAATTTGCATATGGTTCCGTAGTGCCTATGAAAAAATTGAATATTCCCCAAGGAGTAAAAACTATAAAAGATAGAAGTATATTTTATGGTTCTGGAGCAACTGATTTTTACATTCCTGCATCTGTGAATAAGATAGGTTTTCAATCACTTTTTTTCAGTGATGTAGTTAAATTTCATGTTTCAAAGAAAAATAAACATTATGCAGAAACGAATGATTGTGTATATAGTAAAAAATCAGGGCGTTTAGTTGCCGCATCGGTTAAAAATACTACTTTTACAGTGCCTGAAAAAGTAACATATTTAAGTAAGACAAATTTTGCAGGAAAATCCGTAAAGAAGTTTATCATCCCAGCCAATGTTAAAAAGATAGAAAGTTTTTGGAGTCCGTATAGAGAAAATATTACATATGTATTTAAAGGGAAAAAGCCGCCAAAGATCGAATCAAGTTTTGCATTTAGGGGAATTAAGTTTCAGGTTCCCAAAGGTTGTAAGAAGGCGTATCGGAGGGCGGTAAGGGCTACAAGTGAGGAATATGGGGAGAAAATACAAATAAGTGAGGTTTAATAGATTTAGATAAGTAGGGGAACTGCGAAGATAAAAAGAGGTGCTGTAATTATGAAGAAAATAATATTTCTATTTATTTTGTTTTGGTTCGGTTTATCAAATTTTAACCCTGCAAAAGCAAAAGAAAAGTCCTGTGTAAAAGAGGGGTTTTTGTACGAATACAACGTTCAAAAAAAGGGAACATGGATCACAAAAATCACACCACTTTCCAGCAAGGGAATTTCCACATTGAAGATTCCGAAAAAGCTAGGTGGCAAGGAGGTTGTAAAACTGGGAAGTACGGGTGCCAAATTTTATATTGGTGACATAAATACCAATGAACCAAATCCTAATATTTTTGGAGTGGAAGATTCTTCCGATGGCGACGGCACATTGGTTCCGGAAGATGTGCAAAAACTAGTTAAAAAAATCAAAAGAATTCAAATTCCTTCCACGGTAAACAGCATAGCATTAAATTGTTTTTCGGATGTGCCGGATGGTAAAACGATCAATATTCCGAAGGGAATTGTGCGAGGATTGGATGAAGAGGGATATGGATTTACGAAAATCAAGTGGAAAAAGATAACTGTAAGTTCCCAAAATAAAAAATATAAAGTAAGTAATGGGTGTTTATTATCCAGAAATGGAAAAAAATTATATGGTTTTGTACAGAGGAAAAAGAAAATAAATATCCCGGAGGGTGTGAAAACGATTGCCAATGGAGGAGATTATAATGGGACATCTACAATTGTCATTCCTAAAAGTGTAACCAAAATCAAAGAAAATGCTATGACCACAAAAGAACCTGTCACCATTAAAGTTTCTCTAAAAAATAAGCATTATGCTGTTAATAACGGTTCTCTTTACAGTAAAAAGACAGGGCGTCTGGTGGCGGCTTATATTAGGGACGGTGTGCTAGATATACCTAAGGTGGTGAAAAAGGTAAGTCATACAGGGGTGCTGGGGCTCAATGTCCGTCTTAAAAAAGTAATTGTTCCTAGTAGTGTTACGGGGGTTGTTTTTCCTTATGAGTTCCTTGAACAGCAGCCTTTGATTTATGAATTTAAAGGCATTACGCCGCCTGAAATGTTAGATTTACCAGGGTGCTGTGGTTTTGAAAATAGTAAAATATATGTACCAAAAAACTGTAGAGAGACTTATCTAAAGAAGTGGAAAGCTGTACAAACGCAAAATATTCAATTGAATATAATAGAACAAGAATAGGATAAATTAGGGCATTTATAATCCCATAAATGAATATGAGGGCAGAGATAGCTTGTCAGGGAAAAACAAAAGGAGGAAAACTATTTTGAAAAAAAAGAAAATTATATCTATGCTGCTTTTGCTGGGGATTCTATTGTCAGAAGTTCCATATGCCCCGGTCTCAGCTGCAAAGAAAAAAAAGACTGAGTTCTACCGTTTGAATTATTATGCCATACAGAGCAAAAAACAATATACGATACGGGACGTAATAAATATTAAGCGGAAGTCGGATTCATATGATAAGGCAAAAAAGAAGAAATTTACAGATTCCAGGATTAAGTGGACGCCAAGTAGTAAGCAGATACGGATTAAAAAAAACAGGTTTACAGTAAAAAAGTCAGGAATATATGAACTAACAGGTAAGTTAAAGGGGAAGAAAAAAGATTCAGAATTTACTATTGTCTTACGTGTATATGACAAATTACCAGGAGAAATTCCGGATGACGTCAGTAAAATTACCATTAACAGATTTGGGAATTCCATTACTATTATAGACCTCCAGGAAATAAACCTTTTACGACAGAGATTTAGTTTGGCCAGATATCGTCTTGATTTAAATCTATCAAATCGTATGTATTGTGGCTGGGAGTTTAGCATTAAGGCTTATTCTTCTGAAGAGGAAGTAGTTTATGGTTTTATGATAATGGACTCAAGTGTGATCAGCACTTCCCCAGGCGGGTCATATCGTTCAACTGGAAATAATACCACAAAAGAATATGTAGAGGAACTCTACAATAAGTATTATGTCCCAGAAGCAAAAGAGGGATGAATCAAATTGATCAAAGAAATATCAGGAGGAAAGGTGTTTTGAAAAGAAAGAAAGTAATATCCATTTTTCTATTGTTGGGGATCATAGTGTCTCAAGTTTCAAATGTCCAGATCATAGCTGCAAAGAAAAAAAAGACTGAGATCTACCGTCTGGATTATTATGCCATACAGAGTAAAAAACAATATACCATACGGGATGTAATAAATATGAAACGGAAGCCAGATTCTTACGATAAGTCAGAAAAGAAGAAATTTAAGAATTCCAGGATCAAGTGGAAATCAAAAAGTAAGCAGATACAGATAAAAAAGAACAGATTTACTGTAAAAAAGTCAGGAACGTATGAACTAACAGGGAAGTTAAAGGGGAAGAAGAAAAATTCAGAATTTACCATTGTATTACGTGTATATGATAAATTACCAGAGGCAATTCCAGAGAAGGTCAGTAAAATTACCATTGGTAGATGGGGAAATACGGTCACAATAATACTTCCGGAAGAAATAAGTCTCTTTCGTCAGAAATTTAACTCTGCCAGATACCGTTTAGACGTAAATACCTCTAATTGTATGTATACTGGTTGGGCTTATTGGATTAAAGCATACTCTGAAGAGGAAGAGTTGGTTTGTGATTTTACGATTGATGACTCACGTTTGATCAGAGTCTTTTGGGGTGGGGTGTATCGGTCAACGGCAAATAATACCATAAAAGAATATGCAGAGGAACTTTTTAATAAGTATTACGTCCCAGAAGCCAAAGAGGGCTGACTCTATAATGATGTGTTATAAACACGATGCAGCAATTTCATATCAAAATGGGATCGAGGATAAGGCTGCATTGAGAAAGCACAGATGAAGGAATTAACTGGGAGGTAAGCGAGATGAATAAGGGATCTGTCCCGTTGGAAAAAGAACTTTTGGATAAGATTTTTGAGATTAGCGAGGAAGCCCGATCCGATTATACGGAAGAAACGATAAAGGATCTTAGTCTATTTGAGGATTTAAAGTATGATTCGGTTTCTCTGGTAGATCTGCTGATTTCTTTGGAAGAGAAATATGATGTGGAATTAACCGAAAATATGTCCGATTTAATAGACAATCTAGATTCTATTGGACAGTTTATGGATTATATTTTAGAGAAGATTCGAGATGTGCAATAGAATAGCAAATATGCTCTATAAACCTTTATAGGAGAAATGCATTATGACAAAAGATAAGATAGCCGAATATGCCTATGAACATGTGCCATTTTACAAAGATTTGGTTGATAGGAAAATAAAGATATGGCAAGATTATCCAATCGTTGATAAGGGTATGCTCCAACAAAATATAGATTCCGTTTTTTCACCAGAATACATGATGGATCTTTTGTCGGACAGGCTGGAGCATGTCATGACATCTGGATCTACCGGGGAATGTCTGGACATACTTTGGAAAAAGGACCAGAATATAAAATCATTGTTGCCGTTATGGAACAAGAGGAAAAAATATTATGGGATATTGCCCAAAGATAAGAGATGCTATTTTTTTACTACCAAAATTTTAGAGGGGGAAGATCTTCAGGTTGAAGAAACAAAATATGGGCTTGGATTTAATAAGATGGATCTATCGAAAAGTAAGGTGCTGGAGATATACAAAAGGATGTTAGACTTTAGCCCCCAGTGGATGATTGTACAGCCGTCTATCATACTGCTCTTTACAAATGTGCTAAAAACCCATAGTCTTCCACCGTTACCAGATTTAAAGTACATTGAACTTACTGGGGAACGGATTACTGGTGAGGCTAAATCTGCAATAGCAGACTTTTTTGGATGTAAGGTGGCGGATCAGTATGGGTGTTATGAGGCAAATAGCATCGCATATGAATGCCCTTATGGTGGTTTGCATGTAATGACAGAAAACGTGTATGTTGAAACAGTAGGGGAAAATGAAGATGATATATGTATTACTTCGTTACATAACAAGGTAATGCCTTTTATCCGTTACAAAATAGGGGATAAAGGAAAAATAATCCACAATCACAATTGTCCATGTGGGAGCCGGGAACCGTTGATCAGGCTGAATATGGCAAGAGAGAACGACTGGATTTACAACAGGGATGGAACAAAATGCCATAGCGACCTGTTTTGCAGTGTGATTGATAAAATCAACTTAGCTCTTCAACAGGCAGTGATTCAATATCAAATCATACAAAAGGATTACAATGAGTTCGACGTATATCTTGTTATAGATGAGGAAGAAGAAATGGATATGGTACAACGGTTATTTTTAGAGAATTATGAAAAATATCAAAAGAAAAGCAGATTTCATTTTTTCTTTGTCAATTGTTTATATCCGAGTGAAAAAACAGGTAAATTGGCGTGGTTCATTTCAAATGCGAAGGAGAAGAATATATGAAAATCAGGAACATTGCAAGAAAAATATGTGTTGTAATTACAGTGACAGCAGTGATGATGTACTATTCTGGATTTGGTATAAACACGGTATTGTGTAAGGAGACAGGGGCAAGTGCCAAGAAGCCCCTGGCAGATCAGGAATATATCGTAAGAACGAAATCAGAAGCCCCTTTAGATAAAATCAGAAAAAATTATTCAGAGAGCAACAATATCAATGATAATAAGCGGGATTTTCTGGAAGAGAATAACATGATTTCATTAGAACTATCACAAACAGAGGTACAAGAATTATCTGTAGATGATAACATAGAATTTATTGAGGAAGATGCCATTGTAGAAGGCAGTACCCAAAACAATAAAATTATATTAAATGAAAAGAAACCCCACAAAAAACATGAAAAAGTGAATAAGAAAAACAGGTCTGATCATGAATGGAATGTACAGATGATAAACGCAGATAAAATCAAAAAGAATAAGTTAAAAAAGAAGATTAAAATAGCTCTTCTTGATTCAGGAGTAGATGCGGGAAATGACATATCGCTGGCATATTCTATAAGTTTGGTTCCAGGGGAAGAAGAAATGACTAAGATGTTTATGGATGGAAGCGGACATGGTTCCAGCGTCGCAGGATTGATCGCCGCCGAAGACAATGAGGAGGGAATAACAGGAATCAACCCCAATGCGGAGATTTATTCTATTCGTGTTCTGGATGATGCAAACCAGGCCCCATTAAGTCGTGTTATCGAAGGAATTTATCTGGCGATAGAACAGAAAGTAAACATCATAAATATGAGTTTTGGATTAAATACATATTCCAAAGCTTTGGAAGAGGCAATTAGAGCTGCCGCTGAGGAAGGAATATTGATTGTGGCAGCTGCCGGAAACACAGGGGATAGAGGTGTTCAATATCCTGCGGCATACGAAGAAGTATTAGCTGTGGGTTCCGTGGATAAGCAGGGGGAGGTGGCAGAGCATAGTGCAAAGGGAGAAGAGATAGAGATTGTTGCGCCAGGGGAGTTAGTACGTACAACAGGATTTCTGGGAACAGAAATGGTTTCTTCTGGAACAAGCCTGGCAGCGCCGCAGGTAGCAGCAGTGGCTTCCTTAATCTGGGAAAGGGATCCAGGTGTACCAGCAGATTTTGTTAGAGACCTGTTAAAGGAAAGTGCAAATCTGTATGGAGAAGCTGAATCATATGGAAATGGATTAGTTGATGCAGAATACGCACTGGACCATTATGATGAGTTTAAAAGGAACATTAATTCAAGGGGAAAAAGTGAACAAGATTTGCGGATTGAAGAAAATAAAGAGAAAATTACTACCTTTGAAGATACTGGTTGCGTGCAGGGGTGCTGGTATCAAGATGATCATGAAGTAATGGTTCCATCAAATTATTTTAATGTTCGTTATGGAGCCAGATTTCCGGATACTAGTAGATATGGTGATTATGAACATAGAATCTTTGCACGTATGTCACTGAATCCATGGTGGCATGGATATTATGATACTAATTATATTAAAGCAGTACTATATGCAACTCGTATGGGTGATGCTATTTATACGCATGGGTTAGGGCAGGAAGGTAAGGCAGATACTCTTAAATATGGTTCTGCTAGTGAAATGCGATCTGATATCTCTAAAATAAATTGGAATACTGAATTAGGTAGAATAAATAAGACTTATGGTAAAAGTCAAAAAGATACGAAAGGATTTAGAAGAGCTTTTTTGTGGGGAATGGCAATACATTCTGCAACTGATATTTTTGCTCATAGTGTGTATGTTAATGGCAAACGAATAACTCATGAAAATGATGACGCCGATAAAGTAAAGTATATAGAAGAAAGATATAAGGATGCAAATGTAATTGCAAAACAGATGATGAATAAATATGTAGCAAAATATGAACTTGATGTTAATGATTTAATATTATCACATAATGTTACTGCATATAGAATAAGAAATTTGTATGTAAATGTATTGTCTGTATCTAATGGAGATGTTGCTTCCAGGGTGGCGAGTTATTCGTACACTTATAGTAGCTCATCAAAATAAAGGGGGGTTAAAATGAAATTAACATATAGAATAACAATATTTTTTGCAAATCTTTTGGTAATATTTTTTTGTACGTGCCAAAGTAGTTATGCAGAAGAAAAAAAAGTTAAAAACTTTAAATTTACTTATCAGGATCTTACTTCCAAAGAGGTCTGGGTAACGAAGATTGACATTTTGGGGGACAAAAATATTAGTCAATTAAAAATACCCTCTGAAATAAATGGAAAAAAGGTTGTTAAATTAGGCGCTAAAAATGATCCAGAGGATGATTTTGTTGAATCCCATAATATTTTTGGAATTTATAGATCGGAAGACGATGAGATAATTAGACCGAAGAAAACAATTAAAAAAGTAGCTAATATTAAACAAATTGTTATGCCATCTACTGTTACTGCGATAACTCCGAATTGTTTTCGTCTTGTGCAGGATGGAAAAACTATAAATATACCAAGAGGTCTAACAAAAAATATACTATATTTATGTGAAATTAAGTGGGGAAAGTTTACTATTTCATCCAAAAACAAAATGTACAAAGTCAGTAATAAATTTATTTTATCAAAAAATGGAAAGAAAGTATATGGTTTTGCAGGACCGGGAAACAAATTGGATATCCCAAATGGAGTTAAAACAATTGCGAAAGAGGCTTTTGTGGGAGCCCGAATAAAAAATATAAGCCTCCCTAAATCAGTTAACAAAATAGAAACTGGGGCATTTAATTACATCAAATCAGCACGGTTTAAAATTTCAAAAGAAAATATAAAGTATGGAACATCGAATAACTGTATTTACAGTAAAAAAAGCGGGAGGCTGGTAGTTGCTGCATCAATAAAAGATATTATTAGTATTCCAGATCAAGTAACTTGTTTAAAGGAAGGTACATCGTTTCCTGGAAAATCTATTAAGAAAATAATATTTCCTGTTTCTTTAAAGAAAATAGGAAAGTATTGGAATTCATCTTTGCTTTGTGAGAAAAATGTAGAACTTGTTTTTAAAGGAAAAAAACCACCTGAAATAGATGCAACTGCTTATCTTCCATTTTCCAAAGTTTATGTACCTAAAAATAAAAAATCAGGATATGAAAAAGCATTTAAGAGATTTGTTGATAATGGAGATATATTAATTCATGCATATTAGTATTTACTATTCTTTTTACAAATAATTGATGAAAGAAATAGGAGGCAGATATTATGAATTTAAAAAAGTTAGGTTTATTGGGTTTATTTTGCATGTGTATTTTATATTTGAATACCACCTGCGATGCTAAAACAGAAGAGGAATACTCAGAAATCATTGGAAATTTTAAATTTACTTATCAGGAACTAACATCCAATGAGATCTGGGTGACAAAGATTGACATTATGGGGGTCAAAAATGTTAGTATACTAAAAATACCCCTTAAAATAAATGGAAAAAAAGTTGTAAAATTAGGCTCAAAATATGATCCAGAGGATGATTTTGTTGAAACACATAATATTTTTGGAATATATAGATCGGAAGACGATGAGATAATTAGGCCGAAGAAAATAATTAATAAAGTAGCTTATATTAAACAAATTATTTTGCCGTCCACTGTTACTGCGATAACTCCGAATTGTTTTCGTCTTGTGCAGGATGGAAAGTGCATAAATATACCAAGTAGATTTACAAAAAATATATCCTATTTATGTGAAATTAAGTGGAAAAAATTTTCAATTTCTTCTAAGAACAAAAAATATAAGGTTAAAAATGGAGTGCTCTTGTCAAAGGATGGTAAATTTGCATATGGTTCTGTAATGCCTATGAAAAAATTGAATATTCCCCAAGGAGTAAAAACTATAAAAGATCAAAGTATATTTTATGGTTCTGGAGCAACTGATTTTTACATTCCTGCTTCCGTAAAAAAGATCGGCTTTCAATCACTTTTTTTCAGTGATGTAGTTAGATTTCATGTTTCAAAGAAAAATAAACATTATGCAGAAACGAAAGATTGCGTATATAGTAAAAAATCAGGGCGTTTAGTTGCTGCTTCGGTTAAAAATACTACTTTTACAGTGCCTGAAAAAGTAACATATTTGAGTAAGACAAATTTTGCAGGCAAACCCGTAAAGAAGTTTATCATCCCAGCCACCGTTAAAAAGATAGAAAGTTTTTGGAGTCCGTATTTAGAAAATATTACATATGAATTTAAAGGGAAAAAGCCGCCAAAGATAGAGGATTCATTTGCATTTAAGGGAATTAAGCTTCAGGTTCCCAAAGGTTGTAAGAAAGCGTATCGGAGGGCGGTAAAAGCAACAAGTAATGAGTATGGGGTGAAAATAGAAATAAGCGAAGTTTAATATGGAGTGTGTGAAGAAAAGTCTGTAAATACTAATCTTCTATGATAATGTTTGGGCTGAAACCTCTTTGTCGGGTGTTCAGCCCTCACTTTATTTATACCAGCACATGCCAGGGCATGTCAAGAGCAGGCGGAAATTTTCCGCCTGTCAAAAAGGCTTTCCCAGAACCTATTCCGGCAGCCGTCCTTCATACATATTGCTTAACTCCCCATATACCTGCCCCCAGTTCCTGAGCGGCATGGTCCATTTCTTTGTTGCTTCAAAAGTTGACAGATACAGGGCTTTTAACAGAGCGCTATCACTTGGTCATTGCATTTTCTTTGATTTCGTTACACTTTTAGGAATGACAATTGTAGATGTCCCATTATAATCTCCTCCATTGGCAATCGTTTTCACACCCTTCGAGATATTTATTTTCTTTTTCCGCTGTACAAACGCAAAAATATTCAATTGAATATAATGGAACAAGATAGATACATTAGGGGGCATTTATAATACCATAAAAGAATATGAGGGCATAAGAGACAGAGGAAAACAAAAGGACATTTTGCTTGACTACCCCGTATAAAAAAGATATAATATACCCCTAAGCGAAAATTTTATTTGTTTCCTGGATCGTACGATTTGCCGTAAGTTAAATTAATGGATGGCTAAAAGGAGAAGCGGTAGAGAAAACACAGATGATACAAATGAAGAAAAATGTTTTAAAGAAGGTCTTTTCAATTGTAATAATCGTAGCAATGCTATTGTATTATGTGCCAGGAGAATGTTATGCTGACTCCCAAGCAGATAATACAGATAAACAGGAATATATTATTTCAACAAAAAATAATAATAATAAAATTGTGAAACTAAAAAAAATGTCGTCTTGTGATAATATGTTTGAAGGAAGTCTTAGTAAAAATGAGGTTCAGAAACTCAAGGAAGAGGGGGCAGTTGTTGAGAAGGATATTCAGCTCCAGGCCTCAGAAAAAAAAAGGAAGTTAAACAAGGATAAGAATAAAGCTAAGGAGACATGGAATTATTTGATGATAAATGCAGATCAAGGTAATGAGATGTCAAATAGTGATAAGAAAATAAAAATAGCTGTTATTGATTCTGGGATTGATCTTGGGAATACAGTCCCTAAGGGATACTATAATATTTCAGATGAAAATATTGCACCGTGGTATTTTGAGGATATGACAGGGCATGGAACCAGTGTTTCGGGAATTATTAAAAATATAGTACCAAATGCGGAAATATATTCTGTTAATACTTGATTCAGATAATAAGACTCAATTAAGTAAAGTAGTGGAAGGTATATACTGGTGTATAGAAAATGATATAAAAGTTATAAATATGAGTTTTGGTACACTGCAGTATTCCAAGATATTAGAACAGGCTGTTGATGCTGCATATAAAGCAGGAATTGTAATGGTTGCTTCGGCTGGAAATAAAGGAGAACAAGGAGTTGATTATCCAGCAGCCTTTGAAAATGTGATATCTGTAGGTGCTGTAGATTCTCACGGGGAAAAAACAGAAGAGAGTTCAAATGGAAAAGGCTTGGATATTATGGCACCAGGAAAACAAGTTGTTTCAGATGGGTTGTATGGAAGCAATATTGTGGTTGGGGGGACTAGTATCGCTGCACCTCATGTTACTGGTGCTGTTGCATTAATTCTGCAAAAAAACCAAAACGTTTCTTCAAATTTTGTTAAGGAATTATTGTTGCAAAGTGCTAAAAAGATAGGAGACAAGAACAGTACTGGAAGTGGATTATTGGATGTAGAATATGCTCTGGCTAACTATGAAGAATTTGCTGATAAGTATGATGAATCACCTATGAACAACGATGAGATCTTACTAGACAAAAATGATGCGCCCATAGAAACAGCAGAAACAGATTTGATCGAGGGTTCATGGCAAGACCATTATACTTTATTCAATGAAGCTATTGCAGGAAAATACAATGGAACACAACAGGATTTGCAGAAAATAAAACTTGGATCAGTAATGCCGGATAGAATTTATTCATTAAAAGAGGGAATGTTTCCAACTTTTCATGGAAGAAATAATTATATTGCAAATACGATTGCGCTTACGAGACTGGCAGTTAAGGGAAGTAGCTGTACAGTAAATTCAATCAGCTCTGATCCCACAGAAATATCGAATGCGCAAGGCATGATTAAGTATTTAAGAACTCTTTCCGCAGAACAATGGAGAGAGGGAGGAGTGTCGGGGATTCTCAGTGAGGCAGACAAAAAATTATATTATTATGGGATGGCTATCCATGTAGCGACAGATGCAGTTGCGCATCATTCCTTTGGATGGAAAGATAATGCTTGGCGTCATGGTCAGCATACAGGAACGTATGGATGGGCAGATAAAACAGGAGAATTTCCAAATCGCTATGAATATTCTAAACACATTGCATATCGTATAGTCAGAGCCTATGTAGCTGGAAATCAGGCAAGTTACAAAACATTTGTACCGGATGATACAGCGTTAAGAAATACCTTGCTTAATAGTGTAACATTTAAAATGGAAAATATAACGAGAAATGCCAAAAGAGTTAACTCAAGTGTGGCTTCGGACAGTGCTGCTATGACATTTTTTAATAAATATAATTATAATTATACCCATAGTTATAATTCCTCAACTAAATAGAAGAAATGTGGCATATTGTAGTTTTTCTCAGCTTCTAGAGTGTTCTCTAGGAGCTGAGTGATAAAGTGATATTAATAGAACGAAAGGAGTTATTATATGAAAACAAAAGCATTTTACTTATTATTTATTGGACTTCTATTATTTGGTATGAATCAAAACAAAGATATCGTTCAGGCAGAACACATACCAATTACAGAAAATACATTTCCCGACAAGAGTTTCCGTGACTTTATTCTAGCTAATATAGACAAGAACAGGGATGGTATATTGAGTGATCGGGAGATCAGTAAGACTGTAAAATTAAAGTTGTCATACAAGGATTTGGCGTATGGGCGTGGGATGTCAACAGAGGCAAATTTTCAAGGAATAGAATATTTTAATAATTTACAGGATCTGGAGATTGATGCAGACGAATTGTCACAGTACAGTGAATTAGGTGATGAAGGCTGTGAAATGGCGCTTAATATTCAAGTGGATCTATCAAAAAATAAAAAAATAAAACGATTTTTTTGCAGAGCAGGTTCTGTGGAAGGCTTGGATCTTTCACAACACCATCAGCTGCAGGATATCTATTTGTATACGGTTTGGGATCAGAATTATCCAGTTCAAGATCTGAGTAAACACACAAATTTGAAAAAGGTACATGTAGGTGAAAATGTTATTTTGCCAAAAAAGTTACCCCAGTTAACGGAATTTGAGTATTTTGGAAAAACAAAGTGCAGGTTTAACGTAAATAACAGTAAAAAACTAAAAAAATTAATCTGTTCCTATAGCCCATTGCCTAAACCGAATTTTAGCAAATTAAAAAACTTAACTTATTTGGACTGTTCAGGTAATCGATGGGGTAAATTGAATTTGTCAAAAAATACGAAGTTAAAGGAACTGTACTGCAATGATTGTAAGCTGACTTCCCTGCGTTTGCCCAAGAATGCTAAGTTGTCTGTTCTTTTTTGCAGAAATAATAAGTTAAAGAAGCTTAATTTGAAAAAAGTAAAGGTACAGGCGCTTTTCAAAGAGGGGAATAAAAAAATAAAAGTTTATTATAAATAAATTACAGAAGAAATGCGGTCACAATTATACTTCTATAAGAAATACATTTCTTTTGCTAGAAATTTACTTCTGCCAGGTGTCGTTAAGACGTAAATTCCTTGTACTGCTTGGGTTTATTGGATTAAAGATACTCTGAGAGGAAGAGGTGGTTTGTGATGGAAAATTTATAGAGTGTGGGAGTTATGTTTTGATAAAAGAAAAAATTACCGAATATGCCTATGAGAAAGTATCTTTTTATAAAAATTTGGTTGATAAGGAAATAAAAATATGGAAAGATTATCCGATTGTTGATAAGGGTATGGTGCGACAAAATATAGATTCCGTTTTTTCACCAGAATACATGATGGATCTTTTGTCGGACAGGCTGGAGCATGTTATGACATCTGGATCTACTGGGGAATGTCTGGACATACTTTGGAAAAAAGACCAGAATATAAAATCATTGTTGCCGTTATGGAACAAGAGGAAAAAATATTATGGGATATTGCCCAAGGATAAAAGATGTTATTTTTTTACTACCAAAATTTTAGAGGGGGAAGATCTTCAGGTTGAAGAAACAAAATATGGGCTTGGATTTAATAAGATGGATCTATCGAAAAGTAAGGTGCTGGAGATATACAACAGGATGTTAGATTTTAGCCCCCAGTGGATGATTGTACAGCCGTCTATCATACTGCTCTTTACAAATGTGTTAAAGGCGCATAGTCTTCCACCGTTACCAGATTTAAAGTACATTGAACTTACTGGGGAACGGATTACTGGTGAGGCTAAATCTGCAATAGCAGACTTTTTTGGATGTAAGGTGGCGGATCAGTATGGGTGTTATGAGGCAAATAGTATCGCATATGAGTGCCCTTATGGTGGTTTGCATGTAATGACAGAAAACGTGTATGTTGAAACGGTAGGGGAAAATGAAGATGATATATGTATTACATCGTTACATAACAGGGTAATGCCTTTTATCCGTTACAAAATAGGGGATAAAGGAAAAATAATCCACAATCACAATTGTCCATGTGGGAGCCGGGAACCGATGATCAGGCTGAATATGGCAAGGGAGAACGACTGGATTTACAACAGGGATGGAACAAAATGCCATAGCGACCTGTTTTGCAGTGTGATTGATAAAATCAACTTAGCTCTTCAACAGGCAGTGATTCAATATCAAATCATACAAAAGGATTACAATGAGTTCGACGTATATCTTGTTATAGATGAGGAAGAAGAAATGGATATGATACAACAGTTATTTTTAGAGAATTATGAAAAATATCAAGAGAAAAGCAGATTTCAATTTTTCTTTGTCAATTGTTTATATCCGAGTGAAAAAACAGGTAAATTGGCGTGGTTTATTTCAAATGTGAAGGAGAAGAATTTATGAAATCATTGCAAGAAAAATATGTGTTGTAATTACATTCAATTGAATATAATAGAACAAGAATAGGATACATTTGGGGTGGTAGAAAGGTGATAGAATGGAAAATTTAAATTCGGAGATTACTCCGGTAAATATGGAAGGGCTGGATTGTATCGACAATACAGTCCTTACTATATGTAATTATTTCCGGGGGGAATATGAAAAGGTGTTATGGGATTCCTGGAGCATTCGCTATATGCCGGATTTTGTCATAGGAAAAGGCTTAAAGGTTTGTCCGAAGCGTATTCAGGATCATGTAAGAAAAATTTATGGCATTGACTTTATGCCCCAGGGAAATTTGGGGAAACATGAGATAAAATCAAAAATCAGTCAGTATATACAAGAAGACCAGCTTTTAGTGGCTGGGATCAAGACGAATTCCATACCCTGGCAGAAGTCATATAATCAAAATGATTACAGAGTACATTTTTTGATTTTTACAGGTATGGGGGAAGAGGGAATCTGGTGTGTGGATACAATGCCCTCTAAATCCAACGTCATCCTCCAGTGGAACGATGTGCAGCGGGGCCTGTTAAGCCTTATCCGGGTAAAGGTGAAGCCCATAGTAGGATCAAAAGCGCCCAAAATGAAAAAAGTGTACAAAAACGTAAGGTATAAAGTTCACTGCAAAGATATAGAATCCTTAAGAAAAAAGATACGTGAGGATTTTGAAGTCCAGAGGGAGTTTGGGGATCAAAAAAATATATGGCGTATTCCGTTATACAATCTTTTTTACATCATTCTTGGAAGGCATATTCAGTTTGAAAAATATCTTACCAAAGAGTGCGGTATCAAGTACGCTTTATTGGCAGATCAGATGCGGGATCTTATCGTGGAATGGGAAGCTCTAAAAATACTTACTGTCAAAATGCACAGAGAATATACAACAAGCAGATTGACGCCATCGAAAGTACGTAATTATCAGGATATATATGCAGAAAACCTGGAGAAGATACAGCGGATGGAGAAGAGTGCCAAAGAGTGTTTTGAAAAGATCTACAAAGAACAGGAAAGTGACAGGTATGCCAGGGCAAATTCGTACCAGGAAGATCCTGTGCAGGAAATATTTTTGGATCTGCCATACAATGAATATACACATATGCTTCACCCAGAGGATTTTTATGTGGATAAGGTATTGGAATATGGGAGGATATGGGAGGCAGAACAATGCAGATTTAGCTTAAAAGAGGTTGGTCCAGATGAGTATAATTGTTTAAAATGTGAGGGTCAGGTGTTGCCGGTTAAAAAGAAGATTAAAGGTATTTATCTCCTGCTCTACGCCACATATGGTTCACAGTTGGCAGAATTGGAAATAGGCTATGAAGAGGAAGTTGTGAGAGAAAAGATAGCGGTGTCGGATTGGGTGGAACGGCCATTAAGCCGGGAAACCGTTATCTGGCAGGCGGCATTTAGAAATAAGACGCCGGGCGGTCTGAATCATACTGGAAAACTTGTATGCACAAAAGTAGAGGGGGCTTCTCAGAGTCAGTGCAGTTATGTGAAACTTCCTGGCTGTAAGGATATACATATCCTGGCGGTAACGGTATTGAGTTAAGAGGGCGGAGCACACAGATCGTGGCTCCGCCCCCTGTTCATTAACACTTCAGATCAGTTATGTAAATCCTATTGTTTTTTCTTTTCAAAGAAAGCATCAATATTTTCCTTTATCGCTGCGGGTTCCAGATTTTTCAAAAGATACCCAGCAGGTTTCAGGGACTTAACTTTTTGTACGCTTTCCGGGTCGCTTCTTCCGGTCAGGAAAATGACGGGTATATCTGCAAGGGCCTGGTCGGAGCGGATCATTTCAAGAGTCTGCCTTCCGTCGCACACCGGCATCTCATAGTCTAAAAGAACCAGGTCAGGTTTATTTAACGTAATGCACCGGATCGCGGCGATACTGGATTCTGCCAGTGTGATATCATAATCCTCAGATAACAGTTTTCCCATATGCTGCCGTACCGTCATGGAATCGTCTACTACGAGAACTCTTGGCTTATTGCTTGCGGTCTCTCGCTTTTTCAGGTATTCTTTCACTTCCTCCATCGCATTGTCCGCTTCAATCGGAGTGCCGATGTTGCTTTCAAGGAGATGAGGTGCAGTGGCGCAGTAGGCAAAATAACCGCTTCCTGTGTTAAACAAGAGACTGAGGTGTGGGTTTTCTTTTGTGAAAGCTTTTTGAAATTGATCATAGGCCAGGAGATTTTCCGTTTTCAGCTCATATGTGTCTTCTGTCGGAAATTGTTCCATAACACGCTTTACAAACTGTCTGGCGGTGTATCGGGCGGCATGGACCAGCATATTATCCAGCTTATTTGTTTTGATACCTATAATTTTTCCCACCGTATTGATCAACAGATTTTCTTCAAAGACCAGAATAACTTCCTGCTTCTTCTCATTTTTGGGGGTTCCATAGATTAGACGGTAATATACGCCGTTTCCAAATTTTTCTCCATTGTAAGCGTCGCTGACCAGATGGGATTCCAGTTGAAACATATCAAACAGAAGCTGCTTGATCACTTTCTTCATAGCCGTAAGATTTTCACTCGGCAGAAGGTTTGACTGTTTCTTTCTCTGCTTACCTGTGATGGCCATATCCTCTGTCAGGGTATGACCGATCAGCCAGCCGGCACAGACGCCCAGAAAATGTTCTACTGAGTCAGGGGAGTACGCGGACTGTTCCATCTCCTGTTCCAGTGCGGGAAGCGTATTTTCGCGGAATCCTTTATGAAGATGCCTATGCTGTTCCAATCCTTCGTAGTTGATAGAATCCATATACGCTTCTTCGTCTGCAAAATGGCTGACAGCATGTTTTTTGAAAAATTTGAGTCCTTCCCGGCACGCCCACTGACGGGTTGCTTCGTCTTCTTTAAACGCGAGGAGCTTATTGATTATTTTAAAGAGCTTTTGATGTTCCTTATCAATAACCTCCACTCCGATTTTGAATTCTTCTTTCCATTCAAATTGGCTGTCCATTATAAAATCCTCCTACTACAATATTTATAAAGGGAATATATATCCCATGGGTTGCCAACCATTGTAGTTTTTGCATATTATTATTTATATTGTAACTATTCACCCGTGAACAAGTCAAGATGTTTTTGGAAAGTTTGCTACATTTTATCAAGGGAAAATCTGGATAACTGTTGTTTGTCGCAATTTTGGTCTGTTGGGATGAAAAAGTCGTTTGAGGTAGAATCTTGTTGAATTAAGGCTGAAATAGGGCATTAGAACGTTTGGTATGGAATGAAAAACCTCTAAAAAACGAGGTACGTTGTAACATGTTGCGCCGTTTATGGACATATAGGTCGTTTCAGAAAGGTTAATTACTGGTATGATGAAATAAAAAGCCAAAGGAGCGATCTATATTATGAAGAGGAACTCACGGAAGAAAACAGAGATAAATATTCGGATAGGAGGGCGTTTGAAACGGTTTCGGATCAAAAATGGTATATCGGCGGATGAACTGGCAGAAGCGTTTGGAATCGTGAAAGATTCTCTTCTGCGGATAGAAAATGGATCTACTGGATTATCCAGTGAATATGCTTACATTTTGGCAACCAGGTATAACTGTGATATGAATTATTTGTTTGGAGGTGTGATTTCAGAAGCGGAGTGTATAAGAGTAGAAAAGGATGTGAGAGAAGAGGACAGCCAGTGTATGGCAAGGCTGTTACATTATATTGCGGATCTTGTGGCGGAAAAATAGCGATACCATTATTTAAGGAGACAAATGATTAATGAAAAATGCAGATTATTCAGAAATAGGATTTCGTATTATGCAGCTGAGGAACCAACAGAATATTTCAAGAGAAAGACTTGCAGATATGGCGAATATTTCCCAGAAATTTCTATATGAAATTGAATTCGGCAAAAAAGGATTTTCTGTAAGTATCTTAAAAAGTATTGCGGACAGTCTGGAAACCAGCTGTGAGTACATCGTTCGGGGTGATGATATATATTCCGATACAGAGTTATATAATGCAGTAAGATTATTTGAAGGCAGAGAAGCAGATAAGGTGGCAGAGGTACTTAAAGCATTACATGAACTGGTTTGGTAAATGTGTTCCGAGTTAATCATTACAGGAGGTGCGACATTTTGGAAAATAATTCTTTCAATAAGCACTTGATAAAATCAAATAGATTAGGTATACTATGAGTATGACTTCCTGAGATGTTCGATACTCTTGAATTTTTGAACCTACAATACTTTAAACGGGATTCCTATATTTGTGATTGGATGCCAGGCCGTCACTGCCGAACTTGTTCGGTACAATGGAGACATTGCAACGGAAGGCAGAAGACCACGTGCGGTTGCCCACCTAGCATATGCTAGGAGTCAAAAATCAAGAACCGGCATTTTGGGGGTTTTACAAAAGATTGTATAGGGGCAGCGAGCGAATCGCTGTCCTTTTTATAATATGTATCGATGGAGGAAGAGATGTTAGATGGATTTGTAAAAGTGGCGGCATGTTCACCGGAGCTTAAGGTGGCAGATTGTGAATACAATTGTGATAAGATGATTGAAATAGCACAAAAGATGACCAATGAGGGAGCGAAGGTGCTGGCATTTCCGGAATTGTGCCTGACGGGATATACCTGTGGCGATCTGTTTCTTCAGGATCGTCTTCTGAAAGGGGCACTGGAAGGGCTGGAGCGGTTTGCCAGGGAAACAAAAGAATGCGATACGTTATTTTCCGCAGGACTTCCACTGCTGCATCGGGGAAGGCTTTACAATGTGGCGGCGGTAGTGTTTCATGGAGAGGTACTGGGGCTGGTTCCCAAAAGCCATATCCCAACCTATTCTGAATTCTACGAGGGACGTCATTTTGCCGGCGGGGATTCTGCATGGCAGAGAGGAACTGTGAGTGAGGAGAGCTGCGGTACCTACCGTCTTCCCTTTATGGACCGTGAAGTCCCTTTTGGAGCCAAGCAGATCTTTGTCTGCGGGCAGCTTCCGGAGCTGTCTGTCGCCATAGAGATCTGTGAGGATCTGTGGGTGCCGGTGCCGCCAAGTTCTTATCATGCCATGGCGGGGGCGACGGTCATACTCAATCCATCCGCCAGTGATGAGGTGACAGGAAAATCCGCATACCGCAGGGAGCTGGTAAAGAACCAGAGCGCACGGACCATCACTGCCTATCTCTATGCCGATGCCTCTGAGGGAGAGTCAACCACCGATCTTGTGCATGCCGGACATAATATGATCGTGGAAAACGGTGTGATGCTGGCAGAAAACCCTTCTTTTAAGGACCTTGATATCATTACAGAGATCGATGTGAAGAGACTGATGGCGGAACGGCGTCGGATGACGACATTCCCGTTGTATGTTTCGCCGGAGAAAATGGGATACCAGATCCATACTTTCCGGTATGAGAAGGCGGAGAAGACAGAACTTACCAGATACTTTGAAAAGACGCCTTTTGTTCCAGCGACAAAGGCTTATAGAGAGGAACGCTGCGATGAGATTTTGAATATCCAGGCTTCAGGACTGGCAAAGAGACTGCGCCATACCGGCTGCCAGAGCGCGGTAATCGGCCTGTCCGGCGGGCTGGATTCCACCCTGGCCCTGCTGGTGACGGTGCGTGCCTTTGACAAACTGTCGCTGGACCGGAAGGGGATCGTCTGCGTAACGATGCCCTGCTTTGGTACCACAAACCGGACCTATGACAACGCGGTCAATCTGGCAAAAGAACTGGGGGCGGAGCTGCGAGAGATCCCCATCGAAAAGGCAGTGGAGGGGCATTTTAAAGATATCGGCCACGATATCAATGTCCATGATATTACCTATGAAAACGGACAGGCGAGAGAGCGTACACAGATTCTTATGAATATTGCCAATCAAATTGGCGGTCTTGTGATCGGAACCGGGGATATGTCAGAACTGGCGCTGGGCTGGGCGACCTACAACGGAGATCACATGTCCATGTACGGCGTGAATTGTTCCGTTCCGAAAACCCTTGTTAGGTATCTGGTGCAGTACTTTGCTGACACTTGCGCCAGCAAGAGTTGTGACACCGGTGGGAGCAATGGTGATACTTCTGGGAGTACCTTAAAGCGTGTCCTGTATGATGTTCTGGATACACCAGTGAGCCCGGAGCTTTTGCCGCCCAAGGACGGCAAAATTTCACAGAAGACAGAGGATATTGTCGGACCTTATGAACTACATGACTTTTATCTGTACTATATGCTCCGGTTTGGATTTATGCCGTCCAAGATATTCCGGATGGCGGTTTATACCTTTGAGGGTGTGTACGATGCACCGACGATCTACCAGTGGCTTAATACTTTCTATCACCGTTTTTTCAGGCAGCAGTTCAAGCGCTCCTGTATTCCTGATGGGCCCAAGGTGGGCTCTGTGGCGCTGTCGCCGCGGGGAGACCTCCGCATGCCCAGTGATGCCTCCGATGCGCTATGGAAAGCAGATCTAGAGAGCATAAAGCTCTGATTTACTGCTCTACAGTTGCTTTGGACAGGGCGTTTTTGATGCCGTCGATCAGCATAGTTTGGGTATATTTACTTTTTTCACTGACGGTGATGTCGTCGATGGGAGTTCCGGCCACCAGCTCTTCCTCCAGAAATTCCAGGGAGGGTTTTACTAGAGGATACATGGTGGTTACGGATTCGTCCAGATTGACCAAAGAAACGGATTTGATCTGGCTTTCATCTACGACGATTTCCAGATTCAGCGTGGTGTCTCCAAGCTGCATCTGGGAATTGTATATACCCGGATTGTATACCGCTGCTTCGGCAGTAGTGGTTTCAGCGGCGGTGTCTTCATCGCCGGAAGGATAGAACATGACGATCAGAAGTATGATGAGCAGGAGACCGAGTCCTACAAATATACCGGTATATACAAGCTCTTTCATTTGAAATACAAGTATTTTAGTTTTTGACATGTGGATAATTCCCCCTTTTATGGAGCGTAGATTCCATCTTGTTATATTATATGTGCCAAAATGGGCAGATAGAACGAAAAAGGATGAAAATTATATGGCATTGCAGTTTATATTCGGCGGAGCCGGAAGTGGCAAGAGCACTTTTTTATATGATATGATCACCGCAGAAGCGGCAGAACACAGGGATAAGCAGTATTTTATCCTGGTGCCTGACCAGTTTACGCTGGAGACACAGAAGACACTGGTGGAGAGGAGCGGAGAGAAAGGAATTTTAAATATTGATGTACTCAGTTTTCATCGCCTGGCATTCCGAGTGTTTGAACAGCTGCCAGCGATGGAGCGGACGATTTTGGAGGACATGGGAAAAACCATGTTATTGCGGAAGGTGTTCTCTGAGCAAAAGGACAGACTGGCATATTTCAAAAAAGGGATCGATACTCCTGGCTTTTTGGATGAGTGCAAGTCTTTTTTGTGTGAGCTGGAACAGTATGGAATCCGTCGGGAAGAGGATTTTGATACAATGAGTCAGTTGGGGATAAAATTCGAGGATATCCGCCTGATCTATGACTGCTTTAAAGAAAAATTGGGCGATACATATCGGACTGCGGAGGAGCTCATCCTTCAATTGGTGGAGGTAGTGCATGAGATGAAGGGGATCCGGGATTCGGTGATCTGCCTTGACGGTTTTACCGGTTTTACTCCGGATCAGTATGAGTTGATCGCCAGGCTTTTACAGCTCTGCCAGGACATGTATGTCACGGTGACGATGGATGTGTCACGTCGAAGAAAGTATCTTTTTCAGATCAGTGAGGAGACGGTGACTGCCCTGACAGAGATCGCCAATCGACTTCCGGTGGAAGTAAAAGAACCGGTCTGGGCGGGACGGGGAAGAGAGAAGAAACCCTATCGTTTTCAGGTAGATGGAGAACTCGCCTTTTTGGAGAGAAATTGTTTCTGCTATCCTTCTGGGCGCTGGGAGGCACCCACAGAGGATATTCGCCTGTACATAGGAAAGAAACCACGGGATGAGGCGGCATATGTGGCATACACCATATGGTGGATGGTGGCAAGGGGAGATTACCGCTATGAGGATATTGCCGTGATCACAGGGGATATAAACTCCTATGAACAGACCATTACACGGGAATTTTCTAAAATGGGCATCCGCTATTTCCTGGATAATAAAAAAAGTATCGGGGCCAACTGGGTGGCGGAATATATTCAGTCGGCGCTGGAGATGATCCGCAGGAATATGGATTATGAGAGTACGTTTCGGTTCCTGCGCTGTGGTCTGTCTCCGCTGACCAAAGAGCAGACGGATTGTCTGGAAAATTATGTGATTGCCACGGGTAAAAGAGGACTGTCCTCTTATGAAAAGGAATGGAAGTATGGAGTGGGACAGCTTTCCCTGGAGGAAATCAATGCTTCCAGACAGGTGGTATATGATTGTGTCAGAGAACTGTTTGAGGATTTCCGGGGCGGGAAAAAGACAGTGGAGGATTTTACCAGGGCATTGTATGGATTTCTTGTGCGGCAGACCGTGTATGAGCGAATGCTGGTGCGCAGTGAGATCTTTGAAGAACAGGGGCAGGATATACTGGCGAAGGAATACCGAAGTGTCTATAAAGTCGTTATGAATCTTTTTGACGAGATGGTGGAGCTGATGGGGGATGAGCAGGTCAGCGCCGAGGAATACCGTCAGATTCTTGGGGCGGGGTTGTCCGAGGGTCTGGTGGGATTTATTCCGCCGAAAAAAAACCAGGTGGTGGTGGGTGATATCGAACGAACCCGGTTGAAGGATATCCGGGTATTGTTTTTCATGGGCTTTAGTGATGATATTGTCCCAGGCGGACCGCAGCCGCCGGGGATCGTAAATACCAGGGAGAGAAAGAAGCTGGAGCAGATGGGCATCTCTTTGGCGCCTTCCGGCAGCAGGAAGGCGGCGAATGATCTTTTTTATCTCTATCTGAATTTTGCCAGGCCCTCAGAGAAGCTCTTTTTTACATACAGTGAGACGGGAGCTGGCGGTGCGGGAAGACAGGCTTCTTATATTCTTGGGAAAATCCGAAAAATATTTCCGGCGCTGAGTGAGCTTCATGCCGGGGAGGATCGATCCCCGGAGAGATATCTCGGAACGGACCGGGGACTGGAATATCTTCTGGAGGGTCTGGGGAAGGAGGCTGGCCTTGCTGGGGATGAAGTCAGCCGTACCGGAAGAGAAGTTTGCCGCGTTGGGGATGAGGGAAATATATGGTGGGAGCTGTGGCGTTACTATCAGACCGGGCAGGACAGGGAATGGATGAGCCGGGCGCTGGCGTGTCATTTTGGAGGCAGACGGGAGGGTAAGCTGTCGAAACAGGCACTGCAGTACCTTTACGGGGAGGAACTTTATGGAAGCATCACCAGGCTGGAACGGTTTGCCAGGTGTCCCTATGCCTATTTTATCCTGTACGGGCTGTCTCTGAAAGATCGGGAGGAGTATACAGTGGCAGCGCCGGATTTTGGAAATGTGGTGCATTATACCCTGAAGGAGTTTTCGGACCGGATGCGGGAAAAGAATTTAAGATGGCGGGATTTGGATGTGGAGACTATTGAGCCTATGGTGTCGGAGTGCGTGGATCAGACCGTGGGAGGCTACCGGGATGTGCTCTTTGGACAGTCTAAACGTATCGCTTTTATGATCACCCGGATCAAGCGGATGATGAACCGGACGATTTGGGCGATCTCGGAGCAGATGCGCCGAGGGGCCTTTGAGCAGGAATACTGCGAAGCAGGGTTTTCCTACCACGATAATCTACCCAGTATGAAGATTTCTCTGGAGGGGGAAAAAAGACTGGTTTTTTCTGGTATCATTGACCGGATCGATACCTATGAGGACGAGGAAAATATCTATGTAAAAGTGGTGGATTATAAGACCGGAGGTATAAAACTTTCCCTGAATTCCATGTTTTATGGGCTGCAGCTGCAGCTGGTGTTGTATATGGCGGCGGCTCTTGATCTGGAGAAGCAGAGAAGCGGGGAAAAAAATGTAGTTCCGGCGGGGATGTTTTATTATTATGTGAAAGATCCAGTTCTTAAGCTGGAGAGCAGCGCAGCTCCCGATCTGGAGGAACAGATGCTGGCCGAGTATAAGTGCGGTGGTTATGCCAGTCAGAATCCCATGGTGCTCCAGAAGCTGGATTCGGTCTTTGGCACCAGGGGAGAGTTAGAGAATGGAGTGAAATCCTCCTGTATCCCGGTAAATATTACTACCAAGGGGGATTTTAGTAGTTATGCCAAGGTGCTGAGTGATGAGAAGTGGCAGATGCTTATGTCCCACACCCTAAAACTGGCGGCAGATTTTGGAAGTCAGATCATGGATGGCGTGATCCGTGTCCATCCCTATCATCTGGGAGGGGAGACGGGCTGTGATTATTGTGGTCTGAGGAGCATCTGTGGCGTGGAGCGGGCGGAGTTTGTCCAATGTTGCCATGAGATGGAAGAAAAGAAAGAAGAGGAGATCTGGGATGAACTGGACGAGGGAACAGAGACAGGTCATTGACTTGAGAAATTGTAATATCTTAGTGTCGGCAGCGGCGGGCTCCGGAAAGACGGCTGTGCTGATCCAGCGTATTTTGTCGCGGATCATGGATACCAAAGAACCGGTGGACGTGGACGAGTTTTTGATTGTGACCTTTACCAAGGCAGCGGCGGCACAGATGAAGGAGCGGCTGACCCAGGCACTGGAGCAGGCGCTGGCGGAGGACCCAGATAATGAACATCTGCAGCGCCAAGTCATGCTGGTACCGATGGCGCAGATCTCTACGATACATAGTTTTTGTGGCTATGTGATACAGAATTATTTTCACCGCACCGGCGTGGATCCTGCTTATCGAGTGGGAACAGAAAGTGAGTTGGGAATGCTCCGAAATGATGTGTTAGAGGAGATACTGGAAGAGAAATATGAGTCGCCTACAGAAGAGTTTCTGCAGATGGCGGAGATGAGCCGCTTTGTCAAGAGTGATAAAGAGATCGAGGAGCTGATCTTGTATCTGTATGAGAAGGCGGTGAGTGAGCCATTTCCCCGCAAATTCCTGTTGCGGATGGAAGAGTTTGTGGGAATAGATACGGTGGAGGACCTGAAAGCGTCGGAGTTCGTCCGGAGGAATACGGAATATGTAAGAAATGTACTGGAGGGAATCCGAGAGGAATACAATACCATGTTGTCACTTTGTGATGCGCCGCGAGGACCAGCAGCATACCGAGATTTTCTGGTTCAGGAAGCCGGACAGTTTGAGGGGGTGCCGGAGGGGGTAGAATTAGAACAACTGGGCAGATGGGTGGAGGGAATCACATTCGGAAGGCTGCCGGGGAAGAGACAGCCGGATTGTGAAGAAGAATTAAAAGAGGCGGTAAAGGGACTCCGAAGTGCCGTGAAGGATGTGGTAAAGTCTCTGAAAACAGAGATTTTTGACACTACATTGGAAGAACAGTTGGAGCAGCTGCGTCAAATCCGGGGGATAGTCTGTGCTTTTTTGCATCTCACGGGAGAATTTATGGAGCGGTACCAGGCGAAAAAGGCGGAAAAATCCCTGGCAGATTTCAATGACCTGGAGCAGATGGCGATGGAGATTCTTCTGGAGGAGAAGGAGGATGGAACTGTGCATCCTACAGTGGCGGCAAAGGAGCTGTCTGGACAGTTTGCGGAGATCATGATCGATGAGTATCAGGACAGCAACCGGGTTCAGGATATGCTTCTGGGGAGTGTCGCTTCCGAGAATAATCTGTTTATGGTGGGAGACATCAAGCAGAGCATCTACCGGTTTCGTATGGCGTGCCCGGATTTGTTCTTGGAGAAGCTCCACCGATATTCCACCGAGGAAGGAGAGAGGGATCGTCTCGTCTGCCTGAGCAGGAATTTCCGAAGCCGGGATGTGGTTATCGAGGGGACCAATGGCATATTTGAACAGATCATGCAGCCCAAGCTGGGAGGAGTGGAGTACGATGAGGCCGCCAGATTGAGACTGGGGGCGGATTATCCAGAGAATGGAAAGCGTCTTGCAGAGAGTGTGGATGTACTTGCCATCGACGGAAAAGACGATGGAAGTTATGAGGGGAAGCTGATCGCAGAGCTGGTTCGGGAGTATACTGGAAAAGAGAATCCACTATATGTACAGGGGAGGGATGGATACCGGCCCTGTGGTTATGGAGATATCGTCATTCTGGCGAGAAGCACCAAAGCTATCGGCCAACAAATCTACGATGCGTTGGCGGCAGAGGGGATCCCGGTGCATATGGAGAATACCAGAGGATTTTTTGAGACCAGAGAGATCTCTCTGATGGTGAGCCTGTTTCAGATCATCGACAACCCAAGACAGGATATCCCCCTGGCAGCAGTGCTCCGGAGTCCAGTGTTTGCCTTTAGTGACGATGAGCTGGCGCAGCTGCGGGGAAAATATAAGAATATGGATTTTTATGATTCTCTTCTTCATTATGTGAACAGTCAAGAGGAAGAGGGAGAACTTCGGGAGAAAACCAGACAGTTCCTGGATCTTTTGAAGCGTTTTCGGGAGAAGATGACCTATGCCACCGTATCGGATATGATACAGGATATTTATAACTGTACCAAATTGGATTATATACTGACAGCCATGAGCAACGGACTACAGCGCAAGGCGAATCTGGAACTGCTGATGGAGGTGTCGAGAGAGTTTGACAGTACCTCTTATAAGGGACTGCATCAGTTTGTCAGATATATTAGCGGGATCAAGGAGCGAGAGGAGGATCTGGGAGAAGCAAGCCTTTCCGGAGATAGAGAGGATGTGGTGCGGATCATGACGATCCACAAAAGCAAAGGACTAGAGTTTCCGGTGTGTATCCTGGCGGGGATGGGAAGAAGCATCACCGGAGCCCGTTCCCGCTCCTTTTTGGTGGTGCACCCAGAAGCAGGGATCGCGGCGCCGTTGGTGGACAATGAGCGGGGGATCTCTATCAGCCATACCTTTACCCGCTCTCTGGCGAGGATGAATCTGCTGGAAGATCTGGGAGAGGAGCTGCGGGTGCTCTATGTGGCGATGACCCGTGCCAAAGAAAAGCTTGTGATGACCGGGTGCACCCGCCGGGATAAGTGCCCTGTGGGAACTGGATATTTTCAGCTGATCCGCGCCAAAAGCTATTTTGACTGGGTGCTGCCTGCGGTACAGGGCAATGATTGGTTCCGGGTGAAATGGCTGGAGATGGAAGCGTTGGAGAAGGCGGAGATCCGGCGTCAGGCGGATGTAATGGTGGACGAGGTGATGTTGAATAATTTTGACACAAATATCACCTATGATAAGACCATCTATGAAATGCTCTCTTTCATGGATGAACATCAGGGACAGGAGGAGCTGGAGATTCCGACAAAGCTGACTGTCTCGGAATTAAAAAAACGCTCTATGGAAGAAAGTACAGAAGAAGGAATTACCGTTCTTGACGAAGAGGCATTGGAGAACCAGTCTCCAGTACCGGCATTTGCCAAGGAAGATGCCGAAGAGGACCAGGCGCTAGCGGGGGCTAGTTATGGTACGGTGTGGCATCAGGTGATGGCGGGGCTTTGTTTTTCTGCTGTCCAGACAGAACAGGAACTGGAAGGGGCGCTGGAGGAGCTAGTGGAATCTGGGCGAGTGAGGGCGGAGGATATGAGATATATCCGGAAGCACAAGCTTATGAAGTTTCTGGACTCTGCCCTGGGTAGCCAGATGCGGGAGGCGCAGGCAGAGGGTAGGCTTTACAGAGAGCAGCCCTTTGTGACGATGATCCCGGCAGCAGAGGTCGTGCCGGAGGCGGCGGACAGGGAGAGAGTTTTGGTGCAGGGGATCATAGACGGTTTCTATGAGACAGAACAGGGCATCGTACTGATGGACTACAAAACGGACCATCTGGAGTCAGGCCAGGAAGGCATTCTTGTGGAGCGTTATGAGAAGCAAATGGAGCTCTATGCCCGTGCCCTGGAAGGAATTTTGGGGAAACGGGTAGTGAGAAAGGTACTGTATTCTTTTTCGCTGGATAAAGAAATTGAGGTGAAGTGACCTAGCCTGGTGGCTCCACGGACTAGCTCAACGTCGCGCCGCCAAGTTAAGAGGAGACATAGATATGTATGATAGATTTGCTGATGTTTATGACCGCATGATGTCAGAGACGCCCTATGATATATGGTTTGAAAAACTAACTGCCTATCTAGAACGCCAGGGAAAGACGGGCGGACATCTGTGTGAACTGGGCTGTGGTACCGGTGAGATGACGGGGCGTTTTGCCGAGGGAGGATACGAGGTTACCGGCATTGATCTGTCCCCGGATATGCTGGCGCTGGCAGAAGAAAAGAAAAAGGACGGGCAGAGTATTTTATATTTAAATCAGGATATGACAGATTTTTCGTTGCATAAGCCGGCAGATGTGGTACTATGTATATGTGACTCCATCAATTATCTTCTGGAGGAAGATGAGCTCAGAGGTCTTTTTGACTGCGTCAAGAAGGTCTTGCCAGAGGATGGGCTGTTTGTGTTTGATATGAAGACGGAATACTGTTATGAGGAGATCCTTGGAAATGAGATCCGCATGGAGGACGAGGAAGACTACACGGTGATCTGGGACAATGCATACGATCCTGAGACAAAGGTCAACGAGTACATGCTGACGATGTTTATAAGAGAGCCTGGAAGCGGGCAGTATGAGCGGTGGGATGAGTGCCATCAGCAGAGGGCATATCCTCTGGAGAGAATCAGGGAGCTGCTCAGGGAGGCAGGTCTTGAACTTAGAGATTGTCTTGGAGAGAATATGGAGGCGCCGCCGGGCGCCACAGATGAGAGAATTTATTTTATAACACAACCATACAATGGACAATAAGTTGTACTAGAAAGGAATGCGAAAAAATGAAGGGTAAATGGATAGTAGGAATGATAATCTGTATGCTGTTTTGCGGTGTTATTTTTTGGCAGGCAGGTGGTCCGGCATATGCGGACCAGACAGCAACAGTAGTGACGGATAAAGGGGATCCGCTGAATATGCGTGCGGGTGTGGGAACTGGAACAGCGGTGTTGACAGTGATCCCCAATGGCAGCCAGGTTACGGTACTGGATACGGCAGCCGGCTCCGATGCCAATGGGACATGGTATAAGATCACTTACAATGGACAGGAGGGCTATGTGGCGGCCAAATATATTTCTTTTACAGCGGTGCCATCTTCCTCTCCGTCGGCGGCAACTACACCGCCGACTTCTGTGCCGACACCGGCGCCTCAGCCGGCAAAAGTTACGGTTTACCGGACACAGACCACATACAAAAAGATCAGTGTACCAGCAAAATTGAAAAGAACTCGGACAATCTGTAAGAACACCTCTGGCAAATCGTTAAAGGTAAATAAGAAAAATGTTGTTTTAAAAAAGAATAAAAGTGTAAAAATAATAGCAGAGAAAACCAAGGGCAGCACAAAATGGTTCAAGATCAGTTTTAAGTACAACAAAAAAACGAGAAAGGGATACATAAAAAGCACGGACCTGAAACCGGTTTTGAAAAAAGCGGCAGGAGGTGTCGTCACCGGGGTAAAGACGGCGCTTCGTGTGAGAAAGAAGCCGGGGAACTCCAATCCTTACTATAAGGTAAACGGTCGGATCATGGTTCTGGCTAAAAAACAGTATATCCAGATTCTCAAAGTAAGAACCGTAAAGAAAAAGCTGTGGTATCGCATTTCATTTGATTATTATGGAAAGACCTACTACGGGTATGTGCAGGCGAAATATATCAAGCTGGCAAGGACCAGAGTGCAGAAACGGGTTGCAGTAACTGTGCTGAGTGAAAAACAGTTTGAGGAAGAGATGACCAGACAGGGGTTTCCGGATTCCTACAAGGATTCCCTGCGCAAGCTTCATGCGGCCTATCCTTACTGGCAGTTTACGGCATACAAGACGGGGCTTGACTGGAATGCAGCTGTGGCGGCGGAATCGAAGCTTGGGGTAAGCCTGATCTCCAATTCCAAGTCAGCGGCGTGGAAATCCATGGAGAAGGGAGCTTATGACCCTGCTACGGGCAAATGGAAAGTATTCGACGGAAGTACATGGGTGGCAGCCTCCAAAAAGGCAATCAGCTACTATATGGATCCCCGAAATTTCCTGACGATCCAGGGAATCTTTCAGTTTGAACAGTTGGAATACCAGTCTCAGTATCAGACAAAGGATGGGATCAACCAGATCTTTAAAAATACTCCATTTTCCAATGCTACCTTTAGTTATGTCGACGATGTCACCGGGGCGGAAAAACGGATCAGCTATGCCGATGCGTTTTTGCAGGCGGCAAAGGAGTCCAGTGTGAGCCCATATCATCTTGCTTCCCGCAGCAAGCAGGAAGTGGTGACGGGACCGTCCTCAACCAGTACGGCGGTAACGGGAACGACAGAGAGCTACCCAGGGATCTTTAACTTTTATAATATTGGCGCCTATAGTGGAGCGACACCGATATTGAATGGCCTGAAATGGGCGAGCTCTGGATCTACATTTCTTCGCCCATGGAATAACCGTTATCGTTCCATCGTCGGAGGGGCGATGTACATTGGAAGCAATTATATCAATCGGGGACAGAATACCGGGTATTTACAGAAATTTAATGTAACTCCAAATAATACCTACAATCATCAGTATATGACAAATGTGGAGGCAGCGAACTCCGAGGCATTGAAGACGAAGAACGCCTATAACGGAATGTTGGATTCGGTACCACTGGTATTTTCTATTCCTGTTTATGAAAATATGCCGGCGACAAACTGTCCGGTGCCCCAATAAAAAAGTATGAGGTAGTTTATGAAAAGAAAATTTGTATTTGTTGTTATGCTGCTTGTGACTGTTCTTGGCCTATTGCTGATACCTGGTGAGGCGCAGGCGGCGAGTGCCACAGTGGAGTTTACGACGAGTACTTCAGAGGTTTCAACGGGAAGTGAATTTACCGTTGTATGTCGTGTGACTTCCTCCGAGGTTTTTAGCGATGTAGAGATGAAAGTGCTTTACGATGCCTCTATAATGGAATTTGTCAGTGGCGGCAGGAAAGTGAGCGGAGAAGATGGTATTCTGCAGATCTCATCCACTGGAAACGAGGACGAGGTGAAAAAGCGTACCTATTCGCTGCGTTTTAAGGCATTAAAGGCGGGAGTGGGAGCTGTTGAGATGGGGAGGAGAATGACGGTGAAAAATCTGCAGGGTGATTCTTTTTCCGTATCTGCAAATCGTGTTACCCTCACGGTGAAAGAGCCTGAAAGCAGTGAGGCGACGCCAGATCCGGCTGCGGTTGCGACGCCAGTGCCTACTGAAGCCCCCTCTCTGAGCACAAACAATAAATTGAAGTCGCTACGTTTTGATTGTCTCTCCATGACACCAAAATTTGATACGAATGTTTTGGAATACACTGTAAAGGTTGACTGTGACACGAATATATTGTATTTTAATTATGTTGCGGCGCATAATAAAGCCGCCGTCAGGATTAAAAATAATGACGAACTGCTGCTGGGTGAGAATGATGTTAGGATCGTAGTGACGGCAGAATCCGGTGACAAGCGGGTGTACAAGCTCAAAGTGATCAAGGAGAGCGAGTCAGAGACACGGGTTCGGGAGCAGCAGGAAAAGGGGAAATCTGACATAACTTTTTCCGTGTATGAAAAAGAGGGATCGATCTTTATCCAGAATCAGTACCAGTTTCAGGTGGTGGACGTGAAGGATGACTCCATCCTTCCCTCTGGTTATGTAAAAACTTCTGTGGAGTTGGAAGGGAAGAGTGTCACCGCCTATACGATGGAAAATGACCTGGATAATAATTATCTTTTGATGTATCTCAAGGGGACGGGGACAGAACCGGTGCTCTATCAGTATGACCGGATGGAGCGGACGGTGCAGCGCTATACTGGGACGATGACGCAGAAGGTCAATAAGGGCGGCAATGTGGCCCAGGAAAAGGAATTCATACCGAAGACAGGAGCCTGGCTTTATGCGGCGCTGATTAGTATGGCGGTGATCATACTTATATTGCTGATCGTGATCCTAAATATGGTTTTGAGAAGAAAGCTTGGCAGGGGAAAAAGGGAATTGGATGATATGGATTTCTGATAAAAGAAATGGAGAGTAGAGACAGTGAAGAGAGATTTTACAGCAAGTGCAGAAAGAGCTCTGACGAAAGCAGGAGAGATCGCGGCAAAATTAGGAACTACTGCCATTGGGACGGAACATCTTCTCTATGGCCTGAGCGCAGTGAGCGGTACGGCATCTAGAATATTAAAGGAAAATGGAGTGATCCGGCAGGATATCGAGATGATCTTAGAGGACATGACCGGTGGCGCTGCGACGGAAAAGGTAAGGCGCAAGGACTGTGATGTCACGCCCCGGTTTGATGAAATCATCTTGTCCGCCGAGCAAATTGCAGAGAGAAATGAGGATTCTAGCATTGGGACGGAGCATATTTTTCTGGCAATCTTAAAGGCCAGGGATACCGGCGGTCTCATGGTATTAAGAACTCTGGAAGCAAATCTCCAGAAAATGTTTGTAGATGTGGTGTTGACCATGGGGGCGGATTTGAATGCTGCCAAGGCCGAGCTTTCGGGGAACCGCAGCACGGGAAAGAAAGGGAAGTCAGAGACACCGATGCTGGACCAGTATTCTAGGGATTTGGTGGAATACGCCAAAGAAGGGCGTCTGGACCCTGTATTTAACCGGGATGAGGAGATCGCAAGCGTGATCGAGATCCTGAGCCGGCGGACAAAGAACAATCCCTGTATGGTGGGAGAGCCGGGAGTGGGTAAAACCGCGATCGCTGAGGGATTGGCGATCCGCATCGCAGAGAATTCTGTACCAGAGACCATGGCGGGAAAGCGCATTCTCTCCCTGGATCTGTCGGGCATGGTGGCAGGCTCCAAATACCGAGGCGAGTTCGAGGACAGGATCAAGCGTGCTGTAAAAGAAGCGATTTCCACTGGAAATATCATATTATTTATCGATGAACTTCACACCGTGATCGGAGCGGGAGGAGCAGAGGGGGCGATCGACGCCTCCAATATTTTGAAGCCGGCGCTTTCACGAGGGGAGATCCAGGTGATCGGCGCTACAACCAGAGAGGAATATCGCAAAAGAATTGAAAAAGATGCGGCGCTAGAGCGCCGATTCCAGCCAGTGATCATCGAAGAACCGACAGTGGTACAAACTATTGGTATGCTCCGGGGACTTAGAGGGCGTTATGAGAGTTTTCACCGGATCAAGATCAGCGATGAGGCGTTGGAAGCGGCGGCGAAATTATCCGATCGCTACATCAATGACCGTTATCTGCCGGATAAGGCCATCGATCTGATGGATGAGGCGGCGGCAAAGCTTCGATTGGCCCAGGCGGTGAAAAAAGGACAGGCTTCGGCGGAGCTGGAGGATAAGATCCGAGAACTGGAGCAGTCCAAGGAAAAAGCTCTGATCAAGGGAGATATGGATCTGGTGCTGCAGATCCATGCGGAAGAGCAGGACACCAGGGAAGAGCTGGATAAAGAATTAAAGAAGTGGCAGAAAAAGCAAAAGAAAGAACAGGTACTTTCGGCACAGCAGATCGCCGAGGTCGTATCGGCATGGACGAAGATTCCGGTGAGCCGTCTGGCAAAGGATGAGACCAAGCGTCTGCAGAAGATGGAGACCATTCTGCATGAGCGCGTGGTAGGACAAAATGAGGCGGTGGAGGCCGTTTCCCGTGCTGTGCGCCGGGGACGGGTTGGTCTGAAAGATCCGAGGCGTCCCATCGGCAGCTTTTTGTTTCTTGGACCTACGGGAGTGGGGAAAACGGAGCTTTCCAAGGCGCTGGCGGAGGCGGTATTTGGCTCAGAAAAAGATATGATACGCATCGACATGTCGGAATATATGGAAAAGCAGAGTGTCTCCAAGATGGTAGGTTCCCCTCCAGGATATGTGGGCTATGAAGAGGGGGGACAGCTCAGTGAAAAGGTGCGTCAAAAGCCTTATTCTGTGCTGCTGTTTGATGAGATCGAGAAGGCGCACCCAGATGTGTTCAATATGCTGCTACAGATTTTAGAAGACGGTCATTTGACAGATTCCCAGGGACGCCGGGTGGATTTTAAGAATACGGTTATCATCATGACTTCGAATGCCGGGGCAAATCGGATCATTTCCCCGAAAACCCTTGGTTTTCTTTCCAGTGAAGACGCAGAGCAGGATCACAAGCGGATGAAAGAGGGAGTTATGGAAGAAGTGAAACACCTCTTCAAACCTGAATTTATCAACCGTATTGATGAAATTATCGTATTTCATGCTCTTACAAGAGAAAATATATCCGATATTGCTACTCATATGCTGGAGAGTTTCCGTCTACGGGCAAAAGAGCAGATGGATCTCACGGTTCGTTATGGCAAGTCTGTTGTAGAATTTGTAGCGGAGAAGGGATTTGATAAAGACTACGGAGCAAGACCTCTGCGCCGTGCCATCCAGAACCAGATCGAAGATGCTCTGGCACAAGAGTTGGTCAATGGGGCGGTTAAGATTGGTGATACCGTTAAGATCGCTGTAAAATCGGGGAAAATTTATGTTCAAAACTTCATAAAAAAATGATGGCATTGGCCTGGTTTTTTTGTTATAATTGAAGTAGAGATCAACTGCCTGTAAGAGGGTCAGGAGGATATAATCAGCAAGAAACTAAGGAGGATACTGGTATGGGTGTAGTAGAGGAAATGATCCGCAAGGAGGACGATGGTTCTCTCAGTTTTGGAAATTATCTTTTGGATTCAAAGACAAAGAAATCAGACTTTGAATATCAGGGCGATATGTATAAGGTAAAGACCTTTCGAGAAATTACAAAGCTGGAGAAAAATGGTCTATTTGTGTATGAGTCAGTACCTGGAAGCGCCGTGACAAATTATGTGGATGATGGAAACGATGTATCTTTTGTGGTGGAAGCAGCAGAGGATATTAGTTTTACCTTGGAGCTTGAGCCATCACAGGAGTACAAGGTAATGCTTGACGGAAATGAGCTGGGAACGATGAAGACCAATCTGGGAGGAAAGCTCAATGTGAGCATTGAACTTGATGAAGGAAAACAGGCAGATGTCAAGGTAAGTAAATGCTAGTATTTTGTACTAGAAAAATAAGGACAGTTACCTAAACTGAGAACGGCGCCAATCTGGTGAATCAGATTGGCGCCACTGTTAGTTCAATGGTGAAAGGAAATTATGGCAAAGGCAAAGAACATATTTTATTGCAAAGAATGTGGTACGGAGACCGGAAAATGGCAGGGGCAGTGTCCCGGATGCGGCGAGTGGAATACATTAGTTGAGGCGCCGGATACCAGTACTCCGGGGAGAAAGACCGGGGCAGGGGCAGCCAGAGCTGGACAAGCAGAACCTGCCAGATTAAAGGATATAACCATTGAAAACGAGCACCGGATGATGACTGGCATCGGGGAATTAGACCGGGTTCTGGGCGGCGGCATCGTGGCTGGGTCGCTGGTACTGGTGGGAGGAGATCCAGGCATTGGAAAATCGACTCTTCTACTGCAGATGTGTAAAATGCTCTCTGACCAGGGTGAGAAAATCCTCTATGTGTCGGGGGAGGAATCGCTCAAACAGATCAAGCTGAGGGGGGACCGGATCGGAGAGTTTTCGGATTCCATCTATCTGTTGTCGGAGACAAATATCTCTGCCATTGACCATGCGATCGTTAAAGTTCAGCCGGCGGTGGTCATTGTGGACTCGATTCAGACTATGTACGATGAAAAAATCGATGCGGCGCCGGGCAGTATCAGCCAGGTACGCGAGATCACCTCCATTCTTCTGCGCATCGCTAAGAGCAGGGGAATTAGCATTTTCATTGTGGGACATGTGACAAAGGAAGGAAATGTGGCAGGCCCCCGCATGTTAGAACATATGGTGGACACGGTACTTTATTTTGAAGGGGATTCAGCGGCAGCCTATCGTATCCTGCGGGGAGTTAAAAACCGCTTTGGTTCTACCAATGAGATTGGTGTATTCGAGATGAAGGGGAAAGGACTGGTGGAGGTCCCCAACCCATCGGAATATATGATGCAGGGCAAACCGGTGGGTGAGTCCGGTTCCGTGGTGGCATGTGCGGTGGAGGGAACGAGATCATTTATGATCGAAGTGCAGGCTTTGGTTTGCCACACCTATTTTAATATGCCACGGAGAACGGCGGCGGGGACGGATTACAACCGGATCAATCTTCTAATCGCAGTGCTGGAGAAGCGTCTGGGCATCCGCCTCTCAGACAGCGATGCCTACGTCAATGTGGCAGGCGGTATGAGGATCACGGAGCCGGCGCTGGATCTAGCCATTATTACTGCTATTATGTCCAGTCACAGCGGGAGGGCCATGGACGATCGCACTGTGATCTTTGGCGAGGTAGGTCTGGTGGGTGAGGTAAGAGCGGTGCCCCAGGCAGAAAAACGGGTGGCAGAGGCAGTGAAAACCGGATATCAGACCTGCATTCTGCCGCAGGCAAATAAAAAAATGATCGAAAAGAGCGGAGGACTAGATTTGTCCGGCATCCGCCTGGTGGGAATCCGCAATATCCGGGAGCTGGCAGAACAAATCTGCGTCAATATATAGCCGGGACACAAAACAAAGTGAAGGGAGAAAGAATATGTACGAAAAGATCGAAAAAATGACGACACCAGGATTTCGCCTTTTAACTGCTTTGGTTTTGTTTATTGCAGGACTTATATGGCAGATCGCATCCGGAAAGGTCCTTGACATGTACGCTTTTTACATTATGTCGGCGGCAATGCTTTCCCTGGCCAGCGTGATTCTTGCAAAGCTTTCCCGCGCCGGCAATCATTTTATTCTCTATGTCATTCTTAATATAGTGGTTCTGATCGCAGGTGTTGCTCTGACTAGCTTCGGGGGATTTACCGGAGTAGTGCTTTACAGCATTTGGGGGATCTGTGTAATTGTGGAGTGGATTTTAAATGCTGTACTTTTACAGTGTGAGGACATTTTAAAACGTGTAGTTATGGGATTTGTGGCTGCGGTAGTGAATCTCATTCTAGTTGCTATCGTTTTTATGATTCCTATTTTGCTTCAGGTAAACGCATAGAAGGATAGAGATGGAGGAAAAGGAAATGAAGGAACGATTCAAAAAGATTTCAGTAGGGCTGTTCATCATTCTGTTGTCTCTGGTGGGATTGTGGGAGTATATGCAGTTGTATTTGTATTTTGATATCCCTCAGGCGGTAGTGCTTCTGCCGGTTGCCGGAGCATTATCAGCGATTTTTCTCAAAAGACTGGGATGGTTGGTGCCAGGTACTACTATACTGATCTGCATTGTGTACCAGCTGGTAGAGAAAAGGTCCAGCTCCGTAGGTATCGTGGAGACCTCTAAAATAAAAGTAATTCTGTCTATTTTACCTGTGGTTATCATTCTAATGGTTCTTGGAATGGCCGGAGGGTTTCTGGTGAGGGTGCTGATTCGGAGAAAAAGATCGCTAGCGGTAGGAATACTTTGCTGTCTGTTGGGCGTATTCATCACCTTTGGAGGCAGTGTGGTGATGTTCGGAAATCCGCTGTATCCATTTATGGCGAAGGCAGCAGTCGATCGTTATGCGAAAAAATTTGAAAGTGACAGTTATAAGATCAGCGAAGTTTCTGTATACTACAGTTTAGAGGACCTGCAGTATCAGGGGCGTGTGGTGATGAGTGATGGCATCGTGTATGCTTTGTATCACGATCGTGACTCGGGAGAGGTGACAGAGAGCAGTGTGGGTGAATAAAATTTCATTTGCTCAGGAGTTTTGCGGAGTGAAGTACATGTTTTTAAAAAAAGTGTAAAAAAAGGAAAATAGTTGCAATTTGACATAATTGTAACATTTATGTAAAATATAACATTAGTATGACAAAATGATACAAGGGTCGAAAGGTCATGCTTTTCCATTCGATTATGGAAACTAGCTCTTTTGACCTTGCAATATAAAATAATAAAATTTGGAGGAAACGCCGTGGACCATTTGGATATGTTGGAGTATAAGAGCGTTCATATTTTGCGGGAGGCATACAGTGAATTAGGAAATTTGTGTATGCTCTGGTCGATTGGAAAGGATAGTACAGTTCTTCTCTGGCTTGCCAGAAAGGCTTTTTTTGGACATGTTCCGATCCCCCTCGTACATGTGGATACTCATTTTAAGATCAAAGAGATGATTGAATACAGAGACCGTCTGGCGGCAGAGTGGAATCTGGATATGATTTACGGAGAAAACACAGAAGCGTTGGAGAAAAAAGCTACGTTTCCAGATGGAAATGCTACCCATCTGGAGTGCTGCAAATCGCTGAAAACAGAAGCTTTGACCAATACCCTCAATGCCAGCTGGCCCCGTTACCGTTTTAATCACGGGAAGGGAGTTTACGAAAAGGATGTCAATATTGAACCGTATACCGGTGTGATCGTCGGCGTTCGGGCGGATGAGGAAGGAAGCAGATCCAAAGAGCGATATTTCTCGCCGAGAGATAAAAATAATGACTGGGATGTGGGAGACCAGCCGCCGGAATTCTGGAACCAGTACAAGACCGATTTTGCACCAGGCACCCATGTGCGTGTGCATCCGCTGTTAGACTGGACGGAGCTGGATATCTGGGAATACATCGAGAGAGAAAATATTCCTGTTGTTCCGCTGTATTTTGACCAGGGCAATGGAAAACGTTACCGCTCCCTTGGGTGCGCCCCCTGCACCGGAACGGTAGATTCCACAGCAAAAAATGTTAGAGAGATCATAGAAGAATTGAAAACCGGAAAATTTGCCAATATCGCTGAGAGATCTGGGCGCGCCCAGGATAAAGAGGGAGGCGGCGGTCTGGAAGAACTGCGCAAAGAAGGATACATGTGACAAAGTCTGTCATGCGGCCGGAGCAAATTTATTTGCGACCGGACATATGACAGACGCACATCATGAGCGAAGGGCGTAGCCCGGAGCGAATGTGCTGTGCGCCAGCACAGGGTCACATGTATGGACTGAGCTTGTCATGCGGCCGGAGCAAATTTATTTGCGACCGGACATATGACAGATAGTGTCAGCATATCAAGAAAAGGATTGGAGCAATTGCGATATGAATAAAAAAGAAGACATGAATATAGTCATTGTCGGTCATGTGGATCACGGTAAGAGCACCCTTATGGGACGCCTGCTGGCAGATACCGGTTCCCTTCCCGAAGGAAAGTTAGAGCAGGTAAAAGAGACCTGCCGCAGAAATGCAAAGCCATTTGAGTACGCTTTTTTGCTGGATGCCTTGAAGGACGAGCAGTCCCAGGGGATCACCATTGACACGGCGAGATGTTTTTTTAAGACAGAAAAACGAGATTACATCATACTGGATGCGCCGGGCCATATCGAGTTTTTGAAGAATATGATCACCGGAGCTTCCCGAGCCCAGGCGGCATTGCTTATGATCGATGCCAAAGAAGGTGTTCAGGAAAATTCTAGGCGGCACGCTTATATGCTGTCTATGTTGGGAATCCAGCAGATCGCCGTGGTGATCAATAAGATGGATTTGGTGGACTACAGCCAGGAAGTATTTGAGAAGGTAAAAAATGAGTATCTTGAATTTTTACAACAGATTAATATTACACCGAAGTTTGTCCTTCCTGTAAGTTCCTTCCAGGGAGACAATATTGTAAAGCAAAGCGACAAAATGCCATGGTATGACGGAATGTGTATTTTGGAAGTGCTGGATGCCTTTGAATGTGAGGAGGAGCACGACAAACAGCCATTCCGTATGCCAGTGCAGGACGTATACAAATTTACGAGAAATGGGGATGACCGGAGAATCGTGGCGGGAACCATCGAGACTGGTACGATCCGCGCCGGACAGGAGGTAATTTTCTACCCTTCTGGGAAGAAGAGCCATATCAATAAAATCGAATCATTTAATACCGACCCCATCAAAGAGGGCAAGCCAGGTATGGCTATTGGATTCACGATGAAGGAGCAGATTTATATAACCCGCGGGGAAATGATGGCCATCGCCGGAGAGCCGCAGCCCAAGACGGCATCGCGGATTTCAGCCAACATTTTCTGGCTGGGAAAGAAAGATTTTGTTCCAGGAAGGTTATACTACCTGAAGATCGGCGGTGAAAAGGTTAGGGTAGAGGTGGAAGAGGTCAAAGGAGTCATTGATTCCTCCAATCTTTCCTCCACCGACACGAAGCAGGCGGTAGAGAAACATGAGGTGGCAGAGGTTATCCTAAAGACCGATAAGCCGATTGCTTTCGACACAGTAAAGGAGAGTGCTGGTACCAGCCGATTTGTCATCGTAGACAATTATGAGATCGCCGGAGGCGGAATCATAACCGAAGCGCTGGAAGATGAAGAAAGCGAAATCAGAAGCAGCGCCATGCTCCGCAATTATAAATGGGAGACCGGTGAGATCAGTCTGGAGTCCAGAATCGAACATTACGCTCAGAGACCAGAGTTGATCGTGCTGACCGGGGAAATGAATACTGGAAAAAAGGATCTGGCAAAGGCATTGGAAAAAAGCCTTTTGGACAGTGGCAGATATGTGTACTACATGGGGATTGTATCCTATCTGTATGGTGTAGGTGCTGATACGAAATCAGGTGGAGATGAGGACCACAAAGAGCAGATACGGCGTTTTGCCGAAGTGGCAAATCTTATGTTGGATGCCGGAATGATTCTGATCGTCACAGCCACCAAACTTACCGAGAGTGATCGCAAGATCATGGAGACGGTGATTCAGGGAGAGATGGATGTTTTCTGGATCGGTGATGAGGTAAGTACAGATATTAAAATGGATATGAAGCTGAAGGACAGTGAGTTTGATTATGAGATAAACATCCGGAAGATCCGGACGCTTCTTAAAGACAAGGGAATCCTGTTCCGCTAACGGATCAGGGAGATGGAGAAAAGGATGACTTCAGACAATAAAAGCGAAAATATTATCTGGCATGACGGAAAGGTATCTTATGAAGACCGTTGCCAGGTCCTGAATCAGAAAGGCATTGTAGTATGGTTTACCGGACTTTCGGGATCTGGCAAGTCCACGGTGGCAGTGGAGTTAGAGCACATGCTCAACGAAGCCGGAAGGGCAGTATACCGTCTGGACGGAGACAATATTCGTTGCGGAATTAACTCGGATCTTGGTTTTAGTGACGAGGACCGCAATGAAAATATCCGTCGTATCAGTGAGATTGCAGCGCTGTTTCAGGATGCGGGAGTAATCACACTGGTATCCTTTATCTCTCCTTTCCGGGCGATGCGTCAGTTCGCCAGAGAGAGAGCGGGTGAGGGGAACTTTATAGAGGTCTACGTAAATACGGATTTTGAGACCTGTAGGCAGCGGGATCCGAAGGGGTTGTACAAAAAACAGATCCAACAGTTTACCGGAAAGGACTCTGTCTATGAAGAACCGCTGAATCCGGAGATCATACTGGATACGGTAGATCATACTCCTTATGAATGTGCAATGCAGATTTATGAGAGAATATGGGGAGAGAGGCATGAGTAGTTTAATCAAAAAGCTCAAACGAAAGGTTAAGCGCAGCAAGCGGGAATTTGAGACTGTCAGAGGTGCCAGGGCAAAAAAAGTCTATCACAACAATGGCGGGACCATTACAGTTCGGCCGGAGGCATGGGTGATCCGGGGATCGGAAGCCTATGAAGAGGTTTTCCGACGGGAACAGGCAGATTCCTTTAAGACCAATATTAAGGCGAAGAAAATGTATTCTCTCGTATCTCAGGCAAAAGACTGGTTTTTGGAATTGCAGCTGCGAAGTGAAAAATATACATTTAACAATATGCTGGCAGTGGTAAATCCCTTTGGGGAGGCGCCATTGACAGCTCTTGTGCTGTTTATTACACTTATGGATTATAGTGTGCGTGTTACTGTGGTAGGAGACACAGAGGATACCAGCTTCATATCGGAGTATCCGCCTAACAAGCGTCATCGTATTCCCATTCTGGGACTGTATCCAGGACGGAGCACAGATGTGGTTATTGAACTTCTGGATGAAAACGGTCAGGTGTGTGACAATCGCAGATTTCCCCTTATTACAGAGCCTCTTCCAGAAGACTTAAAGGATATTATAACGGTAAAAAAGAAAAATGACAGGGCGGCATTTAAAAATATTCTGATCGCTGGAGGTATTGACATCAAGCCCTGCGTGTTTGACAAGGATGGGCAGATCCGTTATTATCTGCGGAGAAAGCCAAAAGGGTATGGTATTTTTCCGTTGTCAAAGGGACGTTTTCTTTTTATGGAGCGGGAAATTTCTGCTCCCTCTTTCACCAATCCCCATTCGGTCCAGATGTATGACATGGACTATCTCGGACGGGTAGGAAGAACTTATCTTGTGAAGAATGGAGCCCATCACACCGTGGAGGAAAAGACGCCGGGAGGTAATATTCTGACAGCGGGAAACAGCCTGGAAGAACATTCCGAGGATCTGATCTTGGAATTGAACCGGGAAAATGGAGAGATTGTGCATCAGATCAAGCTGGGAGATCTTTTTGATGAGACCTATCAGGATATGATGGACTGGGCGCATATCAATTCGGCATCCTATGATGAAGAGCAGGATTCCATGCTGGTATCCATGAGAAATATCCATTCTGTGGCATCCTTTGACTGGGGTCGGGATGAGATCCGGTGGCTGTTTTCTGATCCCCGATTCTGGGAGGGAACAGAGATGACAGATAAGTTATTACAGCCTGTGGGTGAGGTGCCATGGTTTTATCAGCAGCATGCCGTATTCGAGGTGGAACTGGAGGAAAAGAGGCCGAATATCAAGCACATCATGGTCTTTGACAATCACTGGCACAAACGCCGGAAAGTCAAATTTTTCGACAAAGATAAATTAAGTTATATCAGCTTTTATGAGATCAACGAAAAAGAAAAAACGGTGAAACTGTATAAGCGTTTTCCCTGTCCTAAGTCAAAAATCCGATCCAATGCCATTTTTGATAAAGATACCAGGCATCTTTACGCCATGGCTGGATTTTTGGTTCCTGAGATCGAGGAAAATCTGGGTTTGATCCGCGAATATGATTTTGATTCCATGGAAGTGCTCAGTGAGTATTATGTAAAGCCAGGTTTTTTCCGGGCTCATGAATTTTTACCGGATATGGTGTCCCTGTCAAAGACACTGGTGAAAAATACGGCATATCTGGGCGGGGACTTGAAACGTCCCCAGCGGTTGACAGAGGATGAGGCGCAAAGTCTGGATTTCCAAGAAGCGCCAAGTGTAAAGGATTCTTCTGTATTTTACCGGATGCAGGAAGACCTTCTCTATATTCATGAGATGGACCACGCCATCGGGGCGGTTTATCTCCGGGGGAATGAAGGGGTCTGGAAGGTGGATTTTTCAGATACCTGGCAGACTATGAAGACCTTTGAGGATGCGGATTACCGGATCGCCATGTGGCTGGACCAGCTTCCTCTGGATCAGTATGAGTTATATATTCTTCTCCATGGGGAGTTACAGAATACAGGTAAAAAGCTCACGAAGCAAAAATAGATTTTTGGCGATAATACCCTTTAACTGCCAGCGGGGAACTGGAGTTTTCAGAAAACCAGTTTCGATGGTGATGGAGGGTATTTTTTTCTCGTAGACGCACCAGTCACCAAATCCTCCGGCGGGACGGGTGTCTTTGGTGTTTTCTACGAGGCGGTATCCGGTCACACGGTGGGTGACAGCAGCCATCGTGGTGATCTGGCTTTTCAGGGAGCCATGAACATCATAGTCATAGTAGATGAGATTGCCACGGGAATGGTAGTGTATGATGCCCAATGGATTCGTAAGCCCATTTACGAATTCCATGAGGCACCGGGTCTCTTGCTGGTCACCAGCGGTCACACCGGGATTTCTTTTTGCCCGGTCGGGAGATTGACCGAAACCACAGGGGAAATTTCGGTTCAAATCCACGCCCCTTCCATTTTCTTTCCAGGTTTTTGCCTCTGTAGACATGGAGATACACACGCCGTCCGGATTTGTCATGGGGAGAAAGATTACGCAGATCTCTTTCCAGAGTTCCCGGTAGCAGCCTTCGTAATGCTCCAGATAATATTCCATTGTTTCTAAGAGAAGGGTGGTATTGATGTATTCCCTGCCGTGGATGGAGGCGGTTATGACAAATTGGCCCGGCGCCTCGGAAGATCCCAGGCTGCAGGCATAAATCTGGCGTTTGCCATGGGTGATACCCAGGGATTTTACCCGAAAATATTCTGGCGGATACTGTTTTTCTAGCTCCCGAATACGTTTTTCCATGGTCGTATAAGTATAGAGAGAATTTTTTTTCATGGATACCTCACTCCTGCGCTGGCCTTTGCGCATAACGCAATGTAAGCTCCGGCTGCTTTTTCTAACGCAGCTTTGCCGCTGTGTTAATATTATAGGATATTTTATGCCAGAGTTTTATGATTTATGAGCTGTGCTGTGAGGTGGGAAAAAAGGCAGACAGTACAAAGAGGAATCAGGTTTCCGTAACAGCAGGTAAATTCACACATAAGAAATACGCCGGTGAGAGGTGCGCCGAGAGCAGAAGTAAAAAAACCGGACATGCCGCCCAGAAGAAAGCAGGTGGGAGAAAAGCCGGTTCCAGGAAACAGAGAACACAGAGCGAGTCCATAGAGCTGACCGATACAGGCGCCCACGGTCAGCAGGGGAAATATGGTCCCGCCGGGCAACCCGGAGCCGGAGGAGATCATGGAGAAGAGATATTTTCCAAAAAGAAGCAGCACAAGGGTGGTATAGGCAGTAGTTGGTGTCCTGAGAAGGGCCAGCATATTATTTCCAGGTCCTGTGATGGCAGGGAAAAAATAGCACACCACACCAGCTAAAAGAAAGAGAATACTCCATAGCAGCCCATTGATGCGCTTATTATACTTTGAAAGCAGTTTTGCATATCGTTTTAGGGAAAAGGCATAATATTTTCCAGTAATACCCAAAAGAATACCCATCAGGGCCAGTGCGGGATAATAGTAATACTGCTGCATTGGAATGATGGTATCCAGAATGGGAGAGGTTCCAAAGATCAGATGAGCGACCAAAAAAGCGGACAAAGAGCCGACAGCGATCGTCAGTACAGAGACCGCATTACGTCTCGGAAATTTTTCAAGGGTGAACATAAGACCGGACACCGGGGCACAAAAAAGTGCAGAGAGCCCGGCTCCGGCGCCAGCACAATAGTATTCCGTGGGGGACAGATGCGGCTGGCGGTGTCGGCGGAAAACCTGAATGGAGCGGAAAATCCCTTTTCCGGACATGGTTCCAATCTCAACAGCAGAGCCGGTCTTTCCCAGAGAAAAGCCCGCGAGGATACATAGGGGGGCAGAGGTCAGTTTCACGAGAAGAACTGACCACCATCTGGCATCGGTAATGCCCTGAATTTCCTCGGTAGAATGGGAAACGCCACCGCCCTCTGCTTTAGGTTCCAGGCAGATGCTCCGGTATACAAAACGAGACAGGAGTAACAGCCCTGCGCCCCAGGCGGCGGGATATAGAAAGCCACCGCTGTGGAGAGAGGGAATGATCTTGTGATTCAGGGTATTGTCACAGAGGCTCATAAAAACGCGGTACAGGCATATGATAAGCCCGGAAAAAATACCTGTGACAAACCCTGCGGATATTCTTTGAATTATGTATTTCTTTTGTTTCATATAAATCTCCAAGTTGCGTATTTATTACTTCAATGATATCATAAAGTTAGTAGAATGTAAATAATGGGAAAGGATGGTACATTATGTCAGCCGCCGGAATTATATGTGAGTATAATCCCTTTCATGAGGGACATCAGTTTCATATACAGCAGGTACGTGAGAAGACCGGAGCAGACACGGTGGTGGCACTGCTGAACGGTGACTTTGTCCAGCGGGGGGAGCCAGCCATTGTGGACAAATACATCCGTACCCGCATGGCGCTGGAGGGAGGCGCGGATATGGTGTTTGAACTTCCGGTGCGTTATGGCTTGTCCAGTGCGGAGGATTTTGCCAGAGGAGGAATACTGGCTCTGGATTCCCTGTCTTTTATAGATTTTTACTGTTTTGGCAGTGAAGGGGCCCTCCAGGAGAAACTGGAACAGGCCGGACACGATCTGGCGGAGGAGCCAGAATATTATAAAAAACGGCTTGGCTGCTATCTCCGTGAGGGTTTTTCTTTCCCGGCGGCGAGGGAACAGGCATACGCCAATTGTGTGGGGTTGTCACAGGAAGAGAGAGAGCAATTGTTTATGCCCAATAACACACTGGGGATCGAATACATTAAGGCAGCCATTCGGTTGGGATCACCCATGAAGCCTGTGGTGATAAGAAGACAGGGGATGGGTTATCACGAAGAATTGACTGGGCAGCAGGAGAGGCAAGGCTTTCTGTCAGCAACGGCAGTGCGCAGCCAGCTTTGGAAGGGAAATTTTGTCGGTCTGCCAGAAGAAGCGGTGGTCCTGTTAAAGAAAGCGCCCTGTTTTCTGAGTACTGAGGATTTCTGGCAGATGTGTTCTTTTGCCATCCGGGACAGGTGGGACAGGCTGGAAGATATTAAGGATCTGTCTGATGAATTGGCAAACTCTTTTCGCAAAAACTGGTATGAGGCGGTGTCGCTGGATGATTTTGTGAACCGCTGTAAGACGAAAAATATAACGATGGCGAGAGTCAAACGGTGCGTGTTCCAGACCCTTTTGGGAATCGAAAAGGAATCTTGCAGTGAGGGAAACCTTCCCTATATCCGCCTGCTGGGAATGAGACGGCGTGCGGCAACGAATCTCAAAAGCGTAAAGAATACGAAGGTGTTGGGCAGGTTGGCCAGAGATATGGAGGAGCTGGGCGACAGAGGTAGGAATAAGCTATTGCAGGATATCAAGGCGGCAGACCTTTACCGCACTGCGGCGATGGCGGTAAGCGGGCAGAGGCTGCCAGAAGAGTTCCGCCGGCAGGTGATCCTTGTGGATTAGAGGATTATCTTGTGGCTGGGCGGCTTCATCATCCGGTGTGTCACCGGAATGGCGCAGAAAAACAGAGTTTAAACTCATACAATAAAACCCGAAGGAGGGAACAGTATGGAAAAACGGTTGAAACAATATTTAGAATTATACCGGAGTGTGGCAGAGGGAGAGCAAGAAATCGAGGAAAGGGAGTCCTTTCGCCGGGAGATGCTGGTCCAGATACAGTTTTTTCAGCATGAGAGGCTCATTCATCTGATCGTGACGGTGCTTTTTGCGCTGCTGGCGGTCATCACGATCCTGGCCGCCCTGATGATACAGGAACCGGCAGTACTTCTTCTGTGCCTGATGTTTTTTGTGCTTCTGATCCCCTACATACGGCATTATTATATTTTGGAAAATGGGGTGCAGAAGCTGTATGATTACTATGACCGGATCCACCCCGGTTTAGGCGGTAGGCGAACCACCAGAGCAAAAGGCTATCAGATCTGTTACAGTACCTCCAAAAAGTGGAAGAACAAAAAAATTAAGCTGGTCACCAAAAACAAAGTGGTAATAAAGAACCTCAAAAAGAAAAAGACCTACTATTTTCGTGTCCGGGCTTACCGTCTGAAGGGGACAAAGAAGGTATACGGGGCATGGAGCAGTGTGAAAAAGATCAAAATTAAGAAGTAGCAGAAAAATGAACATCACTGGAAAATAAATATAGAGGAGAAAACCATCCCTTCTGTATAACCGGTCATGACACCGTATTCCGGATGTTGTACCGGGACAAATCAGAACTCCTGGAGCTGTACAACGCAGTAAACGATACCCAGTACAACGACCCGGAAGAATTGGAGGCGGCGGGCCTGGAAAATGCTGTCTACATGTCGATGAAAAATGACGTATCCTGCGTGGTGGACCTGAGGTTGAACTTGTACGAGCACCAGTCCAGGGTAAATCCGAACATGCCGCTACGCGACCTGCTCTACATAGCAAAGCTGTATGAAAAAATGATCCAGAAAGAAAAAAAGGCCTGTATTCGGGAAAAAGAATCCAGATCCCATCGCCCCGCTTTGTGGTATTTTACAACGGGACAGAGGAACAGCCGGAGAAGAAAATCCTGCGCCTGTCGGAATCCTTTTACCGGCAGACGGAAGAAGCCAATCTAGAGCTGACGGTGCTCCAGTTGAACATCAATCCAGGATATAACAAGGAACTTCTTGGAAAATGCCGTTCCCTGTATGACTATATGCAGTATGTAGAAAGAGTCCGGTTCTACAGCCGGGAGATGGATTTCCAGGAAGCCGTGGAGAGGGTAGTATCAGAATGTATAGAAGAAGGAATTCTGGAGGAATTTTTAAGAGCCAACCGGGCGGAGGTGATTCAGATGAGCATATTTGAATATGATGAAGAACTGCATATGGCGACGGTGAGGGAAGAAGGGGTTGTCTGGGGACGCAACAGACTGCTGGCGGACATGCTTGAGAGAGGTCTGTCACCGGAAGAGATCAGTAAGCTGACCGGGGAAACAAAAACGGCCCCTCTCAAGAAGATAATTTACTTCTTCCACTACACCACAACATCTCCGATTAGTCGTATCGCAGCCCCAGGGTGATCCTCGAACTGATAACAGCTGTCCAGTTTTCCAGCGGCAGCCTGGGCAAGTTCCAGAGAGGAAGTGTGGAGACGGGCAAGAGTGTCACCACTGGTTACGTGATCATTGACTTTGTGACAGAGGATAATACCGGCGGAAACGTCGATGCTGTCCTCTTTTTTACTTCGCCCGGCACCAAGGATGCCGGCAGCGATGCCAAAGCCCTCGGTATCCATGCCGGTGATATAGCCGGATCGGGCAGCCTTGTATTCGTATTTAACAGTTGCCTGCGGCAGACGTTCCGGGTTTTCTATATAGGAAGTATCACCGCCCTGTTCTTGGACCATAGCGAGGAAGGTATTCCAGGCACGGCCGCTGTGGATGGCATCTTCCGCCTGCATTCTGGCATCTTCCAGAGATATCTCTTTCCCCAGAGAGATCATGTGGGAGGCGAGACAATAACATACTTCCATAAGATCAGCGGGGCCATCTCCATGAAGGGCATGGATCGCCTCCATTACTTCCAGATTATTGCCAATGGCAAAGCCAAGAGGTTCGTCCATGGAGGTCAGCTGTGCCACTGTGGTTTTTCCTGCCTGCGTACCAATGGTTACCATTTTGCGGGCAAGCTCCAGAGACTGCTGGTAATCTTTGATAAAGGCGCCATTTCCTGTGGTTACGTCCAGCAGGATCTTATCACTGCCTGCTGCCAGCTTTTTACTCATGATAGAGGCGGCGATCAGAGGAATGCTGTCTACGGTGGCGGTCACGTCCCTCAGGGCATAGATCAGCTTGTCGGCGGGTGCCAGTTCACCAGTCTGTCCGTTAAGGCAGATCCCGGTGCGCTGTACGGCCTGGAAAAAATCTTCTGTGGAAAGATCTGTACGGAAACCGGGGATGGATTCCAGCTTGTCGATGGTCCCTCCAGTGAAGCCCAATCCCCGGCCACTCATTTTTGCGATGGGAATGCCGCATGCCGCAGCGATGGGACCGATAATCAGCGTTGTTTTGTCGCCGACGCCGCCAGTACTGTGCTTGTCGACCTTGATCCCGGAAATGGAGGAGAGGTCGTTGATCTGACCAGAGTCTCTCATCGCCAGTGTCAGTGTGGTAAGTTCCCGGTCGGAAAGACCGTTAAAACAGATCGCCATAAGCATGGCGGACATCTGGTAATCCGGGATACTGCCGTCACAGTAGCCGCGTACCATATTTTGTATATCCGTATCGGATAGTTCTTTTCCTGTTTTTTTAATGTGTATAAGATCAACAAATCGTTCCATACGATGAAAACCTCCTTTTTGAATAACACTTTGGGCATCATAAAGTAAGTATAGCATAAAATCCCCAAATATGGTAGAATATCCATAGTTGTTTATTTTATTGTAAAAGTAAAGCCATGCACAAAGCATTTCGACTTTTACAAATGGTGGTGCCGCTGAAAGCGATATGCCAGTTTAGGGATAAACAGTGAAATACATACATATGAATGGAGGATATTATGTCAACAGATTCTATTATTGTACTGTCTGCTTTTGCAGCATATTTACTTCTGATGGTCGGGATCGGTATTTATTCCATGAAAAGGACTAAAAGTACAGAAGATTATTTTTTGGGTGGCCGCGGGCTCAATGGATGGGTGGCAGCACTTTCTGCCCAGGCGTCAGATATGAGCGGATGGCTGCTTATGGGGCTTCCAGGCTCCATCTATGCCATGGGAACCGGGCAGGCGTGGATCGCTATTGGTTTGTTCCTGGGAACGGTGGCAAACTGGCTGTTCATTTCCAAACCCCTCAGAAGATATACCATCGTGGCAGGAAATTCCCTGACGCTTCCGGAATTTCTGGAAAACCGGTATCATGATAAGAAGAAAGTGCTTCTCAGTATCTCTTCCCTGGTGATTGTCGTCTTTTTCCTGGTGTACACAGCCTCTGCGCTGGCATCCGGAGGAAAGTTGTTTAACACGGTATTTGGTGTGGATTATCATGTTTCCCTCGCCATTGGTGCGGCTGTGATTCTGGTCTATACCTTTATGGGAGGCTTTCTGGCGGTATGCACCACCGATTTTATCCAGGGTATGCTTATGCTGGTAGGGCTTCTTGTGGTTCCCATCCTGGCGTATGGATTTGTCAGCAGCGATTTTGTGCAGAGTATTCAGTCTACGGGGGTGGCAAACTACGACCATTATATGAGTCTGTTTTACAATGGGGCGACGGATCAGCCGTATTCATTTGTGGAGATTTTGTCTCAGCTGGCATGGGGGCTTGGGTATTGCGGAATGCCCCACATCCTTGTCCGGTTCATGGCGGTAAAAAACGAGAAGGAACTCAAGAAATCCAGTGTGATCGCTATCGCCTGGGTATTTATTTCCCTGGCTTTTGCCTGCGTGATCGGTGTGGTGGGCCGGGCTTTCCTGGCGCCTGTGGCATTGGGACTAGATGGAAAGACATCATCGGAAAGTGTATTTATCGATATGATCAATAAGGTATTCAATGAAAACCTGGCGCTGCCCTTTATCGGAGGAATCTTCCTCTGCGGTATTCTCGCGGCGATCATGTCTACAGCGGATTCCCAGCTCTTGGTCTGTGCGTCCTCTGTATCGAAGGATATTTACAAAAACGTGGTAAAGCCGGATGCTTCAGACAAGACCGTTCTCAAGGTCAGCCGGATCACGGTAATGATCGTGGCAGTTCTTGCCTTTTTGATCGCATGGGATCCCGACAGCAGCATTATGGGGCTGGTGTCGGATGCCTGGGCAGGCCTTGGCTCCGCTTTTGGTCCTATAGTGGTCTGTTCGCTGTTCTGGAGAAGGACAAACTTTGCTGGGGCAGTTGCGGGGATTCTTTCTGGTGGACTTACTGTGATTCTTTGGGATTACATTCCGCTGATCCATGGGGAGAAGCTCTGTAATGTGACGGGGATCTATTCTCTTCTCGTAGGTTTTGCGGTGAGCCTTGTGTGTATCGTCGTTTTCAGCCTTGCCACCAAAGCTCCGTCCCAGGAAATATTAGCAGAATTTGATAAAGTAAAAACTGGGCCCGTAGAGTCTGAGAAAAAATAAAATAGTCTTAACATAATTAAGTTTTTCTTCTATAATTTTATAAAAAGAAAAGTAAAACAAATAGAATTGGTTTTCAACGGGAAATCAATTCTATTTTTGTATTGATTTTTGATAAAAAGGGGTATAAAATGAGTTTGGTTTAAGTAAGGAGGAAGAAGTATGGAAGAATATGGATACCTATTATTTATTGCACTCGTACTGATTAGTACAAAGTTTCTTGGGCTTGTTACCAAAAAGTTTCATATGCCCCAGGTCGTGGGAGCGCTTGTGGCGGGCCTGATTATCGGCCCTGCCTGTCTGAATCTCTCTTCGGTACTTTTGGCAGGAGCCGAGTCCCAGAGCATGATCGAGAGTCTCTCGGAAGTTGGTGTCATCGTTCTTATGTTTTCAGCGGGATTGGAGACCGACATTCAAAAGCTGAAAAAGAGCGGTCTGGCCTCTCTGGTCATCGCGTTGATGGGTGTGATCGTCCCCTGCCTGGGAGGATACCTGGTAGCATACTTTTTCACAGATGGCGGTGGTGCCGCGGCTGATTTGGTGATGTATCGTAATATCTTCATCGGAGTGATCCTTACAGCTACTTCTGTGAGTATAACGGTGGAGACATTGCGGGAGATGGGCAAACTGAATACCGACGCGGGAAATGCGATTTTGGGCGCTGCCGTGATCGATGATGTGCTGGGTATTATCGCGCTGACCATCATAACTACCCTTGGCACTGGCGGCGAAGGCGGACAGGAAGGCCCTAGTATCTGGATGGTGCTTCTGAAAATTGTCCTGTTTTTCATCTTTGCCTTTGTGGTAGCCTTCGGGGTAGGAAAGCTTTATTACAAATGGACCAATGTAGAGCACGAGCCATACCGCAGGTACGGAATCATTGCCTTTGCCTTTTGTCTGCTGTTTGCTTTTTGTTCCGAGTACTTTTTCAATGTGGCTGATATTACGGGAGCTTATGTGGCAGGGCTTGCGATCTCTGTCAGTCCGAAGATTCAGTACATAAGCAAGCGGTTTGAGACAGTTTCCTATATGTTTTTGTCACCCATCTTTTTTGCCAGTATTGGTTTGGAAGTGGTACTTCCGGAGATGTCAGGAAAGATCGTTATATTTGCAGTTTTGCTCTGTCTTGTGGCGGTGGCAAGTAAGGTCATTGGATGTGGCCTGGGGGCAAAGGTCATGAAATATTCTAACCGAGAATGTCTTCAGATCGGAGTGGGAATGGTCTCCCGTGGAGAGGTGGCGTTGATCGTTGCCAGTAAAGGAATGGCTGTGGGGCTTATGACGCAGGAACTGTATGGGCCCATTATTATTACGGTGGTCATTACTACGATTGTAACACCGATTCTTTTAAAAGTTGCATTTCGTAAGTAAAAAAACAGCATCTCACAAGTTTAAAGAATCAGCTTGTGAGATGCTGTTTTTCATTGCTAAGAAAAGCTCTGGTTACATTTTATTTAATGCCTTAAGCTTTGCCCTCTGGAAAAAGCCTAATTTTTCTTGAGGATTCAAAAGATTATTCCGGGATCCTTTTACATCCATAATGTAGATACCGCTGATCACGACTTTAAGCTCTTTCTTTACAGGGAGAAGAGGAAAAATCTTCTCATCACACATCAGGGACATGATCTTTGGACCAATTTTTGCTTTGACGATCGGAACCTTGGAGCGTTGCAAATATTTCGGTGTGTTTTCCAGGATAACCTTTGGCAGCCCCGCCTCTTTTAGTTTCATTCGTTTTTTATCTATGACCAGAATGGATGCGGTCTGTGCGGCAGCCTCCATCTGGGACTGGGATGCTTCCTGTTTTTTCTGAAGTTTTTTTCCAATGATAGATAATACAATAAATACAATGATGAGTACAGCCAGGATGATACCTAGTACAATCAAAAATGTTTTCATGGATTATCGTGCCTCTCTTTCTCGATATTTTTTCAGTCGCTGTTGAAAACGATAGGATAGAATAATTTGCTTAAATAAGACTTATTTTAACATATGTGGCATAAGCACTAGCAAAACGTCTGCGTTCGTGCTTATGCCTTTATTTTAACATGTTTTCCAGGAAATGAAAAGTAATTTTTGTTGGGAACCTTATTGTTATGCAGCAGGATACGGTCTGTCATACATTTCCTGAATGATTTTCTGCACATAGGCGCCAATATGTTTTTTCTCTTCCTTATCCAGCTGATCCGGATAAACCGGTTCGCCATATTCGATGTAAATATCCCCGCTCTTGATCCAGGGAATATTGTTTTCCAAAATATTTTCTGTGTTCTTGATGCAGACAGGAATGATGGGAGCATTGGTTTTGGTGGCGATCTTCATACTTCCCTCTTTAAAAGGAAGAAGATGATCCGTGGCGTTGCGGGTGCCTTCCGGTGCAATATAGATCGAGTATCCATCTTTGATTAGGGAAATGGCAGTTAAGATCACGCCCATGTTTTGTTTCATATCGCCCCGATCCATAAAGAGACAGTTAAGAAAATGCATCCACTGGGCGATCATGGGGAATTTCTTGATCTCAATCTTCGATATAAATGCCACTTGTACATGATGGGCGGCAATGGATGAATACGCCAGGATGATATCATAAAAGCTCCTGTGATTTGCTGCAAACATCACAGGTCTGTTTGTTGGAATGTGCTCCAGGCCGCAAATGTGTTTTTTACAGCCGGATAGAAACATTGTAAGATTAAAAACAATGCGTACGATCCGTATGGCGAATGCGGCAGCAGCTTTATTGTTTATTTTTCGTACAATACATTCCATCAACAGAAGGGGAATGCTTATGATGCAGACTACTAGGTAAAGAAGTATTAATAGTATCGTTCGCATGTGTTGAAATCCTTTCTCTATCGTGGGGAATTATGATCCTCAAAAGTGGGTTCAGACGACTCGGCAGCCGGAGGATTGGTAGGCGCCGCAGTGGGAACTGGTGTGGGTTCTGGCGTCGCTGCAGGTGGCGCTGTCGGTTTGTCAGTAGCTGGCGTTTTGGTCTGTACTGGTTTCTTAGTTTTATTGGGTTTGGCGTTCGTCTTTTTGGGGCGCTCCGGTTTTTTTGTAGGTTTTGGAGAAGCGCTTGCCTTTGGTTTTATCGTGGGTTTTGGTGTGGCATATTTAACTGAATCCGGATCTTCCACGTCTACACGGGATTCAGATTCATTTTTAATGGTATCTTCTTTCACCGCATCCTCGACACCATAATATTCTTCTAAAGTTAGTTTATTTTCATACAGATAGGTGGCGACGGTTTTTCCCACGAAACGGATATGCCAGGGTTCATAACTGTATCCGGTGATCTCGGTCTTTCCGTAAGGGTAACGGATGATAAATCCATAGAGATGAGCATTTTTTGCTAGCCACTGTCCCTCTGTTGTGTCTCCAAAACTCTGATCTAGCCGAAAATTCACACTTCGGGCAGATACGTCGATGGTCAGTCCGGTCTGATGCTCGCTGCTGCCGGGCTTGGCGGACACAGCGTCAGTAGCCGCCTGTCCTCTGGTGGCAATATTTTTATCGTAGATTTGTTTTTGACGGGCATAGGAACGGTATCCTGACACACCGTACAATTCAACGTGTTCCTTTTCTCCCGCCTGGAACAATCTTTCCAGAGCATCCGCTGCTACCTTACGAAGTTTTCGCTTATCCGAAGAATAAGTAAAACTAAATTTAACGTTTGGCACTACGAGATTTGGTGGAATGTAGTCCGATGGCAGAAGATAGACTCGGTTTACCAATACGGTTTTGCTGCTTGGAATCGTATCTAGTGGTACTGTCTGGCTGTTTGAAAGTATAGAACTCAGATCTTCTGGCAAGAGAGAGTCCTCCTCGTCGTCTTCATTTTCATTATAATAATATTCATAGGCTGCTGGTTTGTTATTGCTGGAGTTATGCTGTGGTTTTGCTGGATTAAATATCACGATTCCCGACAGCACAAAAAAAAGTATAATGCCAGCTAGTATATATCTCTTCATGAGTACCTCCCAAAGTTCTAACAAGCATTATACTATTAGGTTATAGAAAAAGTCAATTGACTTTAAATATATTTTTCCTTATTTGTTTGAGGGAACGCAACAGCAGCATTCCGATAAGCCCACAGGAGATCAGTTCACCAGCTCCTACCGTAGCCATCAGATAGGGGATCGCATCTGGTATGTCATAGGCAAACCGCAGCACCCAGGGAACAATAATGGTATTGGCGAGAATCGGAGGCAGCGGCGCCAGCCACTCAAAGCGGTGCAGTGCGTAGGTACCCAGAGCGCCGATCAATGTCGCCAGGGTTCCAAAAAGGACATCCAGTGGTGCACAACCGGTAAAGATATTACTCAGGAGGCAGCCGATGGTAAGTCCCGGAATCGCAGAGGGAGTGAAAAAGGGAAGGATCGTAAGAGCCTCAGAAAATCTCACCTGGATGGCGTAGTTTGCCAGTCCTAGGGCATTTGCCAGAAGTGTCAGCACGACATAGAGGGCAGCGATCATGGCTGCCTGACTTAGATACATGATTTTTTTGTTTTTCATTGTTATTCTCCGTAGTTTTGTTTTACGTGTGGATGGTTTCGAACACACGGGTAATACAGTTTCAGGGTTGTTATACCCTCAATTATTTGGCGGCACACTCTGCCTGTGCTGCGAGTACTGCTTTGGATAGCTGGTCAGCACATGACGTATTTTTGAAACCACACTGGATGCCGGAGCATTTTTTAACGATCTGATCGACGGTAAGTCCATCAACGAGGATTGGGATTGCCTTAAGATTTCCATCGCATCCGCCGTAAAACTTAACATTGGTGATCACATCTTCGTTGATCTCCAGGTCGATTTGCTGTGAGCAGGTTCCTTTTGTACGATATGAATATTTCATCTGTTTCACCTCCTATTCCATTAAGTTGCTCGACGCGAGCTATGTTCCCCACCATCAAAAAATGCTGGGGTTGAAAAATATTTTATATAAAATATAGAATCTTGTCAATATCTAAACTTGAACTGGTAAAAATGATATGTTATGATAGGATAAATGATTAAAATATAAGGAGGTTTCATCCATGGCGGAATTTAATTTGGAAGATATAGAGGAAATGAAGGTAGATCTGCAGCTGGAGGACGGAAGTACGCTGGAATGTGAAGTTATATATATTTTTGAATGGGGTGGAGATGATTATGCCGCTCTTACTCCAGTAGACGAAAGCATTGAAGAGATTTACTTTTTTGGAATTGAGATCGAAGATAAGGGAGGAGAGCCGGAGATCACACTTCTCCAGATTGATGATGAAGAAGCGTTGGAAGCACTGGCGGATGCCTTTGATGAAATGCTGGATGAGGAAGAATTTGACGAAGATGAAGACGAGGCAGAAGACGACGGCAAGTGGGACGAGTTTATCAACAAAAAACTGGATTAGGGTGTGTCTGAAAACTCATTCCTAGGTTCTGCACGCCCTAATACAACGAAAATAAAGTTTCCTAATCGGGAGAATCCCAAAGTTTGTGTAAACCTCTAAACTGGTGTATGATGTAATTACTAGTTTGGAGGTTTTATTTATGGCAAGAAGAAAAGGAGACAGCCCACAAAAAGCAGCAATGCGGGAAATGATGCACGATTATCTCAAAAACAATGATATCAGCATCAAAAATGGATCAGATGTAAACTCTGTTATGAGAGACATGATGTCCGTACTTCTGGAAGGTGTACTGGATGAAGAGTTAGAGGAAGAACTCGGTTATTCCAAGTATGATTACCGCAACAAGGACACAGACAACAGCCGCAACGGACACTCCAGGAAGACCATGCACACCAGCTATGGAGACATGGATGTGTCAATTCCCCGCGACCGTCACGGTGACTATGAACCAAAGCTTATCAAAAAATACCAGAACACCGTAACTCAGGATATGGAAGAAAAAATCCTGTCTATGTATGCAAAAGGTATGACTACCGGCGATATCGAATCCCATATGAGAGAACTGTATGATATCGATATTTCGGACAGCACCGACCGAAGAGACTGCACTGGACGAACTGGAATCCTTTCGTAATATTTGGGAGTCCAAATACCCTAAGATCTATAAATCATGGTATGAAAACTGGGCAACCCTGTCCACGTATTTCAAGTATCCGGAAGCGGTCAGACGTCTGATCTACACGACCAATGCCATTGAGGGGTTCAACCGCCAGCTGAGAAAGGTAACGAAATCCAAGACCATATTTCCATCCGATGACAGTCTGTTGAAAATGCTGTATCTGGCAACTGGAGCTATACTATAAAAGTAGACACAGATATGCACCATATGCTACAATAAACTACACACAAAAAAGGAGGCTTTTCATGGCTACAAACAACTACAACAAATATGACGAAGATTTCAAAAAATCCCTCGTCTCCCTTCACCAGAATGGGAAAACCCAATCCCAAC
>CAJTFB010000025.1 GCA_910575665.1 Eubacteriaceae bacterium
TTCTATAAATACAGAACCAAAGGTTCTGGGAGTGATAATAAAAATAAAAGCAGTGGGCAAAACCGTATAAATACTTACTTTGTTGAGTTTTGCTCATGGCTAATTATATTTTGATTGGAGTGATTTTTTTTGGAGCCCGGTGACGCGACAAATTCTATCGTGCTAAACATTGTTATCATATTTATTCTGTTGCTTTTATCTGCCTTTTTTTCGTCGGCAGAGACAGCGCTGACAACTTCAAACAAACTCAGAATGCGAGCTTTGGCAGAAGAAAAGAACAAAGCGGCGATGAGAGTCTTAAAACTTCTTGAAAATCCGTCGAAAATGCTGAGCTGTATTCTTATATGCAACAATGTGGTAAACCTTTCGGCATCTTCAATTTCAACTTCTCTTGCTTTTTCCATCTGCAAACAGATGGGACTAGAGAACAATACCAGTCTGGGCGCCGGTATCGCTACTGGAATACTGACTTTTCTGATCCTCATCTTTGGTGAGATTTCGCCCAAAACCATGGCAACCATCAATGCCGAAAAAATGGCGCTTGCTTTCAGTCGGTCCATATTACTCCTGACAAAGCTTTTAACTCCTGTAATCTTTGTCATTGATAAGTTTGTAGTATTCTTCCTTTTTATACTTCGCGTGGACACAAGTGGAGCCGGAAAAGGAATTACCGAAGATGAACTTCGAACTTTTGTGGACGTAAGCCACGAAGAAGGTGTGATTGAGAGTGAAGAGCGGAAAATGATTACCAATATCGTTGATTTTGGTGATTCCATCGCAAAGGACGTCATGATCCCGCGATTGGATATCTGTATGGTAGAGCTTTCAATCTCTTATGATGAACTCCTCTCGGAATTTACGGAAAGCAAATTTGCACGTATGCCTGTCTATGATGAAACCATAGACAACATCGTGGGGATCATAAATTTAAAAGATTTTGTATTCTACAAAGGGGATAAAAATGATTTCACCCTGAAAAATCTGATCCGGGATGCGCACATTACCTATGAATACAAAAATGTGTCGGAACTCTTTATGGAAATGCGTAAGGAATCCATTCCTATGACCATTGTTCTGGATGAGTATGGAGCTCTCTCCGGTCTGATCACAATGGAGGATCTAGTCGAAGAGATCGTAGGGGAGATCCGTGATGAATACGATGAAGATGAGGAAGATGAGATTCAGCATATCTCTGAAAATGAATACATTCTTCTTGGATCTACCCCACTGGATGATGTCAATGAGCTGTTAGGCATTCCATTGGAATCCGATGAATACGATTCTATTTCCGGCCACATCATTAAACTTTTAGAGCATTTCCCGAATCCTGGGGAATGCGCAAATGATGACTACGCTGTATATACTGTACTGGAAGCAGAAAAGAACCGCATTGACAAAGTTCATATTTTGATCCATCCTCAACCGGAAGAAGAGGAAGAATGATCTGGTACAACTTAATATCCTTTCGTTTGTTATGAGCATATCTTATCTGGTATGGCCGTCAGTTCTACAGAGCCAAAGCCAGGTGAGAGTGCTCTTTTTTTTCAAAGATCACCGTTCTTCTCACTTTAATTTCTTTCTCTTTCATATTTAGAAAAGTGATCTTCTCCGTCACTTCGATGTCCATAAGCCCCTGTTCCACGTCAGCAGATATAACATTCACGGTCATATCCACATCGGAATTTGTCCTCATAACCAGGGCTTGAAGAAACGCAGCGATAAACTCATTCTTATCTTGAATCCCATAACTCTCCTGTTCCATTACTTCTTTCATCGTCTGTGACACCGACACCGCCAGGGAATCTTCCAATTCCTGCAAAGCTGCCGTCTTACTATCGATTACGGTATGTATCGCCAACACTAAAAGAATGGCGCTGATACATACCGAAGAAACTATAACTGATTTCATCTTGAATATCCCTCTATCTCATATTTTTTTACGATTCCTGCCAGTGGTATGACATACCGGAATCCAAGCGTGATCTTGGCATCCTTTTTATTTTCCTCCCCGTACACTTGAACCTTTAGTTCATATCCCACCTTTTCTGCTCGTTTCTTACAGTCTTCAATGACATCCGCGTCAAAATAACTGTTTTCTACCTGTGTCACTACGCTTCCATGAAATTCTCTGGCACTGGAGTACAATACATTTTGTATAATATATGCAATTCCGATCCATATAAATATCAACAAAAGCAAAAATGTTATAAAATGCTCAATTACCATTTTCATATTTTTCCTCATTTCCGTAGGGCGAATCTTTCCCACTTCCCGCTACACCGCCGTAATCAACCAATACCAGAAGTCTTTTTTCCGTCACCTTACCAGTAATCGGACTCTGGACGTGGACAAGATAACGGTAGATCCCTGGAGTTCCCCATCTCTTTTCTTCATTTTCTCCTAAAATATTTTTGTATGCTGTGATCACTTTTCCGCTGGCATCTCTCTCTGCCACCTGAATACAACTTGAAAGATCTCCCCGATCAAAATCCAGCGCCGAGAGATACGATCCAAAATCCACTTTTTCTCCACTTTTTACCTTAAAATCTTTTACAAATAAAACTGGAGAAGTACGTCTTTCCTCATTGGATGAAAAATCTGTCTTTACGCTGTCAGAAACCCCTCCTGCCCGATGCCATCCCACCAAAAAGGACATGAGTACAATAGATATGATAAAAAAAGATACCATTACTGCCAACATTATTTTTCCATATTCCGATATAAAAAACTGCATTTTATCCTCCCATCATTCGTTCCGCATAGTATAGCATAAATTGTGTAATCTTCACAAAAAGAAAACCGATCAGCCCTGTCACAAACCCACACTCCAACGCACACAAAATAACCCTGCCATATTCTTTGATCATCTCACTCATAACACCATCTCCAGTATCAATGTAAACACGTAAATTAAAACCATACCCAGAAGTGTAGTGGTTACTGTCTCACCAAATTCCTCGATAAATTCATCCATACCGCTTCTCCCCCTTTTCATTAAATACCACTTCAATATAAGTTTTGAAATCTTCCCATAGTCATCGTTAGTAAATGGATCAGATCCAGCAGCAGCTTTACACTGGAAAGTACCATCGGAAGCTGTTTCAAAAGCCCCATCCCCGCCATTTTATTATTCTGGACAAAGACCTCACTTCGATCCATCAGACGGTTGTTCTGAGCCACCAGAAAGTCCAGTTGCCGTCTGGAATCTTCATAACCATTTGTACTAACAGAATAGAGTATTTTCATTCCTGTCTGTATCTCCGGAAGCTCCAGTTTTCCAAAAAACTCTAAATATGGCTGCAAATCTCTCGGCGAATCATAAATCTTCTCTGTAAGAGTCTGTATCTCCTGGCGAAATATCCCACCCGTCTGCGCCATGGATTTCTTAAGAGCCTGATAACTGCTCTCTGTTTGCAGATAGAGCGTGACGATCATAATCCAATAAGGAAACTCCTGCCTTACATATCTTCCCAACACCCTTTTTGCCACATGAGTTGACAGTCCGGACACTGCTGCCGGATCTTTCTCCAATGTCCGATATAGTTTCTCCAGGCGAGCCTCCTCTTCCCCTTTGTTTTTACAGCCATCCAACCATTTCACTGACAGCTTGCGATAGATCAAAACAATCAGCCACCACAGTGCCAAAAGGACCGCTGTAGTGGAAATCTGATAGATGGGATTGTCCGCTATGCGCAGACCCAACTCTTCTGGTGTGAGTAGTCTGGATACATAGCACAGTACCGCCGCTAGCCCTGCTGCAACTGCACACTCGGTCTTTATAAATTTCTTTCTCTTTTCATAGATCGAAGTACGATTCTTCCAAAACTCCAGATCTTCCAGAAGAATGTCTAGGGAACTCCCGCTATCGCTTCCCGTCCTATCCCCATTACACAAAAAAGTATGTATGATCTTCATTCGCCGGCTGTCGTATTCCTTTTCGATCTCTGCAAATGCCGCCTCTAAAATCGCTCCATCCTCCACACCCTCTCCCGTCAAAAAGATATGTTTTGCCCTTTGGATCGCCCCGCCCATCCGGCTCTTTGGTTCAAAGAGGGAGCTGCAGTCCTCCATCGCCCTGCCAGTATGTCCCAGCCTGCGATAAGAACAAAGAAGCTGTTCGAGATAGATCACCACCTGACCATACTCCTGTTCAAACTCCCTTTCCCGATAGATGTGAAAACGAATTCTTTTCAATGCCAGGCAGCCGCCGACAGTCAAACATATGATAAGTCCTGTACTCAGGCTATAGACCCACCCTATAACCAGCTGAATTCCGGCGGCAGCCAGAAATACGAACAAACTCCGCCCCCATTTCATTCCCCCACCTCCGTCTGAAATACTGAAGATATCCCCTGTTCCAAAAATCTTCTCGCCAGGTTCAAGGGCAGTTTTTCTCCAGTCATCTCTCCGTGATCCACAAGCAGGGTTATTTCATTTACACTTTTTAAATAGTTCTCCCCTCTTCTGTCAAATGCGCAGATCTGCTCAATCCTCCTGGTGATTCTTCCCCCATCTTCCACGATGCTTTTCACCAATATACCAATATTAATAAACCGATAGACATCGTTCAGAATCCGCTCTCTGCTCATATCACCGCCCGCCATATTTTTTATCCGGTCCGGAATATTTCTGACATCATCAGTGTGAAGCGTAGTCAGTCCATAAGTTCCCGTACTTAAGCTCTCCATTAGATAACGAACCTCCTCGGATCTTGCCTCCGAAAGAATGATCCACCGGGGAAGCTGGCGAAGACAAGCTTTGATCGCCGCAGTATAAGTAAAATTTTCCGCCACTTTCATCTCCACACAATCCTTTCTTGGATTGATCTTACCGTAATGAATCTCTAAAGTATCCTCAATGGTTATCACTCGCTCTGAATCCGGAATAAACCGGGTAAGATACTTTAAAAGCTCTGTTTTGCCGGCTCCCGGCATTCCACATATAGCGATATTACAATGTGCCTGTATACATCCTTCCAGAAACTCCGCCACCTCCTTTTCACAGTAGCCCTCCCGAATCATTTCTTCTTTTTTCATACGTCTCACTGCCGGAATCTTTCGTAGTGAGATCGTGACTCCAGAACTTGTGACACACTCGTGTACAATACTGATCCTGAGTTCATCTGTCTCCGTCTCCAATACCGGATTCATTTTATTGAAAGGTATGCTCACCACACTAGAGATGAGGGAGGCAAAGCGTTCCACGAATTCCATCGTTAGCACCTCTCCAGCCTGATACCTTCCCTTTTTCAGATCGTCGATCCAGAGCTGCCTGCCATTCCAGTTGATATCTGTCACATCCTCTGAGACAATATAGGGATACAGCACTCCATAATCCTGACGTCTCAGCAAAAATCTGGCCTCAAAGTCCTCTATGTTCATTTTTTCCCTCCTGTCTGAAATCCTGGCAGTGTAAAGCCAGACTCTGTCTCGATCTCCTGAAAAAAGCTGGAAAACAGTCCCTCAAACATGTTCTGAATCGGTTCCCGAAACAGTACGACCACCGATACCAGAGCAAGTACTACCAATACTGCCACTATGATCTTTCCATATTCCTGTAAAAAATCTGTCATAAAATCCCTCCATATAAATATAACTCTTATTATTTCTTCCTTAACCTGGAAAACATCTCTATAAATTTCTTATTACTCTCTCTAGAAAAGGGGTTCTCCTGGGTTTTAATAAAGGATTTGATCCTTTTCTTATCCTCTCCGGTGATCACCCAGACCTCCTCGTACTGCTCCTGCCCTTTATTCAGAGAATCTTCCAGGAGTCTGCGGAGTTTTTCGGTCTTCCACACAGAATCCGGTGAAAGGCTATCTAGGTACTCCCGGCTGATAAAACGCACATACCCCTCTTCCTCAATTGTAATATCGTTTTCCCGATCCACCACATGAACCGCAAACTCCTTCGCGCTCAACTTTCCCCGCCCATATCTTCTCTGCTCTCCCGGTTTCATATAAAAGCGGTGTCCAAACTGGTCACGGATCCTCACATGAACTCGGTAACTACCCGCTCTATCAAAATCCGGCTTCTCCCATGAGATCTCCAGACCATGTTCCAGTTGTTCTTGTGTCTCTATGTCATCCCGGAAACGGATACTTCTCCGAAAATCCTGTAAAATCTCCTCTTTCTGAGAATTTTGAATCTCAGATACAAAATAATATCGATCTGACACTTCCAGCTCCGGCGCCGCATTGGAAATCACCTCATATCTCTGGATCCACTGGCTAGAAACCCCGAAGGAATTAGCTGTTGACAAAACAATACTTCCCTTTCCGAGATGATCAGAATCTGTTGGGAGCCTGTCCGCTCCCTTTAATTCCCTAAAATCTGGTAAAATAATCTTTTCCACCCGGATTTTTCCCGTCAGGTCTCCCTCTAACTCGTCCTCTGCCCGGATGCCATAGTGCATAATCTCCTGATCCACCTGCTCTTCCTCGTAGAATACCAGCTCTGCTTCTCCCCTGGAAAACATTGGGGCTTTTACCCACAGTGCATACAGTAGGATACTCTCCCCATCCTCTGCTAGATTTTTCACCGATCCCTTGTCCTTCCACTTTATCATCCCCGGCTCTGTCACCTTCGGTATCAACTGGGCAGACCAGCCCACAAACCCATAACCGGATCTTTTATATGTACAGGGATCCAGTGGTACGGTCTCATCCACATAAACCTTCTGCTCCCTCATTTCCCCCACGCCGCCGTTGGCATCAAATTTAATCACATACTTTTCCCTTCCAATATATAGTCCTCCTGATCTTGCTTCCAGGATAAACCGTTTTCGCTTCTTCAGCGAAAAATTCTTTTGCACTTCCCTTTCCTGCTCGCCCGATGTAATTCGTACCAGCAATTTTCCCTCTTGGTATCTTTCTGGCACAAGCTCACAACCTCCCCGGATCCAGAGCTTTAGATCCACTGTAACATGCTGCTCCTCTGTTATCTGAATGCGGTTTACCTGTATATTTCCAGACAAAAATAACTTTCCTTCATCATGAAAAATTCCCTTTTCTCCTCCTGAGATATTTCCACCCCGGATCTGGCTAACCCCCAGATTTCTCAAACCACATTCACTGCCCCGGATCTCACCACCGGTAACTTTGATGCTTGCTCCATTATTCCATACCGCCGTTCCCGCTCCACTGATTTTTCCGCCAGAGACGGTCAGAATTCCGGAAGAGGTACTACTTAGAAAGATCTGGGTTCCATGCCTCGCAGTGTTATTCCAGATCTTGCCCCCTGACACTCTAACCTCTGAGGAAGCGGATATATAAATTCCCCCGCCCCTCTGGTCTTCCGCCCGGTTTTCATAGATCTCTCCACCTTCCAATGACACTTGGCTCTCCTCATTCGTATAGACAGCGCCTCCGGCAAAGGATGCCTGATTATTCCGAATGATCCCGCCTGTGATTCGCAATCGGTTCTGATTGTAAACAGCGCCGCCAAATCCCCCGGCATTCTCTCCACTTCTATATCCCCTAGCAATGTTTCCCGTAATGGCTCCGCCTTGGATCCAAACCTCCCCCCGGTTATGTATGCCTCCGCCCCGACCGTCAAAATCAGAGCCCGTCTTCTGTCCGGTCACGACATTGTCTCGGATGGTTCCACCCTCCATCACGAAACTTCCGCCCTTCTCGACCCGAACACCGCTGCCGCCGGTTATAGACAGATTATCATAGATCACACTGCCCTCTCTCATAACCACTTTTCCCCCGGAATGAATGGTGATTCCACCTCCACCATCCGTAAAAGATGTCAGGTTATAATTGGCACATAATCTGGCTCCCTTTTCAAGCAGCACCATTCCCGACACGGTCTCTAACAGTCTCCCATTGATATCACCACTGACACTGCTGCTCCGGCCGCTTCCATTTAACGTCACTCCTTCCAATCTGAGACGTTCTCCCTGCATCCAGAGCAGAGTTCCCTTGTAGACAGGTTTTGTCTTTCTCCGAATCTGGTATCTGGAATTCCCGTCAATTGTCTTTTTTCCCTTTACCCGCAGCATCCGGCTGACCATGATATCTTTTTTTAAAAGGATAACAGCCTCACCACTCTGTGCCAGCGCTTGTTCCAGTTCCTTGAGAGTTTCTACCCGTCTGGTAACCGCCGCATCCGCCCTCTCTGGTATCAGAAACGCTGTTGCCGCCAGAAGAAACAGCATGAGAAGGATCCCCCTTCTTTTCACTGCCTTCACCCCCTATTTTCTCCTTGCTGTATGCTTCCTTCGCCTGCTCAAACAAGCACACCGTCTCCCTGGCAGCGGAAATAAACTCATAATTTATGTTGTCCGCCCCACAAGAAAAATTTTTTAACAAATAAGTGACCACATTTCCCTTTGTCAATGCATCCGCAAATCTCCGGTTATACGGAATCGTACCGACCATGTTTCCAGAAATCCCAAAGCGTCTTACGATATCGCTTTTCCTGATAATTGATTCCGGATCATAATTTCCTATAATATAAAATGCTTTTTTTCTTATTTCTGAGAAATTTCTGAAAAAATGAGATAGAAGCTGATCATTCTGACACAGATTGACTACGATCAAATCCGCTTCTTTTAAGATTTTCCTAGAACTTTCAAGAGATGATGAAGAGAGATCCACACATACGGTGCCACAAACCTGTTCCAGCAGATCCATCACATTTTCTGCATGCCGGTTCAGCCGAAACTCCAGAAGATCCCGGTTCATGCCTCCCGGTGGGAGATAAAACACTCTCTGGTCAAACACGGACAGACATGTACGGAGTACAATACCAGAACTCACGTCGTCTCCCATGTCACAACAGTTTAAAATTCTACCCAGCCCATTTTCTACAAAATATGAATTTTCTTCTTTTAGTTTGTCATAGGAATTTTGATTTAGAAACATACTACCAAGATTATTGATATTAGAATGATTCTCAAACAGAACCATTTTAGACGGCTGAATCATAGCCGATAGGATACTGATACAGGACAGATTGCCTGTAACCCCGGATTTACCCGGCGAATTGCTCCAAAAAGCAATTTTCAATCCATCACTTCCTTCTTTCTTTTTTGGTGGAATGGCATTATCATATCACCATTTTTGTCTTTTGTAAATTGTCACAATGTAACAAAAGTCGATGGCATTTTTTATAACCTTTTACATAAATCGTTGCGATCCAACTTTAGATGCAGCGTCTGCTTCACTATGGAAATAGGGGTTGTCATTTTTTTTGCTGAAACCTAATTTATCTTAATCCATTCGCAAAAACCCATGAATAAAACATTTCTTTTGGAGATTTTTCGTATTCATAATCAAAATATGTATCTGTCCTTATTTTTGCCCTTACGAGCCGAAACAAAGGCAAATTTTTATTCCCCGCCGACTACCTTATCCAGCAACCTTGCGGAAGTACGCTTCGCTTCCCTTGTAGCGTGAGCGTAAATGTTCATCGTGGTACTTAGCTCGATGGCGCTAATTTGAACCCTGCCTCCGACTTGTGATTTTCCAATTTGCTACGTCAACGTCAATCAACGTACCTCCAGTACGTTTCATTCCATTTCCTTGTAAATTGGAAAATCACAAGCGGAGGTCGAAGATTTCGGATTGTGATAGCAGCAAAATAGCTAGGCGCTTGAATGAGGTGATGTGGTGGCATCATCGAATGAAAGCAACAACGCTATTTTGCTGCTAGCGCAGTACGAAACAGGGTTCAAATTGGCACCGTCGAGCTACATCGGCGTGTCCGCCTTTGCTGTTGTGCCATCGGGATTTGTCCCGCCTTTTTGGAATAAGGAGGACAGTCGGAGGAACGGTTTTCGTGATTTATCTGGTTTACAGGCAATGCCGTTGATTAAAATATAGTTTGGAATTATCTTTGATAGCATCATATCTGATACCCTCTTCCCCAACAGGTTTTGATAAAATCCGAATGTACATTATCCCAGTTCAGTTTATTGCGGAGATTGGCATTATGCATCATCACCGCATTTTCCGAACAGAAAAATTCTTCATGCTATACCGCTTCATAAATCTGCGCCATGGTCAGCACTTGCCCCTTGTTTCGCAGCATATATTCCAGAATGTCATACTCCTTGCGCGTCAGCTTCACTTCTCGTCCGCTTACCCATACCTGACGGCTTTCCATGTCCACCGTCAGATCCTCCGTCAGGAGCGTGTGCGTCAGCTTTTCCGTTTCATTGTACTGTTTATAGCGGCGGAGCTGGGCTCTGACGCGGGCGAGAAGCTCAATGGGCTTAAAAGGCTTCGTCACGTAATCGTCTCCTCCCACCGTGAGACCTTGTATTATGTCTATATCTTCCGTTTTCGCCGACATAAATATAATCGGCATTTTGCTTCTTTCCCTTATTCGCAGACAGGCGCTGATACCGTCAATTTCCGGCATCATCACATCCATCAGGATCAGATCAACCTGATAGTGCTTCAGAATATCCAGCGCCTGTGCTGCATTTTCACAGGCGAGGTAACGGTAGCCCTCATTGCCCAGATAGATGCCCAGAAGCCTGCGGATGTCTTTATCATCGTCGACAATCAATATGAATTCTTTCATGATAGCTTCGAAGTGCTGCAAAACCGCCGAGGCAAGGAACATGAACAGAAGTTCCACAGCGATCATCTGCCATCGCCTCAGACCGCACAAATCGCCAAGAAAACCCGAAAAGGCAATCATACCGATGGATATGACTTTAGCAATTATACCAATTTTCAGAAACTGAGGCAATGGTATTTTAAAAAACCCCAGGCTGCCGATCTGTCTGGTTCCCCACAGTATCACTGCCGTTTCCGGCACCGGAACACATATAGGGCGCAGCACACAGGCAAGAAAATAGACACACCACATAACGACATCTCCTAATATTGGGTTCATACCGCACCGTCCGCAGAAATCTGCTTCGCATAGCAGCATTTCAATTTCATGTGCAGCACATATGCCGGGGGCAGATTTCGCCAAACCCTTACAATCTTTTGAATATTGAAATAATTTTCAAGAAAGGTTTTTCGCAACAGTGTATACTGAAATGTGGAAAATACACCTTCCATTCCGATGGCCTTTTGGGTCTGTAACAGTATCCTGTGGGACACCTGCTGCGGAAGTGATGTAAATGGCAGCCCGGAAATGATATAATCCGCATGCCGAAACCCCTGTTCTCTTAAGAATCCGCATACATTTCTAGCATCTCCATGGATCAGCACCATTCCCGGCATTCCTTGGAACTGTTTCCGCAGTATTTATTTTGCTTTCTGTATAATATATCGATATAGAATTATGCCTTTTATTAAACTGCTAACAAAAAATAATGTTGACGAAATAACCACTGTTATAAAAACATCAGGGACAAACGACTTTGCCACCCATAACGGTGTTTCAAAAAAGGTCGGAACAAGCAGCAGAATAAAAACCGTTAAAAGCCAATCGAGTAATATGGGAAATAACGCTACCATAAATTTTTTCCCTTGCTTTATTCTTTGGATATATTTGAGGAGCAGACATAATGATAAAATTGCTGTTACTAATACAGCCATCATAATTAAGTTGATCTGAACATGGCTCATTAAATACGCATTACCTGTAATTTCATTCGGCGGATTATCTAAAAGCATAAGAACCATGCCCCATCCCAAACTATCCATCATGTTGTTAGTTACAAAATAATCATTTACATTTGATGCAATGGCGATTGCTATATCTCTTTCGGGAAGAATAAAAATACAAGAGGTTCCCGTTTCAACCAATCCGCTATGACGCAACACAGGTTCAGAAAGCGGCTCTCTTACGGTAGCCCAGCCGTACCCATACCAGAAAGGAATATCGCCATCAACATAAACTGTATCCCCATAAAACATCGTATCTATGCTTTGTTTCGAAATAATTCCATTTCCACCGTTCAGATACATCTGTAAATATTTCCCCAAATCATTCGTTGATGCAGAAATGTATCCCGCCGGTACAGTAATCCAAGAATATTCGGACAAAGGATATTTATGCCTATTTTTAATATGAATTCCCCAATAATTTGTATAACCGTCAATCAATCCATTCTTTTTACTTTCGTCAAGGGTTGCAGCCGTATGTGAAAGCTGAAGCGGATAAAACACATTTTCAGTTATATAGTCATTGTATGATTGCCCACTGACTGCTTCGATGATTTTACCAAGCAGAGAGTAGTTTACATTCGCATAAATATGAATTCCCTGCTCATTGATAATTTTATAATCTTCAAGGGTTTGATATTCGCCTAAGCCGCTTGTATGATTCAGCAATTGACTGACAGTGATTTTTTCTCCATCGGTTGCATCGGGCAAATAAGTCGATATATTGGCACTTAAATCAATTTTTTTCTGTTCGACTAACTGCATAATACAGACAGCCGTAAATGACTTGCTGACCGAACCGAGAAGGAATGGTGTGTCAGGATTTTCACAGTCACCATAGTTTTCAGAGAATAACACCTTGTTTTTATCTACAATAGTTACAGACAACGAAGGAATGTGGGCATTTTTTACGCAGGTTTGTAAGTAGGTATCTATATCGCTATAAGTATTTGTTTCTTCTTCAGTTTCAGATTTGGCATAAACTAATTGTGTATTACAGAGGATATTCAATAAGCATACAGCAAATAAAGTCGTAATACATGCAAGTGATATTTTTCTATTCATAATCTCTTTTTTTCTTTTTAACTTTATGATACAAAAACATTATATAATTAAAGTGCTTGAAACGCAACGGTCAAAACATACTTTATCATTTACTGATTCCAAAAGCGTAACAAACAGCAGCACCGCATCCTGCTTACGATGCGGTACTGCTGTTTTCATTAAACGCTGCAAAAGCGGAATGGCCTTTACACCTCATCTTTTGTTTTCGGCAGAAGTCGATTATCTTCTGATAATCTCAAGAACGGGGCATAGGCAACTTCCCATGGATATCCATCCAGATCCAGAAAATATCCTGAGTACCCGTCACATCCTCCCCAGTCCTTCCACTGTGGTTTCTGCCAGCTTGTGGCGCCGGCTTTTACTGCCGTTGCAAACAATTCGTCTACTTCTTCTGCACTGCTGCCGTTAATGGCGAGAGTGAATCCTCGATATTGTGCTTTGGGAGTCACTTCCATTTGTGCATCATGTCCAAGGAAATCATAGGGAACCAGACCTAACACGATATTGTCGGCAAGCATATAGGTACAGATTTTAGGATCTGACTCCGGGGAACATTCCCATCCCAGGGCTTCATAGAAGCGAATTGACTGCTCCAGATCATCCACTCCAAGGGTGATGATCGAAATACTTTTTGCTCTTGCCATCACCATTCTCCTTTCTTCTTTCTCAAACGAACACACTATTTTTTTGCCTGGCGGCGCCAATTTGAACCCGCCGTCAGGCTGCCCTGAGTTTTAACACTCATCTTTTAACTCTTTGATCTTTGCCTTCAGCGCCGGAATATCATCATGCAGCTTCAATACGGTGCTTCCTACAAATACACCATCTGCCCCTGCCTCTTTCGCCATAGAAACATCTTCTGGCTGATAGATTCCTACACCGCAGTAGATTGGCCTTGTAATGCCGCGGCTTCTTAAGTACTGGATGCAGTCTTTCAGTTCAGGATAGTCCGGGTTGACATATCCTGTCGTTGGTTTTGCCTGAAGATAAACAAATCCATTGGAACGTATAGCAGATTCTACTTCTGTTTCATCCAAATAGTACTGCACATAGCAGCTCACACGAATGCCGGCTTCAATCAATTTATTTTTAATTGTTTCGTCTTCCAGACCAACTAAAATTAAGTCCTTGAATTCATGTTCCAGGCAAAATTTCTCAAATACCTCGTATCCCATTTGTTTGATGGTATTTTCATAGGACAATAGAATAAAAGATGTGTTTGGATTGTTTTTCTTCGTCGTCACCATTCCATCCATGTATTTCTGGAAATCACTGCAGTTCTCCAGCGCTTTTTCCATTCTTCCAGAGATCAGCTCGCTTTCCAGATATGGATTCGTAGACGGAAAGTCGATTTCGATGACATCACAGCCAGCTTCCGAATAAATTTCTGCCATCTCAATGCTGCTTTCTATTGTTGGATATCCATTGGATAAATAACATATAAGTTTCATTTTTTTCCCTTCCTTCTAAAAAATAGTTTTGAACAGTTCCTCCATCTCTGTCTTTGTCGGAATTGCAGGGTTGGTCTTTGTGCATCCATCGGCAAGCGCCATATCAGCCATCTCCGGGATTTTCTCCTGATATTCTGCTTTCTGTTCTTCGCTGAGCAGTGCGGAGATCTTATCTGTAATATGTAACTTCTTATTTAATTCCATAATGCCAGCCTCAAAGCTATCCAACTTTTGCTCTTCCGCCATATTTTTGTAAATGTTCCGAGCCTCAGCGCTTTTCGCTTCGTTGAAATGAATCACGTAGGGAAGCACTATGGCGTCGCCAAGTCCATGAGCGATATGGAAGAAACTTCCCAGTGTATGCGCGATGGAGTGTACAATCCCAAGTGACACGTTTGTGAAGGCCAGGCCTGCAACCATGGATGCGTTCAACATCTTTTCTCTTGCTTCCACATTCCCTCCATATTCGTATGCCAAGGGCAGATAGGTGAAGATATCTTTGACTGCCTGTTTTGCAAGAATATCCGATACATAGTTTGCACGCTGGGAAACCAGGGCTTCTACTGCATGTGTCATGGCGTCCATTCCCGTCTCAGCCGTAATGTGTGCAGGCATGGACATGGTGACTGCCGGATCACAAATGGCAATGTCAGGCATCATTTCCATATTTCCTATCCCGTGTTTTATTCCACGTTCATTGTCGGAAATTACGATCGAACGGGATACTTCGCTGGCTGTTCCGCTTGTAGATGGGATACAGCACAGTCTTGCTTTGGTCCGCAGTTTAGGAAATTCATTCGGCGGCAGAATTTCCTCGATTGTCTTCAATTCCGGATGTTCATAATAAATCCACATGGCTTTTGCCGCATCCATTGCGGACCCGCCGCCTAAGCCAACGATCAGGTCTGGTTGGAATTCCAGCATCTCACCTGCTCCGCGAAGAACCGTTCCAAAGGACGGATCCGGCTCCACGCCGCGGATCACGCTTACCTGCGCCCCCGCATCACAGAACAGTTCCTCCACCTTTGCCAGCATTCCGCTTTTCTCCATACTGCTTCCACCAACAACAATACTTGCTCTCTGGGCATCGATGCTTTTTATATATTCCAGGCTTCCAGCTCCGAACATCAATTCAGAGCCAGCCAGTTTCATAGGTCTCATCATAATATTTTCTCTCCTTATGCTAATCCGTTTAATACTTTTTTCACCAGGTCATAGTCGATCGGATTTGTCAGTATTCCACCTTCTTTTAAGCTGGAACCGATGATTGCACCATCCGCAACCTGCATTTGCTCCTTGATGTTTTCTGCTTTTACGCCACTTCCGGCAAATACAGGGAGCTTCACTACCTGTTTCACACGTTTGATCAGATCAATAGGTGTTTCTTCCCCAATCTGAGTCCCGGTTACAATAATCCCATCTGCGCCACTTCCCGCCGCTTCGCATGCGGACTGCTCAATAGAAATATATGGAAGCAGCATGTGGGCATGTTTTACCTGGACGTCCGCCAGGATTTTAACATGTTCCAGACCCATTTGTTTCCGAAATTCCATACATTTCTTTGCACAGGGATAAATGATTCCATCGGTGGTACACACGGTATCCACAAAGACCGGAACCCGGATAAAGGATGCTCCTGACACCGCTGCAATTGCGATGTCTGCCTCGCAGTCGTTGAACGCTGCATCGATTCCAATCGGAATTTTTACTGCATTCCCTACGGCTGCCGCTGCCGCCGTCAGAGCTGCCAATTGTGCTTTATTGATATGAGCGGAGAATGGCGTATCCCCCATGTTTTCTACAATGACTGCGTCCACTCCGGCCTTTTCCAGCGTCACTGCGTCCTGCACCGCCTGGTCGATCACCTTCTGATAGTCTCCAGAAAACCCGGCTGTTGTCGGCAGTGGAAGACAATGTACCATACCGATTATAGTAGATGATTGTAATTGAAATAGCTGTTTACCCATATTCTTTGTACCTCCCTTATATACTTTTTTGCTTACTCCTGATTTATTCTGTCACTTCTCCTGATTGTGTTTTTGATGGTAATTGTAAATTCCCTCCAACGCCGCTCTGCACAACAGGTCTTCTGCCTCCGTCCGTTCCTGTCCCTGGAGTGTCTCCTTAAGATTTTCCAGAACGGTTACCATTGTAAGTACACAGGTTTTTACATTCATCAATCTTCCCAGAGTCATCATGCAGGAGGATTCCATATCAATTCCGGTTACACCAAGTTTCTTTACTTCTTCAAAGGTTTTTGACATATCCCGGCCCCATTCCTTGGAGAATTTGGAATCGTGCATGCAGCTGTAGAATCCGTCCATTGTGCAGTTCAGACCGTTTGCATATCGTTTGCCCATTGCTGTAACCGTTTCGTTCATAACATTTACCAGTTCAAAATCAGCAACTGCCGGATAGCTTAAATCCACATAAGTCTGACTGGTGCTTTCCCGTCTCATGGCAGCCAGTGGAATCATAAAATGTCCCAGCATATCGTCCTGCATAGACATGACCGTTCCCATACGAACAGCAACCTCCATGCCAGCCTCGTACATTTCTTCCATCGCGATTGCCGACGACGGGGCTCCGATCCCCGTGGACGTCACGGTGATATCCACACCTTTATATGTTCCTGTATACGTATTGAACTCCCTCATAAATGCGACTTTTTTCGGTTCATCCAGATATTTTTTTACCACTTCCACTCTCCACGGATCTCCTGAAAAAAGTACATATTTTGAAACGGTTTCTCTGTCAGCACCCATATATAAAGTACTCATGCTTATCCATCGCCTCACTTTCTATCTGAACTTTCTACTCCCACTTCATAACTTTTATTTCGCCCTGTTCTCTTCCGCCTTCGCAAGAAGTTCCTGCTCCGTTGGGATATTCGAACAGCAGCCTTCTTTTTGCAATACAAAATGAGACAGCGCGCTTCCCAACTCACAGCAGTTCTTTGGATCACAGCCATTCAAATAGCCATAAATAAACCCTGCCATATAACCATCGCCAGATCCGGTAGCATCCACTACATGCTCCACTTCACAGATTCCGATTTTTTCCTGTCGTATCGCGTCCCCTTCACGAATATAGCACAGACTTCCGTCTTTCCCCAGTGTAGTCACAATGATGTTCGCTTTCCCGACCTGGAACAGTTCTTTGATATCTTTCATCCCGAGCAGTTCCTCTATGATTTTCCGCTCTACCTCATTTGAAAAAATGATTTCACTCTCGGTCAGTAATGTTTTTAAAAATTCCTCCGGAAAAGCATCAAAATCATCTTTCATTCCAAAGACAATCGGAATGTTATGTTCCTTACATTTCTTAAAAAATTCCCTGTTATCTTTCTGTGGCGCTACTGTGATAACACCAAGACGTACATTTTCAAACATTTCATCCTTCATTGGTCCCGCATATTTTTCATCCATCGCACCAGGATAGAAAATGGTGATATGATCGTTATGGTTATCCTGCAGCAGATAACATACACTGGTTTTTTCATCCGGAATCTCTGTTATGCCGTCTAAGGGAACATTTCCGTCCATCAGGAACTGCTTGAACCCATTGGACTCAAAGTCCTCACCAACACGAAGGATTGGTAGTGCACGCATGCCAAGCCTGCACAGGGCATAAGCAATATTGACAGAGCATCCGCCATAGTTGATGTTTACATTGGATTGGTTCTCAACGAGAGAGGTGAACCCAATGCGCGCCGGCGAAGCGATTCGAATGATGTGGTCCATACTGACATATCCACTTGTCAACACATCTGTTTTTCTTATACTCATTTCCAAGCCAAACCTCCTAACACTAGTTATTGCCGAATCTTATATCATGTACCGGTCATTTTATAGTTCCTCTTTATCTAACATCTCCTGAAACTTCTTCATGTCAATTACATGCCCAAGATATTTATCAATATCATTTAAATGTACTTCATTGACCACTTTGTCATTCGTAGCGACGCACTCCCGGATAACATAGGGTGTGTAGTCCAGATAAAAGGCGTCGGTTACGGTGGCGCGAATGCAGCAATTTGTTTTTGTTCCGACAATAATCGTATTTTCGATGCCGTTTTCCCGCAGTACCAGATCGAGATCGGTACCGAAGAAACCACTGTATCTTCTCTTTGGAATCACATAATCCTTCTCCTCATCCACGGTCAGAAGTGGATCGATTTCTATTCCAAATGTCCCCTCGATGCAGTTTGGTCTCATAGTAGCCGCTTTTCTGTCTATCTTTCCTCTGCGGTTCCGGTGCTGAAGGAAGATAACAAGAAGATTTTGTTTTCTGGCCGCCTCCAGCACTACCTGAATATTTTCCAGGATATTCCTGTTTTCAGGATAGTAGACAAGTCCCAGCGGATCCGTAAAATCCCGAACCATATCTACTATAATTAAAGCACTTTTTCTCATACCTTATACCCCACGAACTTTATGATTTCGATATTTCACGATAGATACAACGGTCAATACTACCGTCATTACCACATAGGGAATGACGTCAAATACAGCGGCAGCGGCGCCGGCATGTAAGCTTAAATTTACGGAGAGCGCTCTTGCCAGACCGAAGATCACGGCATACACAGATGAGGAAAGCGGGTCTCCCCTTCCACAGTAGATGGCCGCAATCGCGATAAATCCACGTCCTGCTGTCATATTGTTTGTAAAAATCGTCATACGCTCCAGTGCCAAGTTGATTCCTGCCAGTGCACAGAAGAAGGAGCCAAGCAGCACAGCCAGATAACGATATTTGTTCGTATTTAAACCAAGACTTTTCGCTGAATCTTCATTTTCCCCAACGACACGTACATAGATTCCAAACTTCGTGCGGTACATCAAAAACCAGATGAGCACGATGAATACAAAAGAAATGTAAGTAATGACTGTATGTCCGCTGAGAATGCTTCCGAGAATTGGAATATTTTCTATCACCGGAATGTTGAGTTTAAAGTCCGCAGCATTTGTAAAATCCAGTCTAATGTTTGCGGAATTCATAAGCTGTAAAACAAATCCTGCAATCGCGGTCACTGACATATTAATAGCAAGACCAATGATGATTACATTTCCTTTACAGGAAACGCCAAAGAATGCGAATATCAATCCGATTACCATGCACGCGCCGATAGCAGCCAGATATCCCAGTACAATGTTTCCCGTCTGAAAGCTGATCAAGACAGAGAAGAAGGAGCCCGCCAGCATCATACCTTCCAGTGCTATATTCAATACATTTGCTTTATAGGCGAAGATTCCACCAAGTACACAGAGCAGAATCGGCACTGCGTGATAAATAGAATCATATATTATTCCATTAAGAAATGCCATTATGCTACCTCCTTTCGACCTATCCATTTACGGATACGCGCTTTCAACCCAAAGCGTTCATCCAGGAACTGCACGGCAAGGAAGAGAATAATCAAGCTCTGAAGGACGCCTACAATTTCCTTTGGTACCGATGTGTACATGTTAATGTTGTCAGCGCCGGTTTTCAATGCGCTGAAGAAAATAGCCGCCAGCAAAATGCCGATTGGATTGTGTCTTCCTAAAAGTGCAATTAACATTCCATCCCACCCAAGTCCCGTTGTACCGGAGAATGTCAATGTATATTTGAATTTCTCACTCATCATTTGTCCGGAGCCGGCAAGCCCGGCCAGAGCACCACTGATGCACATTAAGAGAATAATCTTTCGTCTGACGCGCATTCCCGTTGCTTCCGCAAAGTCTGGGTTATTCCCGATGGCGGTAATCTGCAGTCCGAGTTTCGTTTTCCTGAATATAAATGTCATGACAATCAATACCGCCAATGCAAGAAAGAAAAACATAGTCAGTCTGGAATTGTCAATGCCAAGCCGCTTAAACATCGCACTTCCGTTAATCGTCGGCGTACAGACATATCCAGAACCAGCTTCCCGGAAGGGGCCGGATGACAAGTATTCCAACACTTTGATCATGGCATAGTTCAGCATCAGGGTCACAACCATTTCATCCACATGGAAATAAGCCCGTAGGATCGCCGGAACCAATGCGAACAAAACACCACATGCCATTCCGATCGCCATGCAGATCACTTTTTCCAGTACCGAGCTGGATAAATCCAGGGAGGCACCGACAATCCCAGCGAAGAACCCCCCAAATAATAGCTGTCCTTCTACTCCCATATTGAAAATATTCGCCTTGAACGTAATCGCAATCGCAAGCCCTGTCAGCAGTAACGGGGAAGCATAATGCAGGGTATTCAAAAATCCTCTCGTCGTAAAAAGGGACTTTCCAAGCATCATGCTATAAGCTTCGATTGGATTTTCTCCAATACAAAGGATGATAATGCCGCCAATAAAAAATGCCAATGCAACAGGAAGCAGTGTGTTTAGAATTTGTGGACCGATGTAACTTGATTTACTCTTCCCCATGTCCGCCCCCTCCTTTCTGACCGGCGCCTGCCATCAATAATCCAATTTCCTCCGAAGTCGTCACCCGTGGATCCACCTCGCCGATGATGCTGCCCTTATACATAACGGCAACCCGGTCGGACAAACTCATAATTTCCGACAATTCACTGGAAATAAGCAAGACTGCCTTTCCTGAATTGCGAAGGGCCAATAGCTGTCGATGGATAAATTCAATCGATCCAATATCAACGCCCCGGGTTGGCTGACAGGCAATGATTAAGTCAGGATTATTCTCAAACTCTCTTGCGATGATCACCTTCTGCGCATTTCCACCAGATAACTGAGATACAAGACCATACCGGTCGGAAACACGGATATCATATTTCTGGATGAAATCATTGCACAATTGTTTCATGTTTTTTCCCCTGAGAATGCCTTTACTGCAGACATTATGAGAGTCAAAATATCCTGCAATACAGTTCTCCGGAATGGACATATCCCGGCATAAACCCTGTGCATAACGATCCTCCGGAATGATTCCAATTCCAAACTTACGAAGCTTATCCGGCCAGGCGTTGGTAATGTCCTTGTTATTCAATACCACTCTTCCCCTGGTCACGGTCATCACACCTGTTAATACTTTGATCAACTCGCTCTGCCCGTTGCCTTCCACACCGGCAATTCCCAATACCTCACCTTTACGCACAGACAGAGAAACATTGTGCAAAATCTCCTGATTGGCATCATTTACCGTGTAAATGTTTTCCACACGGTAAGCCTCTTCCTCTTTCGGAGCCGGACCATCCTCGTTCTTTACGGTGAGAACAACATCACGTCCAACCATCATCTGCGCCAGCTCGGTCTCACTGGTATCCTGTGTCTTCACATTTCCAATCACCTGACCGCTCTTTATCACTGTCACACTGTCACTCAGATACATAACTTCCCGTAACTTATGGGTGATAACTATGATGGTCTTGCCCTGATCCCGCAGCACCTTCAGATTTTCCATCAGCTGGTCAACTTCCTGCGGCGTCAGAACCGCCGTCGGCTCATCCAGAATCAGGATATCCACGTTGCGGTATAACATTTTCAGAATTTCAACCTGCTGGCACAATCCCACCGAAATATCCTGAATCCTTGCCATTGGATCAATCTGAAAATGGTACTGCTCAATTAACTCATTTACCTTTTCGATCTCTTTTCGCCGGTCGATCAAACCCTTTTTCGTAATCTCACTTCCAAGCAGAATGTTCTCATACACGGTGAAGCTTGGCACCAGTTTAAAATGCTGATGCACCATGCCGATTCCATGCCGGATTGCATCTGTTGGAGAATTCATAACAAGTTCTTCCCCATTCAGGAGTATCTTCCCACTCGTCGGTCTGAATACACCATAGAGCATATTCATTAATGTTGACTTACCGGCACCGTTTTCCCCAACAATACATTTAATTTCCTGCTTTCCTACTTGGAGATTAATATTATTATTTGCGACAAAATCACCAAATTTTTTGGTCAAATTTTGTGTTTCAATAATCATACTCATAGCAATTCCCCTCATTTTGGATAAAATAAGGGCGCCTAAAGCCCTTCTCAAAACCCTTAGGCGCCCTTAGTCGGTTGAACGCTTATTCCGTTTTCACTGTTACATTTGGACAGGTTGACGGATCAAAATCTTCATTTAACTGTTTGTTCGTTACGTCGATTGTTCCATTTGAAATCTGATCGCTGATCTCCTGTAACTTCCCTTTGATCTCTGTCCATACCTCCTGATCCTGTACATGCTTGCCCATCTCTTCCAGATCGGTAATTCCAGTAGCTCCGGAAGCAAGGTTGTAGGTCTGCAGCCTGTCCATCTCGTCAATCTTGCCGTCTGCATAAGCCTGTGTGATTGTCTTCACAGGAACTCCTGTGATCTTCAATACACTTGTCAGAACGAAACCTGGCTGCTGCCCGTCTAAATTGGCGTCTGTCTGAATTGCCAGTTTACCAACTTCTTTTGCCTTTGCCGTGATACCATCACCAACAACACCTGCATCCGCAAATACTACGTTTGCCCCCTCATCGTAGAACGTACCAGCTACGGTACTTCCAAGAGCGGAATCAGTAAATCCTGCATCGTATTTCGCATAATAGTTGTATTTTGCCTTATACTCTTCCGCAGCCTTGTTGATACCTTCTATAAATCCATAGGAATATACAAGAATACCATTGGAATTTGTTCCGCCGATGAAGCCGATTCCCCTTGACTTATCCAGAGGTGTCAGTTTATAAGACTTATCAAACAGTTTTTCCATATTTTCATTTACCAGTACAGATAAGTAACCGGCAAGGTAAGATGCTTCGTGAACATCAAACAATACGGAAATTACATTGCTGTAGATCTGTTTTCCCGAGTCATCCTTATTTGGATCGTCGTTAAACACGACAAATGTTGTATCCGGATATTGCGCTGCAATCGCTTCGGAACCTCCAACACCTTTGATCAACGCATCGAAGTCATATTCCAGGGAGAATATCAGATTGTAACCATCCGCTGCTAACGTCTCCAGTGCTTCCGGAACACCGTTAGCAGGCTCAATTATCTTATATTCACACCCGATCTTTTCGGATAATTCTTTGATTCCGTCGCAGGCAGACTGATTATATCCATTGTCATTCTGTCCAGAATTAGAACATACAATTGCAACCTTCAAGTCACTAGAGCCACCAGCCTTATCCCCGGAATCCCCTTCACTGCCGCAGCCTGTAAATATCATAGTACATAATAATGCCATAACTAAAACTAGAGTACCCACTTTTCTTTTCATACCATTCTCCTTTCTACTATCGTAATTGATGAATATAAAATTTAAACTTATCTGTTCGATAGCAGCATTTGAAATACTCAATGGGAACTTCTTTCCCGTTCACCTGGCCATATGTCGTGCAACAAAATTGCAACAGTGGAACATTTTCTTCAACGTCCAGATTCTCCGCGAGTTCCCCATGGGCGCTGATTGCTTCGATTGTCCGTGTCGCTTTCGTAATCTTCACACCATATTTTTCTTCAATAATCCTATACAAAGAAACCTTTGAAAAATCATAAAGATCAATATCCGGAAAAATCTTATACGGAAGGTAGGTTGTTGTAAAGTTTAATGGTTCCTCGTCTGCAAAATAAATACGGGACAGCCGAAATACCTGATCCGCATCGCTCAAATTCAAGCTTGTCCGCCTCTTTGCATCCGCAGTAACGACCTCTTCGCTTAATACTTTCCGACTCGGTGTGTAGCCCAGTTCCTCAATATCCTGCGTACAACTGGTGATGGATACTAGGTTGTTCTGGTCCCCTTCCCCTTTTACATATGTGCCTTTTCCGTGAATACGGTATAGATATCCCTCATTGACTAATTCGCCAATTGCCTTTCGAACCGTAATTCTGCTCACATCGAAAAGTGTAATTAATTCCCTCTCACTCGGAATCGCTTCCTTTTCCTTATATGAACCGTTATCAATATTATGTATTATCTTCTGTTTGACTTGGAGATATTTAGGCGCCTTAAATTCCTCCATTTCAGTTCCTCCTTTCTATTCTGGTTATATCCAAATTTTACTGGTCATAACCACATCTGTTGACATTATATTATTATAATACCAGCTAATTGTCAATATCGTAAAAATATCTAGTTTTTTCGCTACTTCTTTGTATGATTTCAACAAGTTTTTTCGAACTTTTTGTTAAAAAATAGTAAAATTATACATTTAACTGGATATAACCAGTATTAAGTGGTATTATTTGAATCATATTCATTTACATACAATCTTTATGATCGAGCCAGCATCAAAAAAGCCCGCCAAAAGGCAGGCTTTAACTCCATTCATTCTACAGCTTTTCCTTGTGCTCCCTCTTTCTCCTCACCTGGATCTTTACTGGCTCACAGGTCCCCACATATTTTCTTGTGGTGATCAGATATACCACATAAAAAATAGCAGCCAAAATGGATATCACCTGGTATACACGGCTCACGCTGGTGTGACCTACAAAATCCAGGAAGGTAATAAAGACACGGCAGAACACAGTAACCCACCACCCAAACAATATCCTTGTATTGGTGGCACGGTTTACCAGAGCATCCGTGATACCGGCAGTGGAGTAAAGTACAAAATATTCCATAAAAAGCTCCGAGGCTGCCAGTCCAAAATAGAGTACCAGGATCCATACAACCAGCTCCGGTCCCTGTACCAGAAATCCAGATATTCGCAGCAGTACCGCTAGAACTGCTGTCAGCAGAATCAAGGGAATGCTGTATAAATACTGCTTGTTGTAGCGCAGCAGCATACAAACTCCCACCAGCAGAAGCACACAGCCCAGTACATCCGGCAGATAGTCAATTCTGACCTGTTCCCCGAGCACGTTGGTCACCGTATAGGTGCGGATCGACTCACTCAGCTCATGGGATCCCACCGCTCCTTCCAGATCAAATGCCGGATAACTCCATGCGGACACCCCATAGATATCGATTCCTGTCAACAAAAGTCCGATTGCGATCAATATAACAGCCACTTTACTTCCTCCTTTTTTCTTCTGTCCTCTGTATAATGCAGATGCTGAGCAGCGCCATCGCCGTTCCCATCACCGCTCCCGCAATGATATCGGTGGGATAATGCACATAAAAATACATCCTTGAAGTAGCGATCAATACCGCCAGTCCAAACGCGATGTAGCCATATCGGCGCTTCCAATAGAAAATCGACACAGCCCCAGCAAAAGAAGAGAAGGTATGCCCAGAAGGAAAAGAGTAATCCTTGGGGATGCCAATCAGCATCTCCACTTCCGGATGCCGCCAGCAGGGTCTTGGTCTGGCAATGAGATTTTTCAGCAGACCATTTCCAAAAATCAGACACATCAAAAGTGATAATAGCAGTATACAGCCATATTTTCTGTGTTCACTTTTCACCAGAAGCAAAATGCCTGCCAAAATCCAGACAATACCCGCCTCACCTATAGACGTAAAAAACTCGTAAATCCCCGTGAAAACCGGGTTGTGGATCTGTTGAAAAAAATCCAGTATACCAGCGTCAAATGCTTCAATCAATGTGTCACTGCCTTTCTATGTCTTTTAGGAGGCCACGCCTATTTTACCTGAATTCTGATATAGGCTTTCCGGCTGCCTTTTTTGGCATATATCTTTACCGTTCCCCTTTTTTTCGCTTTTACTACACCACTTTTAGAAACTGTGGCAATTCTCTTAGATGATGAGCGCCATGTCACACTCTGTCCCAATCTCAGCGGCCAGACAGATGCTTTTAATTTGAGTCTCTGCCCTCTTTTTAAGGATTTTCCGCCAGAAATCTTTACCGTGGAAATCCTTGCCAGCATATTTTTTACTTCGTTCCGGCAGATTTTTTTATACAGACTCTCATAACTGTACAGGGAATAGCCGGATACATCGGCGTATTTTCGTGTTTTGCTGATCTCGCTGGCCACTACCTTAGAACTCCGTTTCCACCCGATGTCATAACTATCCCGCATTCCGCCCCGGTAGAGCCCCAGACCGATATACATCGGCACCTTCGCCGTATTCATCCCTCTCCATTGTTTCAATCTCTGGTCAAATAATTTGGTGAATTTTCCCCCCAGCATATAAGCGTTGGACCAATAGATCTGCGGCACGATATAGTCCACATATCCAGGTACACTAAGCCATGTCTTCACATCGGCGCCAATTGCCTCACAATTATCCACATTCCCCGCAGGGCTGATGCCAAAAAGAAGATTAGGGGATTTCTGCTTCACGGTATTGTACACCGACTGAACCATCTGATTCACATAACTTTTTTTCTTTTTCTGAGATAATGACGAATATTTGGAATATTGTTTGTGTCCTTTGGATGGGTAAAAATAATCGTCAAAATGGATGCCATCCACGGAATAACCATCGATCACTTCTCTGACCGCCAGCAAAATACGACTGTTTGTCGACTCCTGGGCTGGATTGTATATCTTTTTCTGGGTGATCCGGTAGGGATTCATCCAGGCATGAAAGGAGAGTTTGTATTTATGCGCCGTCTCTACAAGGATCGCCAGCGGATCATAGTCCGGCTCTGCGTCACCCATGTATGTACTGAAGTCAAAATTATCCGACTTCCAGATGGCGTCGTCAAAAGCTCTCACATGAAAATAAACGGTATTACATCCATTGTCCCGGATGTTACGAAACATTTTATCTGCATTCCAGCGGAAGGTGCTCTCCGGCTTATTCTTTAAACCTGCCCCCTCATACTCGTAAAAGGACACCCAGACCGCCCGCGTCTCCTTTGCCTCCGCTGCTCCCGCATTGACTGTCCACAACAGCACTGCCGCCAAAAACATCATGAAACTATAGAAACTTCTTCTTTTTATCATTCTGTCTTCCCTCATTTCTGTAAGTATCTTGTATTACTATTTTTCTATCATACCCGAAAAATATACAAACATATGGCAGTCCCGTTGATTCGTGTCAGAACACTATCCCAGCAGTCCCGTGCTAAAATATCTCTCCATACGGTCTGCCAGCACGGTGGCGATCACTTTATCTTTACCATATTTTTCAGCCAGCATTTTGCATGCCCACACGTTTGCACCAGAAGAAGTCCCACACAACAACCCCTGTACACTGGCGAGTTCCCTGGCTGTGCGAATGGCATCTTCGTCAGTCACTTCTATAATATCATCAATCAATGATGTATCTAACACATCCGGGATAAAACCATCCCCGATTCCCTGTATGCTGTGCAGGCCCGGTTCATGCCCCAACAACGCGGATACGTTTTTGGGTTCTACTGCCGCCACTTTCAGATCAGGATTCTTTTCCTTCAGATACTTTCCGATGCCCTGGAGGGTACCGCCGCTTCCCAGGCCAGAAACAAAAATATCCACCTTTCCCTCCAGCTGATCGTATAACTCCACAGCTGTAGTATTATAATGTATCGCCGGATTATTGGGATTGACAAACTGCTGGGGAATAAAACAGTTTCCCATTTGTGCTGCCAGTTCCTCCGCCTTTTTCACCGATCCATCGATACTCTCCTCTGGTGGCGTGAGAACTAGTTCCGCCCCCAGGGCGCGTATGATCTTCTTTCGCTCCTCGCTCATATTCTCTGGCATTACAATGATCACACGGTATCCTTTGCGCACCCCCACGAAGGCAAGACCTATACCGGTATTGCCGCTGGTAGGCTCCACAATGGTCATTCCCGGTCTCAGCTCACCGGATTTTTCCGCCTGCTCAATCATATTTTTGGCAACCCGGTCTTTGATACTGCCTCCCGGATTCAGAAATTCTGCCTTCCCATAGATCGACAGCCCTGTCATCTGTCTCAAGCTTACTAATGGTGTATTTCCAATCAGGTCAATCACATTTTCTATCATTTCTCTTTCCCGCCTTTTATTCCCATTTTCTTATTCTGTCGGAGAATGCCCAGCATATCCGTCAATATTTTTTCAAGCTCCGGATATAACGGAAGGTCTCCTTCTCCCCCTTCTCCTTCAACATGCGCAGAAGCTTCTCGATCAGATCAGAGGTCTCTGGATGAATCATACGACAGTATTTGCCCTTCTCAAAATATGCCAGGGGCATATCCTCTTTATAATTCTTTCCATAATAAATCTTACTCGCTGCCACCCGGTCACAGAACATTTCTTTCACATATTTCACCGGCATCTTCACCGGCTCCTTGAATCTCGTCTTTGGATCATAGTCCTGCCAGTATTCAAAATGATGTTTATTCCTTCCCTGATGATGAAGCCATGCGATGGAATAACCGTTGCGTTCCCGCTCTTCCGCGTTCGGGCTCCGGTCCCCTTGATAGTACCTGGCTCCCTGAATAAATTCTGTAGGAGAATATTTCGACAGGTCATGCCGCAGCCCCTGCCATAGTATTCCGGCATGAAAGCAGTTTCGGATCACCTCATGTCTGTGCCTTGTAATCGTACAAAAATGTTTCCACGGCTGCATTGTTCTCACCCTCACTATCATTTTTCCTGTATTTTTTATCCTAATTATTGTGCGCTTTTTGCACAAACCAAGTTGCGCAAGGAACTTGCCAATAAATTTGACAGAACTTATTTTATCATAACAAATATTGAGAGTTTTTGCAACTGAAAAAGGACCCTGGCGGATATTCTGCCGGGGTCCCTCTAAACATTAGAAATATTTCTTTTCTATGAGGATTCGTTATTTCACTCTGCCTTCATAACAGTTACAGAAACAGCACCAGATCCAGCTACTGTAAAGCTGCCAGTCAGCTGATAATCTCCAAGATAAGAATCCTCATCAACATATTTTCCATAACCATCCGAATACGTGATAAGTTTTCCATATGCCGAAATAAGATCACTATTCGTTCCTGCTGCCGGTGAGAACTCATAGGTTCCAGCCTTCAGATAGGTGTACAAAGTGTAATCATCATAGTCACAGCGGATGGAAGTAGAAACACCGTTCACATCATATACATATGGACGGCTCTCAATCTCATAACCAGCAGCCCCCGGGATAGATGGAACAATATTTACTTTGTAAACAGGAAGTGTGTAATCCTTCACAACTGTTCCTGTAGTGTACGTATTCCCCACGGTATATTCATAACCACCGCCAAAGTATGCCATCTGAGAGTACTCTCCCGGAATGATCCTGGCCTTGTAGGTTCCATCTGCTCTTACTGTACCAGAGAAAGCATCGTAATTTCCATAGGCATCTCTCTTTGTATTTCCTGTTACCTCAATGCCCTTTGCCGGAGCTCCAGAAGCATCCTTAACCGTACCAGTCAGCACGACACCATCTACAATCGTAAGAGTGAATGGGAAAGAAGCCTGACGCGCCGGATTTAAAGCGTCCTTCACAACAACGTTTACATTGTATGTTGCAGCCGGTACTGCTACATAATTTCCGTTGGCGTCTTTCGCATGACCAAGATCCCCTTCGATGGAGCAGGTATCTACCTGAGCGGGAAGACCTGTGACAGAATACTCATAGTCACCGGATCCACCAGCGATCACACCATTACCTAAATCTTTAATATTTTCAAAGCTAAAATTGAAACCAGATGCCTCATTGATATCCTTCGTCATCGGGTTGTCTGGCTGATAGGAAAGAATGGTATCGCCTAGGAAGTTACCCACGATGGTATTTTCATCACCAACATAGAAGACATAGCTTCTCTTAAAGCTCTTACCGTTCTCGTCTACGCCAGTAAGCACTGCTGTTGTTCCATTTTCAACCTTTTTGAACTTACCTTTTACATCAACATTTGTCCCCTCTTTGCTGATGTATGCCTTCAAGCCTTCTGGAAGACCTGTGATGGAATATTTTACAACACCAGCTGCTCCTACATTCTGAAGACTAAAAACTTCATCAAAACTTTCGCCTACCATACCTGTTACACGTGTAACTGTATCTGTCACACCATAGGCATTTGTTCCTGGAACATCCCCTACATAGACCTCTTTGGATTTGTCAACAGCCAGAGCTGAAACCGTAACCTTAACATAAGAGTAGCTCATGATACTACATGTGTTGTCAAGAAGAACATCATAAGTTTTTCCGCCATCTGTAGAAATTACTTTTTCGATTCCCTTAGAAGCTCCATAAGTACCATTTGGTGTCTTCTTATTCTGCACAACAAAGTTAGCAGCGGTCAATGCCTTGGCACTTGTCAATGATACACGTACCACACCGTCGTTTGGAACAGTGATGTCTTTGATGCCAGCACCAATCGTAACTTTACATGTTGCTTTTTTACCGCTTCCATCGGCAGCCTTTGCCGTGATCGTAGCAGTACCTTCTTTCACACCCTTAACAACACCCTTAGAAGTTACAGAGGCAATCTTCTTATTGGAAGAAGACCATGCGATCTTATTGCTCACATTCTTCTTCGGTGTAACCTTAGCGGTAAGCTTCTTTGTGGCACCAACGGCCAGAGTTGCCTTCTTGGTGCTAATGGTTACTTTCTTAACAGCAGCCTTCTTTACAATTACTTTGATCGTAGCTTTTTTCTTACTGTTCTTTTTGGATGTAACCGTGATCTTTGTGCTGCCTGCTTTTACACCTTTTACCTCACCTTTACTGTTTACGGTAGCAATTTTCTTGTTTGATGATTTGTATGTTACCTTTTTGTTAGCCTTTTTATTTGGCGTAACTTTTACAGTTGCGGTAAGCTTAATTTTCTTCCCTTTAGCAACATAGGCTGTCTTGCCTGATGGTGCAGTAACTGTAACCTTTTTAACCGTTACTTTTTTAGCCTCTGCAGTTTCTGGATTTACAACTGCGGTCATCCCCAAAACCATGGCTAGTGATAAAGCTCCGGCTAAACCCTTTTTTGCGAACCTTTTCATACTTTAGTTCCTCCTTATCCATTTTTGTGATACTTTATTTAAGATACGCGTCTCATTATACCACTGTGATAGTCACTTCGCAACCCCAAATAAAAAATTTATCATTTTGGAAAGGATATCGCAAGAAAATGTTACCATTTTTAGCAGTTTTATTACCAATTAGTTATTATGAGACATGATGATATTTGAATACAATCTGCTGCCGGATTTCCTCTGCTTTTTCCCTCGAAACCAACTGCTGCAAAAGAGCAAAACCGAATTCCATCGAGGTCCCCAGTCCCCGGCTGGTTACAACGTTTCCATCCACCACTGCCATCTCGTCCACAAACTCTGCTCCTGTCAGCTGATCCTCAAAGCCGGGATAACAAGTCGCCTTTTTTCCCTCCAGTATACCGCAGGCTCCAAGTACCGACGGCGCTGCACAGATTGCCGCAACGATTTTTCCCGCTTCGTTCATCTGTTTTAATGCCTTGGTCACTCTGTCACTAGCACCCAGATTTCTCGTTCCCGGCATCCCTCCGGGAAGAATGATGGCGTCCTGCTCTTCCATAGAAGTCTGTGCCAGAGTTCTATCCATAGATACGGTGATTCCGTGGGAACCAGTAACCTGTATCGCCTCTGTGATGGATACTAGTTTCAGGTCCACACCACCTCGCATCAATATATCTGCGGTCATCAATGCCTCTACCTCTTCAAATCCTTCTGCAAATAACATCACTGCCTGTTTCATAATCTTTCATCCTTTCTCGCTCTTTTGATTAATTGTTTTACTCTGTTCTCCTGATAAAAATCTTTCGGCAACTCTGCCCGGAATACCTTTTCACTCAGATCTGAAAAATCTCCCTCCAACACCGGAAATTTTAGTTCATAGGCATGAAGCAGCTGTCTTTTTATTTGGCTGTCTTCGATCCCATCCCCATACTTGCGGTCCCCCAGAATCGGATGACCAAGACTGGCAAGATGGCTGCGGATCTGATGGGTTTTTCCGGTATAGAGACGAATCCGCACAAGAGTGCATGTCCCGTCTGCCGCAAGGGATTCATATCCTGTCTTTATATAAGACGTCCCAGGAGTATCCTGACCCAATATCTCTACTTTATTGGTCTTTTTATCTTTTTTTAGCCATGCCTGCTGGACACCCTTCTGCTCCATAACTCCATGCACTACCGCCAGATAGTACTTTTCGATCTTCCGCTCTCGGAGAAGTTCCGACATACACTGCAGTCCGGACAGAGTTTTTCCCCCGATCACAATTCCGCTGGTATTCCGGTCCAGGCGATTGCAGATCCCCGGTCGAAATCCCATCTCACCACCGCCGGTGTACTCCAGAAAATATTCCACCAGACTGACATCTCCTGCTGCTGCTTTTTGGGAAAGCATTCCCGGCGGCTTGTTGATCAGGGCAATGTGCTCATTTTCAAAGAGGATATCCAGTATAACTGCCTCTCTACGGGGAATCACAGCGCCCTCTGCTCGCCGGGATCTTACTGTGTCTGCCCCATTGCCAGTGAACTTTTCCAACGTCTCATCGGATAAAAAAAAGGTCAGCACGTCTCCCTCACGGAGTATCTCACTGCCCTCCGCCCGTTTGCCATTTCGCTTGATATTTTTTTTGCGGAGCATTTTATATAGAAAACTTTTGGGCGCTTCTGTCAAATATTTCTGTAGAAACTTGTCCAGTCTCTGCCCGCACTGGTTTTTCCCGATCCGGATTTCTTTCATGCTTCACCTCCATTCGCGCACAAACTTGCAGGGTGAAAAATTTAATTTCACTCTTTCCTCCATTTTCCCGCTGCTTTGATATAAACCAAATTCAGACTGCCAAGATCTTTAGATACTCTGACACTTTGTCCTGTCTCTCTATATAGTCCTCATCTCTCTCCTGTTTGCTGCTGCCCTCGGTCAACTGACGGTAATATTTATAAAATTTCTCATCGGTGGAAAATAATTTCACCTGATAGCCAGAGGCCTGACTGTCCACACCTTTTTGCAAATAGTCGAGAATGTATGCTTCTTCCTGCTTTTTTTCACTTAATATCCCCATGACATTCTGATTTTGAATGATTAGAAAATCAAAACTCATGATCTTGTCCGGTGAAGTAAATACATAATCTGTATATAGAATTCCCTCTTCTGCCACCGTCTCCCGCATCCGGTCATACCGATCCTTGTCCACGGACTTGCGGGGAACCATGACTACCAGAGAGATAATCCTTTTCGCCGCCGGAAGCACCATAAGAATTCCCAGGACCGTAAATATATTTGCCCTCGTTCCCGTAATCAGCAGACCTATCAAAAACAAGCCCACACCCACTGCCACAAACAACAGAAGCATAAGGCTCTGAAAGATTTTCTGTTTCTGTATATAACCAAATTCACACTTTGTCCCTTTGATCTTCTCCATGTTCTTCCTCCATTTGTTAAGTTTCCAGATACCGCAGTATTTCATAGGGATTAATGCTTACTTCCTGCCCCTGGATGTCAATATACATTCCAAAGTGAAGGTGTACATCAAATTTGCCCTTTGTTCCCTCTTTTCCATAACCGCTGTTTCCCACGTACCCCAAAGTCTCGCCAGCCTTTACTGTATCCCCCGACGCAAGCCCCTGGCGGTAAGAGTCCAGATGGGCATAATAGGCATAGAGTCCATGCTCGCTCCGGATCCCGATGCGGTATCCGCCCAGCTCCAGCCAGCCGATTTTTTCTACCACTCCATCACAGATACTCACGGCTGGAAAATATCCAGGAACATTGTTTGAGGTCATGATATCAACCCCTTCATGCCTTCGGTCTCCGCCATAACTCCTGGCATTTCCCCAGGAATTTTCATAGGAAAAGCTCGCTTCTCCGCTGCCGTCCAGCGCCACAGGAAAACAACTGATATCACGGAGCACAGACCCATAGGCATCCAGGTAAGAGTTTACCACCTCATCCTCTGCCTGCCATTGGAAAAAAAATGGCACCCGCTTTGCTTCTCCATACATCGACCGAAAAGCTAGCTCCCGGAAATATGTGTCTCTGAAAGGGGCTTTCTCTGCCAGTTCCTCCGCCTTGATATCAAAACACCGGAATTCCTCGGAATCCGCCGACAGAGCCTGTACTTTCGCTGCCTTTGCCCCATTCAAGATCCATCCTGTCTCCAATGGCACACTGATACATAACAGCAAAAGAAGGATCCAACGAAATCCGCTTTTGTTCCAGCAAAAAAATCCCTTGTTTCTTTTTTTTAGCTTATTTCCCACCCAAAAACCTCCTGTTAAAAGGATTCTATGTCAATGATCTCCGCCTTTTCCACATGGCAGGATAACACATCATCAGCAAAGGAAATAAATTTTTCCACGCCATCACTGACAAAATAATCATATGAAGGTTCTTTCTCATCTATGCCTGTTGAATTCAACAGATCTTTCTCCGTCAACAGTGTTTTCAGGGACTTTGCCGTCTCATAAGCGGGATTCACCAGCTTTACGTTTTCTCCCATCTCCTGGCCGATGATCCTCCGAAGCAGGGGATAATGGGTACATCCAAGAATCAGCGCATCGATATCATATTCTTTCAGCTCATGCAGATATCTGCCTACAATATCTTCTGTGACCCGGTCTTCCCAGAGCCCTTCCTCCACCAGCGGCACAAACAGCGGACAAGCCTTGCTCACCACCGTGATATCCGGATCAATGCGATGTAAAAATTTATTATAGATTCCACTTTTGATCGTACTCTCGGTGCCGATGATACCGATGTTTTTCGTCCTGGTGGTCTTGGCTGCCATAACTGCCCCTGGCTCCACCACTCCCAGGACAGGAATGTCGATCTCATCTCGAATCTCATCGAGAGCAAGGGCACTGGCTGTATTGCACGCTACCACCACAGCCTTGACATTCTTTGTCTGCAAAAAACGCACGATCTGCCTACTGTATTTGCATACCGTTATTTTGGATTTGCTTCCATAGGGGACTCTGGCGGTGTCTCCAAAATAGACCAGATTTTCTCCTGGCAGCTGCCGCATAATCTCTTTGACAACTGTAAGTCCTCCCACTCCCGAATCAAAAACTCCAATCGGTGCATCCATATTCCATATCCGCTCCTTTATATCTCCTACTATTATAAAAGGCCACCTGGGCAGATGCCCTGTGACCTTTTTATTATAGTATGTTTGCATTTACTGTGCAACTACATTTTCCGTCTTATTTTCCTAAATCCTCAAACTTAACATCTTTCTTGCGATTGAGGATCGCATAGATACAAGGCACCACAAATAGAGTAAGCAGCGTACCATAGATCAATCCTCCAATGGTAACAATCGCCATCGGACGCACCATATCCGATCCGCTGTCTCCGCTGACCACCATCGGCACCAGACCGAGGATCGTTGTAATGGCTGTCATAAGAATCGGGCGAAGCCTCGTCTGACCGGCCTCCACAATGGCATCTAATTTGTTCATTCCCTGCTCCCGCAACTGGTTGATATAATCTACCAGCACAATACCATTGTTTACGATAATACCAGAAAGCATGACAAATCCGATCATTGCAATCACACTGATCTCACTGCCGGATACCCAGAGTCCCAGAAATCCTCCCGTAAAAGCAAGGGGAATCGTAAACAGGATGATAAATGGTGAGAGCAGCGACTGGAACTGAGCAACCATGATCAAGTACATAAACAGTACACCCACAATAAACATCAGCGCCACCTGTCCCATGGACTCATTGATGTTCTCATCTTCTCCTGTATACTCCAGTTCGTAGCCTGCCGGGACCTCATAATCTTTCAGTGTCTCTCTGAGTTCATTGCTGACCAGCCCGATATTGTGGTCGTCATCCACCACTGCCGATACCGTCATATAACGGGTCTGCTTGTTGCGGTTGATGGACTTGGGAGAATCGGCAAGACTAAAATCTGCGATCTTACTCAGTTTCACTTTTTTCTTCTTCTGAGTTTCTGTATCCGTATACTCGATCTTCATCTTCTGGATATCTGTCCGCTTCATGGACTCATCCTGGTCATCGCTGACATACACATTCAGCTCTTCAGTATCGGTGGAGACGGTTGTTGCTGTACTTGCATCCTTGATCCTTCCGTTGATCTGCTGGAATACCTGGGCTACCGTAAGGGAATATTTCATTGCCTTATCCTTATTTACCGCGATACGGAACTCTTTATTGCCCTCTTCCATTCCGTTGGAGACCTCAGCAATTCCCTCAACTTTTTCTACTTTTGCCATGATCTCTTCAGATATTTTCTGAAGTTTATCCAGATCCTTTCCCTTGATCTGGAGAGTGATGCCAGAACCAAACATGGATCCCATATCCATAGCCGAAGTACTAACTTCGATATCACAGGCGATATCCTTTGTCTTACGCTCTATCTCCTTCTTCAAGTCCTTGTTGGAGTGGGGGGTATCTTCATCCAGAAGCACATACATGGATACGGCATTTCCTGTGCCAGACATCATGGACATGGTCCCTCCACCGGACATAGCTCCCACGGTATGGATCCCATCGATTTCAAGGATCCGGTTCATCGCTTCTGTAGACATCTCCTGAAGATCACTCTCTGACATCGTCATATTGTCATCCGGCGGCGACACGGTAATCGTCATCTGAGTACTTTCCATATCCGGCATAAAGGTCGTTCCCCTGGAAGCCGAGAGCACTGCAAAAAGGACAAGCAGAATAAGTGATCCTAAAAATACCAAAATCTTTTTTCTCAAAAGCATAGATAAAAGTGTTCCATACACATTTTGAACCTTAGGAAGAAATCTGCCTCTATGCTCCTTTGTTCTGCGGAGCATTCCCTGGGACATCGCCGGCACTAATGTCAAGCCGACCACCAGACTGGCAAGCAGCGAATACGCCAGTGTCAGAGCAAGGTCTGTAAAGAGCTGTCTGGTGATTCCCTCGGTAAATATAATCGGTGCAAACACACACACCGTCGTCAACGTAGAGGCCAGGATCGCTCCGGCTACTTGTTTTGCTCCCTCGATGGACGCCTCTTTCACGGAATATCCCTCTTCATTTCTCAGACGGAATATGTTCTCGATCACCACGACGGAGTTATCCACCAGCATTCCGACTCCCAGCGCCAGTCCTGACAGGGAAATGACATTCAGGGATACGCCGCTGAAATACATGAGCACGATGGCTGTCACCACACTCAGGGGTATGGAACACGCCACGATGATCGTCGGACGTAAATCCCATAAGAACAACAGGAGGATCAAAATAGAAAGAATACCACCGTACAGCAGATTTTGTACCACAGAATCTACCACCAGATCGATATATACACCCTGATTCATCAAAACACTGATATGAAGCCCTTCCTCAGCCTCCTCCAATTCCTCAAACTGTTCCAGAAGGCGGTCCGTCACGTCTCCAGTGGAATATCCTGTCGCCTTTTCCATCGTTAATGCCACAGCTGGATTTCCGTTTACCATGGCATACACTTCATCCGCATTGTTTGTGACTGCCACATCTGCCACATCCGATAGTTTGATCGGGTCCAGTCCCTCCAGCCCCATATCACAGATCACCAGATCCTGAATCTCACCGTCGGACTCCAGCTTATCCCCCACTCTTACGAGATAGGAGGCGTCTTTCTCTGCAATATATCCCGCCGGCATATCAAAGTTTTCAGCAGAAAGAATCTGCTCAACCATAGACTTTGTAATTATTTTATCAAGATTCGTATTTTCTTTCGTCGCTTTAGAACTGTCTTTTAGTGCGGTCTCTGCCTCATTCAGCTTTGACTCCCCGCTTGTCACCTCTGCCTCCGCTACACTGAGTTTAATGGCAGCCAAAACTTTCTGTTTGCTGAGTTCCTGTGCTGCTTCCTCTAACGAAATCTGTCCCTTCTGCAGCTTCGACTTGGCATCTGTAATCTTTTTCTTCGCTTCCTGAATCTGCTTTTTGCCCTTGGTGATCTCTTTCTTGCTCTTTGTAAGCTTGGTCTCCTCTGTGTTGATCTTCGTAAGACCATCCTGCGCCTGGGCGAGCCCCGACTCAATCTCAGCGATCTTAGCGGGGAGATCTTCCTCTTTGATTCCCTGTTCTTTAAGCTTTCCCTGGATCACTTCGATCTGTGCCTTTACAGACTCCAGCTTTATATTCAGCTCCTGATTTCCCCCCGTCGCCGCAATCTGGGCTTCCAGTGCCTTTTTCTGGGCATTCAGGCCATTCAGTCCGGTCTGCAGCTGCACCAGTCCGTCCTTCGCGGAGGTAAGGGATTTTACTGTGGTCTCCAGCTGTGTTTTCTGTGTTCTGAGCTGCACCAGCCCCTCATTTAACTTCTTCTCTGAATCCAGGATGGTCTTTTCTTTGGACTCCAGCGTTTTCAGGTTGGTATTGAGAGTCTCCAGGGTCTTTTCCATCTTTTCTGAGTTTTTGGCAATCTCAGCCTCCCCCTCAGCAAGCTTCTGTGCTGTCTCTTCCTGTTTCTGATTCAGCGTTTTCTTTCCACTCTCGATCTTATCTTTGTTGTCAGAAATCTTCTTACTGGCATCATCCAGTTTTCCTTCCACTGCATCTTGGACCTTTTGATTCATCTCATCGATCTTATCCTGCTGGATGATTACCTCTACTTTTTTGCGTACCTTTCCAGAAGCATTGACCGACGCAACTCCCTCCACACTCTCCAGCTCCGGGATCACATCATTTTCTGCCTTTTCTGTAACCTGCGTGCTGTCCAGATTATCATAATCTACCGCGGCCACCATGATCGGCATCATGTCCGGATTCAGCTTCATAATGGTAGGGCTGCCAATGGTGTCATCCCACTGTGCCGATACCATATCCAGGCTCTCTCTCATATCAATGGTAGCCGCATTCATATCTGTACTTTCATTGAATTCTAAGATCACCACAGATACATTGCTGTTGGACACCGATGATACTTCTTTCATATTACTGATACTTGCCATTGCCTGTTCTACCGGTTTTGTAACGGCAGTCTCTACCTCTTCCGGGCTGGCCCCCGCATATGTGGTCATCACAATGGCATAGGGAAGTTCCATATCCGGCATGAGATCCGTACTCATATTCCGGAAAGACAAAAAACCCAGTACAAGAATAAGCACCACTGCCACAAGTACTGTATACGGTTTCTTTACACTTAATTTGGGTAACACCTTTTATTCCTCCTTTTTGCGTGCATTTTCTGCACAGGTTAGGTTTTTACACAAAGTTGCGAATGCAACTTGTTAATAAATCCGTCAGGACTTATATTTACTGGCATAAGCACCCACATCGAAACCTGCGGTTTCTCCATGTTCGTTAGACTCACATAGACTTTCTGTCACATACATTTGTCTGCAAGCAGACATGTATGTGTCAAAAAGTCTGCGTTCGTGCTTATGCGTTCATTGTATCACAACTGTTTTTTTTTTGCCAATGAAAAGAATGTTTCTATTTTGTTAACACACGTGTTCACAGTTATTAAACATGTGTTGACTTTCTTACAGCGTTATATTATAATCATTCACAACTAAAATTACAACCAACAGTATTTTACATTCTGTAAGATATGCAACACTTTCTTAAAAATATGTTTACTATCGGCTGAATATAAATATGTCAGTACACTAGTCCTATGGAGAACTTTGAAAAGGGGGATATCTGCAATGGGAATCGATGCAAGAACAAGATATACAAAAATGATGATCCGGGAGAGTTTTATCCAGCTGCTAAAAGAGCAGCCCGTCTCTAAGATCACCGTCACAAAAATATGTGAGATGTCAGAGATCAACCGCGCCACTTTTTACAAATATTATGAAGATGCATTTGATCTTCTTCAGAAGCTGGAGCAGGAATTTTTAGAGGAACTTCTTAGCAGCCTGTCCCAGTTTGAACAGCACAGCATCCGGGAGAGCTTTATCCAGTTATTAGAACATCTGAAAAAACGGGGCGAATGGTTTCAGATCGTGGGTTCTTCCCACGGTGATCCTCAGTTCGCCTCCCGAATCCTGTCCGTCTGCTATGAAAATGCTTCCTTTCTAATTCAGAAGTTTTTTCCTCAACTCACCGAAACACAAAAAAAATGGCTGTACTATTTTCTCGCCCACGGGTATGGCGGTATGTTGGGCTGCTGGCTTGACAACGGACTTCAGGAGCCCACAGAAGAAATCGCCCGCTTTGCCGAGGAACTTCTTCTTAAGGTAACTGCTCTGCCAGCCACATCCCCCGAAACCAACGCATGATCTGCCACACGCCAATCCCCTTGAGGCCGTATTCTGGGAGAAGAGCATATTTATCACGAATACTCCTGACATCTTCAAACCAGACCACATGCTCGGTTCCGCTTTCATCCAAATATTCAAAATATGGGCTCCTGGCTATATCATCAAAACGAATTTCCGCGCCATTCTGGATGGCGATCTGCACCGCCTCCACATTTCCGATGGTTCTCGCCTCCGTCTCCTCGCGCACAAAGGGAAGAGGCCAGTCATAACCATAGTTAGGCACTCCCAGATTGATCTTCGCTGGATCGATCTCTGTCACCGCATAATCTACTACCCGCCGTACCATGTTCAGGGGAGCAACTGCCATTGGGGGACCATATTTATAGCCCCACTCATAAGTCATCAACAACACCTCATCTGCTGCGTTCCCCAAAGCCCCATAGTCTTTCCCCTCATACAGAAGCCCCTTCTGATCCGCCGAAGTTTTGGGGGCTAGGGCAACGGATACTACAAAACCGTTTGCGTGCATCCGCTCGGCGGTTTTCTCCACAAAGGCAGTAAAGGCATCTCTGTCCTCTGCCAGAATGAATTCAAAGTCAATATCGATGCCACCATAGCCTTTTTGCTGCATAACAGAAACCAGATTTTCTAAAAGCTGGTCGGCCACTACGTCATTGGTGACCAATTGATGGATCAAATTATTATTAAATTTGCCGTCACTACCAAAGGGAGTGAGAGTCAGTACTGGCATCGTTCCATTTTCCTGGCATAACTCGATCATCCAACTCTCATCTCTGGGAGGATAGACCAGCGCTCCCTCCAAGGTAAAGCCATAGGAAAAGATAAACAGCCGGTTCAAAAAAGGAATAGTCTGCCCCAGAACCCAGTTGCTGATATAGGTATAAGCGTATCCTCCTGCATCAATCCGCCTCGGATCTGCTGTCTCGTCATACTCTCCTATTAGAAGCGCCTGCCCCACCGCCAGCGGATAGGGAAAGACCAGTTGGTTGTTCCAGATGATACTCTCTACCGACACAGAAAATTCCTGGGCGATCCGATCTACAGAATCCCCCGGTCTCACTACATAGATCTCCATAACAGCCCTTCCTTTTGTTCCTGCCGCCAGAGCAAAACTATTACTTTGATCTTGCAAGGGCGGCAAATGTCATGAATAATATATGCAGCAAAACTCAGAATGTGATCAGAAAACATATTTTAACACTGTTGTTGTACATATTGGATAAACTCAGACTCCGGCACTGGCTTGGAAAAATAATATCCCTGAAGATAATCGCAACCCATCTCTGTCAATTTATCCTGATGCTCTTCATTCTCAACGCCCTCTACCACCACCTGCAGGTTCAACCGCTTGGCAAGATCGATGCTGCTCTCTAATGTGATCATCGCCTTTTCATTTTCAAAAGCTCCCCACAAAAGGCTCTTGTCAATCTTGACAATACGAAAAGGAAATTTGTATAAAAAGCCGATATTTGAGTATCCGGTTCCGTAATCATCCAGAGAAAAACCTATTCCCTTCTGGTTCAGGGCAGATACATTGTCCTGAAACGCTCCCATCTGAGTTACCTCAGCGGTCTCCGTGATCTCCAGATTGATCTGGTCTGGCTCTACCCCGTACTCCGCCATGATATCCCAGAGCCGCTTGTGAAGCCTCTCCTGCATACACTGCACCACAGACAAATTCACCTCAATAAAACGGATGCCATACTGTTCCAGTCCATGGGCCCGGATAAACTGACAAACAGATCGAAAGGCAAACTCCCCAATCTTCATAATAAGTCCATTCTGTTCCGCGATGGGAATAAATTCCTCTGGGGATATGAAACCGTGTTCTGTATTTTTGAGACGGATCAGCGCTTCCGCCGATACCACACGTTTTTCTTCCACCGAATAGATCGGCTGGTAATACATCTCAAATCCATCCTGATCCACCGCTTCCTGAATCAGCTTCTGCACCAACAGACTCCGTGCCACCGCCCCGATCTTCATATCCTTCATCGTCAGTACCGGATGATCGATGAGACGGGAATAATCATTGATATAGTCCAGACACTCTTTCAGCTTTCCCGCCTGATTGAGCTCTTCTTCTTTTCCCCAGGAAAACATGCCGATATGGTAAGCACACCGGATCTGATTGTCTCCGATCTGCCATGCCCCACTGAACCTCTCATTCAGACGCTGCAAGGCGCTGTCTGCCGCCTCCTGCCCAAAATCTTTCTTAAAGGCAAGCAAAAACTGGCTGTTAGTATAATGAAATACATACCCTTGGGGAAATGCTTCCTGCAGATACAAAATAACGGTTCGGGCCAGCCTCTCCTGAAAATCCTTTCCCAAGGTAACCCGGTACAACTGAAAATCATGAACCTTGATCACAAAAAGATACCGTCGGCCGATCCAGTTTAAATTGCTTTCAATAATATCCATAAAAGCATGACGGTTCAGCACCTTAAAGTCCTCGTCATAAAAGTCAGCTAATTTCGCTGTGGAAAAAAACAAGATCATGAGCGCCACCGTGACACCAAAACATTCCACCAGAAGCTTCGGATAAAAATACTGAACCCCGGCGCTTACGATACAAAGCGTAATATAAAAATATGTAACCACCCTCTGAAGCCAGGATAATCTTTCCCGATATTTGCTGATCATAATAAGAGATAACAAAACATAAAACAACACAACTGCATAAACGATCAGCAGCAGAGAGCCTCGATAATACTTAAAGTTCTCATCTAGACGAAAGATCCAGCCCGTCCAGAAATTCGATACCACCAATACAAAAATACCCGCCATGGGAAGACAGGTAATGATCTGGAGCCACCGTTTTCCTACGCCATACTGATCCGCCATAAAACAGCAATAGAAGAAAAAGGCAAATGCCGTCACACTGTGCAGTAGAAAATAGCACAGATGGGACCCATACAAAATCTGATAGATAAAAGGCAGAGTAAGCTTCGACCCGATCACATTGATGATATCCATACCGATAACCAGAAAATGGCTCAGCAACATGACTTTCAGCATTCGGTTCTGCATATTATTGATGTGTTTGATCATATAAAAGGATATAATCAACACCGACATAACAATTAGAGAAGCATAATCAAAATATATGATATAGTTCATATTGGCGTAATCCAATCTCATCTCTCCTTCTCAAAGCAACAGAATTCATTCTACAATCCATATTTATTTTCCAGCATATCAACGATCCGTTTTGCTGACCTTCCATCCACATAAGAATGGAACATCTCCTTTGCGCGCATTCGCTCTGTTCTGCTGGTATCTATTCCCTCCGCTGTATCCCGGATAAAGCGGGTGAGATCTTCTATATTTTCAACATAAAATCCCTTGATAAATGCTTTATAATCTGGAAACGCCGGAGTAAAATGCTGAAAATATTCCTCTCTGTCTTCAATGGTAAGCGCCACTGGCTGATCCGTCAGTAAGTAGTCAAAATACACAGAGGAATAATCGGTGATTAATCCCCCTGAATTTGCCAAAAGCTCATATAGTGTCATCTGGAAATCTTCAAGATACGAATCGTCTGCAATCCTTATATGTGTCAACCCGCTGTCCCGGAACAGGGACAACTCCTGAACCGGATGGGGCCGGAACAGAACAAGGACATTTTTCTCACAGAGTACCCGGTGAAAAACCTCCAGCTCTTCTTTGTCGTGGATACAGGGCATGCCATAGGGATATTCATTTGCCATGGCTCCCTCCAAATGCCGCCGATGCTGACGGTAGGTCGGCATCCAGACAATCACCCTGCGGTAATCCGCCACCGTTTCCTTCCACATCGGACAGGAAGGCAGATTTACCAGCACATCATTTCGCGGATAACCCAGATAGCATAAATTCTGTTCCGGGACAAGAATCTGCTCTGTATAGATTTCTTTCCAAAACTGTGACAAAACCAGGTATTTGTCACAGTCTCCAAACTTTCTGCTATAATTCAGATCTATCTTCACCGGCATGCCATGCCCTAGATGAATACGAATCTGCCCTTTTCTCCGCTTGTAGATAAAGGAATTGCAGTCAATAATATACTTTGACGTGTTCAGGACATACGTCCTGCGGATCGTCTCTTTCAATCCTCCAGGCTCATTTTCAAAAACAGACACCCCTTCGGGAAGTTCGGGCACTTCACCACCGCGAAAGGTCTTCATCCAATACAGACGATACCGTTTCAGCATCCCCCGCCTCAAAAACTCCTGGTATAAGGCAAGAGAATTATCCGAAAAATCCGGATGACTCTCAAAGATAACAGCCCTTCTCAATGGAAGGATTCGAAAGATTAAAATAAATAACTTTTTTATTATTTTTCCCAAATTTTCCATAATTAATGCGGAAGTTTCTTGCTGGATTCATAAAACTCTGTAAATTTGTGATCCAGGCTCTTTTTCTCCCGTCTTCGTTCCTCTTCTTTTATGTGATAGGTAGGTACGAGATCTGAAATGATTTCTTTGATATTAGGAACCTCGCTGTATACCTCTTCATACAATCGCTCCAGTTGATCAAAAAATGCAGCTTCATCAAACTGAATTGGTTTACCAATATGAATCAGGGCATTTTCCGTCTCCATCAGCCCCTCCTCATCCATAAGAATCTCCTCGTACAGTTTCTCTCCCGGACGAAGCCCGGTGTAAACGATCTTAATATCCTCATCGGGAACATATCCGGAGAGCTTGATCAGGTTTCTGGCAAGATCATCAATCTTCACCGGTTCTCCCATATCAAGGACGAAAATCTCACCACCCTTGGCAAAGGCCCCCGCCTGCAGAACCAGGGAAACCGCCTCCGGTATCGTCATAAAATACCGAATGATGTTCTTATCTGTCACCGTCACCGGTCCTCCCGCCTCGATCTGCTTTTTAAACAACGGAATCACGCTTCCATTGCTGCCTAGAACATTTCCAAACCGGACTGCCACAAAATCCGTAGAGGATTGCCGATTCAACCCCTGTACGATCATTTCACAGATCCTTTTGGAAGCCCCCATGATATTCGTAGGATTCACTGCCTTGTCAGTAGAGATCAATACAAACTTTTTGGCGCCGTACTTATCCGCCGCCAGGGCTGTCTTATAGGTACCAAATACATTATTTTTGATCGCCTCATTCGGGCTGTCCTCCATCAGCGGCACATGCTTGTGGGCCGCAGCATGATAGACGATATCCGGTCGGTATTGCTCAAAAATCTTATCCACCCGGCTAGTGTTGCGCACAGAACCGATCAGAACTTCCAGATGCATATGGGGATACTTTGCCCGGAGCTCCTGCTGGATGTCGTAGGCATTGTTTTCATACACATCAAAAATGATCAACATCTTGGGCCGATTTGCCGCCAGCTGCCGGCAAAGCTCGCTGCCTATGGAGCCACCCCCACCGGTGACCAGCACCACTTTATTTTTCACATAACCGGTGATGGATTTCAGGTTGGTCTCCACCGGCTCCCGCCCTAACAGGTCTTCAATCTGCACTGGACGAAGCTTTTCTACCGCCGCCTCGCCATTCACAAACTGATACACCCCTGGAAGGATCTTTAACTCCGCCCCGGTCTGCTGGCACAGCTCCAGGATCTCTTTCACATCCTTTTTCGGCGCACTGGGCATGGCCAGCACGATCTCATCGATGGCAAAATACTTCGCCGCATCCAGGATCCGTTCTCTACCGCCGATCACCTTCACACCGTTGATAAACGTGTTGTGCTTGGCTTTGTTATCGTCGATGATACAGCAAATATTGCTATCCAATTTCTTGCTCATCTTCAGCTCATTGATCACGATATTACCGGATTCTCCCGCTCCAATCACCATCGTATTGCGCATCCCTACGCCATGGACATTTTCGTTGTACAAAAGTCGGATAATCCGGTAGGAAAACCGGACGCCCAGCGTCATAATAAACAGGAGCAGTAGATAGATCACAAAATAAGATCTCGGCAGTCTCCGGTAGGTTCCAAATACCGTCAGAAAGTGGACCACCGCGGACAGTGCACATGCCACGGCAATATTTAAAACCTCTCCGAGACTGGCATAGCGCCAAAGGCTGTTATACAGACGGAACAGGGCAAAGATCAACAACGTGATCAGGGTATTGATAATGATAAGTTCTTGCAGCGTCGTCACATATCCCTGGGGATAATCCGACGTGATACCGCTTTTTATGAACCTGTCCCATCTCAGCTCATAGCGGATAAACAACGCCGCAAAAGAACACAGGTTAATACAGGCTGCGTCCCAGACCACCAGCAGAATCCGATAGATCATGGACAGTCTGCCACTTTCCACATATTTTTTAAACCAGAGCATTGCTCTTCCTCCCTTTCCGTCAATCCTTATTTGTCATATGGCGCCGCTACACCACCAGAGGTTTTCCCTCTCTAACTCTCATTATTTTCCTTTTCTACAATTATTATATAAAAAAAAGTTGAAAAAATCAACATATGAGTGTATACTCACTAGAGTATACTCTTAGGAAAAAGGGAGGATCATCATGAAAATCAAATTACAACAGATTATCTGCTGTTATATTATCTTTTATGCTCTATATAGCGTTTCAACCCGGTTTATACCAACAGCTGTGCTATGGGAAGGACCGGCGGCAGATATTTTATATAAGTCTATCATCATCGGAGGCGGGATTCTCTCGCTTTTTTGCCTGTATGTTTTGAGAAACAGCCGAAAACCGGATATCCAGACCATTCTTCTCGGTGTATTTATCCTGGTTCTCGGTGTATCTTCCCTACTGAATTACAAATATGAACTGGCAGGTAATATTCTTAGTCTCGCCACCTTTGCCTCCCAGCTGATTCTTTTTTATTTTCTGCCAAAGATTCTTACGGAAAACAGGCTTGTGCGCTGTCTTCAACTCACAGCCCTTTTAACCTCTTTTTTTTGGAACATAGGCTGCATCGCATCTCTCTGGCAATATATAAGAAATATCCACTATACAATTTTGAATCCAGAGGGACACAGAATTCGGCAGGGCATCGTTGACGGCAGGCTGTTTGGGTTATTTTCAGATCCGAATTTCGCCGCCTTTACTTCCCTGATCCTTATTCTCCTTCTGCTGTTTACGATCCGGAAGACCAGCTTTTTCCCATTAAAGATCTACGGCTGGACAAGTATCGCACTCAATATTTGTTATATCATTATGTCAAACTCCAGAACGATCTTTATCGCAGCAGCGGGTACGATTTTATTTACCGTGGTTCTCATCACTTACAGGCAGCACCGCTCCAGAGAGGAAGTAACTCCGGGCAAATTTTTTGTTCAGAGTGCAAAGAGGGGGCTCATCACCCTGGTAGCCATGATCGCTGTCTACTCTCTGATCTTTTTCCCACTGCGTCAGATTGGACAGATGCTGCAACCAGAACGCGCCGTAAATGACATGGTCCGCGAGGATGTGAATACCGATAACATCACCAATAACCGTTCTACTATATGGAAAAATTACCTGTCTCTGTATAAAGAAAAACCCCTATTTGGCTTTTCTGTCCGAAGTGCTCTTCCCTATGTGACAGACAAGTACCCGGACAGCTATCTGGCTAAAACTCAGTACGTCACCCACAATGGCTATCTCTCCCTCCTAATGGAGACCGGAGCCGTTGGTTTTTGCGTGATGGGAACTTTTTTCCTTCTCGTTTTACTACAGTCCATAAAAAAACTCCGGCAAAAAGAAACAGTCAGAGAGAGCTACTTATTTTTTACCTCACTGACTGTATCCATCCTAATCTTTCTAATGTGTTTTCACGATGTGTTCTTTACGGTAAATATTGAGACCATGCTGCTTTATATCGCCGTCGGCTATCTCCAATGTGCCAACAAAGGAAGTTTGGCAGCACAGTCAGCCTGACACCATATCCTCGATCAGTGCCCGCCACTGGCTGAGGATTTTTTCTTTTCCGAATTCCCCAAGATTCCTGCCGGAACACTCTGACATCCGTACCCTCTTCTCCTGGCTGCACAGAAGATCATAGATCTGACACGCCATCTCTTCTGTGTCATAGGGCGGTATCAATATACCATCTGTTCCATTCTCTATGATCTCCCCCGGTCCCGACACGATATCAAAACTCACCAGTGGCAGATGATTGGCTTTCGCCTCCAAAAGAACCAGAGGAAGCCCCTCTCGGTAAGAGGTGAGCACATACATGCTGTGTCCCCGGTAACAGCGCTCCATCTCGTTGGTCAACCCCATAAGCTTTACATTTTCCTCTAGTCCCTCTTCCTGTATCCGCTGTTGGATCTCCTCCCACAGATCTCCTTCCCCATATACTTCCCACACAAAATCTTTGGTCTTTTTTTGTAACGCCGCTGCCACATCTACCAGAAGGTCCATTCCTTTTTCCTTGGAAAAGCGTCCCGCTGTCAGTATCTTCCGGCTATCCGCATCATAATCCCCAGTCTCTCCTAGGATCACATCATCAATCCAATTGTAAATCGTAATGACCCGTCCCGGTGGATACCCAAATTTATCATAATACGCTTCCTCGCTCTGTCTGGTCAGTACCACCGTCCGTGTCGAATACCGGGAACCAATGGTTCTCATGATCCGCGCTGGCTTCTCGTTCCACTGGTTCAAGAGGGCTCCATGATCACAGAACACCTTTGGTATCTTCAATCTCCGTCCAAGCAGGCCTCCACACAGACCAGCATAGGCGCCTACATAAAACAAAAGATCGATACCTTCCTGGCGGCAGAAACGGCGAAATTTCTTTCCTGCTTTCAAAATCACATCCCGTATCCTCCCCTTGTAGGGCAGGATATTCTCATAATGAATGCCCTTTTCTAACGGATAGGCACACGCCGATTTCTCATGGATCAGGCTGATAATATAAATTTCGTACTCTTCGTCCTCTCTGGCAAGGACATTGGAAAGGTTTTGAAGCACCTGCTGGGCGCCTCCCCTGGTACTCATATCAAAATTTACAAAACCGATTTTTTTTTTCATAATCCATCTTCCTTCCAAAATCCAACCTGGTGTCGCTAGCTCAACGAATCCATCGAGCTAAGCTAATCTCCCATGATTTTGTAATACAAATATAAAGCTCTTGTCCTCTGGCGCTTTATGAGATTCAACAAAAATCTGTCCTTTACCCCAAAACACTGCTTCCTGTCATAAAGCCCGCCCACGCTTTTCATTTTTCCCCATTTCCTCATGTATTCCCGACAGGTTCCGGCGTCAAATCCAGATTTCCCCACCAGGGCATATAACTTATTTTTCACCGCTGTAAGATAAAAATGAGATAAAAATTCCGGATCTGGCTTTCCTCCACAATGATCCCAAAAAGCAGCCACACTCTGGAACAGCCGCTCCTCGATCTCCATGGAATCCTCCCGGAATTTGAACGAGAGGGACTGATCATTCACATTGTGGTAAAAATACAACGCCTCTGGCAACAGGCTGATTTTCTCCGCCTGCTCCAGCACCTTCAGGTTAAACAGCAGATCCTCTCCTTTGTTGAGATCAAGAGGAAATGTCGCCTCTGCTTGCTCCAATACCCTCCTCCGGTACAACTTATTCCAGGGAACATGGATCAAAAACCGGGTAAAAAGAGAGGGAAACTGCTCCAGAATGCCCTCCCGCCCCTGCAGCAAAAGATCCGGAGGCAGAACTTCCCTCTTCTCTCTTTCGTTATAGTAGCCACAGATGACAAGATCACTGTCATCCCGCTCCATACGTTCCACCAGACGACGGCAGGCATCCGGATACAGCATATCGTCACTGTCTGCAAACTGGATATACTCCCCCTGTGCCCTGGCAAGACCATAATTTCTCGCCGCCGATACGCCCTCATTTTTCTTCGTGAACACATGGAAATAAGAATAGTTTTTCTCATATTCCCGGCACAGTTCCAGACTTCCATCACTGGAACAGTCATCCACCACGATGACCTCCAACCCCTTATCATTCTGATTGATGATACTATCAAAACATTCTGCCAGCCGGTCCCTGGAATTATAGACCGGAATAATAATAGACAGCAGACCTTTGTTCATCTTTCCCTCGTTCCTCTCATGGTTTTTCTGATATACGTTTCACTGGATAACTGGTTCCCCGATACTTTTTGTAACTGTTATGAACATCCACACACACGCCATCATGAGAGGGAACCTGCTTTTCCTCCGGCGGCAGTTCCATATAATTACCGAAGGCCATTTTCAGATACGTGTCATAACCGACGGGAATGGGCAGCTTATAACCCTCAAAGTCTTTGTACACAGCAGATTCAAAGATCTCCCTGGGATACTCGTTGACCATATAATTGTAACGCACACAGAGTTCTGTCACATAGCCGCAGTCGCGGATAGGATACCGAGACATATGACGCTCACAGATTCGCGCCATCCGCCACCGGTTCTTCCATCCCGGAACCAAGGCTAACATACACTTTCCGATAACATACAATAGCTTCCCCTTGCTGGTGGGCGCCTCCTGGTTGATGTAGATCTGATAAGCAAGCCCCCACAAAAGCTGGCATTTGCGCCTCCAGCGCGAAGAAGGACAACCGTCCAGAGGCAGGATCTCCAACCGGACGCCATGAGCCATATCAAGATCCATCTGTCTCTCCTTTACAAAAGTGGTCTCCTCATCAGTGATCGCGGTAAGTTGGGATCGTAAAAATTCTGTTTCACTGGTCCGGCTCAGCCGGTACTTGCTTTCATCCATCTCCTGCTTCCACAGACGGCACATTTTCTCATAATCCTCCCTGGGCATAAATACGTCGATGTCATCATCCCAGGGAATAAACCCTCCATGGCGTAGCGCGCCAATACAGCCGCCGCCGCACAGATAAAACAACAGATGATGTCTCTCACAAAATTCCTGAAACACCAGCGTGATCTCCAGACATTTTTTCTGAAGCTCTTTTAATTCTGCCAGCTCTTTTTCACTCAGCATAGTTTATCCTCACATTTCCTTTCTATCTTCCACCGGAATGCAGGGTCTGTCCAGATCCAACAGAACGCAGTCATGGTGTGCCTTCTGTTTTTCCTTTGGCGGCAGCTGCATATAGTCTCCAAAAGCTTCCCTGAGATATCCGTCGTAACCGATGGGAATAGGCATCTTTCGTCCCTCAAAATCTACAAAAACTGCCTTTTCAAACCATTCTTTCCGGTATTTTTTCTTCATGTAATAAGGTCCCGAACAGAGCTCAGTAATATAGCGGCACTCCCGGATCGGATAACGGGTCATCTTTTTCTTTGCCAGCTTCCAGATCCGATAGCGGGTCTTCCTTCCCCGAAAGATCCCAAGGAGCAAGCGGCTTCCGGCTGCCATCAGTCCCCCATGCTTTTCCGGCACAGTCTGTGCCCGGAACAGCGAGTAGATCAGCGCCCACATGCACTGAAACTTCCTCTGCCACCGTCCCTCCGGATACCCGTCCAGGGGAATCACATCCAATGCCACTCCGTGGGGGATAGTAAGATCCTTCTGATAGGGTTTCACCTGGGTGGTCATGCTGTCTCTGAGGGTGGCAAAATTGTTCCGGTCCATGTAATCCTCTGTGGTATCCGAAAGAAGATATCGCTTTCCTTTTTCATAGGAACGCCACTGGCTCACAAATACCTCATAGTCCTCTCTCGGCATAAAAAAATCCAGATCGTCATCCCATGGGATAAACCCTTTATGCCGCAGCGCACCGATACAACCCCCTCCACAAAAATAACAGACCAGGCCCCGTTCCTGGCAGAACGCCACAAACACCTCTGCCATCTCCAAGCTCACCCGGTGCAGTCCCTCTAATTCCGTTTCCGTATATTCTCTCTGTTCCATCGGCTCCCTCATTCCTTTTCTGGTTGGTTTTCATAGGTACAACAATTCGTTGTACTAGCATGTTTTCTTCGCCAGAATGGCATTTTTACCAGTCCCACCAGCGTTCCCACCCCGTAACTCACATGCAGAAAAAAGAACAGCGCAGGCAGCAAAAGATATCCTGGATATTTTTTCTGTCCTTTGACAGCCAGGAACGCCATCCCCACAGCCATCAACCAGTACATGGACCACATCAGCACCGCCAGCTGAGGAAACGACAGCCACGCCAGAAGGGAAGTAAACAATATCCCGCACAAAAAGGCAAAGGGCACAAAATGATAAAGGGACAGGCAGCCGGGACAGACGCCCACTGTCAGGCCGATCCAATAGCCATTGGCACACTTCTGTCGGCACATTTTTCTCAGATTTGGTCGGATCATCTGGTAGGAAATGATCCCTGGCACCATACAGAGCCGGAACCCATTCTGGCGCAGGCGGTAGTGAAATTCATTGTCCTCCGTCCGCCCCAGATCCTCTCGGAATACACCCGCCTTTTCAAAGACTTCCCGTCGGTAAGCTCCGTGAAAAAATGACTTCACATAAGCTTTTTCTCCCTCTCGGCGAAATCCCGCGGCGCTGCTGCCGAACATAGAGCTCTCGGCAGTGAGAAGAACCTGCTGCCAGGAAGATTTCTCTTCTACGATATTAGGTCTGACACCTCCTGTCACCATCTCTCCCTCTTCCAGCGCCGCTACATTCCCCGCCACAAATTCCGGCGGAATACTGCTGTGAGCGTCCACCCGGATCAGCGCCTCCGTGGTAAATGCCTGGATGGCACAGTTCCAGCCACAGCTCTGGCGTCGTTTCGGATTGTCCACCACCTGTATGTTTAAAAACTCTTCTTTATTCTCTTTCGAAAACTTCTGCATCAAATCTCTGGTACCATCCTCAGACCGGCTGTCCACCAGTACAACTTCTATCTGATCGTGGGGAAATGTCTGCTTGATCAGATCCCCCAGAATCCGTGGAAGATTCTTTTCTTCATTATAGGCGACGATGCCAACTGAAACTTTCAAAGTTATCCCTCTTTTCGTCGTGCCAGGTCAATCCCAAATACACTTAAATACTACATATTATAAGGTAACCTCTGGATACTTGCAAGTCCTTCTCCTGAAAAACTTCTTGCCCTTCTGTCCGGAAAGGTTTATACTTAAAGAAAAATAAGTACTTGCGGAATTTTTTTCCACCCTCCGGCGACGTGCTGGAATTAATAGGAGAAGATTATGGGGACATTTTATCACGAAATAGCCATTGTTATTCCCGCCTTGAATCCAGATGACCGGATGATCACTCTCGTAAAGGAACTGACGGAGGCCGGCTTTGAAAATATCATTTTGGTGGACGATGGCAGTGAGATCAGTAATCGAAAATACTTTAAGACCTGTAAAGAAGAATATAACTGCCGCATCCTGCGGCATGTCATCAATTTTGGAAAGGGCATTGCGCTAAAATCTGCTTTTAACCACATTCTGGACAACCGTCCCGATATAAATGGTACTGTGACTGTGGACTGTGATGGACAGCATGTGATTGAAGATATCCTCACCTGCGCCAGGCTAGTGCACGAACACCCGGATCACCTGATCCTCGGCTGCCGCCAGTTTGACGATAAGGAGATTCCCCTGCGCAGCCGTTTCGGCAACAAATTTACAAGACACTTTATCAAACTTTTATGCGGCATCAACGTATCCGATACCCAAACCGGGCTGCGCGGCATGTCCCGGACGTTGATACAGGAATATTTTGCCAAAACAAAAGGGGAACGCTTTGAATACGAAATGAATATGCTCCTGTGCGCCAGGGAATGCCAGATCCCCATCCTGGAATTTCCCATCCGCACCATTTACCTGGAAAACAATGAGAGCTCTCATTTTAACCCCTTTATCGATTCCATACGGATCTATAAGGTATTTCTCAAATTTATGCTCAGCTCTCTTTCCAGCTTTGTTATTGATATCGCTCTGTATTACTTGCTGGGACTGATCTTCCGCCCGCTTATCGGCGACAAAGTCCAGATCTCCTTTTTCGGTCTGGAGATCTCGCTGCTTATTTTGTTGCGCAGTGTACTATCCAGGTTGGGATCCTCCTTGTACAACTTTACCATCAACAAACGCCAGGTATTCCACAACGAATCAAAGGATTATAAAATCATATTAAAATATTACACACTGTGCATCTGCCAACTAATCATATCTGCACTGCTGGTGGACAAGGCTCTGACCTTTATCTTCTCATCCACCATACGCAAATGCATCATTGATACGATCTTATTTACTGTCAGTTTCCAGATTCAGAGGGAATGGGTATTTAAAAAGCGTAAGTAATATTTCTTTTGCTTACAATCGCTCTACTTATCATCCAATATGTCCTGGATGGCATATTTGGGTCTTCCCTTTGTCTCCATGTACACCTTCCCGATGTATTCGCCCACGACGCCGATGGCAAGAAGCTGCAGCCCTCCCAACGCCCAAATGGAGACGATCAGGCTGCTCCAGCCCGGCACCGTATCACCTAGTACAAACTGCATAATAGAATAAAACAGCATGAGAACACTGACAAAAAATACAACAAATCCAAGCCACACGATAAAACGAATGGGCTTGACACTAAAGGAAGAAATTCCGTCAAAGGCAAATGCTAACATTTTTTTCAGCGGATACTTACTCTCTCCGGCAAACCGCTCGTGTCTTTCATAATACACCGTATCCGACGGATAACCGATCAACGGGATCATCCCTCTCAAAAACAGGTGAACTTCTTTATAATCCTCCAGCTGCTCCAGCACACGCCGGCTCATCAGCCGGTAATCTGCGTGATTGAATACGATATCCACTCCCATCCATTTCATCATTTTATAAAAGCCCTCTGCTGTGGTCTTCTTAAAAAATGTATCCTTTTTCCGGCTGCTCCTCACCCCGTAGACCACATCATTTCCGGCATAATATTTATCTAACATCTCATCAATGGCGTTCACATCATCCTGTAAGTCGGCATCGAGAGAGATCGCCACATCTGCGTACTCTTTGGCATACATCAACCCCGCCAGCACCGCATTCTGATGCCCCCGGTTCCGGGACAGGTTCAGCCCGCTCACCAACCGATGATCCCCGTGCAGACGTTTAATAATGATCCAGGTCTGGTCTCTCGAACCATCATTTACAAAGACGATCCGGCTGTCATCGCTGATTTTGTCCGCAGCGATCAGGTCTTCCATCTTTCGGGTCAGCTGCTTTGCCGTCTCATCTAGTACCTCCTCCTCATTGTAGCAGGGTACCACAAGATAAAGCGTACTTTTTGCCTTCATATTTTTTCCCCCATATCGTATATTTGTTTTCATTTTATACATTGTTGCTCTGGTTGTCAAACTTAATCTTTCCTTTGTAATTGACATAAAATACAAATATGGTAAAATAGATTGAGATGCACGTTTATGAAAAAAGATATTGAGAAAGAATAAGAATATGGATAAACGATTGAAATATAGATTAAGACAAGATCTGTCTCTTTTAAAAAACCGGATCAAATACAAATTGTACCGGATCTTTTATGTCACCCAGGATAAAATGGTCTTTTTTGAATCCTATCATGGAAAACGCTGCGGAGACAGCGTAAAAGCTATATATGATGAGATGGCAGAGGATGAGGCCTTTCGTGACTACACCTTTGTATGGGCATTTACAGATCCGAAAAAACACAGGGAACTGGCAGAAAATCCCCGTACAATCCTGGTAAAAAAAGGGAGCCGGAATTATTTTCGCTATGCGGCCGCCTCCCGATTCTGGGTAAATAATGTGACTGTTCCCGACTTTCTGATTCCTGGGAAACATCAGGTCTATATCGAAACCTGGCATGGCACACCGCTGAAACGGCTGGGCTGCGATATCGAGACGGACAGCGATCCGAGACAGTCCAGAGAGCGCATGCACAAACGTTACCGGAAAAAAGGAAAGAAAGTGACTCATTTCCTCTCTCCTTCCCCTTATTATAGTGAAAAGATCACCTCGGCCTTTGGTCTGGAGAAGCCGAAGAATAATCAGTTCATCGAATGCGGCTATCCCAGAAACGATGCGCTCTTTCACTACAGTGAGGAACATATCGCGCAGATACGGAAACAGCTGGGTATCCGAGAGGAACAGAAGGTGATTCTCTATACCCCCACTTGGAGAGATACAGATTTTCAAGCACAGTCCGGCTTCCATTACAACGCTTCTGTGGATCTGGAAAAAGTGATGAAAGGGCTTCCAGAGAATTGTGTGCTCTTATTCCGCGCCCATCATCAGATTGGGATCTCCGGTATTATTGAAAACACACCCCAGATCATCGACGTCACAGACATAGACAATATCAATGATCTTTATATCATCAGCGACCTGATGATCACAGACTACTCTTCTACCATGTTTGATTTCAGCGTGCTAAAACGCCCCATGGTATTTCATATGTATGACAGGGAAGAATATGCCAATAACATCCGGGGCTTTTACTTTGACCTCTCGGAGCTGCCAGGTCCCATCACCGAAGATGAGACGGCGCTTGCCCAGGCGGTCACACAGCAGCTGGAACACTTTGATTTCAGCAAGGATGCCAAATATCAGGCCTTTCATGATAAATTCAATCAATGGGAGGATGGACAGGCTGCCAGGCGGGTCATCGACAACTGTATTGCCATTCCGGCCCACAAACCCGGACTGTGGGAATCCCTGATCCAGACATTCAAAAAAAATATGAATCGCATCCGCATCGTATACATGATCGTTCGCTACAACATTACCGGATGGTTTAATATGCACGGGTTTTTCCTGAACAATAATGGAAGACGCCTCATGGACATGAAGGATTGCCACAAAGGAGAGCGGTGCTTTCTGATCGGTAACGGCCCCAGTCTGTCACCGGAGGATCTCCACCTATTAAGAGACGAGTACACTTTTGGAACAAACATGGTGTATAAAATATTTGATAAAACTGACTGGCGCCCCAGTTTCCACTGTGTATCCGACAGCATCTATGCCACAAAGCTGCGGGACGAGCTATATAACAATGTAAAGTCACCCTTATTTACCATTGAGAAGACCTATCATAAAATGACCAAGCGGACGCTGGACACCACCTATGTTCACACCATCGCCAGCGAACGATATAAGGTGAGAGGAAACATCTTTGCCTACTGTATGGTGAAGGCAACGGTTCTGTCCCTTGCCGCCGAGTTTGCCTTTCATATGGGCTTCTCGGAAATCTATCTGCTGGGGGTGGACTGCACCAATCCTCATGCCGCTGGAGGTCATTTTACCGACAACTATACAACAAAAGAAATCGCCCAGACCGATATTTCCCGCATCAAAACCCGTATGAACAAAGAGAATGTGACCACGGAACAGATCGGGGAACATATCATTGACCGGTCCCTGTTCGTCTACCGGCTGCTGAAAAAATACGCCGACCGGCATGGAATCAAGATCTACAATGCTACCCGGGGAGGGAATCTCGAAGTCTTCCCAAGAGTCCAATTGGAAGATGTTCTCGCCGCCGAAAAACCGGGGCCCGGTACCCATAACAAAAAGAAATAGAAAGAAGGAATGTTCATGAAAATTATCGGTGTTATCCCTGCACGGTATAAATCCAGCCGTTTTCCCGGCAAGCCACTGGTAGATATCTGTGGCAAACCAATGATCTGGTGGGTGTACCAGCAGGCAAAAAAAGTACCTGAATTCGATGAAGTTTATGTGGCGACGGATGACGAACGTATCAAAGCAGCCTGCGACGAGCATACTATGAAAGTGATCATGACCTCAGATAAGCACGAAACCGGATCGGACCGGGTGGCTGAGGTAGCATCCAAGGTAGAGGGGGATCTGTTCATCAACATTCAGGGGGATGAGCCGGTCATCAATCCCGAGATGATCCAGGAGGTCATCTCCATCTTTTTCGAGGACGATTCTGTTTACTTTGGAAGCCTGAAAAAAGAGATTACCGATCCAGAGGAGATCAAAGCGACCAGTACGGTAAAGGTCGTTACGGATCAGCGGGGAGATGCCATGTACTTCTCCCGTTCTGTGATTCCCTCCAACATAAAGGACGGACATCTGGCAAGAGTGTTCCGCCATGTGGGAATTTACGCCTATAAGAGAGATTTTCTCAAAGAATTTTCCCAGATGACCCAGACCGAACTGGAGCTGGGAGAGGGAATTGAACCGCTTCGCGCCATGGAACGGGGTTATAAAATGCGCCTCAAAGAGACCAAGCACGCCTCCATCGGGGTGGATCTGCCTGAACACATTGAAAAAGTGGAGCGTGTGATCCAGGGAATCGATACATTAGATTAGCCAGGCCCTGTGCAGCAGGATCTATGATGACAGGGAATTAGCCTGCACTCCGGAACTCCCGGAGAGAAAGGAGTAGAAGATATGAAACGAGTACAACTATTGGACTGTACACTGCGGGATGGGGGATATCTCGTGGATGCCCAGTTTGGAAATACAGTAATCAAGGGTATGATCAAGGGACTTGCAGAAAGCGGCATCGATGTGGTGGAATGTGGTTTTTTAAAGGATGAGCCCCACGAAAAGGGAAGTACGATATTTAACAATGCGGCGCAATTGCGCCCTTTTTTGCCGGAGGACCGCCGCCAGGCTTCTTACGTCTGCTTGGCAGACTACAGCCGCTACACCATCTCCAATCTGGAACCCTTTGACGGCACTTCTATCGATGGCGTCCGCGCCTGTTTCTTTAAGAAGGAACGCTATGACGTGATTGATTTTTGCCGGGAGATCACAGAAAAGGGCTATAAACTCTATGTACAGCCCGTGGATATCCTGGGTTACTCCGACGCAGAGCTTTTGGAACTGATCGAAAAGATCAATCCACTGGAGCCCTATGCCTTTAGTATCGTGGACACTTTCGGTTCCATGTATAAAGAAGATCTTCGCCGGGTATTTTACCTGATCGACCGGAATCTGAATGCCTCATCCCGCATCGGCTTCCACTCCCACAATAATCTTCAGATGTCCTTCTCCTTATCCCAGGAATTTGTGGATATGACCCAGGGACTAAGAAAGGTCGTCATCGACGCCACCATGGCAGGTATGGGCCGGGGCGCCGGCAACACCAATACAGAACTGGTCATGCAGTATATGAACCGCAAATACAATGCCGGCTATGATATCGATGTCGTTCTCGATCTCATCGACAACTATGTGGATGGAATCCGCAGCACCTGCAGCTGGGGATACTCCACCCCGTATTTCCTCGCTGGCTCTTACAGCGCCCACGTCAACAACATCGCTTATCTGACGGCAAAAGCCGGGATATCCAGCCGGGATATCAATTATATCCTGAACCGCATCGGCAGTGACGCCAGAAAGCGTTATGACTATGATCTTCTGGAAAAAACCTATATGGAATATAACGGGACGATCCGGGATGATGAAAAAGATGTGGCACTTTTAAAAGAGAATCTTCAGGGTAAGGATATTCTGATGCTCCTTCCGGGTCACAGCATCGTCACTCACAAAGAAGAAATCCTGAAATATTGCCAGGAAAAGAAACCTGTGGTGGTCAGTGTCAATCTGCTCTCCCACGATTATCCTATCAACTATGTGTATTTCAGCAATAAAAAACGGTATAATTACTGGAAAAACGCAAGCCGCTTTAAAGAATACAAAAAAATCGTCACCTCCAATGTAACGAACGTCGAAGATAAAAATCAGCATATCATCGATTTTACAAGGCTGGTAAAATGCGGATGGGATCAGCTGGACAATTCAGGCATCCTGCTTCTTCGTCTTCTGGACGAACTGGCCCCCGCTTCCATCGCCATGGCGGGCTTTGACGGCTACAGCCACGATTCCAGCAGCAACAACTACATGCACAAGGAAATGGAAAAGACACGAAATATCAAAAATGCCGATGAGGCAAACCGCGATGTCCAGAGTATGCTGGAAGACTATTTCAATACCAGGCAATCCGACTGCCCAATCCAGTTCCTGACACCATCCCGGTTTGAGATCAACCAATAGCCCAAACTTGGTAAGAACTTTAGTTCTTTGATGCGCAAAAAACGTGCGCGAATGGAGGAAAAGTTTGAAACAAATAAGTAGAGGAGATCCAAGAAAGAAAAGTATAGCAAATAAACCACCTATATAGCTGGTTTTAAAAACTAAATATAGACACAATACCTAATCAGGTAACAGCAACAACATCATCTTTGATGATATATCCCCGTAGTT
>CAJTFB010000026.1 GCA_910575665.1 Eubacteriaceae bacterium
TACTATCTGTATATTTTTGTTTTAAACCAGCGATACCCGGTGGTCTGTTTGTTATGCCTAATATCCTGCATAAAACTTTTTTCCTGAAATTATCAATTTACTATTGACTTTTTATTTGCAGGCTTTTATGGCTGCTCCTGCCACTTCTAAAATTACAGCTTCCTATCTTGTGCAGCAGCAGGTACAGCAGGCAGATGAGCAGTCTGTCATAGATGAGGGAAAAGTTGCAAAATCAGCGGAGGATTCAGAGGAAACGGTTACAGGCGTTTCAGTCATCGTTACACCAGAACTGATGCTATACGATTGGTTCGGTGTGGCGTTGTTAGTTGTAATATCGGTCGGGGCTGCTGGCATTCTGATAGCCCGTAAAAATCCAAAAGATATTTTCAGTGAAATTAGTTAGGAGGGCAAAAAGATGGTATTAGAAGTCAAAAATGTAAATTATGCTTATAAATCACAGAAAGGAAAAGAAATTTTAAAAAACGTTTCCATGCAGTTTGAGGAAAAGAAATTTTATACGATTGTCGGTGCAAGCGGAGCTGGCAAAACAACGTTTCTGTCCCTGCTTGCAGGGCTGGATATGCCTGTAAAAGGAACGATTTTGTATGACGGTGAAGATATACAGGCAAAAGGACTTAACTACCACAGAAAGCATCATGTTTCGTTGGTCTTTCAAAATTATAATTTGATTGATTATCTGACGACTGAGGAAAATGTGCGGCTTGGCGGAACAAAAACACCGCAGGATTTATTGGAAAAAGTAAATATCCCTTGTGAGGATTGGAAAAGAAATGTTTTGCAACTATCGGGCGGTCAGCAACAACGGGTTGCCATTGCAAGGGCATTGGCAAGCAACGCAAAAGTATTGCTTGCAGATGAGCCAACAGGCAATCTTGATGAAACCACGGCAGGGGAAATTATAGAATTACTGAAAAGGACGGCGCATGAGCTTGGAAAGTGCGTCATTGTAGTAACGCACAGCAAATATCTTGCAGCACAGGCAGATGAGATTATCATGATTAAAGACGGCTGTATAGAATCAGTTACAGAGCTGTCAGATTAACCAGCTACAAGAAATACAAAAACGATAACCCACCAAATAATACATATCTTGAGGAAGTCGCAGAGGACACGGCACAACCCGAAGTAAAAACAGTTGAGGAATTTTTAGACAGCATTGAAAACCAGAGACTCTATCAAGTCTTGATTAAGGTGGACAGGCTTACCATCTAGATTGCCTTATGGAAAATGGATGGTTACAGCAGTATGGAGATTTCAGAGAAATGCGGCTTATCTGTAAGTGCAGTCAACTTCCGTGTCTGGCATCTCAGAGTACCGACTGAAAATATCGGGCAGCTCCCGATTCCGCCATGACACAAAAAGAGGACAATGATACTCCCGTCCAGCCACAGTCCGAGCGGTAACCAGCCCGCCGCAGGCAATGGGGGCGGCTCTGTCAGACCGACAGTTGGGGTGCAACTCCCGTGGCGTCAGTTCACTGCTGACCGTTTGGTGACTTCCCTTACGTTATCACGCATCAGCATTTTCGGGGTGTCGGGGACAAATAGAAAATGCTCTCTATTCATTACCGCAAAGGGAAAGAGAAAATCGTTACGATTTATTATAAGTTTGTGGGGGCGTTACAGTAAACGCCCTTTATACCAAAATGAACACTCATCATCCGTGGAAACACGGCAGTAAGCGGCAACCTGCATTTTGGGATTATCCTCATCCTTTTCCTGTCTTGTGGCATGGTATCTTGCCGGGATGACTGTCACATTTGGATTATTGTTCATCACCATCGCTATCCCTCGCTTTCTATCAGGCTGTAGGCATTTTCCTTTTAAAGAACGAATTCAAATTTTGCTCCGCCTCTTTACTTATATCATTATTCGCCAACGCAAATCCTTTAAAAAATGAACAAGACTTATCTAAATTCGCAACTTAACTTTCCAAATTCTCATTGTGCCTCCAGCATTCTTCACTCCCCAAAGCTCCCACAAGCTTCCCCCCTCTCCTCCCCCACTTATAAATACAACTCCAATAATCACTTTTCTTACCCTATAATCCAAAGAAAAAAGTACGTTTACACCATCCCAAAAAAGTATTGTCCCTCCATTTTTACTTTCTTGAGCTATGGTATTAACATGCTTGTTAGGAGGTCCTACCATGAATTATAATCCAAAACCCTTTGGCACAGTTTTGAAGAATGCACGAATGGATAAAAAACTTACCCAGGCGGAATTGGCAGAGATACTGGATATCTCTTTATCCTATTTAAAAGACCTTGAGCGGTTTCGGAATAACCCCAGTTACGAGATCTTTGAAAAGGTAATACATTATTTTAACCTTTCGGCAGATACTGTGATTTATCCAAATAAAAATATAACCGATAATACATACCAGCAGATTGAACGTCTCTTAACCCGATGCGACAACGGACAGCTAGAAGTAATACTTGCCACCACCAAAGCATTGTTATCCATGAATGGGACCTCCTCCAAATCGGAACAATAAGTAATATTTCAATCAAATAGCCCCCCTTTTCTAATCTGACTCGACGGCACGATCTTGAACCCTGTTTCATCGTGCCGTCGAGCTCCGCCCACATATAAAAGGCTCATTTCTGCACCTGGACTACTGTGCAAAAATGAGCCTACATCTATTTAATTTCCCACTCTATCAAACAAATATATTTCCCTCAGACTTTAAAAGATGCTACAGTCTGGTTCAAGAGTTCACTCAGCCGAAATAATTCTTCCATCTTCTCCAGTACAGCATTGGAATTTTCATTGGAACTCTGAGCGGACTGTTCCATGCTCTGCATATACACCTTGATCTCTCCCACCAGGGCCGCGATCGACTGGAGCGACGCATTGATCCCCTCCATGCTGGCGCTCATCTGCCTGGAAGCAGTCCCAAGATCACCGGAGATTCCGCTGTAAAATACGGCATCCTGCTTATACATTCTCGCCAGCTCCGTCATACCCTGATAGTCCTTCATCACCTTTTCATTCATAAATTCTAATACTTCTCTGGATCTGCCAGAGAGCACAGATACATTTTGTACCACGTCCTCTGTCACCTGCCGGATCTTATCCACAGCTTCTCTGGAATTGTCTGCCAGCTGGCGAATCTCATCTGCCACCACGGCAAATCCCTTCCCCGCTTCCCCGGCTCTCGCCGCCTCGATGGAAGCATTCAGCGCCAGGAGATTTGTCTGGGAACTGATGGAAAGAATCTCCTCGGTCAGTGTGTCAATATCCCGCACCCTCTGGCTGTCCGCAATGGCTCTTTCCAGTTCAGTTTTCGTCTCACTGTAGAGAGAAACTGCTTCTCTCTCCGATCTTTCTGAATTTTCATGCTGCTTTCCGGCGCGGCTCATGATATCACTTGACTGCTCTGCCGCCTCTCCCGCCTTCTTTGCCACGTCTTCTACCAAAACACCTAATTCCTGTCCTGTGATCTTTATATTTTCCGCCAGCTCATTTGCCTCGGTGGTCTGCTTCATCACCTGCACCACAGAACTCAGGATATCCGAGATTCCCTGGGTCAGCACTGCCATCTCGGTAGACGTCCCCTCCGCAATCGTTCCAATGCTCTCAGCTTCTTCTTTCGTACTGAGGATAATGCCCCGGATCTGCTGTTTTACCTCCGACGTCGCCCTGTGGATCTGCTCTGTCTCATCCTTATATTCCTTTGGAATCCCTTTTTCACTGACTGTATTTTCAGAAAAGTCTCCTGAAGCAAACTGTTTTAACATCTGTATTGGCGCCAGCATCCTGCCGATCAGCCCCGCCATAAACACCGTGACAAGGACGATAACCACCAGCGCTACCACGATCGCCACCACAAACATGGCGGTCAGGGAATTTAAGACATTGGCAGTCGGTACCACCACACCCAGCTTCCAGCTGCTGCCCTCTATGACTGAGAGCGCAAAATAACACTCCCTGCCATCGTAGTCCTCCCTCTTTACCACACCATGTTCTGTGTCGCCCATCAAGTCAGCCAGTCCCGGCATAATATCCGCCACTTTCACCGCGCTTTCCTCTTTCGGCTCATAGTCTTTGTTTTTGTGAGCCACATATTGCCCGCTGCTGTCCACCAGAAATCCATATACACCCTCTTCGTAATTAATGCTCCCGGTCAGATCCGTCACAGTAGCCAGCGTCACATCCAGGCCAATGACTGCTGCCAGTTCTCCCTCTATGTAAACAGGTGAGGCGATGGTGGTACACATCTGTTTGGTGAGAACATCCCAATAGGGATCGGTCACAATGGTAGTCTTTTTTTCCGCTGCCTGCTGATACCATCCACGCTGCACCGGATCATATCCATCGGGTATTTCAGCGTCCTGGTTCGACTGAATGAACTTACTGTCTTTTGTGCCGCAGTAAAGATTTAACAGCTCTTCCCTGCCTTCTGAATAGGTGTCCATCACAGACTGAATAAACGCATCATCCTTATTTCCAGCCGCCTCAATGCTGTTGGCTGCTCCCTCTGCCAGCATCTTCTCATTTTCGATCCATATATTGATCTCTCCGGCATACCGGTCAGCATTCAGCTGCACAGCCTCCGTCTGATTTTGGATCAAATGCTTCCCCGCCACGATGACAATTCCCACCGTTGTCAGGATGATACTTAGCGCAACAATAAATATGACACTGATCGTCAATTTTCCTTTAATTGTCTTTCTCATAACTCTCTCCATTTCTATTCATTTCACTGGTTCTGTGTCTGATTCAACAGAATTCTGGCGATAAACATCCCATTTTCTATTGAAAACTCTGCCTCCCCATGATAATAGGATACTACCTTTAACACACTGGATATCCCGATACCCCGCTCTGAGACCGGCACCCCGTTTTTCAATCTTACGTCCTCCCCGCAGGTATTTTTGCACTGAACTACAATCTTTTTTCCCTTGCAGGCGACCTGAATATGGATTTCGTTTTCTGGCAAATGAGAAGCCATACAGCCATGGATCGCATTTTCAAATATATTGGCAATGATCACTACCAGATCCGTATCCCGGACAGCAATATCCCCTGGTACCTGAGCCTGCATGGTCACCTCGATATCTTCCTTTTTCGCCCGCCTGGCATAGACGGTCAGAATATTGCTGATGGTCTCATTCCCACAGATGCACTCTGGCTCCCGGTTCTCTACATCTTCCCTGTACTGCTTCACATAAGCAAGCAGTTTATCGGTTTCCCCGTTCCGGATATATTCTTCGATCAGAAGACAATGGTGGCGGATATCATGCCGGATTCTGGCCAACTGTTCCTTTGACTCGTTCATCAGCTCCAGCTGGCGGTAAATAAAGCGCTCGTTGGTTTCCAGCAACTCCTTCTCCACATGATAACGCCATTCCTTTCCTCTGTGAAGATAAAGCTGGAACACCGTATACTGAATGATTCCCGCCATAAAAAACAACAGCACTGTCCTGACCACATGAAACATGGAAAAATCATGTCTCCCCGGCCAAAATGCTACAATAGCAGCGATCAGGATTGAAAGGACTACGGTGACACTGCTAAACCAGTCCATCTCCTCCCTGAGATAATCAATTCCCTCCAGAAAACTTCCGCGAACCTTAGAGGCAATCAGAAAAAGAATCACCACAGTCATTACCAGACGGATTAAAATATCCGCCCACATCTCCTCCCCAAACCAGATACGCGCGGCATCAATGCCCCAAAACACCGTCAGCGAAAGCAGATAAAATCCAATGGTCAGTTTATACAGCGAAAGATATAAGGTATCCCGGCTCATCTTCACGCAAAAGATTCCCATTACTGGCAACAAAAGCATGCCGGAAAACCGAACAAAATTTTCCTTGTCAGCCAGATACCATAAACTGAAACAGACTACCGCCGCCATACCAAATAGGACATAACACCAAATCGTTTTTTTCATGGACAGCCTGGGACGATCCAGCAGCAGAAATACTGCCATCATCAGTCCTGCCCCCATAACATTACGCAGGGCTGCCACCCAGATAGAACCTCCTAACATCTCTTCCTCCATTCCAAAAATACTAGCACAAAAAAACCAGCACTTCTAAACCTTCTATGTACTGGTTTTATTTTAAATAAAATTTGCTCATATGAAAAGTATTTTAGCACAAACTGCACTTTTCAGGGTACCATTTGCAATCAGAACTTACAGCCCCTCTTCGCAATAATACCCAAAGTAGCTCTCCCGCAAAGGGTGGTATGAACCTCTGGGAAGATAAATCGTCTCTCCGTTATCCATCTGCAATTCCCTTGTATTCAGGCTGTCTACATGCTCCAGATTGATGATATAGCTGATTCCCACCTTCACAAACTCTGGACTTCCAGCAAGCAGATCATAAATCTTCGTCATGGTCATACGGACCTGAAGCTGCCCTCCGTCCGCCAGATAAATGTTCTGGCTCTTTTTCTGTGCCTCACAAAATACGATGTCCTGCAATGATACTTTATGGATCCTGCTGCCATTCTGCAGTGACAGACATTTTTTCTGTTCCCTTCCAACCTTTTCAAAAAGCTTATCCAGAACAGGAAACAGTTCCTTTTCCATGATAGGTTTGACAAAATATTGGTCAGCATTCACACGAAATGCCTCCAACGCATATTCCGTAGAAGTAGTCGCAAAAATGATCCGGCACCCGTTACCCATCCCGCGGAGTTCTTTCACCACATCGATACCCAATCTATCCGGCAGGTAAATGTCCATAAATAACAGATCCGGCACATATTCTTTTTTCTGTATCTTCTGAAGCATTTCTTCCGCATCGGTAAATCTCTGGACGGAAAAATCACATGTTTTATGCTGTTTCCGGTAGATCTCCAATATATGTTCCGCTTTATCTAGTTCCTCTATCTCATCATCACAAATTGCAATATGAAACATAATCTGTACCCCTCTTATTGTGTTTTATATATAAATATATATCATAGTTTCAACACAGCATCAAGACACGATACCAAATTAACCTGAAACAAAATCAGCATTCGGTGCCCAAAAAGAAGTGCATTTCTCTTTGTTTCCAAAGATAAAATGCACTCCTGCATAAGTCATATATTCTATCAGTACTGCTCCAAAATTCTCCTGAAGTTCTTCATATTCTCTTCCACATCCCCATGGAAAACCTTGGTGCCGGCAACGATCACATTGGCTCCGGCGTCCAGCACTTCCCTGACATTATCCAGATCCACACCGCCATCCACTTCGATATCCACATCCAGATTGTGTTCCTCTATGTACTGACGTAGACGGATGATCTTATCGAAGGTATCCCTCCGGATCTTCTGTCCGCCATAGCCTGGTTCCACCGTCATGACCAATACCATATATACTTTGGGAAGGATGTCCAGTATGATATCAATGTCTGTTCGAGGCTTTATGGATACCGCTGCTTTTTTTCCATGATTATGTATCTCATCGATGGTTGCCTCCAGATCCTCACAGGCCTCAACGTGAACCGTGATGCCATCCGCCCCAGCTTCTGCGAAATCCCGAATGTAGCGTATGGGCTCATGGACCATCAGATGGACATCAAAAAAAGTGTCCACACATTTACGGATTCCTTCTACAACCGGCACGCCAAAAGAAATATTCTGTACAAACATGCCATCCATGATATCAATATGTATATAGTCTGCCCCTGCCTCGCTCACCGCAGCAAGCTCCTCCCCAAACCTGGACACATCTGCGGCAAGAATCGACGGTGATATTTTGTAAACCATAAAAATACCTGACCTTTCCTTTAGTTGTATTTACGCCTTTCCCACTCCTTCAGCTCCTCGTACATCTGCACGTAGTTTTCATAGCGCACCGGACTGATCTGTCCCTGGTCAAGTGCCTCCTTGACCCTACAGTCCGGCTCATGGGTATGTGTACATCCCATAAAACGGCAGCCGCCCTCATAGGGAACAAACTCCGTAAAGTAATTCTTAAGTTCTTCCTTCTCCATTTCGGGAACCCGCAAAGAACTGAATCCCGGTGTGTCAAACAGATAGGTCCCCTCTCCCACACAAAAAAGTTCAGAATGCCTCGTGGTATGCTTTCCCCTTCCGATCTTTTCGCTGACCTCTCCGGTCTGGGAGGCCGCTTCCGGAAAAATCTTATTGAGTATGCTGGATTTTCCCACCCCGGAAGGCCCTGCCAGGACGCTTGTCCTGCCCTCTAGCAACTGGCAGATCTGATCCATACCGATATTCTCCCGACTACTGACGAAAAGTACTTCGCTGGCACATTTTTCATACGTTGCCAGCAGACGCTCTTCCTCTTCCTTCGTCACAATGTCTAATTTATTAAAACAGATGGCGGTGTCGATGCCCTGCATCTCCATCATAACCAGAAAACGGTCCAGAAGATTTAGATTGGGCTGCGGCTCTGCCATGGCAAATATGATCAGCGCCTGATCGATATTTGCCACCTCCGGCCGGATAAGTCTGTTTTTTCTCGGCAGGATTCTTTGAATATTTCCTAGTCCCTTCTCCTCCGAAGTGACCTGGATCAACGCATTGTCACCGACAAGGGGTTTGATCTTATCCTTGCGGAAAATTCCCTTTGCCCTGCACTCATAAAGCTTCTCTCCGGTCTCTGTCAAACAATTTACATAATAGAAACCTGCGATTCCTTTTACAATCTTTCCCTCTAACTCCATTAGCCGGCAACCCTCTTCAATGTAACATTATAGGTCGCCACCAGGGAACCGTCACGGTACACACTTAAGGTAGCAGCACCGGCGTTTTCCCCTTCCACTTCTAACTGGAATGGGAAATTGTGATAGCGCATCGTAGCAGTCTTTATAACTTTATCCTGTCCGTTTTGAGTAAGCACAAACTTAAACTCTGCCGCTGGATCTGTCTCATACTCAAAAGGATTGTTGATGGTGACAGAACCTTTATATACATACGTTTGTTCTTCTCCCAGACTGAGTGTTATATCCACTGCGGTTCCTTCTTCCACCTGCTTGCCCGCAGCAACACTCTGTATACACACTCGGTTTTTCTGGGTCGAGGAATAATTCTTCGTCTCATTTCCATATACAAGTCCTGCCGCCTTAAGGGCCGCCTTAGCCTCACTCCTGGTTTTGCCAATAAGATTCGGAACCTTGGTAAATTTGGTTTCCTCTCCCTTACTTGGATAAATCGTAATGGTAGCACCCTTTTCGGCTTTTTTCCCAGCTGCTGGATCCGTGTATGCCACCTTGCCAACCGCCTCGCTGCTATACACATCTTCTCCCTGTTTCACAGAAAATCCCTGTTTCTGGAGAACTGTGATGGCATCCGTAATGGTTTTTCCACTGGTCTCTGGTACGCTGATCTGCTCTGCACCAGTGCTGACCACGAGAGTCACGGTACTTCCGGCAGCCACCTTGGACCCTGCTCTGGGCTCGGTACGGATCACATTACCTTTATCCACATCATCCGATGCTTCTTCCTCAATCTCATATTTTATATCTTCATTGCCCAGCTCCACGATCACACTATCCTTCAGCTGACCTGCAAAATCAGGAAGAACATAATCTCCGGATTCTTCTACCCCAGGTGTAGGTGAAGCTGTTACATTAACCTTATTATCCTCATTTCTTTCATCGCCGCCAGAACTACCCCAGAGTCCGATAAACCGTCCCAGCATATAGATCACCACCAGACCGATAATAATCGCCACGGCGATACTTCCAAATACAAGAGCCTTCTCCAGTTTGGGATCCACATCAGATTTGCTTTCTTCCTCTTCCTCCGACTCTTCTTCCGGCGCCCCATAATCTTCCGACGGTGTCATACCTGTTCGGGAGGCATTTTTCAAAGTATTCACATCATCCTTTGACATAAAAATGGTTCCTCCATTCTCGTACAGACTGCCGATAACACCATAATCCCCACTGGGATCTTGCAAAAACATTTTAAGATCTGCAATAAGGTCTGCAGCGCTGATATAGCGGAGTTCCGTCTTCTTCTGCATACATTTATTTACAATATTGCTTAACCCTCTTGGAATGGTGGCATCCATCGCTGCCAGCGGTGTGGCATCATCCTGAATATGAGAGAGGGCGATCGCCACAGCGCTTTCTCCCGTAAAGGGAAGCGTCCCACTGATCATCTCATACATGGTAACACCAAGGGAATAGATATCGCTCTTTTCATCGCTGTATCCCCCTCTTGCCTGCTCCGGAGAGATGTAATGAACCGAGCCCATGGCGTTGGCAGTGATCGTATTGGAACTTGCCGCTTTGGCAATTCCAAAATCACTGAGCTTCGCAGTACCATCACGGGCAATTAGTATATTCTGTGGTTTGATGTCTCTATGAATGATATTGTGCCGATGAGCAGCATCCAGACCATTGGCGATCTGAAGGGAGATCCCCACTGCCTCCTTTACGGTAAGTTTCCCTTTTTCTTCAATATATTTTTTCAGCGTAATACCCTCAATCAGCTCCATGACAATATAATACATGCCATCTTCTTCCCCTACATCATAGATGCTGACGATATTCGGATGTGATATGCAGGCAACTGCCTGAGCTTCTCCGCGGAATTTCGTAACAAATTTGGTATCTTCACTGTATTCCTGCTTTAGGATCTTTATGGCAACAAACCGGTTGAGGCGATGGCATTTAGCGCGAAATACATCTGCCATTCCACCAGAGCCGACTTTTTCTACGATCTCGTATCTGTCACCGATTATGGTTCCTACACTTACCAAAACAATACCTCCATTCTCTATTCTAAGCGTTCACAAATGGACACTGTTCTATACTTGAATCAAAACGACACTGATATTATCTTTTCCTCCGGCTTCGTTGGCCTCTTGTACCAGCTGTCTTCCTGCTTCACTCATATCCTCTCTGTTACTTCTGATGATCCTCTCGATCTTCTCATCTTCAAGCATATTGGACAATCCATCCGAACACAACAAAAGCACGTCCCCTTCGTCCACCTCGATTTCAAAGCAATCTGCCTTCACGTCGCTGTTTGTACCAAGAGCCCGCGTTATAATATTTTTATTGGGATGTGTACGCATATCCTCCTTGTGGAGTTTTCCCGACTGTACCATCTCTTCCACAAGAGAATGGTCAATCGTGACCTGTCGGAATGTATCCTTGTACACATAAAGTCTCGAATCACCTACATTTACAATATAGGCGGTATCCCCAAACACCACGGTGGCGACGATCGTCGTCCCCATTCCATTCAGTGCCTTATCGCTGAGGGAAGCCTGGAAAACCTTTTCGTTGGCAGCAGCCACCGCCTGTTCAAAGATTCCGATCGGTGTCACTTTTGTACTTTGTTCAATCTGTGAGACAACTTCCTCTACACACATCCGTGAGGCGGTGTCTCCCGCATTGTGACCTCCCATACCATCAGCCACAATAAACAGATTCGGGAAACTCCCAACCGCATTCTCTTCACAATACACATAATCCTGGTTGGTGTTTCTGGTGCGTCCCTTATCTGTTATAGAAAATGTTTGCACAGTTTGACCTCCTTAGTCAGAGTTAGTCCGTTCCATAATGTTATTACGCAACTGACCACAGGCAGCATCGATATCACTCCCCATCTCTCTTCTTATCGTAACATTTACAAAGTCATGCCAAAAACAACGCTTTTCCGTCGCTTTATAGCAAAATGTGTCAAAGGATGGCTTTCTAATAATAAGCCACATCAATCCAAATAAACTTAATACGATCAATAAAAGTATATGCTACGATTCAAAAGATTACTATTATAATATCACAAGACATAAAAAAGGACAAGATATAAAATTTCCTGTACTGTTCCACAGATCTTCATCAATATTGTAAGATTTACTGGGTATGCCCCCTTAAACACAACGATTTTACGTCGTCTTAGAGGTTTCCATAAAGTTATTACGCAACTGACCACAGGCAGCATCGATATCGCTTCCCATCTCTCTTCTTACCGTAACATTAATTCGATTTTTCTCAAGTATTCCTTTAAAATCTCTGATGTTCTCTTCTCTGGAACGTCTGGTTTTCCGCTCCTTTACCTCATTCAAAGGAATGAGATTGATATGACAGTTCATGCCACGGCAGCGCCTAGAAAGCTCAAGAGCATGCTCCCTGCTGTCATTTACCCCGTCGATCATACTGTATTCAAAAGTAATACGCCGCCCCGTATTCTCGATATATTCGCGGCACACAGAAAAAATTTCCTCGATGGAATATTTATTTGCTACCGGCATCGTCTGTCTCCGTATCTCATCATTGGGGGCGTGGAGACTGACAGCCAGGGTGATCTGTAGTTTTTCCTCCATCAGACGCCGGATCTGGTCAACCAGCCCGCAGGTGGACACGGTGATGCTCCGTTGGCTAAGATGTATCCCTCTCTCTGCAGATACCAGACGGATAAATCGGAGCAGGTTATCATAATTATCGAGAGGTTCCCCCATTCCCATCACGATGACATTGGAGACCCTCTCCCCCGTTTCATTCTGGATCTCATAGATCTGGGAGAGCATCTCCCCGGCGGTCAGGTTCCTTGTCAGTCCCGTGAGAGTGGAAGCACAAAAGCTGCATCCCATCCGGCACCCCACCTGGGAAGAGATACATACGCTGTTCCCATGATGGTACTTCATCCACACACTCTCTACTAAATTTCCGTCTGACAGCGAAAAAAGATATTTAGCAGTATCTTGATCCCTGGAAACCTGTTTTTTCCTAATCTTCACTCCAGAGATCTCATGCTCCTGTGCCAGATTTTCCAAAAATTTCTTAGGAAGGTTACTGATCCCAGAAAAATCTGAAACCTGTCTGCCATGGACCCACTCAAACAACTGTTTGCCGCGAAATGGTTTCTCTCCAAACTGCTCCGCTAGACATATCATCTCTTGTTCTGTATAGCTTCTTAAGTCAAATTGTTTCATTTCCTTGTCCATTCCAAAACATTGTTTTTTATTTGATAAACTTAGCCACAAAGAATCCATTTCCCTCATGGATCCCCGGCAAGATCTGTAGCATTCCCTGTCCTGTCATTTTATTTCTTAGTACTTCCGGAAGATCCTCATCCAAAGACACCAGTTGCAACGACAGCTCTTCTGCAATCCAGCGGGCATTTTCTTCATTCTCTGCAGGATTCACAGTACAAGTACTGTAGATCAGTGTCCCTCCCGGTTTGAGAGCCTTCACAGCCCCCCTCAGAATCTCCCGCTGCAGCCTTTGTAGCTCCGGCACATTTTGTACCGCCGTGTAACGGATCTCCGGTTTTCTACCGATCACACCGATCCCAGAACAGGGGACGTCCACAATCACCACATCGGCCCTCTTCTCCCATTCCGGATCCGCTGTCCTGCCATCCCAGAGCTTGATCTCTATGTTCGATACCTTTAACCGCTGTACATTTTCCCGGATGCGCTGCAGCTTATATTCCGACACATCTCTGGCACTGACCTTCCCAGTGCCACCTAGCAGGTCCGCCGCATGCAGCGCTTTTCCACCGGGACTACTGCACACATCCATCACGGAATCTCCCGGACGAATGCCGGAAACCATCACTGGGAGCATGGAGCTTTCGTCCTGAATGATAAAATGCCCTTCTTCAAAACCAGGTACCTCCTCCACCCGTTCCATACCAGACAGCCGAAAAGCATGTTCGACATAAGGGCAAGAAATCGCCTGAATTCCCGCTTTCATAAGATTGTCCTGTACCTGACTGGTACTGGCATTCGATGTCTGGACACGGATCGTCAATGGATTTTCTCTCTCAAAGGAGTCCAGAATCTTCTTCGTCGTCTTTTTTCCATAGGCCTCAGTCAGCAGTATAGCAAGTTCCTCGGGCACAGAATAGATAAAGGCCATTTTTTCGGTCTCCCTTCGGCACTTATCCAAAATCTCCCGGCAAAGTTCCTCTTTATCTGCCCGCGCCACATTGCGGAGCACTCCGTTGACAAAACCCGCCAGACCCTGAAATTTCTTCTGCTTTGTCAGCTTTACCATCTCATTGCAGGTGGCTGCTGCCGGGACAGAATCCATATACCAGAGCTCATAAATACCCATGCGTAGTATCGAGCGAATCACAGGTTTGAGCCGAGCCGCCGGAATTTTTGAAAAATGGTCGATAACTCGGTCCGATGCCGCCGCCCGTTCTATTGTCCCGTAGGAGACTCTACGTATAAACCCTTTCTCCTGCCTGTTCCACGCTCCGGCAGAATCCTGCTTTACCACGCGATGAAACCAATCATCACTATGACCTTTTTCTTCTAGTGTTCCATAAACAATATCAAAGACTGCTCTTCTCACAAGGTCTCTCCATTCTGTATCTTCATCCCACGCAAAAAGTCACCGGCCGACATTCGCTTCTTCCCTTCTAGCTGAATCTCCAGAAGCCGCAGAAGTCCGTCACCGGTCTGAATGCTGAAACTATTCTTATCTACCTTGGCCACTGTCCCAGGCATCAGGTCTGTATTTTCTGGCACTACTTCAGCCCGCCAGATCTTTAATATCTTTCCTCGGAATTCCGTGTAGGCACTGGGCCAGGAATTCAATCCCCTGACATACCGCTCCAGTTTTTCTGCCTTCCACGAGAAGTCCAGTCTACCAAGCTCCTTGGTAAGCATTTTGGCATAGGTGCTCTCCTCATCCTTCTGCGTAACGGGCTCCAGTGTTCCTTTCTCTACCCGCTCCAGTGTTTCCAGTAAAAGGGGGCCTCCTATCTCGGAAAGTTTTTCAAACAAGCTCTCTCCCGTCTCTTCTGCCGTCAGCGGGATCTCTTTTTTTAGAAGCATATCCCCAGTATCGAGACCTTCGTCCATCTGCATCGTTGTGATGCCGGTAGTCGCATCCCCCTCCAGAATGGACCACTGGATTGGAGCCGCCCCCCGCCATCTCGGCAGCAAAGAAGCATGGACATTGATGCAGCCATAGTCAGGCATTTCCAATATTTCTTTGGATAGGAGCTGGCCAAATGCCACAACAACGATCACATCACAGGAAATCCCCCGCAGAACCTCCACGAATTCAGGATCTTTTACCCTTTGGGGCGTATACACCGGAATCTCATGCTCCAACGCCACCTTTTTGACCGGTGTAAAGCTCAAGCTACCACTGCGTCCTCTCGCCTTATCTGGCTGGGTCACCACAGCTGTGACCTGGTGCCCTTTAGAATCGATCAGTGCTTCTAGAACCGGAACAGCAAAATCCGGTGTCCCCATAAATATAACGTCCATCTATTTCCTCCTTATTCCTCTTCCTCACCGACGTCCACCAGTTCCCCTTCCACTTTATCTACATAGAGCTGACCATCCAGATGCTCAATCTCATGGATCAGCGCCCTCGCCAGCAGTTCTTCCCCTTCAATCTCGAATTCCTGCATCGATTCATCAAAGGCACGCACCCGCACCACATTTGGTCTCGTGACAATCCCTGCTTTCCCAGGCACACTGAGACATCCTTCACTGCCCCGCTGCTCTCCCTCGGTATGGATGATCACTGGATTCACAAGAACAATAGGGCTGTCCTGCTCCGCCGTCACATCGATCACCGCAATCCTTTTCAGGACGCCAACCTGTGGTGCCGCCAGTCCCACTCCGTCTGCCTCATACATCGTCTCTAACATATCATCGATCAACTCTCTGGTTTTTTCCGTGATCTCTTTTACCTCTTTTGCTTTCTTATACAGAATATCATCGCCAATTTCGCGTATATTTCTCAGCGCCATGATTTTTCCTCCATTCATTCTGAATACACCTGATCAATCCACTTCATACTGGATATAACAGGCATATTTCTTTCTCTCAAACTCTAGGTCTACCCATGTTTTTACAGCCTCGATCTGCGCCAGCTCCTCAGTTTTTACATAAAATGTATAACCAAACTGATCCTTTCTTTTCTTGCCTCCATCGTCGGCAGGACCTACCACCGAAGCCAGACAACCGAACTTTCCCCGTACCGCACCCGAAAGCTCTCTGACACATGCCAGTCCCTTTTCCCGATCCTCCGAAAAGATACGGATCGTAAGCATGGAAAAATAGGGGGGATAGCTTAACACACGCCGGTATGCCAATTCATTTTCATAAAAAACTTCTGCATCCTGGGCAGCCACGCTCTGGATCACATAGTGGTCTGGACGGTAGGTCTGAATGATCACTTCCCCTTGCTTCTGACCTCTTCCCGCCCTGCCGCTCGCCTGCATGAGCAGCTGAAAGGTTCTCTCACTGCTACGATAATCGTTTTCAAACATGCTCATGTCTGCCGCCAGCGCCGCCACCAGCGTTACGTTTGGAAAGTCATGTCCCTTCACGATCATTTGGGTTCCAATGAGAATATCCGCCCTTCCCTCCCGGAATCTGGACAAAACAGATTCGTGTCCATGCTTCCCAGAAGTAGTGTCCGCATCCATTCGCAAAACCTTTGCCATCGGGAACTGCCGCTGGAGCATCTCCTCTACCTTCTGGGTTCCCAGACCAAATGCTGCGATATAGGGAGACCCGCATTCCGGACACCTCTCTGGCATCCTGACAGCATGTCCACAATAATGGCAGACCAGTGTATCCACCTCTCCCAGATGATTTTTATGTGCCGTCATGGATACATCACAATGAGGACATTGTAACACATTTCCACAATTTCTACAAGAAACAAAGCCCGCATACCCTCTCCGGTTGATAAAAAGCATGATCTGTTCCTTTTTCTTCAGACGATCTAAGATCTTCTGCTGAAGAATACGGCTGAATACTGAACGGTTTCTTTCCTTTAACTCCTGCCTGAGATCTACCACATGGATATCTGGCAAAAGAGCGTCTCCGGCACGCCTAGTCAGACGGTACTCTTTATATCTGCCTTCCTTCGCCATTAGATAACTTTTTACCGACGGCGTCGCCGAACCAAAGATCACACTGGCCCCTGTCTGTCTGGCGCGGAACAGCGCGACTTCATCGCTGTGATAGCGGGGAACTCCCTCGCTGATGTAGCTGTTTTCATGCTCCTCGTCTAAAATAATAGCTCCTAGTCTTTCAAAAGGAGTAAACAGTGCTGATCTGGGACCAATCATGATGTCCAGTTCTCCCATCCTGGCCCGCTCATACTGATCGTAGCGCTCCCCCTCCGAGAGCCTGGAGTGAATGACAGAAACCCGTTCACCGAATGCCTGACGAAATCGGGATACCGTCTGGAAGGTCAACGCGATCTCTGGGATCAATACAATTGCCTGCTTTCCCTCCGCCAGTACGGTCTCTAGAAAACGAATAAACACTTCCGTTTTTCCACTTCCAGTAATCCCATATAGAAGATATGGTCTCCGCAGGCCACTTTGATACTCCTTCGCAAAATCTTCCACGATCTCTCTCTGCTCTTCGTTCAGCACCTTGGAGACATGTAGTTGCTGTTCGGCAGATTCCAGGGGATTCCGGTATTTCTTCTCTCTGGTCACGGTAAGAATCCCCTCCTTTACCAGACTGTCAATCACTGGCTTTTTCACCTGGTACTGATGGTCTGCCTGTCTCCTTGTCATCGTGCCTCCCTCAGCAAGAAGCCCCCGGATCAGCCGTACTTTCGCCACATAGTGTTTCCGTTCGTATTCATGGAGAATATCCATAATAGACCTTTCTTCCATAGCAAAATTAAGCCAGTGTTCCTCCACTGACTTAATCTTTTTCCGGACAGGCAGAACTGTCTTTAGCGCCTCGTTCATCGTGGAGCCATACCGATCCCTGATAAATCCGGCAAGGGCCAGTAGCTGACCCTCCACTGGTACCTGTTTCTGCTCCACCTTCAAGATATCCTTGATCCGGTTCACGTCGAAAGCCGGCTGCTCCGTCAGATTCACGACAAAGCCGTGGAGTATCCGGTTCCCCCGCCCAAAAGGCACCTGGACAGGCGTCCCGATCCTTACCAATTCTTCCATTTGCTCTGGAATACGATACTGGTAGGTTTTATCCAGCGCATCCACACTGATATCCACAATTATATCTGCGTACACTACATCACTACCTTTTTCACCACTTCGTCCATGTGCATCCCACGGGATCCCTTTACTAACACCCAGTCCCCTGGCTGTGCCAGCTGTCTGACGAATTCCGCTGCCTCTTCGTTACTGCTGCATATTCTGGTAGGAATATCCGAGCCTTTCTCCACCTGGCGGCAGATAAAAGCAGCTCCTTCCCCCACCGTTATGACATAGGAGAGTTTCTTCCCCTTCTCCGCTTCCTGAATAATATAATCACCGATTCCGCGGTGTAGGCTCTCATTCTGCTCTCCCAGCTCCAGCACATCCCCGAGAACCACAATCTTCCTGCCCTCCGTGCCATAATCAAAAAGAGCGTCAATATTGCTGTTAATCGAGTCCGGACTAGCGTTATACGTATCGTCGATCAAATGATAACCATGACAGTCCCGACGCTCTCCCCGCATGGAAAAAGGACGGTACTGCCTCAGTGCCTCCAGCGCCTGATCCAGCTCCACGCCAAACTGCTCTCCCAAAGCCAGCGCCACCACTGCGTTGTTGACATTATGACCTCCCATCACTGACAGCTCCACGGTACAATCCTCTCTACCATGATACTGAAAGGATTGGCCCGTCTCTGTGACCTGTATATCCGTCGCCTGAATCTGACAACCTGACGCCGTTCCATAAAAAATGGTTTCACAGTTGCCAACACACAACTCATAGGGAATGTTGTCCTTGGTCAGCGCCGGAAGATCCCCATTTCCACAAATATAGCACATACCATCATGGGAACTTCCCACATATTTGACAATATGCCCCTTTTCAAAGGCGATGGCCTCTCTGCTGCCCAGATTGCCGATGTGGGACACTCCGATATTGGTCACCACTGCCGTCTGGGGTCTGGCGATCTCTACCAGCCTCGCCATCTCCCCAGGCATACTCATCCCCATCTCAAAGACAGCGATCTCCGTATCTTTTTCAATGTGAAACATCATCTGCGCCACGCCGATCTGGCTGTTAAGGTTTCCAATGGTCTTCAACAGATTGAATTTAGTGGCAAGCACAGCGCTTACCATTTCTTTCGTAGTTGTTTTCCCAACACTTCCCGTTATGCCTATGACTGGAATATCAAACTGCTGACGATACCAGCTCGCCAGTTTCTGAAAGGCTGCCAGGGTATCCTCCACCCAGACCACGACACCCCCCGGCAGATCTTCTACCCCAACAGCCGCCTCACGCTTAGAGGTAAGGGTTGCCGCCCCTGCCCGAAGCACTTCTGGAATAAACCGGTGGGCATCTACTCGCTCTCCGATAAGGGGGACAAACAATGCCCCCTCTCCTGCCAACCTCGAATCCGTAACCACATCGGTAACAACCGTTTGTGGATCACCACAGAGAAGCTCTCCTCCGGTGGCACAAACCACGTCTTTGATACAAAATGATAACATACTCTCCCCTTTATTTTGCTGCGATCACATCTGCCATGTCAAATCGACCATTCTTCTTTCCCGTCAGGAATTTTGCTGCCGCCACAGCCCCCTTGGCAAACACAGCTTTGCTGTAAGCCGTATGGGAGAAGGTGATCACCTCATCCTCTCCGGCAAAGATCACATCGTGTTCTCCCACAATGGTGCCGCCGCGAACGGAACTAATCCCCAGCTCTTTTTTTCCTCGTTTCTCCCGCCGCTGGGACCGGTCATAAATATATTCATATTGACCATCCATTGCCTCATTGACGGAATCCGCCAGAGCAAGCGCCGTTCCCGAAGGGGCATCTAATTTTTGGTTATGATGTTTTTCCACAATCTCGATATCAAAGCCCTCCGGCGCAAACACCTTCGCCGCCTTTTGAATGAGATGAAGCAGCGTATTGACACCGAGAGACATGTTGGCAGCTTTGAGTACTGCTATTTTCTCTGCTGCCCCTTCGATCTTTTCCAGCTGATCCTCATCATAGCCGGTGGTGCAAAGCACTGCCGGAAGTCCTTTCTCTTCACAATAGGAGAGAAGATCATCCAGAATCTTAGTCGTAGAAAAATCAATCAGAGCATCTGCCTCCACATCACAGTCAAGAATGGAAGAAAATATCGGATAGTCATTTCTCCCATCATCCGCAATATCGATCCCCGCCACAATCTGGGCTTCTTCATCCTTCGCCACAAGGTCCGTGATCATTTTTCCCATGGCACCATTGCAGCCGCTCATTATTATCCTTGTCATGTCGTACATCCTTTCCAAAGTATTTTGAGAAAACTTTTTCCCTGTAACGATGAGAAACACGCTTTGCGAGTTTCTCACGTTCGCGAGCAATGCCAATTTGGAATGCAAGCATTCCAGCTTGGCTTGTGCCTTCCGCGTAAATTATATGATCCCTGCTTTTTTCATCTCATCCGCCAGTCTCGCAGCATTCTTCTCCTCCATCTCTGTCAAAGGAGCCCGCAGAGATCCCACTTCCATTCCCATCAGGTTCATTGCCTTTTTCACCGGAATGGGGTTTACCTCACAAAACAGAGCGCCAATCAGATCATAATAGGACAGCTGCATTTCCATACTTTTCCTGGCATCGCCTGCCTGAAAAGCTGCCACCATTTCATGAGTCTGCTGGGGAAGAATATTAGACAGCACAGAGATAACTCCCTTTCCTCCCAGGGATACAACAGGCACGATCTGATCGTCATTGCCAGAATAGAGATCTACCTCTACCCCCTCTTTTTTTGCCAGAGCAAGTACGTTTGCCACTTCTGATATATCACCCGTGGCATCCTTTACGCCGACGATGTTTTTGACGTCGCGGCACAAAGCGACAACAGTCTCCGGTGTAATTTTTACGCCAGTTCTTCCTGGTATATTGTAAAGAAGAATCGGTATGTTTACAGAATCCGCCACCTGGGTGAAGTGAGCTTTCAACCCGTTCTGTGTACACTTATTGTAATATGGCGTCACAAGAAGTAGTCCATCTGCTCCCGCCTTCTCTGCCTCCTGGGAAAGATAAAGTGCCGTTGCCGTACAATTCGATCCAGTTCCTGCGACCACGGGGATCCTCTTATCTACCACCTCACAGCAGAACCGGATACACTCGATATGTTCCTCATGGCTCAGCGTGGATGCCTCACCCGTCGTTCCACAGATAATAATAGCATCGGTCTGATTTTTAATCTGAAATTCAATGATCTCTCTCATCTTCTCATAATTTACCGAACCATCGGCATTCATAGGAGTAATCAGCGCCACTCCCGCTCCTGTAAAAATTGCCATACTTTTTTCCTCCTTACATTAATATACGATATGCCATAACTGGTGCCACTCTTACAGCGCATAAAAGGCTTACCGCCCCAAAACTAAAGGCGTCGTACTTTCACAAGACGACCTGGTTCACGCAAAATAAGCGACATTCCCGATCAATGGAAATGCCGCAAAAAATCAATCATATTCTGTAGCACTCCATCTTAAAAGATGACAGTCATATACTTCTTCAGCATATGCCCAGGCAAACAGTCTCAGGTATCTGTCCCCTTCGGCAGACTTTCCTTTCATTTACCATCATCTATGTAACCTGACACATCCGGAAAACTACTAATAAAGTCCGCGCCTCTACTCTTTTTTATTTACTTGTTATTTATCATATCACCAATAGAGATACCAGTCAATACCAATTATCGTATTTCTGATACTTCATCCACATATGCTCGGATCTGATCCGGAAGCTTGGCTCCGGTAATGATCAGTTTCTTGTAATCTCCCTGTATGCGGATAAGATCCTCCACATCATTTTCGGTGATTATGTTGAGATCAATCAATCCCAGCAGCTCATCCAGAATGATCACATCACTCTCTCCGGTTTCCAGCACTTTCTTGGAAAAATTAAAACCATTCAATATGTTATGCTTTTCCTCGCGCTTCGCATCATCCGGTAAATCGCAGTAACTGATCTCACTTTTATCAAAGCGGAATATCTTCATATCCGGTTCTAGGCGCTCTAGCACCTGAAATTCATCAGCCATCTTCCCTTTGAGAAACTGGATCATGGTAATTCTCTGTCCTTCCTGTACTTCCCTGAGTGCCTGACCAACTGCTGCCGACGTCTTTCCTTTTCCGTCTCCGTAAAAGACCTGGACAATTCCTGTTTTCATCGTCATTAACACCTCTCTTTCTTGGGTTTCTGTATCAAGATGCAAAAACTCAAGCTCTCTTTCGTTCGTACTGCCACAAAAATGACAATACTTCTCAGACTATGAAAATTAATTTACCACAAAAATGATGTCCATGCAAGTAAAAGATGATCTGATCGGATATTATTCCCAGTTTTCGTCCTTTTCATCCTCTTCCTCGGTCTTTTCTTCCGAGGCGGCAACTACCGCTGACATCTCATCGATATGCTCCAGCTTGCTAACCGATATCTCATATGCCACTCTAGTTTCAAAGGTTTCTTCATCCAGTTTTTTCTGATATTCACGGCTCTGAATCCGTCCCCAAATCTGAATGTGCTCACCTACCTGAAAACCGTCTGCAAATCTTGCATTTCTTCCCCAGCAAATGCATGGAATGTAGTCAGATTTTCCATAGGGGCGATTTACTGCCAGCAAAAGATCTGCGATTTCTCTTCCTAATGGCGTTTTTCTATATACAGGTTGTTTACAGATATATCCATCCAGAAATATATAATTGGGCTTATCGCTGCCAACTTCTGTATCATCAACCCTTAAATCTCTTACAAAAAGCGAGAGAACAAGACGATTTCTATTTTCTTCATGGCGGTTATAGGAACGGAACTGTCCGCATGCCTCAAAGAATTTTCCCCGGTAATCCTTTGACACATCTACCAAACGCTCAGAAACCATCAGCGGAATCGTGTCAAATACATTGCTGAGTCTCCTCACAGAAAGATGTACCATATAGAATCCCTCACCGTACACTTCATGGCTAAAGGTGAACTCGCTAATCACCTCACCATACACATTTACCTGATTGTTTCCTAAAACCTTATCTGTCATCATATATGACCCCCTTTGTTTATTTTATCCGTCCTGCGGACAGACCTTTTTTCTTTACTAAATAATGATATGCAAATAATTTTCTTTTTAGAACTAATATTTAAAATTTGCTTAAAAAAAGTTTCTATGATATAATTCTAAAGTTATTGTGATAAAAAATCAACATAATTTGGAAAGGAAGACGATAAAATGCTAACTGCAAGAGATGATATAAGAAATATAGCAATCATTGCCCATGTTGATCACGGCAAAACCACCATCGTGGATGAACTTCTGAAGCAAAGCGGTGTATTCCGCGCCCATCAAGAAGTTGCCGAACGTGTCATGGATTCCAATGACATTGAACGGGAACGCGGCATCACAATTTTGTCAAAAAACACGGCGATTCATTATAATGATATTAAAATAAATATTATCGACACCCCAGGGCATGCTGATTTTGGCGGCGAAGTAGAGCGGGTACTGAAAATGGTAAATGGCGTAGTTCTCGTCGTAGATGCCTTTGAAGGTGCCATGCCTCAGACCAAATTTGTCTTGAAAAAAGCACTGGAGCTTTCCCTTCCTGTCGTTGTCTGCGTCAATAAGATCGACCGCCCGGAGGCAAGACCCGCGGAAGTTGTCGATGAAATACTCGAATTGTTTATCGATCTGGATGCTGACGAGGAACAGTTAGACTGCCCCTTTATCTTCGCATCTGCAAAGGAAGGTACTGCCTCTGCTTCTATGGAAGAGACCGGCAGTGACATGAAACCTTTATTTGATGCCATCGTCGATTATATTCCCGCTCCTTCGGGGGATCCAGAAGCGGACACCCAAGTACTGATCAGCACTATTGACTATAACGAGTATGTGGGACGCATCGGCGTAGGAAAAGTCGATAACGGTTCTGTCAAAGTAAATCAAGAAGTAGTGATCGTCAATGCACATGATCCGGAAAAGAACAGTAAAGTAAAAATAAGCAAACTCTATGAATTTGAAGGACTGAACCGGGTAGAGGTGGAGGAAGCACAGATCGGCTCCATTGTCGCCATTTCGGGAATCACTGACATTCACATCGGAGACACTCTCTGTTCTCCGGAAAACCCCAGGGCAATCCCCTTTCAGAGAATATCGGAACCCACCATTTCTATGGATTTTATCGTCAACGACAGCCCCCTTGCCGGCCAGGAGGGAAAATATGTGACCTCCCGTCATCTCCGTGACCGCCTTTATAAAATGCTGAATACCGATGTCAGCCTTCGGGTAGAGGATACTGAAACTACCGAAGCCTACAAGGTTTCCGGCCGTGGGGAGCTGCATCTGTCTGTGCTGATCGAAAACATGCGCAGGGAGGGTTACGAATTTGCAGTCAGCAAACCAGAGGTTCTATATAAAACCGATGAAAATGGAAAAAAACTGGAGCCAATGGAACGTGCCTATGTGGATGTACCGGATGAATTTACCGGAACGGTCATTGATAAACTGAGTCAGCGCAAGGGAGAACTCCAGGGAATGAACCCTCTGAATGCAGGCACCACCCGTCTGGAATTCTTAATTCCCGCCAGAGGATTGATCGGCTACCGCGGCGAATTTATGACAGATACCAAGGGAAACGGTGTGCTCAATACCGAATTTTATGGATATGGTCCTTACAAAGGAGATATCGCCTACCGCAAACAGGGCTCCCTGATCGCCTATGAATCCGGCGAAACCATCACTTATGGTCTTTTTAATGCCCAGGAACGAGGCACCCTCTTTGTAGGTCCCGGCGAAAAAGTGTACGGCGGAATGGTAGTAGGCCAAAATGGGAAAACTGATGACATCGAAGTCAATGTGTGCAAGAAAAAGCAGTTGACCAACACCAGAGCTTCCGGGTCCGATGATGCACTCCGGCTCTCTCCGAAAAAAGAATTAAGTCTGGAAGAAGCCATTGAATTTATTGACACCGACGAGCTACTGGAGATCACCCCGGAAAACCTCCGGATCCGCAAGAAAATTCTGGACGGCACAGAACGCTACCGCGCTAAGAGAAATTCCAAAGGAAATTAACAAGGAGGATTGGAATGGAGCTTCAACCGATAAGTCCATTTGTACAGCATATTTTCAGAAAATACGAGGCAATGCGCCCCTGCTTTATGAGCGAGGGACATTTCCTGAATCAGTTTTTATGGGAAAATTATTATCAGACACGATTTGCCACAGATGATATCGCACTCTACCTGTTCTTCCAGAGAAAGGGAGAACGGGGTGCTTTCTGCCCTCTATGCTCTGTGGATGACCTTCCGGAAGCCTTTCACCGGATGGAACAGCAGTTTCACGAAGTCTGGAACTGCCCCATGAATGTCTATCTGATTGACACCCTAACAAAAGACGTCTGGCAGAGCGCCGGTCTCCTTTCCCACTACACACTGGAATCCGATCGAGACAGCGCCGATTATATCTATGATGCGGAAAAATTAAAGACTCTCAGCGGGCGAGCTCTTCATAAGAAAAAAAATCTTGTCAATGCCTTTCAGCGAGAGTACGAAGGCCAATTTACCTACGAAACTCTTTGTTGTAGTAACATCGAAGAAGTAAAAGATTTTCATGAAAAATGGCTGGATGAGCGAAGAATTTATGACAAATATAATTGTATAGATAATGAAGAAGAAGGGGTATACCGGCTTCTTGGCAACTGCCAGAGCATCGACTGCCATATGGGCGGAATCCGCATGAATGGCAAACTGGCAGCTTACACCATCGGAAGTTATTGTCCGTCGATCCAGTGTGCTTTTATCCATATCGAAAAGGCCGACAGCGAGATCAAGGGACTTTATAATTACATCAATCAGCAGTTCCTGATCCATGAATTTCCAGAAGCCCGCTATGTCAACCGGGAAGATGATCTGGGCCAGGAAAATCTCCGGCAGGCAAAGCTATCCTATAAACCAATTCGTCTCGAAGAAAAATATTATCTTCGCGAAAAGAGCTGATCAGCGCCAAAAAGCAAGATACTCATGCCCTTTTCGCTGGTCCTCAGGGGGAAGCTTCGTATAATCACCATAGATCCCCCTGAGTTTTTTATCATATTCCCGTGGAACCCGGCAGGAGATCCCCTCAAAATTCATGATGATCCTGTCCTCATAATAGCCCTTTGAATTCTTTTCCCTCACCCCGTATACCGTCGGATAACAAAATACATTCTTGGAAGAATCATAATCATAGGTCTGCATAAGGGCTTCTGCCTCCCCGATGATCTTTCCCAGCTGAAATTTTTTCAGATGATGCCAGTAACATTGGCGGAGCTGTTTCCAGGGATTCAGATAGGGCTTATATCGTCCAAATATCCTCCTGGATTCATTGATCTTATCCCAGTATTTATCGTATATTTCTCTTTGCTGCTCCGCGCTGTCCCCCGCTCCGTCCACCGGAAACACATCCACCCAGAGCGCCTGGGCGTAAGTCTCTCTTCTTCCTTTTTTCTGTGTAACTGTATCCCGGTGCACCACTTGAATATAGGGGATGGCAATATTTCCTTTCATTCCCGTCCGAAGTTCATAACAGGAATCTTCTGCTTCTTTATCAAATACCTGCTTGAACACATTGTAATCTGGTCGCGGCATGGAAATATCGATGTCATCATCCCAGGGAATAAATCCACCATGCCGGACCGCCCCGATCAACGTCCCATAATCCAAAATATAACGCAGCTTATACTTTTCACAGACCTTAATGATCTGACGAAACATATCTAATTCGATCTCCTTACACTTCTCCATAGATATCGGCTCGAATCCACGCATCTTCTCCTCACCTTCTGTTCCGAATCACTTTGATAAAATTCTTAAGAATATCTATTATATAACGGAACTGACTCACTCGAAAAGCCAGAGATAATATAATGTAGCTGGCTGCTCCTGATACAACCTGTAAAACAATACTTACCAGATCCGGTACGGGCAGCCTTCCCACCCCATATACACAAATTCCCATCGCAGCAGCCAGCAGAATGGAAGGGATGAGATCCACCAACTGTTCCCGGTAGGTATATCTAAGATATTTACGATTTGGAGTAGAATTTACCAGTGCCGCAAAAAAGGTAACAAACATCGCCGTCACTGCAATTGCCATAACTCCCTGGTACATCACGGCGACGATCATCACGATGCCAAATAATTTTTTAACGATCTCCATGATCAAATAAGTTCTTCCCTTCCCCATCGCCTTCACCGCCTGAACATTCGCTGTCTGCACCGGCTCCAGGGCAAACTGGATACAGGCGATCTGCATATAGGGAACACAGGGAAGCCATTTCTCCGTAAACATCAGACGCACAATCGGCTCTGACATGACCAACAAACCGATCATCAGAGGCCACATGATATAGGAACTCACCCGTATGGAGAGGCGCACCATTTCCTTTAATTTTCCAGTATCATCCTGTTTTAACGTCATCGCCGGAAACAGCACGGAACTCACCGATGAATTTATATTTGTGACGATGAGGCTCGGCAATTTCCCTCCCTGGTTATAAAAGGCCAGATCTTTTTCCGTGTACACCTTCCCAATAATTAGGCTGCGTATCTGTTTATACGACGTGTGAATCAGCTCGGATGCCAACATCTTCCACCCAAAACCGAACAGATACTTCATCCGCCCCAGAGAAAATCTCCATACGGGGCGCCACCGGACAGTAAACCAGAGCACCACCGTATCCATCGTAGAATTGAACAGGTACTGTGCAACCAGAGCCCAGGCGCCAAAGCCTGTATATGCCATCACAATCCCCACAACCGCCGATCCCACAGTTCCGATCAATGTAGAGAAAAAAAATCGCTTAAACAGCATTTTTTTCTGCACATAGGCATGCTGAACCGAATTCACCCCGGCCAGCGGCAATTTAAGTGCCATCACCCGGAGTACCGGTGTCAGAATTTCTTTATCATAAAATCCAGCTACTGCCGGGGCACCCAAAAATACGATAATATAAAGCACCCAGGACATCACAATGCTAAAATAAAAGACAGAGGAAAAATCCACTTCGTCCGCGTCCTTTTTCTGAACAAGCGCCGCCCCGAAACCGCTGGACACAAACACATTTGCTATATCTATAAATATGGTGATCAGTGCAATAACCCCATAATCGGATGGCAGCAACAGCCTCGCCAGAATGATAGAAACGAGAAAGGACACCGCTTGAGCCCCAATCCTCTCTCCAAATTTCCAGATCAGCCCGGAAAATACTTTTCTTTGTAATCCACCTTCACTCATTTTCTTTTAGTCCTCTTCTTTTTTTGATAAAAGTTCGTTTTCAAATTCAACGAAAGAATTTACTTTAACCGCCAATTTAAGCCACCTGACAATAACCTCTGTGTCGGTTTCACTTCGTACTCCCTTATTATAATTCTTTTTTCCCACCATGTAAAGCATTTTAACTCAAAAGTATAATATTATTTTCTATGGAAATTTTGATTTGCAGAAAAGTAACTACGCACCCGAAAAAAAAGAAATCACATCAATCCGAAGAATTCAGATTGATGTGATTGTAGCATACTTTTATAAAGTCGTCAACGAAAAAATATTACTCCTTGTGCTTCCTCAACTTCGCGCCGTCGAACTACCTTTGCCTTTTGCCATGCAGCATAACAAAAGCAATACACAAAATCCCAGAACACATCAAAATTGATTTTTCCTGCAGCCACAGAATTACGATGCTTCCCATGACAGCTCCCAGCATAAAACAGCCGATGATCCCATAGTAGAGCAGACTCTTTCTCAGTCGGGATCGATCTTTTTTAAAGATGTATTCACAAAGATTCTGTGTCCCACTTCTCAAATTTCCAATACACATTGTAGTGGCAATCCCATTGTCGTGTATTTTCCGAAAACTTTCTACCTGTATCCCACAGGTAAGGGATATAATACTGTTTGCCAGCAAATTATAACGGAAGGGAATAAATGCCACACCAAGAAGCAGCATCGCCTCAATTAGTAGGGAACATTGTCTCCAGTGCAGACTGCTCTGCCGGTCATCCATCCGATAACGCAAAATATCCGCTACTATAATGCCTATGGTAAAGGCAGCTACTGGACAAAGATATTGAAATGCCCCAGACACATCTCCCTGGGAAAGATGAATTCCCAGCAAAAGCATATTTCCTGTCTGGGCATTGGCAAATACGTGATCCCGGCAGAGATAAGAATAGGCATCCATAAAACCACCAGAAACAGCCAATATAATACCAACCCGCAGTGTCTCTGACATCTGACGGCTCATGTTCATTCCCCCTGACATAGCTCAACGGTGCAGGACGAAAAAGAGTTCAGATTCTCACCATTGATCTAAGATTAACTGTAAAAGTTTTAATCTGTGACTTGAGAAAAATCCGGGGTGCGATCCCCGGACTTCTTTTTGAACTAGCTCATATAAATATCTGCAATCCGCCCCGCACTCTCTGGAGAGATTGCTTTGAGATACATCAAATACTGCAGTGCACTTCCTTCGTAGGAATGGATATCTCCCAAAAGACCAACTTCATAACAATTTCGTATCACATTTATGATACAGTTTTCTGTATGGTCCTCTTTGCAATCCTTGCATTCTTTCAAAATATGCGCGATGGCTGTTTCCAGTTTATGTGGATCATATACCTTAAAATCGGTGGTGGGAATCCTACTCGTGCCCTCAGTAACCTCTTTTTTCGGCTCCCTTTGATAGTCTTTGATACACTTTTTGGCATAACCGATGGTACATGCTTCCTCCTGGCACTGGTCGCAAAATTCTCCCTCCATGCAGCAGTCCAGCAGATCTTCCCAAACCAGATCCGCATTCATTCCTTTTTTGTGTTCCTCTGACATACTAATCCTCCATTCTGATCCATATGTATACATTTGAATTCAGGCAAATCTTCTTGCCTGATTTATTCTTGACCTTCAGATAGTATATCATAACGCTAATTATTTTTCTACTTTTCTTTTAATTAAATCAATAAGTAAATATTGTAAACTTTCTATAAAAATGCTATAATAACCACGCAAAAACTAAGGAACGAGGTGTTGTCATATGAAGAAACAAATTTACATACTATTTATGGCAGTCCTATGTGCCATATCATTGATTGGCTGCGGAAAAGACAATAAACAGTCTAAAAACAGTATGAAAAAAGCAGAATCCAGGACAATCAATCTGGTAGTCTGGGGATCAAAAGAAGATGAAGCACTTATGAAACAAATTATTGAGAGCTTCCAGACGAAGTATAAGGATCAGGCAGATTTTCATATCACATTTGCAGCCCAAGGCGAATCTAACTGCAAGGATGTGCTTATCGCTGAGTTAGAAAAAGGTGCAGATGTATTTACCTTCGCGGATGATCAGCTGAACGCTTTGGCAGCAGCCGGTGCGCTTCTCCCTATTGAAAATGCGGATAAGATCAAACAGGAACATCTGCCAAGGGCGGTAGAAGCAGCTTCTGTTGGAGATACTTTGTACGCCTATCCACTAACAGCAGATAATGGATACTTCTTATATTATAATAAAAAATATTTCACTCCAAAAGATGTAGAGTCCTTAGACAATATGATGAAAATAGCCAAAAAAAATAAAAAGCATATTACCATGGACTGGTCTTCTGCATGGTATGTTTACTCTTTTTTTGGCAATACCGGATTAGAAATAGGATTGAATGAAGATGGAATTACCAACTACTGTACCTGGAACAAAAAAGGTGCGGATGTGAACGGTGTGGATGTAGCAGAAGCCATGCTGAATATTGCCCGCCATCCAGGCTTTACCACTCGAAAGGATGAAGATTTCTTGACCGGTGTTGAGAACGGCTCTGTGATCGCAGGCATAAGCGGAGTATGGAATTCTGTTGCTGTCACAAAGATCTGGGGCAAAAACACTGGAGCCGCCAAGCTTCCTACCTATACCTGTGACGGCCGGCAGATACAGATGGCCTCTTTTTCAGGCTGCAAACTGATTGGTGTGAATGCCTATTCTAAAAATCACAAATGGGCTTCCATGCTCGCAGAATGGATTACCAACGAAGAAAATCAAAAGCTCCGATTTGAAATACGTGGACAGGGTCCTTCTAACAAGAAGACAGCTGCCTCCGCAGAAATTCAGAATTCACCAGCCATTGCTGCATTACTGGAACAAACTGAATTTTCGCATCTTCAGCGGGTGGGCGGAAAATTCTGGGAACCAGTAGCCTCTTTTGCAAAAAATATTTCAAAAGGAAATCCAAAGAATGAAAATCTGCAAAAACAGCTGGATAAAATGGTAGAAGATGTTACTGCCAGGTAAAAAAGGAGGATAAGAAATGAAAAACAAGCTTAAAATTCAACACCGCTTAATTCTGCCCATCGTCCTGCTGGGAGTTGTGGCTCTGATCTCAAATGTCCTGGCGGTTTTTAATATCAATAATGTCAATGCCAATGCTGCAAATATTGTTGATAATTATATGGTCGGCACAACAAAACTTGATGAGATCCGCCGTTCCATCTCAAACACTCATAAGATGGCGCTATCCCATATCATCGCTGAAGATTACAACACCATGATTACTGTTGTAACTCAAATGAAACAAGAAGAAAAAAATCTAAACCAAAAGCTTAAAGAATATAAAAGTTATGTTACGGCGGCAGAGGATAAAACATATCAGGAACTGTTGAAAAATTATGAAGCTTTCAAACACGCCCTGGTTTATCTTATTTGTGCCAGTGCAGACAGCAAAACACAGGATGCTTATGCCTATGCCAATGGAGATGTAGCGGATTTTGGTAATGCCATTGAGAGCAATATTAACAAACTGGAGTCCTCAATTAAGGCTCAGACAACAACTGCCAGAAATACGCTTTCAAGAGTTTATATAACTTCTCTTACCATCAGTGTTATTTCTATAATGATAGGTCTTATATTGGTATTAGCCTCTATCAGCATCATTATGAAGTATGTTATCAAACCATTTAAAAGTATTCTATATACGCTTCAAGGAAGTTCTGACCGTATCAACAATGTGGTAAGTGAAGTGTTAAAACGAGCGAAAACCTCTAATAAAAGCACAAAAGACCTCTCTTCTTTGACAGGGGCGTTATCTGCTGCCATTCAAAAAGTAGCAAGTAATGCCTCCATCATTAACAGCAGCGCAGCAGACATTAAGCGTGATGTCAATGATACCGCTGAAGAATGCGGTGCAATCACCAAATATTCCATTGCGATGAAAGCACGGGCAAAGGATATGGAACAATCTGCCCAAACAAACATGGAAATCATGAGAGCAAAAGTTTCAAACATTTTAACAGTATTGAATGAAGCGATCGAAGACAGCCGGAGTGTTGACCAGGTCAATCTCCTCACCAAAGATATCCTGCAGATTTCCGCTTCCACCAACATAATTGCTCTAAACGCTTCGGTAGAAGCTGCCCGCGTTGGAGCTGCCGGCAAAGGCTTTGCAGTAGTAGCGGAAGAAATCCGCCAGCTTGCAGATTCCTGTGGAGAAACTGCCAACCGCATTCAGGAAGTCAATAAAATTGTCACCAGTGCAGTACATAATCTTTCTAAGCACTCCCAGGACCTGGTGGATTATTTGAGTGAATCCATTCTGGCAGAATTTCAGGAGTTTGTTAATTCTGGGAAACAGTACAAAGATGATGCCGCTTACATTGAACAAGCTATGGACGAATTTCAGAATCGAACCGACCGGCTAAAGCAATCCATGATTGAGATTGCTGACTCCATTGAAAGTATTACGAAAGCTATTGATGATGGCGCTGCTGGTATCACAGGAGCCGCAGACAGCACCCAAAGCCTGGCGGCTGATATGGCAGATATCTCAAATCGTATGGATATGAATCAGGAAATTGTAGAAGAACTTCAAAAGCAAACAAAGATTTTTGCTAATTTATAGGTTAAAATGAGCTAAGAGGGCGGACCAAAAGTCATGAAATGACTTGAGGAACTGCCCTCTTGTTTATGCCCCTTATCCCTGCATCTCCAGCTGTGCTTTTACCAGACGGTAGTAGATACCACCCTTTTTGATCAGCTCCTCATGGGATCCCACTTCTGCTACCTGGTGCCCGTCGATCACGATCAGACGGTCCGCATTCTGCAGCGTCGACAGCCGGTGGGCGATGGCAAAGGTAGTCCGCCCCTCCGTAAGACGCTCCAGAGCTTTCTGGATCATAAATTCACTTTCTGTATCGAGACTCGCTGTGGCCTCGTCCAGAATGAGAAGTCTTGGCTCATTCAGGATAGCGCGGGCGATGGCGATTCTCTGACGCTCTCCACCAGAGAGACTGTAGCCCTTTTCTCCCACATAAGTATTATAGCCATCTGGCGTCTTGCAGATAAAGTCATGGGCATTTGCCAGTTTTGCCGCCCGAACCACCTCTTCATAGCTGGCATCCGGTCTGGAAAAACGGATGTTGTTCAGAATTGTTCCGGAGAACAAAAAGGTCTCCTGCAGTACCACACCGATCTGGGAGTGGAATCGGTCCGACTTGATCTCTTTGATGTCGTGGCCGTCCACCAGAAGGTTTCCGTCGTCCACCTCATAGAGACGCATGATCAGATTGATCAACGTGGATTTTCCCGTTCCCGAAGCGCCGACGATGCCGATCATCTCTCCCTTATGGATCTTTAAGTTCAGATCCTCCAGCACCGGCTGATAGGACTTATAGCCAAAGGTAGCGTGGCGGAATTCGATCTCTCCTTTCACTTCCAGCTCCACCGGATCTTCCACATCCTCGATAAAAGGTTCCTGCGCCATCACGTCATTGATACGCTCAATGCTGCTGATGAGATTCATCAGATCCCTTGGCATACTGGTCATCCAGTTCAGGTACTGGTACAGCAGCTGGGTGTAAGTAATAAACTGCAGCAGCTCACCGGTAGTCATCTCCCCCCGCAGCACATCCACGCCGCCGAAATAAACCACCAGAAATACACCGGCTCCCATCAAAAAGCTTACTCCGGGATTGAATACCGCCCAGAATACTTCATTTCTCGTCTGTACGTGGCAGAATTCCTCGGCGAGATGATTAAACTTAACCTTCTCCGCCTCTTCTTTCCCATAGGACTTTACCACCCGCATTCCCGATATGACATCCTGCAGGTTGCTGTTGACATCATCGCTTTTTTTCCACTGCAGATGAAACCGACGGTGAATATTTTTACGGAAAAGATAGGTGATCACTACCGCAAAAGGGATAAAAATAAAACTAAGCAGCGACAGCTTTACACTCAACGCCAGCATAAAGATAATATCACAGGCAAAGATAAAACACACCGTAAACATGTTGCAAAAGGTCCGCTCCATAAAATCACGAATCTTCCCTGTATCAAATACGATGCGGTTCATCAGCTCTCCCGGACGTCTGTCATTGATAAAACTCAGGGAGAGGATCTGGATCTTGGCGAAAAGTTTTTCTCGCAGATCCTTGGCGATCTTCGCCCCCAAAACCGTACAATAATAACTTTTCAGTATATTTATCACCACGATCCCCACACTCAGGAAAAACATGATACCCAGACAGGTAAATGCCACTCCCATGCCTCCACTGCCATTTGTAAGCACATCATCCACCAGGTGTTTCTGTACCTCCGGATTAAGGAGTGTCACTACTGCTGCCAGGATCATCAGAATGATGATACCCACAAAATTTTTCTTGTAGGGAGCTGACATCTTCAGGAAACTTCTCCAAAAACCGCCCTCCTTAGAACAATGGGGACAATATCTGGTACCTGGTATCGCCCGCCCGCAGTCAGGGCAGATCTTCTCATATTCGTTGCTGATAACCTCTTCCTCCCTGCCTGAGATCAGAATATTGATCCCTCGCGCCACATAGGAATACCGGGACAGATGTTTTGCCGAATACTGTACGATGTAGCGCTGTACTCCTTTGTGCTCCAGCACCAGAAGCCCGCAGCCGATCTTCGCCTCCGCCCTGGCATTCCGGCACTCTGAAAGGCGAAGCTTTTCTCTCAGTTCCCCCTTCTGGATCACCCAGAGATGCTTTGTGCTGACTACCAGATAGGAATCCGGCAGCCATTTGCTGTTCTCTGCCACATCAAAGGGAACGGTATAATAAATTCGTTCTCCCTGCTCCAACTGGATACAGGAAGCTGCCGATTCCGGCAGATCAAATTGTAATATCATTACATCCTCCATTCAGAAACATAGAATTTACAGAAACAGATCCAGCTTCCGCTGCTCCTTCTGAGTCAGCCGGAATACATCCGGTATCTCGAACCGGTTTTCATCCAGATCCGTGATCAACAGTCTGCTGTCTGTCAGGCGCACCACGGCATTGCCCCCCATATTGATCGTAAACCGGCACTCTCCCCGGTCCGTCATCACATGAAAATATGCGTAGCCGTACTCGTCCTTGATGTCCATAATCTTCTGGATCACCGGCGTAAAATAGTGAAGGTTCAACTGCTGCTCCAACATCTTTCTGGTATCTTTTGATACCTGTTTCATATCCGCAATCACGCCGATCTCCTTCGATCGTTCTTCCACTGTGCGGATGGAAATAAACTGATCCGGCTCGGTAAAGGGAAACAGGCGAATCACCTGCACACGATCCCATTTCTTCCCGTCATATTCCAGGCTGACAAATCCACCCTCTGTTCTCTGAAACACTGCATTTTCCTTTGTCAGATAGCGAAGCGCTGTCATTTCCTCGACTTCCTTCTCCATCTGCTCTATCTTAAATTCTTCTGCCATTTTACATCTCTCCTTTCAATGCAAGGGATTTCGTCTGTAGCTCCATCAGCTTAAAGTAAACACCACCCAGGGCTTCCAATTCTCGATGAGTTCCCTCTTCCACGATCTTTCCGTTGTCAATGACCACCAAACGATCCGCATCCCGCAGGGTTGACAGCCGGTGGGCGATGGACAATGTGGTCCGTCCTTTCACCAGATAATCCAGGGATTTCTGGATGGCCTTCTCAGTCTCCGTATCCACACTTGCGGTTGCCTCATCCAAGATCAGAATCTTTGGATTCGCTAGGATCGCCCGGGCGATGGAGATACGTTGCTTCTCGCCACCAGATAAGTCCTTTCCGGAAGCCCCGATCACCGTATCATAGCCGTCCGGCATATTGGAGATAAATTCATGGGCACTGGCAAGCATTGCCGCCTGAATGATATCCGCCCTTGTGGCGTCAGGATTGGCATAGGCGATATTATCCGCCACCGTTCCCATAAAAATATAAGTGTCCTGGGAAACCATCGCCACATTTCTCCGGAGATCATGGAAGGCAATCTCTTTGACGTCCACGCCATCCAGGGAAATGCTCCCCTCATTGGTATCATACAGCCGGGAGATAAGGTTTACCAGGGTCGTTTTGCCAGCGCCGGAACGTCCCACGATGCCCAGCATCTCTCCTTCCTTCACATGAAGGCTGATATCTTTGAGCACCGGATTATTGATATCGTATCCAAAGGTTACATGATCCAATGTGATCTCCCCTCTCGGTTCAGCCATATGAACAGGATCTTCGATCTCTTGAATCTCTGGCACAGCATCCATAATCTCAAACATACGCTGGGCCGCATTGATGCTGTTGGACCACATATGAAATACTCTTGAGAAAAAGTTCATCGGCCCATTCAGCTGTCCCACATATCCCACAAAAGTGATCAGTACACCCAGCTCCACACTTCCGGTATTCAAAAGGAGGATTACTCCGAGAATCCAAACCCAGATGTTAGAGACCTCCTGCACCAAATTATAAAGTATCGTAAATCGGTTATTATATTTTACGATGCGGACCTCCGCATCCCTCAAGTGGTCATTCGGTCCCTCAAAGCGGGTATTTTCCTGCTCCTGCTGCCCGAATGCCTTCACCACTCTGGCTCCCGTCAAATTATCATTGACGCGGCTGTTGACTGTCCGCTCCGCGCGGTGGCGTCTGCCAAACAGACTCCACAGTTTCGGCTTGAGCTTCACGCTCATGATGACGAGAAGCGGCAAAAGTACACATGCCACCAACGCCATCTGCCAATTCAGCCGGAACATCACCGTAAAGGAGGCGATGATCGTAAATCCATGTACAAATATGTAAGGAAATCCATCCAGGAAAAAATCCGTCACACGGTCTGCGTCACTGAGCACTCTAGTCATCAGGCTTCCCGTCTGCTTACTAGTAAAAAAGCCGATGGAAAGATTTCCCATAGAAGAAAATACGTCCTGCTTCATATCCCGAATTGTAGAAGCCACAACCTGCGCCATCAATGTTCCCTGTATCAAAGCCACTCCCTGCTGCACCAGCTTTGACAGCACCATCACTACAACTAGAAGCAGCAGTGCCAGCCCGTACTCCCCGGCTATGCCAAACTTCTCTAAAAAACCGTTATCCATCTTCAAAACCTTATCATACAATATCGTACCATTGAGATAAGGCCACACCAGATTCAGTCCCGCCGCTGCAAAATAGCAGATAAATAACGTGATAAATTTCCATTTATAGCGGAAAAAATATCCCATAGTCCTTGTAAAAATAGACCTTTTATTCATACATTTTGGGCAGATCTTCCGCTTGGGATCCGGGTACATGGTGCCGCACACCGGACAGTATTCCGCCTGTTCCTCCTGCACTTCCGCCGAAGACTCCACCTCATCTGCCGCACCCGGATATTTTTTCAGTTTCCGATAGCTTTTCAAAAATAGATTCATCTGCTCCAGATAGAGATTGGTCAATGCCCCGATCCGAAGCGGTACCTCCCCGCGGAATACCGTCACTAGATTGGTGGCAACCTGCCTCTCGATGCGCATATGGGAAGTCTCCTCCAGAGGAAGAAGGCGGTAAGCATATTTCAGCGTATCCTCGCCATAATCCATATCTTTCGTCCTGGTGCCCCGGAAATAGCGCACCTGGTTCCCAATGGGTTCACTGGTCACAATTCCTAATCTGTCTGCCGTCAAAAACAGATATCCGCTGATATATTCGCAGTTGTCCGATAAATCCATAGGACATACATCTAAAATATCATCTGTACCAATTCCCTCCGGCTTCAGTATCTGAAGCACCCGGGATGGTAATCGGTTTTCTTTCATAACTTCCTCCAATCAATACTCAACCATGTTTTATGCTGTTTATATCTTAATGCACCTTTACACAGAAAGAAATGTATTTTCTTGCATAAAAATTGCAATATCCTGTCATAGATCAGCGCCACCGAACCAGCTCAATGGCGCCAATCTGGACAATCAAAGCTCACACATATTTACTCGCCTGCGCCTGCCACATCTGGGCATACTTTCCTTTCCTGGCAATGAGGGAATCGTGGGTTCCCGCCTCTATAATTTGACCCTTTTCCAGCATAAGGATCCGGTCCGAGTGTCTCGTGGTGGAAAGGCGGTGGGAAATAAATATAACGCTTTTGTTCTCCGACGCCTTTGCCATAGAAAGGTTCAGCTGGTATTCTGCAATGGGATCCAGCGCACTGGAAGGCTCATCCAGGATAATCCAGTCACAGTCTTTGTAGAACACCCGCGCCACTGCCAGTTTCTGGCTCTCCCCACCGGACAGGTTGGTGCCCTCTTCGTCAAATTCCCTGGTCAGACCTGTTTCCACACCATTTTTCATAGATGACAGCCGTGGATAAAATCCACTCTGCCGAAGGGCGGGCGTCACATCCGCCCGGGCAGGTACCTCATCCATCACCACGTTCTCCGCCACAGTAGCGGCATAGATCTGATAATCCTGAAACACAGTGCCCATCCGGCTCCGGTACTGCGCCAGGTCATAGTTCCGTATATCCACACCATTCAGAAGGATTCTTCCCCCTGTGGGATCATATAAACGCATCAGAAGTTTGATCAACGTAGTCTTCCCTGCCCCGTTGTACCCCACCAGGGCAATCTTTTCCCTGGGCGCAATGGAAAATGATACCTGGTGGATGATATCTCCGTCCTTCTCATTATAGGCAAAGGATACCTCTTCAAAGCGGATTTCTCCGATCTCTTCTGGCATTGGCAGATTCTTCTCGCTCACCACCTTGGTCTCATAGGCAAGAAAATTTCGGATCTTTTCTACATAAAGAGCGGTTTCTACTGCCGTAGGAGGCAGGTCCGACAAGATCCTCAGACCATTTCTCAAACTACCTGCGGAGTTGTATAGCACTACCATGCCGCTGAATGATAACACCTTTCTGACCGCCGCCTGAAATACCAGATATCCTAGATAAATGCCATCAAAGATGAAATCACTGAACACATAACCCGTCAGAAAGTCCAACAGCCACAGCTTCTTACACTCCTCCTTCTGACACTGATAAATCTTCTTGTTCGTCTCCTCAAAATCCCGGTGCAGCCGCCCCGAAACTTTCCGGTTCAACCGAAGTTCTTTGGCATAGGCGCTGAGATAAAAGGCGCGGTGTACATACTGCCGCTTTTTATTCAGTGGATTGATCTTTAGATTCAGCCGGAACCGGATCTTATTGGCGACACCATAGATCAGAAAACTACCTGCAAAAGACACCAGCACAAACAGAACCGATACGGAATCCTTCAAGAGAAAATATGTACCATAACAAAAAAATATCACAAGCCCGGACACCAGCATATCGATTAAATTCACCGTACGGTCAATGGAATTCCTCGATTCCGACACCGCCAGCACAAATTCGTTGTAATATTCCGGATCGTCATAACAGGCGATATCCAGGCTTCCCGCTTTTTCATATAACAGAAATTTCAGCCTCTTCTCAATTTTTGGCATACTGATCTCTGCCACTACGGAGTTGAAAACAACAGAATACAAACCAGAAAACGCCAGGAGCCCGAACAGGAACAGCATAAAATACACTACCTCCCGGAAAGGTTTCCCAAATTCCGCCGCCTCCAGTACAAACCCGATACCCAGTGTATGTTCTACAAAGATCAGACCATTGTGCCGGATCTTTTCAAATATCAACATAATGCCATAAAGCGGCGATGCCTGAAAAATCAATTTGGTCATAAACCACGTATTGGCAAAGGTCTTTCTTGCCGACAATTTCATTTTTTTATCCGATCGCATCCCATTCCACCTCCAAATCCGATTCCTCTGGCTGGTAATTCTTCGCCTGCATCTGGTACATGTGAGCATATTTCCCATTCTGCTCCATCAGTTCTCCATGATTTCCCTGCTCGATCAGGCGTCCCTCCTCCAGCATAAATACCATATCTGCGTCCTTTACCGAGGACAGCCGGTGGGAGATAAAAAACATGAGATGATCCTGGCTCTCCTCCAGGATCGCCTGAAACAAATCATATTCTGCGATGGGATCCAGTGCACTGGAAGGTTCGTCAAACACCTTGATCGGCGCCGGGCTGGCAAAAGCCCTCGCCACGACAATCTTCTGGTACTCACCTCCGGAGAGTACCGCGCCGGTCTCATCAAATTCTTTGGTCAGCATCGTGTGGATTCCCTGGGGAAGGCTCCGCACCTTCTCATAGACGCCTGCACGTTTCAGCGCCTCCACTGTTACCTTTTCAGGATCCTCCACCTGACGCTCCATCAGAACATTATCCATGATACTGTAGGCAAAGATCTTATAATCCTGGAACGCCGCCGCAAATAAATTCCGATATGCCTCCAGATCATACTCCTTGATATCCCTGCCATTCACGAGAATCTTACCCTCATTCGGATCGTAGAGCCGGAACAACAATTTGAGGATGGTGGTTTTGCCAGCTCCGTTGTGTCCTACCAGCGCTACAGATTCATTCTTTCCAATCTTAAAAGAAAGATCGTGGATCACCTCTTTTCCTCCCCGGTAAGAGAACGATACGTGGCAGAATTCGATGCTTTTAATCTCCCGGTCCGGCAGAACTCCCTTCGCATCCTCCGGAATCTTTTCTTCATAGGACATAAAGGTACGAATATTGTATACAAACATCCCATTCTGACTGCAGGTCACCATAGAATTACCAATGCGGATAAGAATCCAGGATGCGGTTACCATCATACTGGACAGAATTGAAAGATCCCCCAGGCTCAACCGGTGTACCACCATTGTCTGATAGGCGCCATACAGCATAAGCCCCTCAAAAATGATGATATAAGACAGATAAAACTGCAGAAACGCGTTGGGGATCAGTCTGCTTATGTAAGATTTCACCACTCGGATCCGGTGTTCCACCGCTTCCTCATAAGTGCGCTTCAGTACTTGAAATATATTAGAAAGCCTCATTTCCTTTGCATATTCCCCCAGATACATCACCCGGTTTACATACTCTGTCTTCCGGTTATCCGGCGTTACCTCCTGGTAGACCGCAAAATTCAGCTTATTCACTATCGTTCCAAATACAAAAGATCCAACGATGGGTGACAGTACAAACAGCAACATTCTCGGGTCCATCCGGTACATCAATACATAGGTGGAAATTCCTGCAATGACAGCACAGATAATACTGGTCATCTCCCCGACGATTTTCGTCATTTTCTCACACGCCTGGTCAACTGCCATGGTATAGCGATTGTAAAATTCTGTATCCTCAAAACACTCCAACTCTACATTTTCTGCCTTGTGGTAAAATACCGAATACATCCTCTGATACAGTTCTATTTCTTTGAGGGGTTTCACTACCCGGTTCACATATCTTTCATAAAGGATGAGCACACACATAAGCGCCGTCACCATGCTAATATACAAATATACCGTAGAGACGGCCTCCCCGCCGGTCACTACCTGAATGATATAACGGATAAAGTAGGCGCTGAAAAATACCCAGGTAAAATAGCCGATGGCACTACAGAAAAAAGTATGGACCACATAGCTTTTGCTCATGGACCACACAAATCCCAGAGCATAAAAATTATTTTTTAACGTTTCCCCAAACCCAAGCCCTATATTTTTCTCTGACTTCTTACTCATTGTCTTCTCCTCTCTCCACAAATGATGTCTGAATAACAAGCATATCTATTTGACTTATACCTGGCGTAAATAAAAAAACAGGACTCCTGATACTGGTCAGAAATCCCGTCATCACGTCCATACTCTTCTATTTTTTACAAAGCAGAAAAAAAGATTCCCTTCCCGCTAAGCACTGGTAACAGGAGACTGGACGATAAGATTTCTGATATAAGCTGTGCCTTTTGGCAAATCTAGATGATTCCCTCGATTTATTGTTCTGATCATATCGTCCACCTCCTTTCTGTTTTTCATTTTTTTGTTATCGTGGTTATAATCCTATCACAGTTGGAAATTTATTGCAAGTATTTTTTGGTAATATTATCATGTACCATTTTTTCACCTTACCCAAAAACATGCTAAAATGTAAATTTATCCTCAAAATACGTTTTAAGATCAGCGATCTTAATTCTTTCCTGTTCCATCGTATCACGGTCGCGCACGGTCACCATTCCGTCCTCTTCCGAATCAAAATCATAGGTAATGCAGAAGGGGGTTCCGATCTCATCCTGACGGCGGTAGCGTTTGCCGATATTTCCACGGTCATCATACTCACAATTATAGTATTTACTCAGCTCTTCAAATACCTTCTCTGCTCCCTCACCCAGCTTCTTAGACAGGGGCAACACACCGATCTTCACTGGAGCCAGAGCTGGATGGAAGTGCATAACCGTACGCACATCACCACCTTCCAGCTCTTCCTCATCATAAGCACTGCAGAGAAAAGCAAGGGTGACACGGTCGGCGCCCAGGGACGGCTCAATGACATAGGGTATGTATTTGTCCTTGCGCTCGTCGTCAAAATAACTCATATCCTCGCCGGAGGTATTCTGATGCTGGGTCAGGTCATAATCGGTACGGTCTGCAATTCCCCAGAGCTCACCCCATCCAAAGGGGAATAAAAACTCGATATCACTGGTGGCTTTACTGTAGAAAGAAAGTTCCTCCTTGTCATGATCGCGAACCCGCATCTCTTCCTCTTTGATCCCCAGATCTTGCAGCCATTTGATACAAAATTCTTTCCAGTAGGAGAACCACTCTAGGTCAGTATCTGGTACACAGAAGAACTCCAGCTCCATCTGTTCAAACTCACGGGTACGGAAAGTAAAGTTCCCCGGTGTAATCTCATTTCGGAAGGATTTTCCAATCTGACCGATGCCGAACGGCACTTTTTTTCTGGAAGTTCTCTGTACATTTTTGAAATTTACAAAGATTCCCTGTGCTGTCTCCGGGCGGAGATATACTGTATTTTTTGCATCCTCTGTCACACCCTGGAAGGTCTTAAACATCAGGTTAAACTGCCGGATCTCCGTAAAATTGTGTTTTCCGCAAGTAGGACATGGCACTGCCTTATCCTGGATAAACTGTTCCATTTTTGAATTGTCCCAGCCATCCACAGAACCGTCCAGTTCCATACCATGTTCCTCTGCAAAATTTTCAATCAGCTGATCTGCGCGAAATCTCTCATGGCATTCCTTACAATCCATCAGCGGATCGGAAAAACCGCCCAGATGACCGGAAGCCACCCATGTCTGCGGATTCATAAGAATGGCGCAGTCCACACCAACATTATATTTATTCTCCTGGATAAACTTCTGCCACCATGCCTTTTTTACGTTGTTTTTCAGCTCTACTCCAAGATTTCCATAATCCCATGTATTCGCTAAACCACCATAGATCTCCGAACCCGGATAGATGAAACCACGTCCTTTGGCAAGTGCCACAATTTTGTCCATTGTCTTTTCCATAATCGTCGTCCTTTCCTACTTAGTTAATAGTATACGTATGCTATTTTACTATTGTTTGCCATATATTTCAACAATTTTTACGAAAATAAATGATGCTGCCCTCTAATTGAGCCTGTTCAACCGCTCAATCCTCTATCCCTAAAATCTGCTTTGCACGAGCCAGCCTCTCCGGCGATGGGGGAGCGATCCCCTCCAAAGGATAAGAAATCCCCAAATTCTCCCACTTAAAGACCCCAAGGGTATGATAGGGAAGAACTTCCACTCTCTCCACGGTCTTTAGCTCCCGGATAAATGCCGCCAGCGCCTGAAGATATTCGTCCTTATCATTTCGCTCCGGCACCAGCACATGACGAATCCACATGGGCTGGCCCAAATCCGACATCAGCCTGGCCATTTCTTTAATATTTTCACCGGACTGTCCCGTCAGAATCCGATGCTCTTCCTCATTGATATGCTTGATATCCAGCATGACAAGATCCGTGACCTCCATCAGTTCTTTCCATTTTGAAAAAAATGGTTCTTCTCTCGTAAATGGATTTCCGCTGGTATCCAATGTGGTATGAATGTCCTTTTTCTTAGCTTCGGAAAACAGCTCCAGTAAAAAATCAATCTGCAGCAGAGGTTCTCCCCCACTGACGGTAATACCGCCCTCACTTCCCCAGTAAGAGCGGTACCTCAAAGCCGTCTGAATCAACTCAGAAGCCGTATATTCCCTGCCGGCACGAAGATCCCAGGTGTCCGGATTGTGACAGAACTGGCAGCGCATGTGGCAGCCGCTCAGAAATATAACATACCGGACGCCTGGTCCATCGGCAGAACCAAAGCTTTCCAGAGAATGGACCCTTCCAATTCTCTCACTCAATTTCTTACATCCTTTCATGGCAGGTTCTGGAAATCACATCCAGCTGCTGCTCTCTGGTCAGATCGATAAATTTCACGGCGTAACCGGATACACGGATCGTAAAATTCGCATACTCTTCTTTCTCCGGATGTTCCATGGCATCCATCAACTTTTCCTTGCCAAAAACATTGACATTCAGGTGGTGGGCTCCCTGATCAAAATATCCATCCAACACCTGAACGAGATTTTTCACCCGCTCCTCCTCTGTGTTCCCCAGAGCTCCCGGATTGATGGTCTGGGTGTTGGAAATACCATCCAGCGCCTCCTCATAAGGAAGTTTCGCCACAGAGTTCAGGGATGCCAGCAGACCATTCTGCTCTGCACCATAGGATGGGTTGGCTCCCGGCGCCAGCGGCTCTCCCGCCTTTCTTCCATCCGGAAGGGAACCAGTAGCCTTGCCATATACCACATTGGAGGTAATGGTGAGGATCGAAGTCGTGGGCTCCGAATCCCGATAGGTATGGCAGTTGCGGATTTTACTCATAAAGGTACGCAGAAGCCATACTGCCACCTCGTCTGCCCTGGGATCGTCATTTCCGTATTTCGGAAAATCTCCCTCCGTCTCATAATCTACAGCCAAACCATCCTCATCCCGGATCACCTTCACCTTGGCATATTTAATGGCACACAGGGAATCTACCACATGGGAAAAACCGGCGATACCGGTGGCAAAGGTACGCCGCACATCCGTGTCGATCAGAGCCATCTGAGACGCCTCATAATAGTATTTATCGTGCATGTAATGGATCATATTCAGAGTTTCCACATAGGTCTGTGCCAGCCAGGTCATCATCTCCTCATATTTTTCCATCACTTCTTCATAATCCAGATATTCCGAGGTGATGGGACGGTATTTTGGCCCCACCTGGGTCTTATTCTTCTCGTCAATGCCGCCGTTGATGGCATACAGAAGACATTTGGCAAGATTGGCTCTCGCCCCAAAAAACTGAATTTCTTTCCCTGTCTCCGTCGCTGATACACAGCAGCACACCGCGTAATCATCACCCCATACCGGACGCATCACGTCATCGTTTTCATACTGTACCGAGCTTGTCTTGATGGAAATATAAGACGCATATTTCTTAAAGGTCTCCGGCAAATGGGAGGAATAGAGCACCGTCAGGTTCGGCTCCGGAGACGGCCCCATATTTTCCAGGGTATGGAGGAACCGGAAACAGGTCTTTGTCACCTGAGAGCGCCCATCCATACCGATACCACCCACATCCAGGGTTGCCCATACCGGATCACCGGAAAACAGCTGGTTATAGGATTCAATGCGGGCGAATTTTACCATCCGGAACTTCATGGTCATATGATCCACCAGCTCCTGTGCTTCCTTCTCCGTCAAAGTGCCATTTGCCAGATCTCTCTCAATATAAATATCCAGGAAAGTAGAGACACGTCCCACACTCATAGCTGCGCCGTTTTGTGTCTTGATGGCGGCCAGGTAGGCAAAATACAGCCACTGAAAGGCTTCTTTGGCATTTTTCGCCGGCTCCGAGATATCACAGCCATAGATCTCTGCCATCGCTTTCATTCCCTTTAGGGATTTGATCTGTTCCGCCAGTTCTTCCCGGATACGGTAATCCTTGCTCCGCATGCTGCGTCGCTCACTGCCGGCAAAATCTTTTTCCTTTTCCTCGATCAGCGCATCGATGCCATACAGCGCCACACGCCGATAATCTCCCACGATACGCCCTCTTCCGTAAGTATCCGGAAGTCCGGTCAGGATCTTGCTGTGGCGCATCCGCTTCATCTCCGGGGTGTAAACCTCAAATACCGCGTCGCTGTGTGTTTTGTGATAAGCAGTAAAGATCTCATGGAGTTTTTCATTCGGCTGGTAACCATACATCGTGCAGGACTGCTCCGCCATACGAATCCCGCCATAGGGCATAAAAGCCCGTTTGAGTGGTTTGTCTGTCTGCAAACCCACGATCTGCTCCATATCTTTCAGCTCCTCGCTGATGTATCCAGGACCATGAGAAGTCAGTGAGGATACCACTTCTGTGTCCATATCCAGCACTCCACCCTTCTGGCGTTCCTCTTTCTGAAGTTCCTGCAGTCTGCCCCACAATTGATCTGTGGCCTCTGTCGGCCCCTCTAAAAACGATTCATCGCCGTTATAAGGTTTGTAGTTATTCTGAATGAAGTCACGCACATCGATGCCTTCCTTCCAAAGTCTTCCTGAAAATCCTTCCCACTGCTTAAAGTCTCTCATTTTTTCCTCCATTCGTTAACCAATCATAAATTTTATCTCGGCCTCACATGCTGTCTTTCCATCCACCGTAGCCACAGCCCTACCGACTCCCATCGGACCTTTGCATTTGATGATCTCAGTCTCCAGGCGCAGTCTGTCCCCCGGTACGACCTGCCTTCTGAATTTCGCCTTGTCAATTCCGCCGAAAAATGCCAGCTTTCCTTTGTTCTCCTCCAGGCTCAGAACGGCAACTGCCCCCACCTGCGCCAGCGCTTCGACGATCAGGACTCCCGGCATCACTGGTTTCTGTGGAAAATGTCCCTGAAAAAACGGCTCGTTTACAGTCACGTTTTTATAACCTACTGCCTTTACTCCCGGCTCCATCTCCTCAATACAATCCACCAGTAAAAAAGGATAACGGTGTGGAATAATTTCTTTGATACCATTTACATCTAATAACATGTCTGCCTCCTTCAATATATATCATAATTTTTTATCAAATACAAGTAATATATGACTGTCACAAAATGGCAAAAGGCACAAAAACGTGCCTCTCCCCTTTTCTTTCGCCCAATGGCGCCATCGGGCAACAAAAAAATAATTTTTAATCTTGGATCATTCCTCAAAATCTTTGAAAATAAGCGTCGCATTGTGGCCGCCAAAACCGAGAGAATTGGACATCGCAATCTTTACCTCTGTCTCGATTCCTTCTCCCTTCACACAATCCAGATCACATTCCGGATCCTGATTGATCAACCCTGCATTGACATGCACATAATTTTCCATAATCGATTTCACACAGGCAATCGTCTCTACACCACCTGCTGCGCCCAAAAGATGGCCTACCATAGATTTGGTGGAGCTGACTTTACACTGATAAGCCGCTTCTCCCATAGCCAGTTTGATGGCTCTTGTCTCAAAAAGATCGTTCATGTGAGTACTGGTTCCATGAGCATTGATATAGTCCACATCTTCCGGTTTGATTCCTGCATCTTTGATGGCAAATTCCATCGCCTTCGCCGCACCGCTTCCATCTTCCGCCGGCGAAGTAATATGATAGGCGTCATTGGTAGCACCGTATCCTACCACCTCTGCATAAATCTTGGCGCCACGCTTTTTGGCATGTTCTAACTCCTCCAGAACAACGATTCCAGCGCCTTCTCCCATTACAAAGCCACTGCGGTCCACATCAAAAGGAATCGAAGCCTTCGCTGGATCCGTCGAAAATGACAACGCTGTCATACTGGTAAAGCCAGCTACTCCCAGTTCGGTGATCGCCGCCTCAGATCCTCCGGCAACCATCACATCCGCCTCACCGTACTGGATCGAGCGGAAACCTTCCCCGATACAATGAGTACCTGTGGCACAGGCTGTCACAATATTGATATTCTTTCCCTTTAAACCAAACTGGATCGCAACATTTCCCGCGGCAATATTAGAGATCAGCATCGGAATCATCAGTGGCGATACCCTGTTTGGTCCCTTATCTAACAGCTTCTTATACTCCCTTTGGGTACACTGGAGACTTCCGATACCACAGCCCACACTGGTTCCAACCAAAAAAGGATCTTCTTTTTCCATATCCAGCCCACTGTCTTCCAAGGCCTGTTTTGCCGCTGCTACTGCAAACTGGGCAAAGCGTTCCATACGTCTTGCGGATTTGGGGTCCATATATTCCTTAGGATCAAAATCCTTTACCTCAGCTGCTAGTTTTGCCTTGTAATCGGCAGTGTCGATCTGAGTCATCGGACCGATACCTACCACGCCCTTCTTTACATTCCCCCAGAATTCATCAACTGTATTTCCAATCGGTGTGATCGCTCCCATTCCAGTTATGACTACTCGTCTGCTCATTGAATTTAATCCTCCTAAATTATAATGCTTCCATCTTTTTACATCGCAATACCGCCATCTACACAGAGTACCTGGCCGGTTATGTATTTTGCCTTATCCGAAGCAAGAAATACCACTGCCTCCGCAACATCTTCTACCTGTCCAAACTTTCCAAGAGGAATGGTGGCTACCGCCGCCTCCTTCACCGAATCGGACAACACCTCTGTCATTTCAGTATCCACAAATCCCGGTGCAACTGCATTTACCGTGATATTCCTGGATGCCAGTTCCTTCGCCGCCGCCTTAGTCAGGCCAATCACTCCAGCTTTCGACGCCGAATAATTTGCCTGTCCCATATTTCCTGTCACGCCGGAGACAGAAGCAATATTTATGATCCGCCCGCTTCTCTGCTTCATCATCGGGCGGGTCACAAATTTAACACCATGGAACGTTCCCGCCAGATTGGTCTGGATCACACTCTGGAACTCCTGCTCTGACATTTTCATAATGAGATTATCCTTTGTAATTCCTGCATTGTTTACAAGAATATCAATTCTGCCATACTCTTTGACGATACCGGTATAAAACTCCTTTGCCGCCTCAAAATCACTGACGTTACACTGCATCGACACCGCATTTCCTCCGGCTGCCGTGATAGTATCCACCACCTCTGCGGCGCGGTCTGCCGAACCGTTGTAATTAACGACCACCATGGCACCTTCTCTGGCCAGAGCCAGGGCGATACCTCTTCCGATACCTCTTCCCGCCCCGGTCACTACTGCAATCTTATCTTCTAATAACATATTTCTCCTTCCATTCGCGCACGCCTTTTGCGCCTTACCAAGTTTGGGCGTACGCGCACAAACTTGCAGAGTGAAAAAATTTTTCACTCTTCCTCCATTTCTTCGCTGCTGCCTTTTCCATCGTTTTATGCCAGGGTCTCAAGCAATGCATCCATCTCTGCAATGGTCCCCACACTATATGTAGTCAGCTCTTTTCCAATGGCTTTCCCGATCTTCTTATTAAAGCCCGCAAGGGTACGTCCCGGTCCGATCTCAATAAATGTATCCACACCGTCTGCTGACATGGTTTCTACTGACTGCTGCCAGCGCACGGACGAGGACACCTGTCTTACCAGCAGAGGCTGGATATCCGCCTGCTCTGTCACATATCCCGCTGTCACATTTGCCACATACGGAATCTTTGGTGCTCCGATCTCGATCCCATTCAGAACAGCCTCCAGCTTTGTACCTGCCCCTTTCAGAAGATCCGAATGAAATGGTCCACTGACATTCAGCATAACCGTTCTCTTGGCACCGGCTTCCTTACACTTCGCAGCACCGGCTTCCACCGCCTCTTTCTTTCCAGAGATAACGATCTGACCTGGACAATTATAATTTGCCACCTGAACCTGGTCAATGCCCTCGATCGCCTTCTCGATCTGTGGCGCATCCAATCCCATTATTGCAGCCATGCCACCCACACCAGCAGGAACTTCTTCCTGCATATAAATACCGCGTTTGCGGACAGCTTTCGCCGCGTCGATATAATTCATGGAATCCGCTGCCACAAGAGCACAGTATTCACCGAGACTGAGCCCCGCTGCCACATCCGGCTTGAGACCTTTGTCTCTCAGAACTTCCATGATCGCCACACTGGTAGTCAATAGTGCCACCTGGGTGAACTCTGTTATATTAATATCATCATTTTCTTCAAAACAGAGGGCTTTCAGATCCAGTCCTACCGCTTCCCCTGCCTGATCAAATATTTCTTTTGCAATCGGAGAATACTCATAAAATTCCTTTCCCATTCCTACCTTTTGTGCACCCTGTCCGGGAAATACGAATGCAATCTTACCCATATCTTTTTTCCTCCATAAACCATTTTTAAAATCCCCATATTTTGAAATGGTGGCTGCCGATAAGCATTTATCAGCAACCACACCATTTCTCACATTTTGGAAATCACATTAAGATGCAAGCAGTCCGCCACACCCGTCCCAACTCGCTCAAACGGGTAGGCTAAACAAAAGATGCAGCGATTATTCTACACCCTTCTCCTTTAAGAAATTAATTACATCACCTACAGTATTGATGCTTTCCAGATCATCTGTAGGGATCTCAACATCATACTCTTCCTCAAGAGCCATGATCAGTTCATAAAGATCCAGAGAATCTGCTCCCAAATCATCTTTGAAAGAAGAAGCCTCTGTGATGCTGTCTGCATCCACGCTCAACTGGTCTGCGATAAGTTCCTGCATTTTTTCTAACATGATTATTTCTCCTTTTTCCTAGCCTGCCAGATCCATGAACCAACTCCCTCGGCATTATGTAGGTCTCGACAGACTAAATAATATTTTCAATTTTCCTCAACAATTTGAGTTATTCAGTATTTTACAGTATCTTATGTTGTTTGTCAACCCCGCTACAACCGGATTTTTCCATGAAAAAGGGCATTGCCAGGACCTGTCCTCATTTTTTCATGATAGCTGGATCACACATGAATCATTGGGTAAACAACTGTGTGCTCTCCGTCATAATCTGACTATTTTATTTTCTATATTACAGACAATAGGGGGATTCCTTTACCAACGCATTTTTTATGGTAATGTTGACTTCATTTACATACACAAATATTTTCGTTATATATACAAAATTTGCTTCCGTTTTTACATGTTCGCCGTAATTGCTCATAATGCCAAGGTGTACTTTGTAATTGTGCTCTTTTCATAATCAACTCCCCTGAATCTTTAGCCATGGATAATTACACCATTTATTTATATATTTTAGCAACAAGAACCTTTATTCGACTAATTTGAACAAGACAAACAAAAAAACACCTCAGAACACACAATATGATTCTGAGGTGTTTGGCTCTTTTTAACCATAAGCTTCGAAAGGGACTTGAACCCTCGACCCCTTCATTACGAGTGAAGTGCTCTACCGACTGAGCTATCGAAGCGTAACAACTTGACCTAAGACATTATAACTGACTTTTCTTATTTTGTAAAGTACTATTTTGACAATATTATAGTTTTTTTATAAACTTTTTTTATTATATACATTTTATTCGAACAGAAACTGTTGTATAATAGAGTTGGCTAAAGGGCACAGACAAAATCAGACATTCATTATAACACGCCATTGAGCTAAGGTAGTCATTAAGATTTTTTAGGGGGGGGAATTTTTGGAGGACAACTGAAATATGGGAAATACATTTAAAAATAGTGTGGGATATTTCATACAAAGACACTCGATCAAAGAATGTATCATATTGATTCTTCAGATTAGCATCACCATAACTATTCTTGTTCTGGCAGTACTGGGACTTGACAATATTCTTCCGATCACTATTACTAACACTGTAGACTTGGTATTGCTGGCTCTTTTGTGTATCATTTGCGGAATCCGCTTTATTCCGAATCGCATCGTATATGCTGTGATTTATTTCGTGGTGGCCGCGGTAATCAGTGGTGTTTTTATAGCCAGTTTTTTTCTGTAATATAATTTGCTGGTCTGTCATCAAATACAGATTACATAATTTGAAAATCCCCCGGTTACTGTCTCAGACAGTTCCGGAGGATTTTTTGTTATTTGCATGCGCGAACGAAATTATTCTCACAAAGCATTCACTCCTGATTTACACCCATGACATTTTCATTCAGAGACTTACTCGTCCTTTGTCAGCAATTCCATAATCTCATTACTTCTCTGAATAAATGCTGTCATATCTTCTGCTGCCAGCGGTTTGTGGCTGATCATCGCCAGATCATACAGCTGCCGGCAGAAAAGTTCCGCATGCTCGCCCTCTTTATGCTCTACTAGATACTGCACAAGCGGATGATTGGCATTCAGCACCAGCTTCTCACCACCAAAATCACCCATACCGCCCATGCCATTCATGGCGTACATTTTCATCATATCCTGCATACGTCTTGTCTCCTCAGAAACAGTGATCATGGAAGACAATTTCTCATTTTTCAGTTTCTCTACTTTTACTTCCAGATTTTCTTTACCCAACACTTTACGGAAGAGTTCTGTGAGAATATCGGTCTGCTCCTTCAGCTCTTCCTCGCTGGCTTCCTCTCTGAAATCATCTGTCACCTCGGCATCGATCCGCTGGAACTTTACATTGTCCCCTCCAGCTTCCAATGACGAGATAAATGGCTGATCAATATTGTGGGTAAGAACAAATGCGTTCATGTTCTGCTCCCGGAACAGATTGATGTACTGGCTCTGCTGCTGAAGATCCGTCACATAATAGATGGTTGTCTTAGGCGGCTCTTCTGGCTCCCCGTTCTCTGTGTCCTCACCTGGCTCAACCACTTCGGCTTCTGGAGCCTCCACTGTCTCCAAATATTCTTTCATCGTCATAAATTTATCATCCAGATCCTTAAAAAGAATAAAGTCTTTCATCTTTTCCTGGAATTTCTGGTCTTTCAGACAGCCATATTTAATAAATGGACTGATATCATCCCAATACTTCTCATAGTTTTCCCGGTCGGTCTTACACATACCGCTGAGCTTATCCGCCACCTTTTTCGTAATATACTCCGAGATCTTAGTAACAAAACCATCGTTCTGCAGAGCACTTCTCGATACATTCAGTGGAAGATCCGGACAGTCGATAACACCCTTCAGCAAAAGAAGAAATTCTGGAATCACTTCTTTGATATTATCTGCGATAAACACTTGATTATTGTAAAGTTTGATCACACCCTCGGCATTTTCATACTCCAGATTTACCTTTGGAAAATACAGAATACCCTTGAGATTAAAGGGATAATCCATATTCAGATGGATCCAGAACAGCGGTTCCTTATAATCATGGAATACCGAACGGTAAAATTCCTTATAGTCTTCTTCAGAACACTCATTGGGATGTTTGGTCCAAAGCGGCTGGGTATCACTGATGGAAACCGGACGCTTGAGGATCTTTGTCTTCTTGACTGGCTCTTTCTTTTCATCGCCGTCTTCTTCATTCTCCTTTGGCTCTTCCACAATCTCCTCGATAACCGTATCCTTTTCAGTCACCTCTTCACTAGGGATGGTCTCATACTGGGGTTCTGCATTTTCATTGGTCAGGAAAATCTCCACCGGCATAAAAGAACAATATTTATCCAGTACTTCCTTAACCCTGTATTCATTAGAGAATTCATAGCTATCCTCGTTGAGATGAAGGATGATCTCCGTCCCGATCTCTTCCCTTGTTCCGTTATCCATCTCAAATTCCGTACCACATTCTGATTCCCAATGCACTGCACTTTCGCCATCCTGGTATGACTTTGTATTGATCTCCACTTTATCCGCCACCATAAAAGCAGAGTAAAATCCAAGACCAAAGTGACCGATGATCTGATCCTCACTGGACTTGTCTTTATATTTTTCTAGAAAATCTGCCGCACCAGAAAATGCAATCTGGTTGATGTACTCCTTTACCTCATCCGCTGACATACCGAGACCGTTATCTACAAAACGGATTGTCTTTTCCTCGGCATTTACAAATACTTCGATTTTTTCTTTGTACTCATCTGGAAGAGACGTTTCCCCCATCATATCCAGCTTTTTCCGCTTTGTAATGGCATCACAGCCATTGCTTACGAGTTCACGGATAAAAATATCGTGATCGGAATACAACCATTTTTTAATAATGGGAAAAATATTTTCAGAATTGATCGCTAAACTGCCCTGTTCTTTATTCATCTTTTTCACTCTCCTGTTCTGCAAATTTCTGTATAAAACTAATGATAGTACAGAAAAGTAAAGATGTCAAGAACTTTTTAGCACTCATTAAAGACGAGTGCTAACAATTCTGTTTTTATGGAAAAATTCCGAGCATTTATCATCCCACATTTGTTCACTGCTTTTATCCAGCGTGAAATTCGCCGGCGTATAACTGCTGATACAATGTAGTTCATTATTTTCATATTGAATCCTGAGCCCACCGCAATCACCATTATTCATATAATGAACAAACTGGATACGCAGCAACTGAGGCGTCTGCTCTCCCTTGATCAAGGAAAATGCCAGCGGCCGCAAAAGCTTCCAGGGAACGTATTCCCTGCTACCATAGACTTCCTTTTCTTCCTCTGTCAGCCATTCTGTCAACAGATTTCCCTTGACAGATATGGACACTAAAGTCTTGATCTCCATCGTTCCAACGCATAATTTATCAAAATTTTCCTTTAAAAAAAGAACTGCCATAAACTCTCTTACATCATCTATTTTATATATCTGCATCGTCGCACACCTCTTTGATCCCGAATAAATTTGCCGTTCTAGGAGACAATATTTATGACGTAATCAGCGTCATATCTTAATTATACAGAAAGGAGAAAATACTATGAGAGCAAGTGAATCAACCTATAAAAATGTAGCAAAAAACTGCAGTTCTTATGCCGTAAAAGACTGCTGTAAGTGTACAAATAAATCCGGTGATGTGGAGGTTTCCTGTACGACCTGCAAACATTTCTCAGACAACAAACACTGTAAACTGGATCTGTTTGACCCGATCGCAGCCGACCACAACTTTATGTAACCTCGAGCATTACACTTCGCGAACCTGAACAAGTCGTCCGGCCATACAGTCGGACAGAGAAAAGCGTCAGAGAACTGGTAAACATCTGGCGCTTTTCTTTATTAGAGTGAGTTCTCTGCTGCAGAACAGATTTGCCTGTGGCAAACTTTGAAGCCGACCTATATCAGCTGGGCGTTTTATTGATCATTTATTCCACGCTTTCAAATACCACCACAGACCGCGGTGAGACCATATATTTCTTCACATTATTTTTTTTCTGCTTTTCATCATCCGTATCCAGGATCACATTCCATTTTTTTGTCGCATTGATCACCGGAAGATAAAATTCATGAGCATCCCAGTGAAAATTAAACACAATATATAAGGATTTTCCACTATAGTAAGTCCCGTAGAACAAAATTCCCACTTCCCTACTATAATAAGAAAAATTTGCTTCCCAAGGTTCAATCCCATGACAGGATACCCCTGGTGCCCCTACTCCCAGCGTATCCATCCCGCTCAAAATCTCACGGCGCCGATAGAGCGGATGCTCTCTACGAAACTGAATCAGCTGGTGACAAAATTTATAAATCTGCTGATTCTTTTCCAGCAGGCTCCAGTCCAGCCAGGTGGAGGCATTATCCTGGCAATAGGCATTATTATTTCCCTTCTGGGATCTGCCGAACTCATCCCCTGCTAAAAGCATTGGAGTGCCAAGTCCCAAAAACAGCATACAGAATGCATTCTTTGTCTGCCGCAACCGCATCTGGTTCACCACTTTTTTTCGGCTCACTCCTTCCTGCCCGCAGTTCCAGCTGTAATTAAATTCCGTCCCATCTGCGTTTCTCTCACCATTTGCCTCATTGTGCTTCACATCATAAGAAACCAGATCCCGCAGCGTAAATCCATTTTTCTGTGTGACATAGTGAATCCGACCCATTTCCTTCTCATCCTTACGGAAACACTGGTAAAAATCTCCCGCCTGCCCTTCATCACTTTTGAGATATCGCCTTGCCACGGTCATATATTCATCATTAAACTGGGCTAACTTCCTTTCACCGCCTACCCGTTCTGCCTTTTTCCAGTTTCCGCTCAAAAATTTACAATTTCGAAGAAATGGATCTGCCAAAAGCCACTCCTCTGAGACCACATCTGAATTCACCAGAAAACCATCCACATGAAATTCTGTCACATAATATACCAAACATCTCAGTATAAATTCAGGAGAGCGATCCACAAAATGCATGTCCAAAAAAAGATTTATGCCATTTTGATGCAGTGTTTTTATCATCTGTTTCATTTCCCGTACTGCATCTGAACCTTCCACCGCATAAGAGGCTTTGGGAGCAAAATAACAGGCATCCCCAGTATATCCCCAATAATTAATTTTTTTCTCATCTGCATACATCTGTTCATTGAAATCATATAGGGGAAGAAATAATATGGTATTGACCCCCAGCTCTTTTATATATGGTATCTTTTCACAAAACCCAGCAAATGTTCCCGGATATTTCACTTTAGAACTACTGTGCCTAGTATATCCCCGCAAATGGCACTGGTACAAAATCATGTCTTCGTAAGGAATGGATATCCTGTTTTCACCACTCCAATCAAAGGATTCCAGGCAAAACCTTCCCCTAAGCTTCCCCTGTTTTTTACCAAATACATCTCTCCCCGCCGCAGCACGCATAAATGGATCGTTTACAATCCGTCGGTCTGCCTCAAAAGTATATTCAAAACGATTTAAAAAGTCTGCTAATCCCTGTCCCTCCAACCGCACACTGAACAGGTCTGGTGCTCCCATTTCTTTCATAGAAAACATCGGTATCTTATGCTGCAGCTTATTTTCTTCATACAGGCAGAGCCGGCATGCCTTCGCATCCCTGCACCAGATCGTGATCTCAGCACTTTTCCCGGATTCCGAAAGAAAAACTCCCTCTCTCACATAACTCGCTTTTTTTATCGTAAATTGTCCATTTTCAATCGCATTCATCCATTCTGTCATCCTTAATTGTTATTCTACTGACTGCCACAGCTTTATTTTAGCATAGTTGAAATGCAATCACAAGTGAAAAAGAATCGCAAATATTACAAAAACGCTTGCAAAATCACAGTTTTCTAGTAAAATAGTGAGTGTTAATGTAAAATAAATATATAAAGAATTGTGATGGAGGAAAAAAATGATTCAAGCTAGCAATGTAACACTGCGTTTTGGCAAAAAAGCGCTTTTTGAAGAAGTCAATATAAAATTTACCGAGGGGAACTGCTACGGTATCATTGGTGCTAATGGCGCCGGCAAATCCACCTTTTTAAAAATTCTCTCCGGAGAACTGGAGCCTACCCAGGGTGAGATCATTACTACACCGGGCGAGCGTCTTTCCGTTTTGGAACAGGATCATTTCAAATACGATGACTGCATCGTTCTGGACACTGTCATCATGGGAAATCAGCGTCTCTATGATATTATGAAGGAAAAGGACGCGATTTATGCAAAAGAGGATTTCACCGAAGAGGACGGTATACGCGCCAGCGAACTGGAGGCAGACTTTGCCACGATGAACGGCTGGGAAGCAGAATCCGATGCCGCCACTCTTCTCAATGGACTGAATATCGAAACAGATCTCCATTACAAACAAATGAGTGAGTTATCTGGAAGTGAAAAAGTCAAAGTACTTCTGGCAAGAGCCTTGTTCGGCAATCCAGATATTCTTTTACTGGATGAGCCCACCAACCACCTGGATCTGGATGCGATCCGTTGGCTGGAAGAATTCCTCATCAATTTTGAAAATACAATTATCGTAGTCTCCCACGACCGTTATTTTCTGAATAAAGTGTGTACCCATACGGTGGATATTGACTACGCAAAGATGCAGCTTTATGCAGGCAACTATGATTTCTGGTATGAATCCAGCCAGCTTATGATCAAACAGATGAAGGAAGCCAATAAAAAGAAGGAAGAAAAGATCAAAGAACTTCAGGAATTTATCCAGCGTTTCAGTGCCAATGCCTCCAAATCCAAACAGGCAACCTCCCGTAAACGCGCCCTGGAAAAAATTGAGCTTGATACCCTTCGTCCATCTAGCAGAAAATATCCTTATGTAGATTTTAAACCGGACCGTGAGATCGGAAATGAGGTTCTGACTGTGACAAATCTCTCTAAAACTATCGATGGAGAAAAAGTGCTTGATAATGTTTCTTTCACGGTTGGACACGACGATAAGATCGCTTTTGTCGGTTCCTATGGAATAGCTGCAACAACTCTTTTCCAAATCCTTGCCGGTGAGATGGAACCAGACGAAGGCGATTATAAATGGGGAATCACTACCAGCCAGGCGTATTTCCCAAAGGACAACACCAAAGATTTTGCTGGAACAGATACCATCGTAGACTGGCTGATGCCATATTCTCCTGAAAAGGATGCCACTTATGTCCGTGGTTTCCTGGGACGTATGCTGTTTTCCGGCGATGATGGGTTGAAAAAAGTAAACGTTCTCTCCGGTGGTGAAAAGGTGAGAGTCATGCTCTCTAAGATGATGATGCTGGGTGCCAACGCCCTTATTATGGATGAGCCCACAAATCATCTGGATATGGAATCCATCACTTCCGTCAACAACGGACTGATTAAATTCCCTGGAATCGTCCTTTTTACCTCCCAGGATCATCAGTTTATCCAGACCATAGCAAACCGTATCATTGAGCTCACTCCGAATGGAATGATTGATAAGGTGACTACGTATGATGAATATCTGGACAGCGATGAAATGGCGAGAAAACGTCAATCATTAAGTTAATTTGACAAATCTTGTATTTTCAAATACAATAGTACCATACTTTTTATTATATTTAGGGATGAGCAAAACACCCTAATTTAGAGTTGGAACTTGGCAGTTAGGCTTCGGCATGTAGAAACAAAGAGATTTAGAGCATAGCAAAGCTAACGTAAGTCCAAAA
>CAJTFB010000027.1 GCA_910575665.1 Eubacteriaceae bacterium
AGAGAGCAGCCACTTCATTGTCGCTGAGCATAATATGATATGTTTTAGGTCTTGCCATAGGAATCACCGCCGTTTCTTTTATCATATCATGAAACGGTGAAAAATAAAAGAATTATTAAACTGAATATAAATGTGTCAGTACACTAGTTTGTTGAATTAGCTCTTTAGAAAACGAACACTGATATATTTTATTAAAATTTATACAAGACATTTACACCACTCCTGTTTATTAATCTGCAATATTATGGTTCTCAGTTTTCTATATAAAAAAGACATAGCTTCGCCATTTCCCTACTGTATATTCAATAGGAAATCGGAAAAACTATGTCAAATTATCCTATATCAACTTGCCGAAACAAAGATTGACTCAAATAATTCTTTACATACTAAACAATTAAATATGATTCTATACTTTATTATATTGATTTTATGATATATTAAAACACATTATTGTTCTATTTTATTATACCTTATATGGATAATTTTTCAGAAGCAAATCGAAAAATATCGTTTCTTTTTTCAATTTATATTGGATGCTAAAAATAGTAGAACAAACTTACTTTTTAACAAATTCATCTAGAATAAAATATAACCGCTGTATTTAAGCAATTTTCATTGCGTTGCAACACAGCGGTTTTCTTGGTTTTTAAACATTTATGCACTATTTCGCATAATCCACAACTCTGGATTCACGAATCACATTAACCTTGATCTGACCAGGATACTGAAGCTCAGACTCAATCTGTTTTGATATGTCTCTTGCTAACAGTACCATTGCATCATCATCAATCTGATCCGGAACTACAATAACTCGAACTTCTCTACCTGCCTGAATGGCAAAAGATTTGTCGACACCTTTAAAGCCGTTTGAAATATCCTCTAATTGTTTCAATCTGTTCGTGTATGTTTCTAAGGTTTCTCTTCTCGCACCAGGACGAGCTGCAGATATTGCATCTGCTGCCTGAACAACACAGGCAATCAAACTCTCTGGTTCTACATCTCCGTGATGCGCCTCTACTGCATTGATCACTAATGCAGATTCTTTAAACTTGCGGCAAAGCTCCACACCCAACTGGATGTGGGAACCTTCCATATCATGGTCTACTGATTTTCCAATATCATGAAGCAGTCCCGCACGTTTTGCCATACGCACATCCGCCCCAAGTTCTCCCGCAAGAAGACCGGACAAGTGAGCAACCTCAATGGAATGCTTTAACGCATTCTGACCATAACTAGTTCTGAACTTCATTTTACCCAGAAGACGAATCAGTTCTGGATGTATTCCATGCACACCAACCTCAAGTGCTGCTGCTTCCCCTTCTTCACGAATCATTGTTTCAACTTCTTTTTTTGCTTTTTCCACCATTTCTTCGATTCTGGCAGGGTGAATTCTGCCATCCACGATTAATTTTTCCAAAGCAATTCTGGCTATTTCACGACGAATTGGATCAAAGCCGGATAAAATAACTGCCTCCGGTGTATCATCAATGATTAGATCAATACCGGTCAGATTCTCAAGTGTCCGGATATTCCTTCCTTCTCTACCGATAATCCTTCCCTTCATCTCATCACTTGGCAATGGAACCACTGATATCGTAGCTTCTGATACATGGTCCGCCGCACATTTCTGTATGGCGTTTACAATATACTCCTTCGCTTTCTTATCCGCATCATCCTTTGCCTGACGCTCCAATTCTTTTACTAAAACTGCAGTCTCATGCTTCACGTCTTCTTCCACAGTTCGCAATAAATAATCTTTCGCCTGTTCGGAGGTGAGACCCGAAATCTTTTCCAACTCACGCAAATGGCTCTGACGGAGTTCTTCTACTGTTTCTTTTTCTTTTTCAAATTCCGCCAATTTAGTGGTGAGCTTTGATTCCCGTTTCTCGAGTGCATCCAGTTTCTTGTCCAAAGTCTCTTCCTTACCCAACACCCGTTTTTCGTAGCGCTGGATCTCGGCTCTTCTCTCCTTGGTCTCACGATCAAGTTCATTCTTTGCCTTGAGATTTTCCTCCTTGGCTTCCAGAAGAGCTTCACGCTTTTTGGTTTCTGCCGTCTTTAATGCATCATCAATAATCTCTCTTGCTTTCTCTTCTGCACTTCCTACCTTAGCTTCTCCAACTTTAATACGATAAGAAATAGCACATTTCCAGGCAACCAGTGCTGTTACTGCAATAAGAGCAAGGATTATGATGACTGCGCCGACCACAAAACCTACACTTAACTCTGGCACAGGAGCACCTCCTTAATTTAGTTTTCATTGCACATAAATACAACACTTCAATTCTACACTTTTTATGACTAATTGTCAAGTATAACGTCATTATACTAGTTTTGAAAACACTTTCTTCACGGTATTCATCTCATATCCTTTTCGTCCGAGATATGCAAATATTTTTCCTTTTTCCTCATAAGAAAGGTCTCCTGGCTGCTTTCCTTTTAATCTCTTGAATATCAATAATTCGATCGCTTCCTCCTCACCCTGGTACTCTGTTTCCTCCATCACTTGCCGAACCAGTTCATCCGAAATTCCCTTTTCCGACAGCTTATAAAAAATCTCCCGGCGGCTCCGCTTCCCCTTCTGAAACATGAGATAATTTTCTACATATCTATGATCATTGATATAGCCAAAATACTCTACATATTGCATCGCCTCCAGCGAGGCCTGTTTGGAAAATCCTTCCCGGTCAAGACGGCTGGCAAGTTCTAATCTAGTCCGGTCTTTGTGAAGCAAAAGAGCCATGGCTTTGGATGCTGCTCTTTTGCATTCTTCGTCGGAAAAATTGAATGAAGGGTTGTCGTTCTCTTCCCATTTCTTCATAAATAAATCCTTACTTCTCTTCCTTCGCTGAGGATTTTTTCTTTTTACTCTCTTTTTCCTCAGTTACTGCTTCTTCTTCTGGCTGTCATTCCTGCCTTTAATGAAGTAGTACTTTTACTTCTCTTCCTTCGCTGAGGATTTTTTCTTTTTACTCTCTTTTTCCTCAGTTACTGCTTCTTCTTCTGGCTGTTCTACGTACCTGGCACGTACCAGGCGCTCTACCTCTTCAAATACTGCCGGATTATCCGCAAGATAGGTCTTGGCATTCTCCCGCCCCTGTCCAATCTTCTCTCCTTTGTAAGAGTACCATGCTCCGCTCTTCGCAATGATATCATTCTTTGTGGCAAGATCCAGAACATCGCCTTCTCTGGAAATTCCCTTTCCGAACATGATATCAAATTCTGCCTCCTGGAAAGGAGGTGCCACTTTATTTTTGACCACTTTTACGCGGACGTGGTTACCAATCATCTCACCACCCTGTTTCAATGTCTCCACTCTTCTGACATCAAGTCGCACCGAAGCATAAAATTTCAGGGCGCGGCCACCCGTGGTAGTCTCTGGGTTACCAAACATAACACCGATCTTCTCCCTGAGCTGGTTGATGAATATGACGATACAATTTGATTTGTTAATAACACTTGTAAGCTTTCTCAGCGCCTGACTCATCAGCCTTGCCTGAAGTCCTACATGACTGTCTCCCATGTCTCCGTCGATCTCTGCTTTCGGTACAAGAGCTGCTACTGAATCCACGATCACGATATCCACTGCTCCAGAGCGCACCATCGTCTCAGTGATCTCCAGCGCCTGTTCACCGCAATCCGGCTGAGATATGTATAATTCATCGATGTCCACTCCGATATTCCGGGCATAGGTGGGATCCAGCGCATGCTCTGCGTCAATAAATCCCGCAATTCCTCCCCGTTTCTGCACTTCTGACACCATATGCAGAGCAACGGTGGTCTTACCACTGGATTCGGGACCATAGACCTCTATGATCCTTCCCTTAGGAATACCGCCGACTCCCAGGGCGATATCCAGACTGAGAGAACCGGTAGGTACTACTTCAACGCCCATTCGCGATGTGGTATCACCCAATTTCATCACTGAGCCTTTTCCATACTGTTTCTCTATCTGCGCAATCGCAGACTCCAATGCTTTTACTTTATTTTGATCTTTCTCCATCATTTCAATATCCTCCAAAAATTATTAAAATATAATCGAACTTCATTTCGGAACATTTGTTCTGTATATAGATATACTACACCAATGTTGATAAACTGTCAACTGTTTTTTCTATTGATTCAAGCTTGTTGAATAAATAATAATCGGGAACAAAATCTGAATATCGAGAGAACTTTCTTCAAAAAAGAAAAAAGCATAGTACCAGTGTACCATGCCTTTTCTTTTTTGTAAAGATTCTTTTATTCATAGCGCAGCGCTTCGATAGGATCCAGTTTTGCCGCCTTGTTTGCGGGATAATAGCCGAAAAACAACCCGATGGTCATGGAAAATCCCACGGCAATAAGAATCGCCGCCACGGGAGCTGAAGCGGAATACCCCAACAGCGTTGCCGCCACTGCTCCCAGTCCAAATCCTAAAAGAATCCCAAGACACCCGCCTACCAGGCACAAGATCATCGATTCGATGATAAACTGGAGACGAATAAAGCTATTTTTTGCTCCCAGTGCCTTTCTGGTGCCGATTTCCCGAGTCCGTTCCGTAATGGATACCAGCATAATGTTCATTACGCCAATTCCCCCTACAAGCAGGGAGATTCCTGCAATAAACGCAATGACAGCTGATACCGTCTGAATCATGTCATTCATGGATTCTGTCATGGATTCCATTGTGGTGGCAGTGATCTCATAATCTTCGTTTGCTGCATAATATGGAAGAAAAAATATTTCCAGTTCCTGGGCAAAGGCCGAAACACTCGATAATCCCGCTGCTGTGACCACTGTAAAATGATCGTATCCGTCGTCTGCATGAATCTGTTCTTTTCCCGTAGTCAGAGGGACATAGGCTGTCGTGACCACCTCATCCTCCGAAGAGGAAGAAAAAGAACTGCTTTCTTCGTATTTGTATATACCTACAATGTAATAGGAAGCATACACACCATCAATCTCCACGCTGATCTCTTTCCATAGAGCCTCTTCGTATTTACCATCAAATATATTTTCTACTACCTTGTCGGAGACCATGATTACCTTTTTGTTTCCCTCCAAATCTTCTTTTTTCATCTTTCTTCCCGCTAAAAGCGTAATATCGTTGCTGGCAAAATAGTCCTCATTTATACCTGTAATGGATATATTCGCCGTGCTGTCTTCTTTTCTAACTGCACCCTCCGCCACCGATTCACTGATGGCAATGGCTTCGATCTGATCTGGAAATCGGGCAGTCAATGCCTCCAGCATCTCATCGGTAATCCGGTCCTCTTCCTCCACTGTACTGCTGCGACCGGAGACACCAAATCTCATTCCGTTCTGCCTAACCTCTTCCTCTTCATCGGATTGTTTCAGACCAACAGTTATATTGTTAGCACCCATTTCCTGAAAGGAGACAGAAATGGATGTAGTGAGAGAAGAACTCACCGTCATAATGGCGATTACAGATCCAATTCCGATAATAATTCCCAGCATGGTCAGAAACCCACGCATTTTATTAGCCCGCAGTGCCCCAAAGGCAAGCTTGATATTTTCAAGGATTAGCATGCAGCACCTCCTTTTCGTATTCCCGTCACTTCCCCATCCCGCAACGTAACAACACGGCCGGTCTCCTCTGCCAGTTCCGCGGAATGGGTGATCAGCACAATGGTTTTTCCCTGCTCCTTATGCAGTCGATGAAAGATATCCATGATCGTCCTGCCAGTTTGGGAATCCAGTGCACCCGTGGGCTCATCCGCAAGAAGGATCGCCGGATCATTGGCCATGGCGCGGGCGATCGCCACCCGCTGCTTCTGACCGCCGGACAATTCATCCGGCCTGTGCTGCATACGATCTTCCATACCTACCATAGATAGAAGCTCCTGTGCCCTGGCTGTCCGCTCTGCCTTTGGCACTCCGGCATACAGCATCGGAAGCTCTACATTGGACAATGCGGTTGTTCTCGCGATGAGATTGTAGGTCTGAAAAATAAAACCTATTTTCTGATTTCTAAGCTCCGAAAGCTTTTTGTCCTTTGCCAGACAGACATCCGTTCCTTCCAGATAATATTCCCCCTCGGTAGGCTGATCCAGGGCACCTATGATGTTCATCAGTGTCGATTTGCCAGATCCCGATTCTCCTACAATAGAGATAAACTCGCCCCTTTCCACACTTAAATCGATCTTATGTAAGATCTCAAGTTCATTTGGCTGACCGATATAAAACCGCTTTACAATATGTTTTAGATCGATCACTCGTTTCTTTTTATTTGACATTTGCGCCTCCATTCTTGGCATTTCCCACACTTCCATTCCCGGCGCTTCCCATGCCTCCATTTCCGCGTCTTTCTTTCATCTGCTCTCTTCCCGCGCCATTCGGCGGTGTTCCAGGTGCTCCGCCGCCAAACATATCAAATCCATTTTCTTCGGGCTTATCATCCCCATTGTCAGATACCATATCTGTCGATATTAGGATCTCCATTCCCTCCTTTAACTGATCTCCACTGATTTCCACGTAATAATCACTTTCCATTCCCTTTTCAACTGAAATCTCTGTGAAGGATTTTCCTTCCGCTGTATTCCCAGAGACATATACTACCGAAGATCCCTCTGCATTTTCGTGGATCGCATCATAGGGCACAGCGTACACATCCCTGACTTCTTCCAGAACAATACTGCATTTGGCTGTGAGTCCCATACGAAGCCTCTCGTCTTCTGTTTTGATATCAATATTTACCTCGTACCCGCTATTGGAGGATGACGCAGTGCTGCTCATCCCCGTTCCCCCTGCGGACTGGGACGTCGTCCCAGAGAAGGAACTGCTGCCCGTGGTAGGCGCCACAAAGCTGATCTCACCCTCGATCTCATCCTCGCCAGTCGCTTCTGTCAATACAGCCACCCTCTGGCCTTCCTCAACCTTGCTGATGTCATATTCGTCAACACTTGTAGAAATCACATAGGAGCTGTTGTCATCGATCTGGATCATATCACTACCATTGTAGACTTCTCCTTCTTCGATACCGATCGATGTCACGATTCCAGAGATGGGAGCTGTTACAGCACATTTTTCCAGTGTTGCAGATGCATCTTCCACCTGCTTTTCCGCTTCCCGGATACTCTTTTTATGATTGGATTGCGCTGTCTCTACGGCATTTTCTGCATTTTCCACGCTATTTTTATTTTGCTTCTCTTCGTTCTTCCGGGACTCTTTTGCCGATTCGTAAGCGCTCTCTGCCTGTTTAACTGTTTCCTCTGCCTTCACGAGCTGTTCCTGCAAGCGCTTCTTTGTCTCTGCATCTTTTTCTTCCGAAATTTGTTCATTCAATTTTGTAACCTGCTTTTTAGCGCTCCGAAGCTCTTTTTTGGACTCTGTTACCTTTGTGGCAGCTTCCTCTTTTCCCTCACTGTAAGATTCTTTCGCTTCTGACAGTTGTTTCCTGGCAGATGACAAGTTTCTTTCCGCCTCCTCCCTGGTATCACTCAGAGATTGCTCTGCCTCTGACAAGGCTTTCTTTAGATCACTCTCATCAAATTTTACCAGGGTGTCTCCCTTTTGGACCGTATCTCCTGCCTTGACACATACCTTTTTTACCCGCACGCCATTTACTTCTGCCGACACAGTTCGGCTCTGGCTGCTGCCGATCGTTCCCGTGGCACTGATCGACTTTGTTAGATCCATTTTTTTCAGGGAGATACTGCTCTGCTCCTGAACCTGGTTCTCTGCCATGGCGCTGTTTCCTCCACGGGTTAGAAAAAACACCACAGCTGCTGCCACGACACAAACTGTCCCTCCGATCACGCATAATTTCCATTTCTTACCTTTCTTCTTCACTGGCGAACCTCCTCTATTTTATTTTTAATATTCTCAGATTAAGATGTTGGGGTCAAAAAGTATTTTGCCCCCCGACGAATGCTACGATTGAATTTCTATATTTAGCATAAAAAAAAAGTATGAACAGAAGATGTTCATACTTTGATATATGTGTGAAAGCTCTCCAGTAACCTCTCCAGGTCTTCCATCGTTTCAATCTCATTTACCCTACGTCTCATGGAGGCAGAATGGGGATATCCGGAAGTGTACCAAGCAAAATGCGACCTCATCTCTCGCATGCCATAGAGCTCTCCCTTCCATTCCGTCTGCATCCTGGCATGACGCAAGATCATCTGTGCCAGCTCCGGTAGCTCTGGTCTGGAAAGTTCCTCGCCGGTCTCCAGATAATGGCGAATCTGCGGAAAAATCCAGGGATTTCCCCGGGCTCCCCGCCCGATCATCAGCGCATCACAGCCTGTCTCCATAAACATCCCTTCCGCATCCTTGCCGGTAAAAATATCTCCGTTTCCGATCACCGGAATGGACACCGCTTCCTTCACCCGGCGGATGACACCCCAGTCCGCCCTTCCGCTATAATATTGCTCCCGCGTCCTTCCATGAACGGCAACAGCTGACGCTCCTGCCGCCTCTGCCGCCTTCGCCAAATCCACCGCCTGTTCTTCCCCATCCAGAAATCCCTTACGGAATTTAACCGTCACCGGTTTATGCACTGCTTTCACCGTCTCCCGGATGATTTTCTCCGCCAAAGGGATATTTTTTAATAGCGCAGAACCTTCCCCGTTATTGACGACTTTGGGTACCGGACACCCCATATTGATATCCAGAATGTCAAAATTCCGTTCTTCGATCTTCGCTGCCATACTGCTGATGATCTGCGGATCCGATCCAAAGAGTTGCAGTGCCACCGGACGTTCTTCCTCCTTCACCTCGAGAAGAGCTTCCGTATTCTTACTATTATAATAGATTCCCTTGGCACTGACCATCTCCGTATAGATCAGGTCTGCTCCCTTTTCCTTACACAGCAAACGAAAAGGCAGGTCCGTCACCCCTGCCATCGGTGCCAGAATCAGCTTTCCGGGCACCATCACATCTCCGATCCTCCATGGCTCATCTGCTTTCATCCGGTTCATCAGCACTCCCTTTCTTTTTCTCTGCCGCCTTTGTTTTTTCATAGATCAGGCGAGTTCCCTGAAGGGTAAGATTCGGATCATAAATATCGATCAGCTCCGTCGCATCCGATATACTTCTTCCAAGTCCTCCTGTTGCCACAACTTTAATATTTTCTATGGCTGACTCTTCCTTCATTTTGCGGATAATATATTCCGTCTGACCAATAGTTCCATAGAGCAATCCTGCTTGCATACTGGTTATAGTATTTTTTGCAAGGATCGAATCCGGCTTTTTGATCTCGATCTCCGGAAGCTGTGCAGCACTTGACCAGAGCGCTTTAGCACTGATCTTTATTCCCGGACAGGTAACACGGGCCGCAAACACACCTTCCCCCGTCACCAGGTCATAGGTGGTGGCTGTACCAAAATCAATAACGATCACCGGTCCTCCGTATAGTTCATAGGCGCCTACCGCATCCACGATGCGGTCCGCCCCGATCTCACTCGGATTGGAAGCCGCGATATGAATCCCCGTTTTGGTGCCATTTCCTACAATATAGGGTGTGGTGTGAAAATATTTCTTGATCCCGCTTACCAGAGAGTACATAACTTTCGGAACTACAGAAGCAATGATCACATCCTGGATCTGAAATTCTTTGATCCCATGTCTCGCCAACGCCTCTCCGATGGCCTGTCCAAATTCATTGGAAGTTCTCGGAAGATTCGTCGTCAGACGAAAGGTAAAGCGAAGCTCTTCTTCCTCAAACACTCCAAAGGTAAGATTGGTATTCCCAATATCTATCGCAAGTAACATTTATCCTGTCCATCCTCTTATTTCATATTTCTCCTCATTCGCCCACGCCTTTTGCGCCATAGAACGAAAAGCTCTTACCAAGTTTGGGCTTGGGCGCACAAACTTGTTGAGTGAAACCTGTTACAAAAAGAAACTGCGGTAATATTCCTCCAGTCCCTCCAATAACTCTCCGTGTTCCTGGCGCAGCTGTTTGATCTTTAGATAACTTCCGATCTCGTCATAAGAGAAATCATTCTCCTTGGCTGTCGTAGACAGATACAACGTCCCATCCTCTTCAAATTCCATAGTAAACACTCCGCCTACATCTGTAGTAAGCATAACACTCAAAATCTTTAATTCCTCTTTTACTCCTGTCGGAAGGGAATCATATCTGGGATTCAGATAAAATTTCTGTTCGTATGCACTACAGGCACAGAGCACCTGTTTTTCATCCATTAGCCCTCTTTCCTTTCACTCATCGGCACATATGGTTTGTGAGGACACACCGCTTTGTATGCAGGACGTATGATCTTTCCGGCATTGACAAGCTCTTCCAGACGATGGGCACTCCAGCCCGCAATTCGCCCAATGGCAAAAATCGGAGTGTACAGCTCTGTCGGGAGCTCCAGCATACTATATACCAGTCCACTGTAAAAGTCTATATTAGCGCTGACTCCTTTGTAAATGTGACGCTCATTAGCAATCACCTCCGGCGCCAGCCGCTCCACCTTTTCATAAAGAGCGTATTCTGCCATCATATTCTTTTCCTCGGAGAGTTTCCGCACAAAATGACGGAAGGTCTTCGCACGGGGATCTGAGATGGAATACACCGCATGCCCCATTCCATAGATCAATCCGGATTTATCAAAGGCCTGACGGTTCAACAGTGCTGTCAGGTACGTCCGGATCTCATTCTCATCCTCCCAGTCCTCTAAATTCTTTTTCATATCCTCAAACATCAGCGACACTTTTTTGTTGGCACCGCCATGACGGGGACCTTTCAGAGATCCCAGGGAAGCGGAAATCGCTGCATAAGTATCTGTTCCAGAAGAAGTCACCACATGATCCGTAAAGGTAGAGTTGTTTCCGCCGCCATGCTCTGCGTGAAGTACCAGGGCAATATCTAAGATCTTTGCCTCAAGAGGCGAAAATTGACTATCTGGACGGAGCATATGTAGAATATTTTCCGCTGTCGAATATTCTTTTTTGGGCGGGTGCAGGAAAAAGCTGCTTCCCTCATGAAAATAATTCGCCGCCTGATAACCATACACAGCAAACATTGGAAGAAGCGCCACCAATTCAAGACACTGACGCAGCACGTTCTCTGTAGAAGTATCGTCTGCCTTTTCATCGTAAGAATAAAGAGTCAGGACACTTCTTCCCAGCGTATTCATCAGATCCGCACTCGGCGCCTTCATTATGATATCCCTCACAAAGCTGGTAGGAAGACTTTTACGGTACTCCGCAAGCACATCTTTGAGGTCTTCGAGCTGGCTCTCTGTGGGCAAATCGCCAAACAGAAGCAGGTATACCACCTCTTCATAGCCAAACCTTTTTTCCTGAAGAAATCCTCCCACGATTTCTTCGATATCAATTCCTTGATAAAAAAGTTTTCCCTCACATGGCACCATCTCGTGGTCAACCACCGTATAAGAACGGATCTCTGAAACCTCCGTAAGTCCTGTTAGGACACCTTGGCCGTTCAAGTCTCTGAGTCCGCGTTTTACCTCATATTTATCAAATAAAGTAGAGTCAATCGTGCTGCTGGCTTCACAAACATCCGCCATTTTCTGTATCCAATCATGTCTATATCCCAAATCAAGGTTGTTATCCATATTGGCCCTCCTTTTCCTTTATACATTTGCTTATTTTAAAGTTGCATACATCACTGCCTTTATCGTATGCATACGGTTTGCTGCCTCTTCGAATACCACATCTGCATACTTTTCAAATACCTCATCGGTCACTTCCATTTCCGTGAGGCCGTATTTATCATGAATCTCTTTCCCAATCTTCGTCTTTAAGTCGTGGAATGCCGGCAGACAGTGCATAAATACCGCTGTTTCCTTTGCATTTGCCATCACTTTTGCATTGATCTGATAAGGAGAAAGGGCATGGATCCTCTCCTCCCATACTTCATCTGGCTCTCCCATGGAAACCCACACATCCGTGTAGAGTACATCGGCATCCTTCGTTCCCTCCATCACATCCTCTGTCAGTGTAATAGAAGCTCCACTTTCCTCTGCATATTTCTGACACTGAGCCACCAGATCGTCTCCTGGAAAATATTCCTTAGGCGCACACGCCACAAAATCCATTCCCATTTTGGCACAGGCGATCATAAGTGAATTCCCCATATTATAACGAGCATCCCCCATGTAAACCAGCTTGATCCCCTTTAAGGTGCCAAATTGTTCCCGAATCGTCAAAAGATCCGCCAGCATCTGGGTGGGATGATACTCATTGGTCAGTCCATTCCATACGGGAACCCCGGCATATCGTGCCAGTTCTTCCACAATCTCCTGTCCGTATCCGCGATATTCTATCCCGTCAAACATTCTGCCAAGCACCCGTGCGGTATCCGCGATACTCTCTTTCTTCCCAATCTGGGAACTCTGGGGATCCAGATAGGTTACTCCCATCCCCAGATCATGGGCCGCCACCTCAAAAGAACAGCGGGTTCTAGTACTGGTCTTTTCAAAAATCAGGGCGATGTTTTTTCCCTCCAGTTCTCGGTGGGGGATGCCTTTGCGTTTTTTATCCTTTAATTCCTTTGACAGATCAAGAAAATATGTAATTTCCTCCGGTGTAAAATCTTTTAATGTTAAAAAATTTTTATCTTTTAAATTCACAATTCTTCCTCCTTGTCCTAGCTCCATGGCGCCACGTTTAGTACGATGGATATAAAGTTGTTTGATGTTAAACTTAGTATTCATTGTACTAGGATGTATGAAAGAGGGTTTTCATCTGTCCTCCCAGGACAAAAGAATTCCCTCTTTTTATCCATTCTATTTTAAGCAGTCGTGCTGAATCCTCAGCTCTCCTTTACGCTTTCTACTAATGATTTTGCAAGCCCTGCCACACCTTGGATCTCCGATGGAATAATGATCTTCGTTGCCTTTCCATCAGCTGCCTTCTCAAAAGCTTCCAAGCTCTTGATCGTAAGAACGCCCTGGGAAGGTGATGCTTCATTCAGATAGCGAATACCCTCGGCAGTCGCCTTCTGTACCGCCTCGATCGCCTGGGCGCGACCCTCTGCCTCACGTATCATAGCTTCCTTCTTCGCCTCTGCACGCAGAATGGCAGCTTCCTTCTCTGCCTCCGCTTCCAGGATCGCAGATTCTTTTTTACCCTCTGCCACAAGCACTGTAGACTTTTTCTCACCCCCTGCACGAAGGATGGATTCACGTCTCTCACGCTCTGCCTTCATCTGTTTCTCCATGGAATCCTGAATCTCTCTCGGCGGAATGATATTTTTAAGCTCCACACGGTTTACCTTGATCCCCCATGGATCTGTCGCAATATCCAGGCTTGATCTCATGTGGGTGTTAATGGTCTCTCTCGATGTAAGTGTCTGGTCAAGCTCCAGATCTCCAATGATATTACGAAGTGTGGTAGCCGTCAGGTTTTCAATCGCCATAATCGGATTTTCCACTCCATAGGTAAACAGCTTCGGATCTGTGATCTGGAAAAATACGACGGTGTCGATCTGCATCGTAACATTATCTTTTGTTATCACTGGCTGCGGTGCAAAATCCATCACCTGCTCTTTTAAGTTGACTTTCCTTGCCACGCGGTCCAAAATAGGAAGTTTGAAATGTATTCCTACCGACCAAGTCCCCAGATATCCACCGAGACGCTCAATAATATACGCATGTGCCTGAGGCACGATATTGATACACGCTGCCAGTATGATCAACACGATCACTATCAGGACAATGGTAATCACTACACCTGCGTTAATTTCAAATCCTGCTCCTGAATCTCCCATAATTTTCACCTGTTCCTTTCCTAAACCATATATGTATCTATGGTTTAATTACGCCTGTGGCGCATTTACTTCACAATTAACTTTACACCCTGGACAGATACTACTATAACTCTTTTTCCTTCTTCGATCACACTTCCGTCCTCGCTTCTGGCTGTCCAGTCCATACCATTTAACGTTACTTCTCCTGTCGCCATCTCATTGTTAATCTGTTTGGAAACAACCGCTGTTTTGCCGACAACTTCCTCGATATTGGTCTTTTCCTTTTCCCTATTCAGATACCTGACAGCAAAAGGCCGGCATAACACCATGGCAATCACAGATAACAGGGTAAAGACACCCAGCTGTCCCCATATTCCGTATCCCAATCCGGAAACTACTGCCGCACCGATGGCGCCAATTCCAAACCAGATCGTCGTCAGCCCAAGGGTAGCGACCTCTATAATGATCATGACAGCGAGAATGATCAGCCACACAATACTGGCACTCATATTCATTGCCTCCTTTTTAATGAAATAAAAAGATACCCCTCTTATTTTACTATATTTTTTTCTTTTGCGCAATTATTATTTTTACTGTCCTCTCTGCCGATGGATCTCATACATTAAAAGGGCTGCTGAAACCGCAGCATTTAAAGATTCCAACTGTCCCTCCATGGGAATCTTCACTCCCACATCGGCTTTTTCCGCGGTCTCTAAACAGAGCCCCCTGGCCTCATTTCCAATCAATAAGCCCGTCTTACCACGGTAATCGGCATGGGTATAGTCCAATTCGGTATCCAGCCTTGCAGCAACCATCTGGAATCCCTGACACTTTAAATTTTCTACTTCTGTAGACATATTCTCTGTTACATAATAGGGCATCCGATACAATGCACCCATGGTAGAGCGTACCACTTTCGGATTAAACAGATCCACGCATCCTTTGGACAATAGTACCCCTCTCATACCGGCCCCCTCCGCCGTTCTCATAATAGTTCCTAGATTTCCCGGGTCCTGGATATCTTCCAGACATACCAACGCCGCTCCTTCCTCTGCCAGAATCTTTTCCCGATCATATTCTGGCATGCGGATCACAGCAAGGACTCCCTGAGGGGAAGCGGTATCGGATAATTGCCGAAAAACAGCGTCAGACACCCATTCTATATTCTCTTTTCCTATTGTATGGGATAACTTTGAAAAATATTCTTCTTCTGCGGACTCTGCCACATACATGGTCTGAACCAGTCCGTGAAGCAGCCCTTCCTCTGCCATTTTGAATCCTTCCGCAATAAAGACCCTTTCCTGCCTGCGGAACCGGGAACTTTTCTTTAATTTTCCGATTCGCTTGACCTGGGCATTGTTCATACTTTCAATCATTCGATCTCTCTTCCTTCAATATTTGTTAGATGTACGCACTAGCTCGACGGCTGATTTACCAAGCTTGCCCTCTGGACCTCCTCCCAGAAAGTGGCAGCCGACATTCTCGTGGCACCATGCCCCAGAATGATGATCTGTTCCATGCCGTCAGAGGTCGCCACCCGCACCCGGTGTTTCCCGGCGATGCGCTTTGTCGTCTTTTCAATATACATGTCCGCCGTTTCCGCTTCCTTGGTATAGACGATACTGATATTATGAAACTGCTCCACACTGCCAGGATTTCCTTTTACCTTATAGGCATCAAATACAAGGATCAGATGACAGCCAGTATATCCCTGGTAATTACACATGATATCCATCAGTTTCATCCTCGCGGCGTCCATGCTGACACCAGAGAGCTCTTTCAGGTCGTCCCAGGCAAAAATAATATTATAACCGTCCACCAGCACATATTCCTCCACTGGCTTCCGTTCACGAATCTTCACCCTCTGTTTCTCTTCCTTTGCCCGAATCACCTTTGATGCGGTATTGGCTGCCTTGGGCTTCACCGCGCCATAGGTTCTCTCGAAGATCGCCTGGAGTTCTTTTTCCTCGGCATAAAAATCCCTGGAAGCCGTTGAACGATTTCTCTCTGCCCCATTCTTCGAATCCCTCTGGTGATTTTCGTCATCCCGCCTCTTCCCAGAGGCTAATACGCTCTCCAGATGCATATGCTCCGGTACTTCATTCCATTTGACCACATATCCAGACCCATGAGCACAAAACACAGAGTCCGGGGTATTTTCCACATCAGCCTCCGCATCGTACCCGATCTTTTCCCTGACTTCCGACTCATTGTGGCAGGGCTGATAACCGGCTGTCATACAGCTCAAATGACCCCGTCCCTTTGTATATGAGGCAAATTCTACCGGATAATCCTTCATGGCTGCCACCGGGCAGATTCCGGTAAGAACCGACATGCCTGCCTGCTCCGGCTGCACCTCAAACTCTCCGCTCATTCGCTTTATATCCGTCATGGCGCGTCCGACATTTTCTGTCGGCAGCTCCAACCGAAACTCATAGCAGGGCTCTAAAAGAACACTCTTTGCCTGCATCAGTCCCTGACGCACAGCCCGGTACGTCGCCTGTCGGAAATCACCGCCCTCTGTGTGCTTGAGGTGGGCACGGCCTGCCATCAGCGTAATCCTGATATCCGTGATGGGCGATCCGGTCAGTACCCCGGCAAATTTTTTTTCTTTCAGATGGGTCATCACCAGTCGCTGCCAGTTCAGGTCCAGCTTGTCCTCGCTGCATTCCGTCCCGACCACAATTCCGCTTCCCGGTGGCAGCGGTTCCATCAAAAGATGCACCTCTGCATAATGACGCAGCGGCTCGAAATGTCCTACCCCCTCCACTACATCTTGTATGGTCTCTTTATAAAGAATATTTCCCTCACCAAACTCTACCTCCATCCCAAAACGTTCTACCAGAATTTCTTTCAAAACCTCCAGTTGCACCTCTCCCATAGGCTGAATAAACATCTGGTGCAAGTTCTCATCCCAGGAAAGATGAAGTTTGGGATCTTCTTCCTCTAACTGGCGAAGCTTCCCTGCTGCCGCCGTCATATCCGTTCCCTCTGGAAACAAAATGGAATAACGAAGTACTGGTTCCAACTGTTCCCCGTTAAAGTCCAGTTCGGTTCCAAGCCCCTGACCCGGATACGTATGATTTAAACCGGTCACCACACAAATATCTCCTGCGCTTACTTCATCGGCGGTCTCGTATTTTTCTCCAGAATAGAGCCGGATCTGGTTTACTTTCTCACCCTCTCCCAGTACCTCCTTCACCCGGAGCTTTCCCCCTGTGATCTTTAAGTGGGTAAGTCGACTACCCTGGGCATCCCTGGATATCTTAAAAACCCTGGCGCCAAAGTCCTCTTTGTTGTCCACACATGTAGTATATTTATGGATTGTATCCAGCAGTTCTTCCGTCCCCTCCAGCCGCAGCGCCGATCCAAAGCAGCAGGGAAAAAGCTTTCTCTGTGAGACCAGGGGACACAGTTCTTCCGGGAGCTCCAGCATTCCTTGCTCCAGATATTTCTCCAATAGCGCCTCATCACATACAGCCGCTTCTTCCATAAATTCCTCAGAGGCTGTATCTGTAAAATCAACACAACTGGATGAAAGCTTCTGCTTCAGCTCCTCCATCATCTGCTGCCTGTCTGTTCCAGGAAGATCCATTTTATTTACAAACAAAAAAACAGGGATCTGATAATGCTCCAACAGCTTCCACAGCGTCTCTGTGTGCCCCTGGACACCATCAGTTCCACTGATCACCAGCACCGCATAATCCAGTACCTGCAGTGTCCTCTCCATCTCTGCGGAAAAGTCCACATGTCCAGGCGTATCCAGAAGGGTGATCTCCGTATCTCTCCAGACCATCCTTGCCTGTTTGGAAAAAATCGTGATACCCCTCTGCCGCTCATGAACATCTGTATCCAGAAAGGTATCCTGATGATCTACCCGGCCGGCTTTTCGTATCGCACCGCAGGCATAGAGCATCGCCTCTGACAAGGTAGTCTTTCCCGCATCCACGTGAGCCAGAAGGGCGATACTGACTCTTTTTGAAGTTTTTTTGTTCCATCTATTTTTAGACGTATCTTCCATAGAAAATATCCCTTCCTGTGTTTTATACTACAAGAACTATAATAATATCATATATTATTGTAGATTGTTAAACTTTTCGTATAATGACCCTTCGTCTATGTCATAGTAAAAATCTACATGAATATGATCCGCTTTGCAAATGGAAATCATATAGTTCCTGTTCTCAAATGTCTCGAAACAACATGACAATTTATCATCAAAAACGTCAAATGAATTTAATGGAATTGACAAACCTTTTCCTGCCCACTTGACATATGCTTCCTTTTTGGTCCAGACTTCATAAAAACGCCTTGATGCGTTTTCATTGTCATTTTCTATATAGATCTTTTCTTTTTGACAAAAAAAACGGCTTACAATTCCGCCTTCATATTCCCTGATTTTCTCAACATCGACCCCGACTGGATTTCTTGATACTGCCACTGCAATAGCATTTCTTGTATGTGATATGTTATAATGAAAATCAGGTATTCCAGCAAGGAATGGTTTCCCATATTCATTCATCTCAAATCTCAATTTAGAATTATGAACATCTAAATAATTGCAAGCAAGATAGCGTACCAATAAATCAGATACAACACTTAGCTTTTTATCGAGATAAAAATGATACTTCCATATTCTTTCTCTTTTCTCTGTAGATAATAATTGTAACAAATGTTCATAGGTTAAAAATGGGATTTTCTCATCTAATTCAACAAAGTACACTTTATCTTCCATCTGTTTCTGTTGCATATATTCATATCCTCATACTCGTATAATAACCTTCCTCAAAACCTCTTCCATCTATCTCACGTCTGACACTTTTCTGCTCTCTTTCATTACATTGATATACATGGCAGATTTCCGGGTCACCATTCTCGGACACATCCGGGATAACAAGTTCGCCGCTTTGGTCTGCCATCCATAATAAACCAACGCTTTCCCTTTCATCATCCCCACATATCCGGCACGGGCTACGGACGCCGCATCGGATACATGTAGCATTTTAAACATTCTGGAATCCTGAAGACCAGCATTTTTCTCAAACCCAGTAGCCACCGGTCCAGGACAAAGCGCCGTCACAGTGACATGATAAGGTTTGAGTTCCTCCGAAAGCGCTTCCGAAAAGGAACGCACAAAACTCTTAGACGCATAATACACAGACATATAAGGACCGGCACAAAAAGATGCCAGCGAAGATACATTTAGGATCTTTCCTTTCCTATTTTTACGCATATCCTCTCCAAATAAATGTGTCAAATTCATCAAGGCTGTGATATTCACATCGATCATATTTTTATGTCGCTGCCATCTTGTGTCAAAAAAACAATTATGATCACCGAACCCCACATTATTTACCAGGATCTGCACCCGCCAGCCCTGGGACTTCACATAGCGGTATATCTTTTCTGGCGCCCGATCTTCTGCCAGATCAGCGGAAATAACCTCCACATCTACCCCATATGCAGACTCCAGTGCCCATTGAATTTTTTTCAGTCGTCCTTCATTTCTTGCCACTAAAATTAGAGAACTACCTCTCGCTGCAAAAATCTTTGCAAATTCCAGTCCAATACCACCGGTTGCACCGGTAATCAATGTATAAGCTGCCATTACCATATAACCCCTTTCTCCATAAAAGCCAGGAACACATCCCACGTATCTTTAATTTTAAAATTTATTGTAGCATATGTATCCATGAGTGTAAAGCCATACCTTTTTGACAAGCACTTCCGGCTTCGCGCGTTATATATTAATAACAAAAGATAAATTCTTGACATATTTCACAGAAGAAGGATAAAGGAGTATGACATACAATGAAAAAAGAAGTGAAATGGGATGAACGGTTTAATATTGGAGTAGATAATATAGATAAAGCACATCAGAAACTTTTTTCCATTGTGCGAAAGCTTATTTATCTCAATCAAGAAGAAAAAAAAGGAAAATGGGCATGCGCAGAGGGGATCAAGTTTTTTAAATATTACGCGGACAAACATTTTGCCGAAGAAGAAGCATATATGATCTCCATCCACTACCCTGGATATGAGCTGCACAAACATCTGCACGATGATCTGCGCAATAAAACACTACCTGCCCTCGAAAGGGATTTAGTGATGTCAGACTATTCACCGGAATCTATCCGGCATTTCCTCGGTATCTGCCTCGGATGGCTGAGCGGTCACATTCTGATCGAAGACCGTGCCATAACAGGGACAATTTTAGCCAAGTGGAAAAAAGAACGGTCTGCATCCGATGTCCAGATATTGGAAGCTGCTGTCGCTGACACGATAGAGACTATTTTCAAACGACAAACTAACATTGTCAGTGAGCATTACAGCGGAGAAGATTTCGGAACATGCCTGATCTTCCGACAGACGTATCATCGACGTGAAAAAAAGCAATTACAGGTTTTTTTCATACTGGAAGAGTGCCTGATTTTACAAACTGTAGGCGCTATGCTCGGCATGCACTTAAATAAAGTCGATAAAATGGTCAGCGACGCCGGAAAGGAACTTTCACAGCAGGTAATACAAAGGATCGGCCTAAATTTCCAAACCTCCGGGCAATATAAACCAGTTGGCAGCCATATCATAACAAGGGAACAGTTGAAGCGGGAATTTAATGCTGCATATCCAGATTACGGCCTGCTGTTGGACACAGGAAGCGGTTATTTTGCTTTCTGTATTAAAACGGAAGAATAGACAAGATTGCAACGTCGAGCTAGCACAGTGGTGCAAATTGGGGCTAACTCGTCCTCTTATCCACATCCTCTTTCAGCAGCCGGTATACCGCAGAGGCGAGTGGTACAAAGAGCAGCATGCCGCTGACTCCCATCACACTTCCTCCCACTGTAACCGCCGCCAGCACCCAGATTCCCGGCAGCCCTATGGACGCCCCGACTACCCTGGGATAGATCAACTGCCCTTCCAACTGTTGCAGGATCACCAGAAAGATCACAAACACAACAGCTTGAACCGGGGACTCTGTGGCAATCATTAAAAATCCCACCGCCCCACCAATATAAGCTCCCGCCACCGGAATCAATGCTGTAAAACCGATCAACGCCCCGATCATGCCAGCATAGGGCATACGAAGCACCAGCAGTCCGATGGCACACAAACTGCCCAAGATCACCGCTTCCAGACACTGTCCTACGATAAAACTATGAAAACTTTCATTGAGTACTCCAAGAAAATACTGAATTTTTTCATAAATAGCCGTTTTTAGATAGGCTTTCGCTGTTCGTTTGATCTGAGACAATATTTTCTTCTTTCCTGCCAGCAGATATACAGAAAATATTATGCTCATTATAATATTAAAGGTAGTGGAAAATGTCGCTGTAACCACACTCCCCACCAGTCCCATCGCTCCTCCCAGACTGCCTGCCATCCAGTCTGCTGCCTTTGTTACGATGCTCTGCCAATCAATACTCCCATTGGCAGTCATGGTACCAAACTCTTTTACAAACCAGCTCATTTCCTGATTGTTCTGCAGCATACCTGATACCTGATCCATCAATGGAGGGATCTTAGCAATAAGTACCTTCACGCAATTGGTAAGTTCTGGAACAATCAGGCCTATAATTAAAGCGATAATTCCAATTAGACACAAATATGAAACCAGAATACATACAACTCTTCTGCTCTTGTTTAAAAACCGATTCTGGGTATTGGGGAAATAAATACGCTCAAAAACACTCATCAATATGTTCACTGCATAAGCCACCACAAAACCAAGAATCAGTGGCGATGCCGCGTGAAAAGCAAGCCCAATCCCCCCTGCGATCACAGACCAGTAATGGATAAATAAATAGATCGCAACAATCGTAATTCCCGTTCTGATACATGTGCGAGTGTCCAATTTCATCCTACCCCTCCATTCCCAAAAAATTGCTTTCAATTCCCATGGTTTTAGATCTTTAACATGCACAATGTACTAATTTGCCAGGTATTTTTTCATAACATCCGATAATTTCTGGGTACTCAAAGGCTTTGCAATATGCATATCCATTCCTGCCTGAATCGAAGCACGGATATCCTCGGTAAAAATATATGCCGTCATTGCCACGATCGGTATTACTTTGGCATCTCTTCTCTCCATGGCACGAATTTTTTTCGCTGCCTCATTCCCATCCATAACAGGCATTTGAACGTCCATGAAAACAAGGTCATAATAATCTTCCCAGGAATTCTGGAATTTTCTGACTGCCTCTTCACCGTTTACTGCTTTGTCAATCTCCACTCCCATACTCTTTAAAATCTGACATGCTGTCTCCATATTGATGGCATTATCTTCCACAATCAGAACTCGTTTATTCTTGTATCTGTCCTCTAGTCTCTGCCCTTGCTGCTCTTCTTCTCTCTGAATACAAGACACAGGTTCCTCAAATACAGATTTCGTTTCTTGTTCCTGATTCAATTTCTCCACACTGGATAAAACCAGGTCTGGATCTTTTCGGCGCACATCATCCAACGTATTTACAGATGCCAACAGTGCATTGGATAATTCATGTTCCACCGTGGCATCGGTCAAAGTCAACAAATAGCTGCCGTCATCACGGGGTACGATCTTTAAATATCCCCAACGGTTCTGCTTTTTGCGCATATCAATGATCTCACACTCTTTCTGGGCTGATAGGATAATATTTCCTTCAAGAAAATCCCTCATAAAATTTTTTTCTTCGGAAACAATAATAAGCTTCTCAAAAAGATAATGAATGTCCTGATATATATGCTCTTTACGGATCCCCAGCATCCAGCTCACGCTATCTGTTACAAACATTACTTTTTTTTCCATGGGTGAATATACGAGCATAACCATATCTATATTATTTGAAATTTGATTAATGAGTTCTTTCCCCCACTGCTTCGCCTTTTTTTTGTCCCTCAGCAGCAGCCATCCCATGACAATGATCCCTAAAAGCAGTCCAATGATCCCGCACCCAAAAAGTTCCCATAAATTTCCTCTCATAGTACCTCCCTAACATTGATCATCCTGTGGTTGACAAAATACTCCGTTTTGCCTAGTTAGATAGTGATACGTTTTATTATAACACGCTTTTGATATGATATCCAGTCCTTTCCTAATACAACTTTTTCTTTTATAAAAAAGAAAAGGGCTGTGGGTTAATACTGATTTTTAACCCCCTTAACCAGAAAGGAGAGTGCGACTCATTCCGAGTACACTCTCCCTGTTTTAGAGCTCTCATTTCCCGACAGCCCCTTGGTGTATTTTTGTTTTTTTGTTTTTCATTATATGACAGCGGCACCGCTGATGGCAAAATAAGCAAATACGATGATTCCCAGTACGATTCTATAGTACCCAAAGCATTTGAAATCATGGCGGCGAATATATCCCATCAAGAATTTAATCACAAAGAGGGATACGATAAATGCCACCAGCATTCCTATCAAAAGGGTAGTCACTGCCATCGGTCCGTAGCTCAGACCATCGGAAATACTCTTTACGATTTTCAGAAGGCTGGCTCCAAACATGACCGGGATGGCCAAATAAAAGGTAAATTCTGCTGCCACTCCCCTAGATACCCCGATGATCAGCGCACCGATTATGGTGGCGCCGGAGCGGGAAGTTCCTGGTATGATCGCTGCTAAAAGCTGGAAAATACCAATAATCAGAGCGGTCTGGTAGGTCAGTTCCTGTACAGAGGTAATGATGGGACGCCTGCCTTTGTTCCAGCTTTCCACCAGGATAAACAGAACGCCATAGATGATCAGTGCCCCCGCCACAACGATCTGATTATAAAACATCTCATTGATCACATCATCAAAAAGAACACCAATGATTGCCGCCGGTATGGTCGCCACAAGAATCTTAAACCACATCTGCATAATATCCATCTTCACCACAGGTTCATTTTTTTTCGGCCGCAGATTAAATGGAAATATTTTCTTCCAGAACAAAAGGACCACCGCCATAATCGCTCCCAGCTGAACTACCACCAAAAACATCTCCGTGAATTTTTCATCTGAAAAAGTCAAAAACTGGTTTACCAGAATCATATGTCCAGTACTGCTCACAGGAAGCCATTCTGTTATTCCCTCTACGATCCCCAGGATCACAGACACCAGTATATCAAAAATTTTCATGTAAAAGTTCCCCCTTGTTCTCTCTATTATGTATTGGTTTGATTCCCATATTCCGGCGATATTCAAACCTGCTTTGACATCAGCAACTATTCTATCATAATTCCTCTTCCAAAACAAGATATCTGCATTATTTATTGCAAAAAAACAATTAGTATAGTAAAATGGTTGTGTATTTTGCAAAACAAAAGATATCTAGGGGGAATATTTCATAATGAACAAACTGATTCAAAAAATCATTCCGCTTTATGGTATATTGCCGCTGTTATGCGCTTTCGGTCTAAACATGATCGTGTACAGTGGTGCTATGAGTATATGTGCCGGCTGGAAACATTATGACCTTACAACTTCCTTAGACCGGATGGTTCCGCTGGTACCCTGGTGGATGTATATTTATTTTGGTTGTTATCTGTTCTGGGTGGTAAATTATATTATGGTGGCACGGATCCACAAGGATGATCCATCCAAATTTTACCGTTTTGTCACCACGGATATGATGTCTCGTGTGGTATGCGGCCTTTTCTTTTTCCTTATGCCGACGACAAATGTCCGGCCGGAGGTGGTGGGCACTACCTTTGCCGACGATCTGCTGCGCTTTCTGTACCAGATCGACCAGCCGGCCAATCTATTCCCATCCATTCACTGCCTGGTGAGCTGGATGTGTTATATCGGCATTCGTGGAAACAAAAAAGTACCCAGATGGTATCAGATTTTTTCCTGTATCTTCGCTCTGCTGGTGGTGATCTCTACCCAGACCACCAAACAGCACTATATCGCAGATGCCGTGGGGGGACTACTCATCGCAGAGATTTTGTTCGCCCTGAACAAACGCATAAATGCCTACCAGTATGTACAGCGTTTTTTTGATCGCATCCATTTGAAAATAGGTTTTATAAGCAAGGAGAAGACCATTGAATAAGCTAAAAAAAAATGTGCTGAATATCGCCTTTTTGGTTTTACTTCTGGCACTTACTTTCTGGCTCATTTTTCGCGATGAAGACCTGGATCCTGTCCTGTCTACACTGAAAAGCGTGCCAGTCCTATATATTATCGCGGGACTTATTCTCGTCGTTCTTTATGTATGCGGAGAATCCGTTATCATCAAATATTTACTTTCTGCCGTGAAGATTAAAGCTCCGCTCATCAACTGCATACGATATTCTTTTGTGGGATTCTTTTTCAGCTGCATCACACCCTCTGCCACCGGCGGACAGCCCGCGCAGATCTTTTATATGAAGCGGCAGAAGATCGATATCCCAACAGCCACCATCATACTTATGCTGGTGACTATTGAATACAAATTCGTTCTGGTCTTTATCGGACTGCTTTTGGCAGTTTTCGGTCAGGGGCTGATTCAGTCCATAACGGTAGAAGCCCAGTTTTATCTCTATCTTGGCCTGGGATTAAATATTTTCTGTGTTACCTTTATGAGCCTGCTGGTATTCCTGCCAGACAGCGCGCGTTTTCTGATCACGAAGGGATTTGTATTTCTTCAGAAGCTTCATCTTATGAAAAATAAGAACAACCGTATGGAGCGGCTGCAGACATCGATGGATCACTATAAAAGAGCTTCTGTTTTTCTTCGGGAAAACAAGCTGGTCATCTTTCATACCACAGTGATCACTTTCGTTCAACGTATACTTTTATTTTTCGTGACATACGTTGTATATAGAAGTTTTGGACTAAATGGATATTCTGCTATAACCGTAACGCTGCTGCAAGCGGCGATCTCCATCTCCGTGGATATGCTTCCCCTTCCCGGAGGCATGGGAATCAGCGAGCGGCTGTTTTTACAGATTTTTACACCCATATTTGGAACTACTGCACTTACCCTTTCCGGCATGCTGATGAGCCGTGGAATCAGCTATTATATGCTGATCATCATCAGCGGGATCGTAACGTGCATCACACATATGACAGTCAGGGGAGAAGCCCCTGATCAATTGGAGGAGGAGAAAAAATGATAGGCGTTTACAATTACTCGGTGATACTGACGTATCTCGGGGTCGGTCTTTCCATCTTCGGAATGACCCAGGCACTCACCGGCAATTACGATATTGCTATACTTTGTCTTGCCCTTGCTGGTGCCTGCGATACCTTTGATGGAAAAGTTGCAAGAAGCATGAAAAACAGAACAAAAGAACAAATCATATTTGGAGTACAGATTGATTCCCTGTGTGATGCCATCTGTTTCGGCGTCACTCCTGCGGTTATCGCCTATTCCATGGGTATGAATAACCTTTTTGGAATTGCTGTAGAGATCGTCTTTGTTCTCTGCGGAGTCATCCGGCTTGCCTACTTTAATGTCTTAGAAGAGCTTAAGCACGAGGAACCAGAAAAGGAGGACCGCAAATGTTATCACGGTCTCCCCATCACTTCTATTGCCATTTTGTTCCCGATCCTGTATATGTTCCGCCCACTGGTCTCGGAGCAGCTGTTTTTGACGGCTCTTCCCTTCGCCATGCTCGCTATCGCATTTTTATATATACTGGATTTTAAGCTGAAAAAACCTTCCAATGCCATGGTAGCATTTATCCTTGTATTTATGGGGATTGTGGTTTTGAAAATTTTGCACGTATTCTAAAATATTCTAACAATAAGACAGGAACAGATTATGAAATATATTGATATAAATGGAAATAAAAAACACGCTGATTCCGGCCAGGACAAGCTGTTGAAACTGCTGTATACGACGCGGATCGGGCGCATGCTCCTCCGTCCTCTCGTCACCCCTGCCTTCTCAAAGCTGGCAGGTGCTTTGTTGAATACCAGCTTCTCCTGCCGCCTGATCAAGCCCTTTGTCAGATCCAATGCCATCGACATGAGCGATTATGAAGAGACATGTTACCGCAGTTACAATGATTTTTTCACAAGAAAGATAAAAAAGGGAGCGAGGGAGATCTCCGGCGGCAGCCCCGATCTTATCAGTCCCTGTGACTGCTACGCCAGCGCCTATGAGATATCCGAAGACCGGATCCTGACTGTAAAAAATGCAGAATATACTGTTTCCTCCCTGCTCCACAGCAAAAGACTGGCGGCGCGTTACCAGGGAGGATATGCCCTGATCCTGCGTCTCACCGTAAGTGATTACCACCGTTATGCCTATGCCGCTACCGGACGTCAGTCCAAAAATTATCGAATTCCTGGTGTCTTTCACACGGTAAATCCCATCGCCGGAGAGCACTTTCCCATCTATAAGGAAAATAGCCGGGAATATACGGTCATTCACTCTTCCCATCTGGGAGATATTGTACAGATGGAGGTCGGCGCACTGATGGTAGGAAAGATCGTAAATCACAGAGAATCCTGCTTCGTCCTTCGGGGTGAGGAAAAGGGATATTTTGAATTTGGCGGTTCTACCATCGTCTTGCTTCTTGAAAAAGATGCGGTAACTCTCCGAGAGGACCTTTTAGTAAACACACTCTCTGGTTACGAAACTCAGCTGCGTCTCGGAAACATCATTGGTAAATCAAATCAGTGGAATTAGGATTTCTCAGATATCAGTGTGATTATTCACACTGGTATCTCTTTTTTAGTAAATACACAATATACTCCACCTCAGTGGTATAATTGCTGGGCTTACTCAGCAAAAATTCCGCCTCCACTCCCAATACCTCTGCGATCTTAGCGATTTCATCTGTATGTATATCCATCAAACTTTCAGGATTTATCTCCTGCCTCCACCTGCTATGTATCTCCTCTGAAACTTTCTCCGGAGAAATCCCATGAATCTTACACAAATACAAAATTCGGTTGCTCAAAGCAGTTAAAAATTGCTCATTCCGCTCTGTCATTCCATTCCTCCATACTATTCATAAAATGTTTGTTCTTTATATACAGTATAGAAAAACTTTGTTGCAATTCTACGTCAGACCATTCTATTTAGCATATAAACCATCTGTTTGTGCCAAGATACTCCCCCTCATACTGGATATTGATCTGATATCTGCCAGCAGGCAACCCATCAACGGGAACCGCCACATTATAAATCATTTTAGCAAAGACCTCACTCACTTGATGGGTATTTGTGAAATCTTTCTCCCACACCATATCCTGACTCACCAGAAAAACCTTCTCTACTTTATGATCCTGTGCCTGTACAAGTATAAGATCGTCAACTACTGATATCTGAATCTCTTTGGATCGCATCTGCTTCCACTCTACCATCCATAGGACTCCTGCCTGCCGTCATAATATCTGCTCTTTCGTTTTGTGGTACAGTGATTATCAAAAATCAGCACAGACATCGTTTCTTTTTGCTGGTCCCTATGCAAAATTTCCACGGCATGCTGTTGAAAAAAATAGTGGAAATCCTCTCCCTCCGGCTTCAACATCTTACTCTCTAATTCTGTCCCCTCATACATATCCTGTGGCGCCGCCACCCATAAGATCTCATTGGCCGCCAGATCTAATTTGGCGATGGTATGAAGGTTTCGCAATGATATCAACACATGATCCCTGTCACAACAAGACAGCGCATTCAGATGAGCCCAGTCCTTGCGTTTCAGATATTTCTGGGGAAAGAACTGACCCAGATCCCATTTTTCCAGGATTTCTCCCCTGGCTGTATCATAACAGATGATCTCATCTTCCATCCTGAAACGGAGTGAACTGGCGGCTGCCAGAACTTCCCTGCCCCACTCTGACTCTGTCCCTGGACGCGGCGTCAGACAATGATGGATCCCCCCGCTCACATGAAATACTTCGTACACCCTGCCCATAAAATCCATTTCATACATTACATTGGAATGGGGATTTATATACGTGGGGGAATTTATTTTCCGTTCGGGATACATAAAACGCCCATGATCTAATAAGTAGACTCCATACTGCCTGGGCAGGCGTGCCAGATACCATCTCACCGCACCGTCCCGGTCAAAGGCATAGGTATATCCTTTGATCCCGCCAGTCACCATCATAAGCTCATGCTTCCGTCCTCTCATCTTCTGATCCGGACTGACAATATTTTGTAGTCGGTTGGGTAACGTGTTGGTAACAATAGTCAAGCTTCTATGTTCCATTCGCTTCATTTCCTCGGAATACAGCGTTACATCAACTACATTTCTGCCCGCGGCATATAATCCCAAAACCGGAATCATATGCCGCCTGGAAAACGTCTTTGTACGATAGGAAAAATTCCTTTCCTCTGTTCTTCCCCGCACAATATATTCAACCATACATGTTTCATCGGTTTCAAAAACAAGCATACTGCTAAGAGGCACCATACCATAAGGATTTTGGATGATCAGCATATTTTCAAAGGTAAAATGAAATGTATTTAAAAGCCATTCCATCGTCCTTTCCTGTTTCCAGCTATGCCATGACAAATTTTTCTTTGTTGATGCATTTGTTTTTTTAATCACAACATCCATATCCAAAGGTATTTTTCCATGAAATTTTCTTAACCATGCTCCATTACGGCATGTATCCTGTTTCCACTTCTTTTTTACCACAATTTTAGCTGTATCTGATATAATTGATAAAAAATGAAGAATGTTATTTTCCATTTGTTTCCTCCTACGCATAAATATTCTCTATTAAGATAATTTATTATTTTTATAGAGATTATTTCATTCTTTTGTGTCATCTTTGTTACAAAGAAGGTATAAAATGGTGTCCAATACGATATAGTCTTTGATAACAGCTAATACATTTCTCTTTAGAGATATGCCATCATATATATAAATATAATCTTGTATGGCTTAATTTGGTATACTGTTATAGATGTAAGAAAGGAGTTAGATCATGACTGTCGGCGAAAAGATAACATATTTTAGAAATATGAAACACTATTCTGTGAATAAACTGGCAAATCTGGCTGGTATTTCACAAAGCTATCTGCGGGATATAGAACTTCTAAATAAAAATCCTACGGTTGAAATCCTAACTTATATTTGTGATGCTCTGGAAATTTCGCTGGAAACCTTTTTCTCAGAAACAGAATCTCCAGATCCTTTTGATGATGCTCTATATGAAAAAATTTCTTTACTGACTCCCAGTCAAAAAGTTTCTCTGACTCATTTTCTGGACGCTATGATAAATCAGGAAAAAAAATAGCCCGACGGCAACGTCGAACTGGCTCAGCGTCAATTTTCCTGTTTCACCTTAAACTAACAAAACCTGCTTGTAACCAGCTAAAATTTTCTGGGCACAGACAGGTTTTTTGTTATTTACTATTAGGTAATTATTTTATGGCGCCCCTTACAGCACCTTCTTACACACATCACTCAGACAGCACTTCTCACAATATGCCTTTCTAGCGGTGCATACCTCCCTGCCGTGATGGACAAGGCGATGGCAGAAATCACTGCCCTTTTCTCCAGGAATGATCTTCCACAACTCCATTTCCACTTTTTTGGGATCTTTGATACCATCTATCAGCCCCATCCGGTTGGTCAGCCGGATACAATGGGTATCTGTGACGATGGCTGGCTTGCCAAACACATCGCCCATAATCAGATTCGCACTCTTCCGACCTACTCCTGGCAGTTTTAACAGAGCTTCAAAATCCTCTGGCACTTTACCACCGTACTGCTCCACCAGCACATTCATACATTTGTGGATGTCTCTGGCCTTGCTTGGCCCCAGGCCGCAGGGCTTTACAATGTTCTCAATCTCTTTTACATCCGCTGCCGCCAGTGCTTCCGGTGACGGATATTGTTCATACAGATCCTTCACGACGATATTTACCCTGGCATCCGTGCACTGGGCAGCCAATCTGACGCTGACCAAAAGCTTCCAGGCCTCATCGTAATCCAATGTGCAGTCTGCCAGAGGATACTCCTCCGCCAGCCTCTCTATGATCTCATTTGCTCTTTGTTTTTTTGTCATAGGTTATTTCCTTCCCTTCCTTATTCCAAGCTCAATGTCGCCACCAAGCAAATCCCCCCATGCATCAGAAATAATACCACGCATCTCCACAAAAAGCAAACACTTTATTGACTTTCCCCCGTCTCTTAGAGTATAATTTTTATATATAAAATGGTATCCGTTAGCGCCACCATGCTAATGTACCATTGGAAGGAGGTTTTTACATGAGTTTATCTATCTCTGCAGCAGGAGGCTATAACACCTTTTATCCTGTGTACAATTCCACACCGGTTTCCCCTGTCAGCCAGAGTCCGGCCGTCAGAAGAGGATCTGAAGTTCCGGAAGAAGCCAAACAGGGACAAAAGGTTGGAAAGGGTGAGTGCCAGACCTGTAAAAACCGCAAATACGTAGACGGTTCAAATGAAAACAATGTATCTTTTAAGACGCCTGGTCACATCGATCCAGGGACATCTGCCGCAAAAGTCATGGCTCATGAACGGGAACATGTTTCCAATGCAGTAGCAGAAGGAAGCAAAGAAAACAAACAGCTTGTCTCTGTGTCGGTTTCACTACAGACCTCTGTCTGTCCAGAATGCGGGCGGGTGTATGTGTCTGGTGGAAAAACCCACACTGCCATAAGAACCAGCAGCCCTGAGCCATCCAATCCCTACGATAAGATTCAGCGGGATATGATGCGAAATATGCTGGCAGGAAGAAATTTTGATAAAAGTGCATAACTGAAACTAAAAATGGAGGAAAACAAATCATGTCTAAGGAAATTCCTTACAAAATTTATCTTGAAGAAAAAGAGATGCCATCACAGTGGTACAATGTACGTGCCGATATGAACAACAAGCCGGCGCCAATTCTCAATCCGGGAACCTTAAAACCTATTACTTTGGAAGAACTCACACCTATTTTCTGTGAGGAGCTTGCCAGACAGGAATTGGATGATACCACAGCATATATAGAGATTCCGGAGGAGATCCGGAATTTTTATAAAATGTATCGCCCCTCTCCGCTTACCAGGGCATATTGTCTGGAAAAAGCGTTGGATACACCGGCTCACATTTACTATAAATTTGAGGGAAATAATACATCTGGAAGTCATAAACTAAACTCCGCCATTGCCCAGGCGTATTACGCTAAAAAAGAAGGGCTAAAGGGTGTCACCACAGAAACCGGCGCTGGTCAGTGGGGAACCGCTCTATCTATGGCATGTTCCTATTTTGACCTGGACTGCCAGGTATATATGGTGAAGGTTTCCTATGAGCAGAAACCATTCCGCCGCGAAGTCATGAGAACTTATGGCGCAAAGGTTACTCCTTCTCCTTCTATGAACACCAACATCGGACGCAAGATCAATGAGGAATTTCCTGGCACCACCGGAAGCCTTGGCTGTGCCATCTCCGAGGCCGTGGAAGCTGCCACTTCCCAGGAAGGCTACCGCTATGTACTCGGTTCCGTACTTTCCCAGGTGCTCCTTCATCAGTCCATCATCGGACTCGAAACAAAGACTGCCCTGGATAAATATGATATCAAAGCAGATATGATTATTGGCTGTGCTGGAGGAGGCTCCAATCTCGGCGGGCTCATCTCTCCTTTTGCGGGTGAAATACTGCGAGGCGAAGCAGATTACAAGATCATTGCCGTAGAACCTGCCTCCTGTCCCAGCATGACCCGTGGTTCCTATGCTTACGATTTCTGTGACACTGGAAAGGTATGTCCATTGGCAAAAATGTATACCCTGGGAAGCGGTTTCATCCCATCAGCAAATCATGCCGGCGGACTCCGCTACCATGGTATGAGTTCTGTTGTTTCCCAGCTCTATGACGACGGCTTGATCGAAGCAAGAAGCGTAGGACAGACCGAAGTATTCCAGGCAGCACAACAGTTCGCCAGGGTAGAAGGCATTCTGCCTGCACCGGAGAGCAGTCATGCCATCCGTGTAGCCATCGACGAAGCTTTAAAATGCAAAGAGACCGGAGAAGAAAAAAATATCGTATTTGGACTGACAGGAACCGGTTATTTTGACATGGTTGCCTATGGAAAATACAACGATGGTGATATGTCTGATTATATTCCTACCGACGAAGAAATCGCTAAAAGCCTTGCAAATCTGCCAAAGGTAAACTAATATGAAAGAACTACAAAGGAAGGATACGCATTTACCAAAATGGATGAAAAGAACCCTTCTAATATTTGTTTTTGCTGGTATTGCGGGACTTTTCCTTATCGCTGGCCTCAATTTCTGGGTAATAGGTAGTGCCAGCAGCTTGATCTATGACATATCAGCGGAGGGAGAATCCTACAAGGGAGAAAATCCTTACAATTTTTCAGAAAACCATGACTGTATCATCGTTCTTGGCGCCGGTCTTCGGGATGGTAAGCCATCTCCTATGTTAAAAGACCGGCTGGAAAAGGGAATCTCACTCTACCAGGCAGGAGCAGCTCCTAAACTTCTTATGAGTGGAGATCACGGAAGTACCGGCTATAACGAAGTACAGGTGATGAAACAGTATGCCATAGATGCCGGCGTTCCCTCGGAAGACGTCTTTATGGATCACGCTGGATTTTCCACATACGAGAGCATGATTCGGGCCAGAGATATATTTGGAGTAACCTCTCCCATCGTTGTCACTCAAAAATATCATCTCTACCGGGCGGTATATATAGGAAACAGCCTGGGTATCCCATGTCTTGGAGTGGCTACGGATGATTTCGCTTATGGCGGCCAGTTTTACCGGTCCCTGAGAGAATGCCTTGCCAGGTGCAAAGATGTCCTGACCACTCATCTGGGCACACCACCGACCTATAGGGGTGAACAGATCCCCATAAGTGGTAATGGCGATATTACAAACGATTAGCCTAACGGCACAAATTTAACTTAAAAGGTGACATATCACGAAGTGATATGTCGCTTTTCTTAATGGTTTTCCCACATTGGATCTTTATGGAGATGAAGGTAAATATGTTAGATTACATTATTGAACGAACAAATAAATATATTGACAGCATGCCTAAAAAAGAGCGCAAGAAGTATGGTCAGTTTTTTACAAGTAAAGAAACAGCACGCTTTATGGCAGGTTTATATACGATCCCTGAAAATTTGTCCAAAGTTCGCATTTTGGATGCGGGTGCAGGCTCAGGCATATTGTCCTGTGCACTTTTAGAACGATTAGAGCAGATTGATTCTGTTCAGACGGTAGAGTTGACTTGTTATGAGAATGATAACAAAATTATAGATTTGCTAAAGGAAAATTTGCAAGCCTGTCAGAGAAATTTTAAAAAGAAAATTCAGATAGAAATTATTACGGATAATTATATTACAAGCCAGTATTTGGATTTTAATCATATGATAGGAGCTAACTCCAATCCTCAAAAATTTGATTTTGTAATTGGTAATCCTCCGTATAAGAAGATATCCAAAGATGCGCCAGAGGCAACTGCAATGCCGCAAGTTTGTTATGGTGCCCCCAATTTATATTTTATTTTTGCAGCAATGGCATTGTATAATCTTACTGATGATGGGGAAATGGTTTATATTATACCTCGTTCATGGACGTCGGGGGCGTATTTTAAGCGCTTTAGGCAGTATTTTCTGACAGAGGGCAAATTAGAACATATTCATTTATTTGTAAGCAGGAATAAGGTATTTGATAAAGAGGATGTCTTACAGGAAACAATTATCATAAAAGTAGAAAAAACAGATAAAACACCGGAAAAAGTTATGATTACTTCTTCGCAGTCAAATAACGATTTTGATAATATGACTTCTTTGACAGTGCCATATAGCCTTGTAGTGTCAGGGAACGATTATTATGTGTATTTGGTAACGAATGAAAAAGAAGTTTGTGTATTAGAACGATTACATAAGTTTGATAAAACATTGCCGGATATCGGATTGAAGATGAAAACAGGATTGACAGTTGATTTCCGCAATCGTGAGATACTTCGTGATGCAGCAGAAGAAGGTGCAATTCCTCTTTTTTATTCGCAGCATATCAAACATGGGGAAGTGAAGTTTCCCATTCAAAAAGAACATGAGTATGTTGTAACTGACCAAAAAGGATTAATGCAGGAAAATCGGAATTATTTGTTTGTGAAGCGTTTTACTGCGAAAGAAGAGCGACGCAGACTGCAGTGTGGAGTATATTTATCGAAGAAATATCCTCAATATAAGAAAATCAGTACACAAAATAAAATTAATTTTATTGACGGATTAATAACAGAAATGTCGGAGTGCCTTGTATATGGATTGTATGTAATTTTCAATTCTACTCTTTATGACGAATATTGTAGAATTTTGAATGGTTCAACTCAAGTTAATTCGACAGAAATTAATGCAATGCCTGTGCCGGATTTAGAAAGTATACAGGAAATGGGAAGAAAATTGATGAACAGTAAAGATATGTCCGAGAATAATTGCAATGTGATATTGGAGGGATACTGTGGATAAAATTAACGAAGCAAGAGAAATTCTGAAAGTGCTTGGAATGCCTAAAGCGCAGCAGGCGGATATTTGTTGTTATACACTATTGGCAATGGCGGGACTTAAGCAGGAAACAGCATGGGCAGATGCAGAAAATGAATGGATTCGCATTCATGATATTATTCAACCAAAGTGGCAGGAATCTTTAAATCGTTTTTTGGTGTATCATGAAAAACTGATAGATATTTATGCTTCAAAAAAGAAAATGACAATGATGCCGGTATCTATAAATGGAGCAGATTTCCTTTTTTCTACAGGCAAACACAATGAACTGCAAAAGGCTATTATTGAGGAATTTGCGCCTCGATTTGCACCTGATTCAGAATGTCTCTATGTTGGTGATACAATAGAGAAAGATTTGGTGAAAAATGTTGATAAACTGACAGAATTAGGATTTGAAATAACCTTGCATGACAAGATGCCGGATGTGGTGTTATACAGAGAAGAGAAGAACTGGATATATTTCGTAGAATCAGTGACTTCTGTAGGACCGATGGATTCCAAAAGAATATTGGAATTAACAGAGATGACAGAAAATGTAACAGCAGGGAAAATTTTTGTGACCGCATTTCTTGATTTTAAGACATACAAAAGATTTTCGGAAACACTGGCATGGGAAACAGAAGTCTGGATTGCAGAGATGCCGGAGCATATGATACATTTGAATGGAGATAAGTTTTTGGGACCAAGATAGGTATTGAAGGTCTACAACCAAAAAACTTGTTTATAGCAAGTTTTTTTATTTTCCTTCCAAATTAAAACAGAAAAAACTCCGAACAATCGGAGTTTTTTAATGCTGGTAACCGGAATCGAACCGGTACGGGTGTCACCACCCACAGGATTTTAAGTCCTGGGCGTCTGCCAGTTCCGCCACACCAGCATATTATAATTATTTCACAAGATAAACTTTTATCTTGCAAGCGACCCAGGAGGGACTCGAACCCTTGACCTCTGCCGTGACAGGGCAGCGCTCTAACCAACTGAGCTACTGGGCCAGATCAAATGGACCCTCGGGGACTCGAACCCCGGACCGTCCGGTTATGAGCCGGATGCTCTAACCAACTGAGCTAAAGGTCCAAACTTATATTGTTTGGAAATACAAAACGATTGATATTACTTTTGACCCTATTCTATAGGCATCTATGACTCCTACGGGAATCGAACCCGTGTTACCGCCGTGAAAGGGCGATGTCTTAACCGCTTGACCAAGGAGCCAGATCTCACTGTAAGTCCTAGACATAAATGCCTAGCAACAAGAAATATGTTATCACATTTTTCTACATTTTGCAAGAGTTTTTTATCCAAAATTTGCTCAATCAACAGAGCTAATATTTTCTCTCTCCTAGTATGCGACTTAAATTCATAGAAGAGTCAAAATACTGTTCTTGGACATACTCTACTTTTTCCACCTCTTCTCCCGCCTCTAACCTTCTGATAATATTAGAGACGAATGGCCCTAACATCGGATTGCACTCAAAATCTGCATGTATTCTTCCCTCCTGCATATATTGAAGTGCTGTGCGAACCGCATCAAAAGAAATAATAATGATATCACCCTTGGGACCGCAAGTCCTTCCCGCAGTTTCAATCGCCTCCACCGCGCCAAAGGTCATATTATCATTCTCGCTGATGACCACATCAATGTCCTTATACTTCTGCAAAAAACCTTCCATCACTTCCTGACCTTTTGCCTGGGTGAATTCACCACTCTGGCAGTCCAGCATTTTCCATTTCTTGTGAGAAGAGAGCACTTCCTGAAAACCTTCCGTGCGTCCCAGCTGTGCAGAGGATCTTGGAGTACCCTGGAGCGTAACGATGCGGATCTTTTCCTTTGCCCGCCCCTGACGCTTCAAATAGTCCTCAAGCCATTTTCCGGCAAGACGCCCTTCCTCTTTAAAGTCACTTCCTACCCAGCAGGTGTATAAGTCACTGTCCGCCTCCAGCTGGCGGTCTACCAAAATAACAGGAATATTGGCATCCTTAGCTTCCTGCAACACCGTATCCCATCCTGTCTCCACAATGGGATCCAATACGATGTAATCCACCTCCTGCAAAATAAAATTACGCACAGCCTTCAACTGATTTTCCTGTTTCTGCTGAGCGTCCTCATACAGAAGATAGTAGCCGTTCTCGGTAGTAAAAACAGAACGAAAAGATTCGGTACTCGCATTTCGCCAGTCTGATTCAGCGCCAATCTGGGAGAAACCAACTACGATATAGTCTTTTCCGTCCTGGGGCATATCCTCATAAGGTGCCTCTTGATCCGAAGTATTTTCCGAACCCTCTCTGGCTTCATAGCCAAAAAACATAAGGCCTGCCCCAGCGGAAATCAGCAGAATCATTATGATAAGACCTGCATATCTCTTTATCATAAGTTTTCTCTCCCTTCCTGGCTACTATTCATTTACTTTTAAAGTTATTATCCTTTGCTTTTTTTCTTACGTACTATAACAAGACTCTGGATCACAAGGAATAAACAAAGCATTGCCGCTCTCGTAATTCCTATCCACCACGCCTCATCAAGTCCGGCAGAAGCGACAATATTCTGTATGGTTCCCAGAGACATAACACCGAATAACGTACCGACGATATTTCCTACGCCACCTGTCAGCATCGTACCTCCTATGATCGAGGAAGCGATGGCATCCATCTCAGCGCCCACCGCATGGGTTGCAGAACCAGATCCAACGTGGAGGAAATAGATGTATCCACCGATTCCTGCCAGCAGACCACACATCAGATGTGCGATAAACTTTGTCCTCTTTACGTTGATACCTAACATCAATGCACTCTGTTTATTTCCTCCTACTGCGTAGAAAGATCTTCCGAGTTTCGTCCATCTTAATACACAGAACAGAGCGATCACAATAAGAAGTGCAACAACCACACCAATCTCTACATAGGCATCCACATACACACCTATTCTATTGGTAGATCCCAATCCTGGAATCTTAACTCGTGTCATTTTCAACTCGTTAAAACCTTCATGGGCTACGTTAAATGGTTTCGTATTTACGATCGTGGTCATACCTCGGGCAAAGAACATTCCCGCCAGCGTAACGATAAAGGGCTGGATATCCAGATAAGCCACTAAAAATCCCTGAAAAATACCAAATGCAAGTCCGATTCCCAGGGCAATCAACAGAGAAACCACCAGATTCCCACCATGGAAATCCAAATACACCGCACAGCACATACTTACCAGTGCGGTCACACCTCCTACGGAGATATCAATACTACCATTGATCATAACGAGAGTTAACCCGCAGGCTAATACAATCAGAGCTGCCTGGGAATTCAAAATATTGAAGAATGACTGAGGTTTTAAAAATCCTTCTCCCTGGAATAGAATAGCGCCGATATACATTAAGAAGAACGCTACGATTGTAATCGTAAGGAGCAGATTCGTATCCGAAAGATTCCTCACTTTATCACGAAAACTTCCGGATACCGCTGTTTTATTTTGTGACATACTATGCAACCTCCTTCTTCATCAACTTTTTCGTAAGCCCGGAAAACCATTCCTTAACCGACGGCGCACTGATAACAACCAGAATGATGATCACAACTGCCTTATAAGCCGGAAGCGCATCGGACTGGACATTGAATCTGTATAACGTCGTTATCAGGAACTGGATTACATAAGCACCGATAATAGAGGCCACCATATTGAATTTTCCGCCGCTCAGGGCATTTCCTCCCAGCGCAACTGCAAGGATCGCATCCATTTCAATATCTTTTGCGATGACCGAGTAGTTGATCGTAGAGAAACGGCTTACCTTGATCAGACCAACAACAGCCACACATACCCCAAGGATCACAAATGACATTACCTTGATAAAAGCAGGATTCAGACCATTCAAACGGGAGGAACTCTCATTGATACCTACAGCCTCCGTATACAGTCTAAGGTTTGTAAATTTTAATAAAAGGGCAATTATGACCACACAGATGACCATAATAAAGAAGGGGGTAGGTATCGGTATCCCAGGAATATATGTACCATAATACGCAAAAGATGGCTCATTGATCACTGGGAGCTCATTGTTGTTGATCCATGCCGCGATAGAACGTCCCGCTGTATACAGGATCAGCGTCGCGATCATCGGTTGTATCTTAAAGAAGGCAACCAATATACCATTAAATGCTCCAAAAAGCATTGCCACAACCACACATACAAGAAAAGCTACGATAACCGGTGAGTGAAGAGTTTCTGGATAAGTCTCCCCTCCAGAGATCACACGGAGTATCACACTACCTGCGATGGCAACAGCAGCGCCAACGCTAATATCCTGTCCGCCGGAAGCAGCAGTCACAAGTGTCATACCAATGGCAAGGATCGCAAGCTCAGAACCATTGTCCAATATTGTGATCAGCGGGCCATTCAACACATTATTCCCGGCACTGTTTTTCTCTAACAAAATCTGAAAAAACGTAGGATCTGCAACCAGGTTAAATATGATCAAAATAAACAGAGCTGCCAATGGAATAAAACACTGGTTCTTAACGATCCTCATTAATATGCTGGTATTATTTTGTTTCTTTGCTACACTATTCATCGTCATTCTCACCTCCGGCAATCGTACTCATTACTTTATTCTGATTCAAGTCATCTCCCGAGAGCTGACCCACCATCTTACGGTCCCTCATAACGACAAGACGGGAACAGGTACGAAGCATTTCGTCCATCTCAGAAGAAATGAATGTCACACTCATACCCTCTGAAGCCAGCTTTAGCACCAATTTCTGAATATCCACCTTAGTACCTACATCAATACCACGGGTTGGCTCATCCAGGATCAGATACTCTGGATGTGTAAACAACCAGCGGGCAACAATAACTTTCTGCTGGTTTCCACCAGAAAGAGATTTGATCGGAGTATCCGCAGAAGCTGTTTTAATACTCAAAAGCTTGATGTACTCGTCTGCAATCTTATTCGCTTCCGCCTTGGAAAATGGCCTAAAAAATCCCCTCAGTACCTGCTGTGCAAGAATAATATTATCTCTCACCGACAGGTCTCCTACGATACCATCCACCTTACGGTCTTCTGGCAGGTATGCAATACCATTTTTCATAGCATCCAATGGTTTGGATATCTTCACATCTTTGCCTTTCATCTTAACCTTACCGCCAAGAATCCGGTCTGCACCAAAGATCGCCCGGACACATTCGCTTCTACCTGAGCCCAGCAGACCAGTAAAGCCATTTACCTCTCCTTTATCAATATGGAAATCAAATGGTTTAATCCCCGCATCACTTACCAGACCTTTTGCCTCCAGCACTGGTACAGCGCCCTCTTCTCTTTCATAAGCCTGCTGTTCACCCTTGATATCAGACATATCATCCAGTTCTTTTCCAAGCATCTTGGACACCAGTTGAACACGCGGAAGATCTTTGATCTCATACTCGCCAACCAGCTGGCCGTCACGCATAACAGTAATCCGGTCACATACTTCATACACCTGATCCAGGAAATGTGTAACAAAAATGATTCCTACACCTTTTGCTCTAAGATTACGCATTAACGTAAAGAGTTTCTCAACCTCCTGCTCATCCAAAGAAGAAGTCGGCTCATCCAAGATCAACACCTTACAATCCATGTCTACGGCACGGGCAATGGCAATCATCTGCTGAACTGCAATGGAACAGGTCTCCAGCTGCTGGGTTGCCTTTGCAGGAATCTCCAGGGATTTCAGGATTTTTTCAGTATCCGCATTCATTTTTCTCCAGTTCTGTCCAATGCCCTTTGTTCTTCCGATGAACATATTTTCTGCCACTGACAGATTCGGACAAAGAGTAATCTCCTGATACACAGTACTTATGCCCAGATTCTGCGCATCCTGAGGCGAATGGATCGCCACCGCTTTTTCTTTACCATCAAGGAATATATTTCCCTCATCTTTTGTGTAAACTCCTGTCAGAACCTTGATCAATGTGGATTTTCCAGCACCGTTTTCCCCCATTAAAGCATGAATCTCACCCTTTCGCAGAGTGAAATCTACTGCCTGCAGGGCGCGTACACCTGGAAAACTTTTGTGGATATTCCTCATTTTCAGCACAACATTATCATTCATCTTCAGGTTCACCTCCCAAATTTGTCATTTTAATAAAGAAAGTGCGGTGCAGAGATAATTTCCTGCTGCACTGCACTTCCTTAATAATTATTATTTTTTACTTGTATCACCTGACTAATCAGCCACCAATACCATACTTCTCAATATCTTCGTCTGTAATTTCATTTGCATCGAAGCCTTTTTCATCAAGAATGATAGTTTTCTCAGTAAGAGTTTTGCCAGCCTCAAGTTTCTTGATAACATCATCGATGTACTGAGCCTGGAATGGATTACACTGTCCATCGTAGTTCCAGTTCTTTTCTTTCAGCTCTTTCAGAGCCCATTTATTACAGTCAAAGCCCATGATTACGACATCTTTGCCAACACCATGAGAGATATTAGCTTTGTCAAGAGCAGCTACAGCACCCTTAGCCATATCGTCGTTCTCAGCGTAGATTACGTTAAATTCCTTTTTAGAGTCGATTACAGACTGAACAATCTGCTGTGCTTTCTCTGCGTTCCACTCAGCTGTCTGCTGTGTAACCAGGTTCCACTTGTCAGTCTCAACTGCTTTATCCAGGGCACCGGAACGTCCTACCTGTGCTGCAGTTCCCATCTCTCCCTGAAGATGAATGATATTGTACTCTTTCAGTTTCTGGTCTCTCAGCCAGTTAACAGCGGTCTCACCTTCTTTTTCCATATCGGATACGATAGAAGCTACATAGAGATCGTCTTTTGCGTCAATAGTACGGTCAAAAAGAATCACCTGTACGCCTTCTGTTTTTGCATCCTGTAAAACAGAATCCCAACCAGCTTTGTTTGCTGCGGAAAGAAGGATGTAATTTACGCCGTCCTGGATAAACTTCTGTGCTGCTGCGATCTGCTCGTCGTTCTTATTGCTGTAGAAGAAAGAAGCATCGTATCCATTCTCCTTCGTGAACTTAGCCTTCAGATCCTTGTTGTTAGCAGTACGATAGCCAGACTCATTTGAATCGTTGTTGATGATACCAACTTTAATGAGTTCTCCGCCGCTGCTTGTGCTGCTGTCTCCCTCATTGCTGCTACTGCTGCTGCCGGAATTATCATCGCTCTGAGTAGTTCCTGCATCATTTCCTCCACAGCCTACCAGTGATAAGCCGAGGCACACTACGAGTAACAAAGAAAGAATTTTCTTTTTCATACAAAAACCTCCAGTTTTTTCTGCATTTCTGCATTATTTTTTTGTAGGAGACAGTTTTTTTAAACTGTCTACCCCATTACTTGATGTTAATATCATAACACATGTTTAGGTAAATTTCCACAAAAATTCAGTTTTTTTTTTTACGATTTTAGTTGAATATTTTACGACCCTTCGGTATCACGGCCATTACCTCGGTTCCTTCTCCATATACACTCTCAATTTTTAAGCCGTATTCCTCACCATAATTTAACTTCAGCCTCTGGTTCACGTTAACCAGACCAAAACCCGAAGAATCTCCTCCCCGCTCGGTCTGTCCCTGGCTGATCCGTGTGCGCACATGACTGAGCTTATCTGGCTTCATGCCAATTCCATCATCCCGGACATAAAACAGGATCTGATCCTCTTCTTCTCTGGCAATCACATAAATATGACCCACACCTCTCTTATTTTTTATGCCATGATACAAAGCATTCTCAACCAGAGGCTGAAGGGTTAATTTTAGAATCGGATACTGCCATATTCTCCTGGGAATATCTATCTCATACTCTAAGATATCACGATAACGGAATTTCTGGATCTGCAGATAACTGCGTATGTGTGTCTCCTCCTCATGAAGAGTGATATAAACCCGGCCTTTGCTCAACGTAGTACGAAAAAAATCTGACAGCGCCGAAACCATCTGCACCACCTGTTCATTCTTTCCAGCCTCCGCCAGCCAGATGATACTATCCAGTGTGTTATATAAAAAGTGCGGATTGATCTGTGCCTGCAGAACTTTTAACTCCGTCTGGCGCAGCGTGATCTGTTCCAGACGAATGTGTTCTACCAGCTGTCCAATCTTCTCTACCATCTGATTAAAACTGGCATTGAGCACAGCCAGTTCGTCGCCGCTGTCCTCCTGGGCCCGGACATCAAAATCACCACTTCCCGCCAGTTTGGTAACAGCGGATAATCTGCGGATAGGTTCTGTGATACTGATCATGATCTTCCGGCTGAACATAACCACTCCAAAAAGAATCGCAGTAAATACAAATATACTTGTGCGGAGTGCAGTCCGTACATCTGTACGGATGCCTTCCCGGAGTCCATCCAGCTTGCTCGTCTCAAAATAGATATATTCCTGGATCCTTTCCTGAATCAGCTCCGTCAATACGCGGATATTCAGATCCAGACGCTCCATATTTTTATCATAAGCGCCACTGACCAGCACATCTTCCTCGATCTCCTTGATTCGGTCATCCAGCGTATTCAGACACTTCAAGATTCCACTAATTTGACTCTTGGCATACTCAGAATCTGCGTGGCGGTATAGAGTCCAAAAATCCTGACGTGCCTTTTGGATCATAATATGGGGAGGTTCTGTCCCTGTGATCCCCTCTACACGCCCCCGGTTCACCACGATTATGTACATAGTATAGTCCATCTTTTCTTTGAAATTTATACTATAGGCATTTGCCACACTAAAATTGTCCGCCACATCATCGTACCGGTTGGAAAAACGGTTGATCAGAAACAGCAGATAAAGAATCATCACGATAAGCGGAATCAAACACACAAGTGAAAGCATGTAAAGCCGCTTCTGCAGTAGGGAACCCCTTTTTTTGCCCACGATTACCTCCTTTTTTCAAACAATTACACCGCCAGAATAACTCCACAGCCATATATTAGGCCCGCTGGCGATATTCCTTTGGCGTGCAGTCCTGGTTCTTTTTAAACAGATAACTAAAGTAGTGTGCGTCTTTATACCCCACAGCATAGGCAATCTCTGCGGACTTCAAAGAGGATGTACGCAGCAGCTCTTTTGCCTTTTCCATGCGCACAGAGGTCAGGTATTCAACAAATGTCTTTCCCATCTCCTGACTGAAAATACTGCTGAAATGATTGGGGCTCAGATTTACGCTGGCTGCCACCGAATTCAGAGAAATATTTACATCATCGTAGTGCTGTTGAATATAACTTTTCGCCTCTTCTAAAAGCGAGTGATATTTTTTCCGGGAAACGGCTTCCCGCAAATCAATGGCTGTCGTCAGAACTTTTTTCAGATACTCCTTATTAGATTCCACCGAAGAAAGTACCTTATTGATATCCCTGATCTCTCCACAGTGTTTTGCCAGTTCACCATTTTCATAGCCCAGTCCCTCCAGCATGGATACCGCTGTAAAATACATATCTGTGGTTACGTACTGTCGGAACAGGAGAGACTGAATGTTGTTTATGCCAAAACTGGAAAAATAATCATCTATAAAATCAGACACTTCGCTTTTTAAACCGGTTTTCAAAAATCTCTCTGCAACCCGCCGGTCCAGCTTCCCCACTTCCAGAATTCCCAGCTCTGCCTCCTGTCTCGCAGAGGAATGCTGCACCGCCGCTCCCTCTTCTTTCACCTGGTTGTTTATACCGAAATCCTGCTCTTTTCCTGTTTTTAATTCCAGTTGTGATCCCCGTTCTGACCGAATCAGCTGAGCCACTCTCTTGACCGCCTCAAGAAGCTTGTTTCCATCAATAGGTTTCAGCAGATATTCGGTAATTCCAATACGAATCCCCTCTCTGGCGTATTCAAATTCATCGTAGCCGCTTAAAACAATAATCTTTATGTCAGGCATTTCTTGTTTCACCCGCCGGCTCAGTTCCAATCCATCCATAAATGGCATCCGAATATCTGTGATCAATATATCCGGTTTGGAATCCTGGATCAAAGGGTATGCCAGCTCACCATCACTTGCCTCGCCGACAAACTCAAACCCTTCCTTCTCCCAGTCGATATTATTCCGAATCCCCTCACGCATAATAATTTCATCTTCCACCAGGAATACTTTCATCCTGCGCACCTCCTACATGGTCCCGTATAAACTTCTCCTTCTATTTTATCGTTTTGGCACATCCTTGTCAATAAACTCTAGGACTCCCGCAAATCAAAAGCGGCGCCAGAATTGATTTCCTGACACCGCTGCCAACTATCATTTTTTTATAACTGCTGCTTTAGATAGTCCTTTTCCTTTAAATAACTTCTTATAAAATTTAAGTTTTTTCCCCGGCACCTTTATCACTGCCTTCTTATAGATATTTTTAAAAGCAGATGAACCGATCTTCTTCACCTGAGATGACTTCAAGTGAACCGTTTTTAACTTCCTGCAACCTTGGAATGCCTTCGTTCCAATCCTGGTAACAGACGTACCAATCGTAACGCGTTTCAGGTTTTTGTTGTTAAGGCATGCCTTTGAGGCTATACTGGTCACCTTTAGCTTTTGCCCAGAGCAGGACACCTCTGTCGGGATACTAATTTTAGAATTTGTCTTTTTTATTGGTTTAATAAACTCTGCAGTCTTACTTCCCGTTACTTTATACCGCATGCCGCCAGCTTCAAATAAAGATCCTGTCTTTAACTTGTTTTTCGTACCATCTGTGGTTGGCACCATGTTTGTATCCTGGGTATTCTGACTGTTATTTCCCTCTGTATTCTGACTATTATCAACACCGGGCTGCGGTTCCGGCACACTCTGTTTCTTCTCCACAACAACGGTCATCATAACACTTTTATTTTCTGGAAGAATCTCAGCCTCTTCCTCCAAATCCAAAACAGGTTCTCCATCCGCGCCAAAATGAACGATGCGCAGGAACGTATCTCTCTGGAAAGCACCTCCGTCTCCCGGTCTGGCGTGGAACATGTTGATTAGGTTTCCATCCTCATCTGTCACATAGGAATTGTGCCCTGGACCATGATAGATATCCTGTCCCCTGGAAGACAAACCAGTCAATATCGGATAATTTGTCTTTTTCCAGGAAGCCGCGTCCAAAAAATCCACCTCCTCCGATAATTCAATCTGAGTCATTCCTACACAATAGGTCTCATCCGTGGCGCCTCCAGAATAGGTAAGATATAATTTATCTTTTGTCATAATAACAAAAGATCCTTCGTTTACAAATGTATGATTTCTCTCCCAGCTGTATTCGCAGGGTACGATCATGACCGGCTTACTGATCAGGCGCCCTGGGTCCTCTGCCGTCGTCTCACCGATCCACAGGTCCGCAGTCCCGCCATTTTTCCCGAAATTTCTCTGTGACCAGACCACATAATGTCTGTCATTGTAGGAAAAATGCGTCATATCAAGAGTAATGCCACCATACATCGTATTTAACACTTTCCCGTTATGATCCAGATAGCGGCTGGGAGCTTCCCAGTCGTCATAATTTATCGGGTCCCCACCTGTACGCAGTTTCATGATAACGCTCTGTACATCCCATCCTGTGCCAATATTGGAAGCAAAGAACATGTACAATTCACCATCGATCTCATGCAGCTCAGGAGCCCAGTGTTTATCTTTTGAAACAATATTTCCCTCCGCTCCTTTTGCCTCATCATACACCAGATGATCCTCCGCCTCATTCAGTCCTGCCACTGTATCGGATTCCCGCATGTATAAATTCACATTTCCGCTTCCTTGTTCGTTGGTAGCGATAAAATAATATTTCCCGTTGAATTTTATCACGTTGGGGTCCGCTCTTCCCGCAATATAAGGATAATTGCCTGCCTCTGAAATCCGGTCGGAAAGCTGTCGTATCGTTCCTCTAACTTCATAAGTTCCTTCTTTATAAAAGTCAACCTTAGCAAGATCGCTCTCGTCCCATGTCACACTCTTTTCTGCCTCAGACCCATCCGAATAGTGCGCCTTCACCTTCACCCCGGATAAGTCTACCGCCTTACCAGGCTCAGTCTGGACATTTGCACTTTCCACTGCCGTATTCACAATAGGTTTTAATTTGTCCTCGATCCTTTTTGCTTCTTCCGGTGTAACTGGAATCACATTGCCTTCAATGGCATAGGTTATCCCTGAATCCACAACCTCTTTTTTGATGGGCGCAGCCTCTTCTTTTTCCTGAATCGTCACAAAATCTGCCGTCTGGTTCACATATCCAGTCCCCGTCTCCCCGCAGGTCCATGTAATATAGTAGGTATCGGAAACCTTGTCGTACACACATGCTGGATCCTGGACAGAATCTTCCTCACTTAATGTAATAAGCCCCTTTTCTTCATAAGAAATAAGGTCATTTGAAGTAAAAAACAGAACTTTTCCCTTCTGGTCGCTGGCTTCTCCCCCCTCATCCATGCGAAGGGCAAGAACGCCAAAACTTCCATCCTTCCTTCGGAAAATATAAGGCTGTTTCAGCACCTTGGTCTTTTCCCCCTCATTTTTAGCAAACAGCACCCCCGTATTGTGGTTTAGAGCTTCAAAAGTCTTTCCATCCCCGCTATATCCTAGATGAAGACTGTCTGTCACAGCTGATTGATACATGCCATGAACCTTTCCATTTCTCTTGATCGAGTCATCTTCTTCCCTGGTATATCCTAAGACATATCCAGAACCCTTGGGAAGCACCTGCACAGAAAAGTTCTTTTTCTTTGTGCTGTTATCTGCCAATGTGATTTCCGCTTCTAGATTTACCTCTGTGATGCTCTGCTCTGGAGCTGCGATCTTTCCCGTGGAAACATCTATGATCTCCTGATCCGCTGTCCAGCGGATCTTCGCATCCCCCAGCTGCATGGGAAGGATATCCCGCTCCGACATATAATAAGGTAACAATAGCTGCTCAAATGCAGCTTCCGCTGACACTCCCACACTCTGGGCTGCCTTCATATGTAACGGAAACATTCCACTGGCCAAAGCAAATAGTAAGAGATAAGCCATGATCTGTTTCATTTTTTTTGACACTTTTGCTCTCATTTTACCACCCCTTTTCATCATTCTACTTCTGTAGTTATTCCTTTCATGATCCAGAATCCTTTTCTTCATTATAAACGATTGAAAATTGACATGCCATGATATATAATAAAATATAATTTGATATATTGTTATATCTGACCAATATGATGCAAAGGAGGCCCTGCCGTGATTGATATTATATATGTACAGTATAATACAACCCATGAAAACAATTTTGTCTATTATGAGGATGACCAGACACGGGACTGGTGGCTTCTGCTTATGACACATACCCCGGCTTTTTTTATCATAGAGGATAAAAAATATATCATGCCTCCGAAAAGCGCTATATTATATCCACCCTATGTGCCACTTCACTACGGCGGCCACGAAAGTTATTTTAAAAATGACTGGATCCGTTTTTATACCGACGAAAAATTTATCTGTGATGGAAAAGTCCCCACCTGTATCCCTTTTGAGATCAAGGAATTTAGCTTTATCCATCATTTATTTAAGCAGCTTGCCTCGGAAAATTTTTACTATAATAAATACAAAACCAAAACCATCCTCACCCTGTTTGAGCTAATGTTTTCCAAACTTGAGGAATCCCTTTCCTTCCGGTCGGAAAACACACAAATCAAAAATCTGCTGTCCCTGCGCCTGAATATAAAAAATGATCCAGGTTTTGACTGGACCATTCCTTATATGGCAGATTCTCTTCATATGAGCACAGGATACTTACATACCCTGTACCGGGACACCTTTGGTATCACCTGCATGGATGATGTAATCCAGATGCGTCTGGATTTGGCAAAAGATTATTTACAACACAGCTCTGTCTTAATTCAGACCATCGCCCAAAACTGTGGTTATAAGAACGTTGAGCACTTCAGCCGCCAGTTCAAAAAGCACACTGGCATGTCACCCAGAGCATATCGAAAAAGTTTTTCTTAAGCTGGTGCAGAAGACAACAGAATTCAAATGGGTTCATCGAATCAGTATGATTGGGCTATTTCTGCGCTAACAGATCATTGATCTGCTCCGCCATCTGATTCAATACCGCAACCTGTTCCGTCATCTCCACAATATCCTTTGAATTAGTTTCTACCATTTCATTAATACTACAAAACTCTGTATTTTCCTGTTTGATGCTTTCTGCAATATGTTCATTGATCTCCACAGTGTTTCTGATTACATCTGACTGCTGATTGTGGGCTTCGCCCATGGAATCAATATTCTCTATGGATGTATGCAGAACATCAATCATATCCCGAACTCCGGCAAAAACTTCATTGAAATACTCGTTCTGCTTCTCTAACTTATCCGCATTTTCCTCTACATACATTTTCATATCCGATACATTTTGCTGTACATTTGCGATTACTTTTGCCACCTGCTCTAATGATTCTTTTGTATTATTTGCCAACTGCCCAACCTGGGTTGCAACAACAGCGAAACCCTTTCCCGCTTCACCGGCTCTTGCCGCCTCGATAGAAGCATTTAACGCCAGAAGATTCGTAGAGGAAGAAATTTCACCAATGATATTCAGCGTGACTCCTATTTCCTCAACAGCTTCTGATAATTTTATGGCAACATGGTTCGTACTGTTCATGGACTCTGAAACTTCTGCGTTGATCTCTTTCAGGGAATGGAGACGCTGCTCATTGACTCTTGACTTCTCCAGCAATTCTCTGGAACTATTCTCTACCTCTGTGACGTGTCTGCTCACAAGAGTCTCCCACTGCTGAAGTTCATTCAGATTTACAATGCTCTCTTCACTTTTTCCCCGCAATGCCGTATTGTTCGAAAGCAGTTGTTCACTCGTCGCGGACAATTCTTCCGAGGATGAACTTTCATTCAATGTTATTGTCTGCAATACATCAACGGCTTTCACTAACTGCTCCGACAGACCAGAAACAGAATGTAACATATTCTGAACCCGTTCATTATTTTTTTCCATTTCATCCTTTTTCGCATTTACCAGAAAACACTGGGCAAGCCATGTAAGCAGCCATATAAATAACAACGACAGCACGACACAAACACAGCGGTTAACTACATTGGGCACAAACAGTGCATCTTTTGCCGGAAGTAATGTATCTGCCCGCAAAATCCAGGAGACGATCAGGGAAAGTGCGATCTCTGCACTTGTAACGGCAACCATTCTGCTGTCTAAAAACAGCGCCGTCGCCACGGTAAACAAAAATGCAAACGCCCAAAATTCGGTGGATGGGATCATATAAAGGATAAAATTAAACTGGGTAAACATAATAATAACAAGATATATTTTACATTGCTTTAGCTTCTGGGGAATTACTATTTTCCCATCGTATCCGGTCTTAACGAAAAAAATCCCGATGGCAAGATATAACAAACACGTAATGTCAAAAATAATCAGCATCGGCCAGTTTACTGTGGGGAATAAACCGATGATTTTTTCAAGGGTATACAATATCCCTGCTGCCTGGCACGCCCCAGGCACTGTCAAAAGAACAATCGTATAAACTTTATTAATATAAACATCCAAAGCTGTCAATCTTTTTGTCTCCATTCATCCTAACCTCCTGTTATTCTAAAATTGATATAATTGCACGATAATGGCAAAGCCCGCACCTATGGTACAAAATATAATTTTATTACCCTTTTTAGCATATGTATCCCACATACGATTCAAACACAAAATCGGACAAGTATTCCCTGTATACCCGTATTCCTTGCCCACAAAGTGATATTTACCTTCTTCAACTCCTAAGATCTGCAAAGTCTTCATATTATAATCATCACTCAACTGGGAGAAAACATAATAGTCAATATCCTCCGCTTTCAGAGAATTACGTTCCAATACTACCTGGATCTGCTTTGCCCAATACTCTGGTAAAAAATCCATGGAAAAGGGAGTCCATTCCAATCTCTTTTCATTTGGCTGAACGGATTTCAGCGGAACTTTGGACATTCCACATTTTGGATACGTGACATATTGGTGATATCCCGCATCGATATACACTTCTGTATCGATAAATCCCCTTTTCTCCTCTTCATCCTCTGCTGATACCACAACGCAAGCTGCGGCATCTGCAAAATTCGCATAAACCACCGTATCTGACCATAAGGTGATGGGGGATATACAAAAGCAACCGATCACCAACGCCTTTTTGATATCACTATGTAGCATATATTTGTGCACGATATCAAGTCCTTGTATCATTCCCGTACAATTGGAGTTGATATCAAATGCAACCTTTACATTTTTCAGTTTTTCTCCATATAATCCCACCAACTTCAAGGCATTAGAAGGTGATACATATTCTGGCGTGTCGGAACAAAATAATAGCATCTCTATTTGTTCTAAATCTACGTTGTTTTTCTCTGCGCAATTATTTATGGCATTTTGGGACATCGAAATTGCATTTTCCCCCTCAGAAATAAAATATCGTTTCCTTCTTCCCAGATGTTCCATCAGATTGTGGGCACTCAGCCCCATTGCCTCAAAGTGTTCATCCAATTCGCTGTTATAAACCTTGTTATCTGGAATATACGCTCCTGTCCCCTGCATGATCACATTTCTCATATGGCCTCTCTCCTTTGGCGTTCACTCGTGTATCTTTTCCTTTCATCTTCCATTTTTTCTTTTTTGTAATTTTTCTTCATTATATTATATTTTTTAAATAAAGTATATATTGGAGACGTTTTTTACCTTGAAAAAATATCGCATTTTTCGACATTTTTCGACACTGGTAAGATAGCAACTCTAGTCTTCTTATTCCATAATCAATAATTACCTTTTTTTACATAAGACAAGGAGAGTGTCCCTTATTTTGAGTACACTCTCCCTGTTTTAGAGCTCTCATTTCCCAACAGCCCCATCTTGATTTTTTACACAGCACTTAGGAGGTAGTTCGCGTCTCTATCTACTGGAAAATTCTTCTTGCAAAATTATACAATCCGTTTTTCCATGGTCCCCACCAGTGACCTCCGGGCCAGTTATAATAAATGTGGTCAAAGCCATTATTTTTCAAAGTTGTACTGTACTGCTTCGGGCTGTCGCCGACAATCGTATCTCCATCACCTTCAACAATCATATACAACGTATTTTTTCTGTACTCTTGTGGTACTGTCAGTGTCTTCGTTGTAAGAAGTCCATCCTCTCTCCAATATGGCAACACTCCTACTGCCGGACAGAAGGCACCTGTGTAGGCAAAATCATTCACCATTTTCACACCAATGTAGATTGCGTTACGTCCTCCCATTGATAAACCTGCAATCGCTCTGTTATCACGTCCTGGTTTAACAGAATAGTTTTTCTCGATGTATGGGATCAGGCTGGTTTTCAGGTCATCCAGCATACGATTATACATCGCAAACTGCTCCAGTGACAGATGAGCCGGATGTGCTTCATTTTTATGCCGTACACACTGATTTGGAAGTACCATGATCATCTCTTTTGCAGTTCCCGCAGCTATCATATTGCTCACAATCTCATTTGGCTTTCCATCCAGCCATTCGATCTCGCTTCCGCCGATTCCATGAAGAAGATATAATACCGGATATTTCTTAGACGGATTATATTTTGGTGGAAGAATTACAGTAGCCTTTCGGTTCATCTCTGCAACGTAGGAATAATATTCAACAGTCTTGATTTCTCCATATGTAACTCCTGCTTTTTTCTGGTCAAAATCTGCCGGTGTGTTGTAATTTGCATCAATAAATGATTTTGGTTTTGAATAGTTCGGATCCACCGTCTCATCTTTGCCAGTATCTGAGCCTGCAGCAGTCATAGATATATCATCTACATAGAATGGAATCAGATCATCCGCAGCCGGGCTGCTCTTAAAGGCAGTTTCCACAAATACTTTTGTGCTGGACAGATCAGCATCTGCTGGAATGGTATAGGTTCCTTCTACAAGTCCCCAATTCCCCTTGGACACGTTTGCACCTGCCATAATACTTATTTTACTTCCACTTTTGATGCAGATATTAAAGGTCTGCTGTGCTCTGCTTCCCTCTGTAAAATAAAATCTTGCACTTACTTTGTACTTCTGCCCCTTTTGAACCTTTCCGGTGATATCCTGCAGAGGACCAGCAGCTGTTGCCTTACGATCCTTTGCCTGCATGGAGTGGTTGCCGCTAAACTTTGTAACATATCCAAGATTCAGTGTCGCTCCTCCAATGGTTGTCCACTTATCGTAACCATTTTCAAAACCGCCATTTTCAATGACTGACACAACTTCTTTCATGGAAACATCATCCACATAAAAAGTCATCAGATCATTGGCTGGTGCCGGATTTGTTACAAATGGAGTTTCAATAAAAACTGTTACATTAGATAAATTAGCGTTCGCTGGAACGGTATAGGTTCCCTTGATGGTTCCCCACTCACCTTTTTTCGCTGTTACATTTCCGATATTGACATAAGTTCCGTCACCATAACGGAGCGTCATAAGAAATGTTTTTTCTGCCGGATAATTCACGCTGTTTGTATCGCTCTCATCCTGTCTGTACTGAACTTTTGCCGATACGTTATAGGTTTTACCGGCTTGTATCCTTCCGGTAATATCCTGAGATGGTCCTGCCGAGGTACACGTTCTGCTGGATGCTTTTAATCCCAGATTTCCGCTTACCTTGGTATAATAGGCCAGACTCAGTGTAGAACCATACTGTCCAGTCCAGTCTGTTAGTCCGTTCTCAATGTCACCATTCTTAATTACTTCTGTGCTATTTGCCAGTGCTGTATGAAAACTGAATACACAAAAGAACATAGCACAAAACGTCAACGCTGCAAACTTCATAATTTTTTTCATTTTTCTTATTACCTCCAATACTTCATTATTCAACTATGTTACTTCTCCATAACATTCTGTGAATAAAATAAAATCTTGACTTCCCGGATAAACCACCTCTCTTCTTTTTAAGTGCTGCATTAATTTCATAATAACGGATAAATTGGAAAATGTAAACAAAATTTGTATATAATTATTAACCTATTTTTTCATTTTGACCTCCTGTTATATGAATCATTAATCTTCGTCATTTTTTTAATTGATGCATAAAAGATTTTATCATGATTGAGCCAAGATCTAACACATCCTTACACCCTCTCAAGTAAATATAGCGATTCACAGTATCAACCTTCTTTATGTAAGACATATTTACGATAGTACCTCGGTTACATTTTACAAAATCTTCACAATCCAGCTCTTTGAGTATAGCATTACAAGATTTATACGGAATAGAAAAATAATCATCAATGGTTGTTATATATAATTTGTGGTCTTTGCTTTGGATATAAATGATTTCTCTAATAGGGACCATTTGCAACAACCCATCCACATGAAAAATAATATTCTGGTTCCGCTTGCCCGGAGTTTGAAATTTCATGGCCTCCCGAATCGTATCTATCACCTTTTCTCTATCAAAAGGCTTCTCAATAAATCGATAACAATGAACCGAAGAATACATACACATTTTAGGATCGTATAAAGAAGTAAGAATAACAATCGGTGTAAAGGTATATTTTTCAATCGTTCTTATATTTTGTGCAAAATCTGCACCAGACTGGTCTCCCGTAATTTCCGGATGAAGAATAATATCCAAAAGAAACAGGTCAATGGTTTTCTTCATGGCAACTGCATATGCCTTCTCTTCTTCTGCAAAAGCATAAATCATCGCACTCGAATCTACTTCTTTTACCATCTGAATCAAAGCCAATCTTGTTTGCTTTTTATCTTCTAATATAAGGATTTCCTTCACTTCGAACACTTCCTTTAATATATAACTAAATGATGTATTTTAACAATTGAACTCCTTTAAAGTAACAGAGTTTGGCAAATATTTTGCTTTTATTGCGACAAACTCCCACTTAATTAATATATCCTTTTTTACCGTTCTTTTTTTGATAGAATCTTTGCTGGAGGTATGGAACGATGATGAAAGATTATTTACAAGCCAATTTTGGCTACACGGATTATCAGATTGAACAAATTCGTTATACTTTATTAAGTATACTGTCAGAAATAAGCAAACTTTTTATTATGGGCTTGTTTTTTGCGAAAACACATCATATCTCCCAGTATTTCGTCGCTATCATCGTATTGCTCATACTCAGAACCTGTACAGGAGGATTACATTTGAAGCACTATCTCAGCTGCCTACTTGTGTCATTTCTCATTTTTTACCTTGGGATATGCCAGCTTTCTAATATCGCACTGCCAAGACAAGTATACTTTATATTGCTCTTAGTCTGTGTAATTATCAACTATCTTTATGCCCCTGTCGTCTCCATCTACCGCCCCATACCTAATGGTATTCGGATCAAGAAGTCCAAACGTCAGGCATTTGCCATGATCACATTGTATGCCGTGATCATGTTTATTGTACCAAGCAACCAGTATATCATCACTGGTTTTTGGATAATTCAGCTGCAAACGTTACAACTTATTGCGGCAAAAATACAAAAAAGGAGGTGTAATTCATGAAACAAATTGCAAAGTCCTGGTTATTTAAAGCATGCAATCTATGTATCGTCTTCGGAGGATTCCTTCATTGGACGAAAATGAGCTTGCTTTTATTCGGTGAACTAAAATATCCAGAAGAACCAAAAGAAAAATAATTTCACTTTAGTGGCGCCACTTCCAACTTTATTCTGTGATATGAATCATAAATACAATACGAGTATTTTCATTTTTCTCAAAATAAATATTAAGTTCACAATCGTGCTCTTTTAGCATGTCAACCAATTTCGCCAAACCAGTTCCTCGACCTTTCCCTTTTGTTGAATAACCAGGCTGAGTAAACTTAACAAACTCTTGTCTCGAAATAATTTCCGAATCATTTTTCACTACAATATATATTGAATTTGCTGCTTCATTAACCTTTACATAAATCCCCTTTGAATCCTGGTTCGAAACTGCTTCTATGGCGTTATCCAATAATATACCCAGAATCTCTACGATTTTATATTGTGGAATACGACATATCATCTTATCAATTTTTACATCAAACTCGATGCTGCATCTTTTTCTCTCTGCCTCCATAAATTTGGAATAAAGAAAGCCGATAATAATAGGTGAACTGATATGCTCCCCTTATAGTAGACAGACAAAATAATAAAACTGTCGCTGTAAGGAGGAGCATATTTCATGGGACAACATTCAAAATACTCTTTTGAGATGAAACTGGCTGCTG
>CAJTFB010000028.1 GCA_910575665.1 Eubacteriaceae bacterium
CAGATTAAGATTTCCCCAGTATTCGTTATTGACAGAAATTATTGTAGGAATTATAGTAAAGAAGGACGGAAAACCAGTGTGGTCGTCCGTCCTTTCAAATCATTATCATAGAAGAACTGAATTTACAGAGAAAATTTCAAACTCTCGGGAGATGCAGGAATATAGAAATAATTTGAAGTCTTTGGGCTAAGGCTTGCAGTTGAAGTTTATAGCCCGATTATCTTCCTCAGCTTTGCAAGGATTTTGGCTTTGCGCTTGTTTACAACGCTCTGTGTCACGCCTAACCGCAACCCGACTTCCCGCTCAGATAGTTCTTCAAAGAAGATGGCACAGAATCATTCAGACAAAGAAAAATTTTCACTCCCTATTACCAAATGGAATTTCTATAGGTGATCTGGTAGAACAAATGATTTGTCCATTATTACTATATCGATCTGATTTCGTCACTTTTACATAATGAATAAGATCTTCTATTTTCTTCTTATTCTCTCCTTTTTGTATAAGTTTCTGCCAAAGAAATCTTTCCTTAGATTCTATTCCTTTGGGAAGTTTTTGACGCCCTGGTGAAACAATAAATGCATGCTTTTCAACCCTATGATCTACTAAACCTTTTAATTGCTCTTCCTTTTTTAAATAATCCACCGTATCACTAATTTGATTATAGGGATTATACCCTTCTTTAATTGAAATGTTTTCCCCTTTAAGTTCAATAAAACATGACTGTGACTTACTTTGACAATATATTAGAAAATCGCATTTACGCTGACCTTGAATATTAGGAATCAGTTTTCCATCAGGCTTTGTTAAAAATACTTGTTCATCAACTACTTTTACCGGCATAAAAGAATTTTTATCCGATTTTGTATCCTTAAGGTCTTTTTCTCACCTATATTAAGATGCTCAAAGGAATCATTATACTTTCCAAATGCCAATGTACATAACGGAACAGATGCCATCCTTTTATCTTTCTCTTCTTTCCTCATCATTTTGCTCCTCTCGTTATTCTTTTTCAGTTAAAAGGTAAAACAATTCTGTGTATTTCTCATTTACTCTATCTGAAATTTCGTCAATCATTTCCGTATTAAGTTCACCATATTCATCGTTAATTAAATTTTGTATACTTGTATCCTTTTCTATTTTTAACGCCATAACTTTGTCTGGAAAAATCTCACATCCATTTCCAATTATATCATACACTTTCTTTTTCAGATCAGGAAATTCCTGAATTGTTTTTCCTGCACAATATAATGCATTTACAGAAGTCAATACATACGGACTATGCGTTGTAACCATAATAGAACTTTCGTTCACATTCGCAAAATAAGCAATAAATTCAACCACCTTATTCTGCAGATTTGGATACAAGTGAGCTTCTGGTTCCTCTATAATTACAAATGCTTTCTCCTTTTTTAACATCAAAATATATAGTTGATTGAGCAGCCACAAAACTTCCTGCTGCCCCGATGATGCAAAGTTAATTGGTATTTTTTCATTATGCAATTCTTTATCCTTTGCAATGATATATTCTTTTCCCGCATTATATTGATAGTCACCTTTCAAATCAGAGATTAACATTTCAGATATTTTTCCAACATCAAACTTTCTTTCCCCATCAGGATAACGTTTATGAACATTTCGAATTCCATCAGTAAATGCCCCATGAATATTGTCAATAATCCGCATAAACTCCCGTGATATTAAATCCAAATTTTCATTCTCAATTAATGAACGATTATTAACCAGCAAGGTAATCATACTTCTTCCAGCCGGAATATAATAAGTTTCTTTATAATCATCAAATATTTTATTAACATTGTTTCTAAAATTATCATAGTTTCTCAATCGTTCTTTACTTGCGTAAGAAAGGCTGACATTAGCATCTGGTTTTTGATGATACAGGTTTAAAGCATCTTTTTCTAACCTCTTTATTTCCTGGGTTAATTTTTGAGAATATGAGACACTTATATATTTTCTTTTTGCAGGTCCATTCAAATCTACTTTAATGGAAATATCATCTGCGTATTCATATTTTAAATACAAGCGTTGATCCAAATCCCAGCTAAAACCAAATAATGAAATAAAAATTGATTTCAGTTCCTTTTTTATAACTTTTTTAAATCCGCCACTAACATCATTTCCATTATATAGAGCGTCATCATATAACTGACAAAGATAATCCGTTATAGTAGCTTTTATCATTCTAAAAAAATATGTTGCCTTTGCCACTGTACTTTTCCCAGTTGCCTGTTCACCAATAAGTAAATTAAAATCTTTTATCTGCATCTCTAATTCTCTTATAGGACCTAAATATTTTATTTCAATTTTCTGCATTTTTCACACTCCCTGATATATTTTCAAACTGACAAAACATGGACTCCCGACTCTGCCGGACCGCCCATGTTTTTAGAAATCAGATATTAACGTGTCAGCACACCAGCACTGCCCCACTAACTCAACGTAGCCGCATAATCATTAAAGACATAATCCATAATGGATGCCGTTCCCACGATCTCACAGCCATAGATATTATAATCCTCCATCTCCTGCTGACGCACGATCCGCACCACACAATTCAACGCACCACTATCACATAGGACAAGCCTGGCATTAAAATAATATCCAACCGGCAGAACGCTTTTGGTCTTAAAGCCGATCCCCACCTTAGAAACATCAAACACCTGGATCGGCGCATTGATATTTTCTACCTTTACATTATCCTGTTTAAACAATGAAGAAATCTCCAGCTCTAACTTCGCCGGCCATCTCTTTTCTCTTCTCATCTCAATCATGACTAGTCCCCCTTTGTCTCCTAAAACAGCATTCTAAATATTATCTAACATCCAAATGAATAGATTCTGGGTTCTACATATATTATCCCCAACTGTTACTACTATTATCTCTTAGAAACTGCTTTACGTCAACAACTTTCTTGTACAATCGAAAGACTAATCCAGCAATTCTTTGAGGATCTGGTTTACCATTCCTGGATCTGCCTTACCCTTCATCGCTTTCATGGTCTGCCCCACCAGGAAACCGATGGCTTTGGTCTTTCCTGCCTGATAATCCGAAACTGATTGTGGGTTTTCAGCAATCACTTTTTCTATCCTCTCCCGGAGCGCCCCCTCATCATTGACCATCCTCAGACCGTTCTTCTCCACATACTGCTCCACATCAATATTTTCAGAAAACATTTTTTCAAATACTTCCTTTGCCACGGTAGAGTTGATGGCGTTCTCATCGGTCAAATGAATGAGCGCCGCCAGATTCTCAGGCGAAAAAGTAATATCTTCCGGTTCCATCTCCTTATCCTTTAAAAGGCGCATGGTCTCTACCATAAGCCAGTTGGATACCTTTTTTGCATTGTGGCAGATCGCCGTGGCCGCCTCAAACATATCCGCCAGACATTTTGAGCTGGTAATAATATTGATGTCGTATTCGGGGATGTCAAACTCTTTCTTGTATCGTGCTGCTTTTTCTTCCTGAAGCTCCGGCTGGCGCGCCTTCACCTCCGCGATCCACGCATCACTGATGCTGACAGGCACCAGGTCCGGGTCTGGAAAATAGCGGTAGTCCTGGGCATCCTCTTTGGAACGCATCGCATAGGAATATTCCTTATTATCATCCCAGCGCCGTGTCTCCTGAACAACCTTTTTGCCCTCCTCGATCAGTTCGATCTGACGCGCCCGCTCTCCCTCGATGGCTCTGGATATCGCCTTGAAGGAGTTCAGGTTCTTCATCTCGGTACGGGTTCCAAACTCGGAAGCGCCCGCCTCACGGACCGAAAGGTTGACATCCGCCCGCATGGAGCCCTCATTGAGCTTGCAGTCTGAGGCCCCCAGATACTGAATGGTCATACGAAGCTTTTCCAGATAGGCGATGACCTCTTCAGCGCTTCTCATATCCGGTTCTGACACGATCTCGATCAATGGTACACCGGAACGGTTAAAATCTACCAAAGAACAATCTTCCCAGTCGTCATGCACCAGTTTTCCAGCATCCTCTTCCATATGAATCTCGTGGATTCCAATGGATTTTTTTCCTGCCGGGGTCTCTATATCCACATGACCGTCTCGGCAGATCGGCAGATAAAGCTGGGAGATCTGATAGTTTTGCGGGTTATCCGGATAAAAATAATTTTTTCGGTCAAATCTGCAGTACTGGGTGATCTTACAGTTGGTGGCAAGTCCCACCGCCATAGCATATTCCACCACCTGCTTATTTAACACAGGAAGAGATCCCGGCATGCCGGTACAGACGGGACAGGTGTGTGTATTGGGTGCACCGCCAAACTCCGTGGTACAACCGCAGAATATCTTTGTCTTTGTGGCAAGTTCTACATGAACTTCCAGTCCGATCACTGTTTCATATTGTTTTGCCATGATTTCCCCTCCTTTTATTGTTCCCGTGAACGATTCTGCTCAAATGTATAAGCCGCGCGAATGATCTTTTTCTCCTGAAAACAGTCCCCGATCAGCTGCATCCCGATGGGAAGCCCTTTGTCGTCTTTTCCACAGGGAAGGCTGATCCCGGGAAGTCCCGCCAGATTAACCGAGATGGTATAAATATCTCCCAGATACATCTTGATGGGATCGCTCAGGCTCTCACCGATCTTCGGCGCTGTGGTGGGAGCTGCCGGTGCCAGTATCATATCATATCTCTCAAATGCCTGGTCAAAGGCTTTTTTGATCAATGCCTTGGTCCGCAACGCTTTCAGGTAATATGCATCATAATAACCGCTGCTGAGCACGAAAGATCCCAGCATGATCCGGCGCTTGACCTCCGGACCAAATCCTTCCGAGCGGGTCTTCTTGTACATATTGTGGAGTCCCTCGTAATCCCCGGTGCGGTATCCGTATTTTACTCCGTCAAAACGGGACAGGTTTGAGCTTGCCTCCGCCGAGGCGATCACATAATAGGCAGGGATTGCATATTCCACAAGGCTCAGATCAAATTCCTCCAGGAGCGCCCCATTTTCCTCTAAAACCCCCGCCGCCTTTTCTATCGCAGCTTTTACCTGGGGATCTAGCCCCTCTCCAAAATAATCCCTGGGAATCCCGATCCTCATCCCCTTGACGTCTGCCACAAGGGCAGAAGTAAAATCAAGATCCTCCCGCTGGATGGAAGTGCTGTCCTTTTTGTCATATGAAGATATCGCTTCCAGAATCGTCGCACAGTCTGTTACGTCCTTTGCGATGGGACCGATCTGATCCAGAGAAGAGCCGTAGGCGATCAGTCCGTACCGGGAAACAGTGCCATAGGTGGGCTTGATTCCTGTCACCCCGCAGAATGAACTGGGCTGACGGATGGAACCGCCGGTGTCAGATCCCAGCGCGTAGGAACATTCCCAGGCCGCCACCGCCGCACAGGAACCTCCAGAAGACCCTCCCGGAACGTGATCTGTATTGTGCGGATTCCTCGTGATTCCATATGCTGATGTTTCCGTGGTACTGCCCATGGCGAACTCATCCATATTTGTCTTTCCTATGATAACCGCCCCTGCTTTTTCCAGATTCCTTACCGCTTCAGCAGAGTAGGAAGGTACAAAATTCTCTAAAATCTTTGAACTACAGGTAGTCAGAATTCCCTTGGTACACATATTGTCCTTTATCGCTGTTGGCACTCCCGCCAGAGGACTGTCCAGTTCTCCGCTGTCGATCTGCTTTTGAACCTCTTCGGCCCGTGCCAGAATAGTTTTCTCATCCAAAACTGTCACATAGCTGTTGATTTGGTCCTCACGCCTTCGGGTCTCTTCCAGAGCCGCTTTTGCCGCCTCTGCCACTCCGATCTCACCGCTCTTTATCTTTTTGCCAAGTTCTACTGCTGTTAAACTCATGATACTCATGGCCGCTTTCTCCTTTCCACGGATTAGTCAAATGTCTTCGGCACCATATAGGTCCCCTCTTTTTTCTGCGGGGCGTTGGCTAGCATCTGCTCTCTGTCGTCCCCATTTGTCACAACATCCTCCCGGAACACATTATGAACCGGAAATACGTGAGACATCGGCTCCACACCCTCTGTGTCCAGTTCATTTAATTTGTCTATATAATCCAGCATACTTCCCATGTCTTTCTTTGCCTGTTCCTTTTCCTCTGCGGAAAGCTCCAGCTTGGCAAGTATGCCCACATATTCAATCGTCTCATCTGAAATAATATTTGCCATAATAATCCTCCTAAATATATATACCCGGCTGCCTGTCTGTTATGGTTCCAGGCGTGACATGTCACGGGGAAACAGTGTTGTTTCTCTGACATTCTCTTCTCCCAGAAGCTTCATTGTGATCCGTTCCAAACCAATTCCCAGTCCTCCGTGGGGCGGCATACCATGTTTGAAGATCATAAGATAATGCTCCATCCCCTCCTCTGTCATGCCCCGGGCCTCCATCTTTTCTTTCAACATATCCAGATCATGTATTCTCTGGCCTCCGGTGGTTACTTCCAGCCCTCCAAACAACAGGTCAAAACTGAGGGTATATGCCGGATCCGACGGATCATCCATAGCATAAAATGGACGTTTTCTCGATGGGTAATGCGTCACAAATACAAAATCAGCCCCGTACTCCTCCTTAAAATACTGACCAATCAGCATCTCCTCTTCTGGCTCAAGATCATAGGGGTTGCGGATCTTTCGGTCATATTTCTCAGAAACCAGTCTTTTCGCCTCGTCAAAGCGTACCCGGGGAATCTGATCCACCTTCGGAAGCTTCACCTCTAGCAGGCTTAATTCCTTTGCATATTCTTTTTCCAAGAGTTCTACTGTATACTGCAAAAATCCAGTCTCCATTTCCATAATATCCTGAAAACTTTCGATATACCCCATCTCAAAATCCATGGATGTATACTCATTCAAATGGCGTTTGGTGTTGTGTTTTTCTGCGCGGAATACTGGCGCGGTTTCAAAAACCCGGTCAAATACGCCTACCATCATTTGTTTGTAAAATTGTGGGCTCTGTTCAAGAATGGCTGGTCTGTGAAAATAATCCAGCTTAAAGATATTGGCACCGCCCTCCGCACCTTTGGCGCCGATCTTCGGTGTGTGGATTTCTGTAAATCCCTGTGAAAATAGATAATCGCGGAAGCCTCTGACAACAGCCTCCTGAATTTTAAATTTTGCCCGCTCCCTAATGTTTCTAAGAGCAATGGGACGAAGTTCCAGCTTAGTCTCCAGTGAGGTATCCAGCCTCCATTTACCCACCGGAATCGGCATAGGCTCCTTCGGTTCCGATAATATCCTGACCTTCTTAAGCCGGACTTCAAAACCATGGGGTGCCCGCTCTTCCTTACGCACCGTTCCCTGAATCTCCACGGCAGCGGCTTCTTTCAGTTCCTTCCGCGGCAGATCCACCGCTCCGGTTTCAAAGACGGTCTGCACCAGCCCTTCCCGTTTTCTGAGAATGACAAAGGCGACCTCTCCCATATCGCGGATGGTGTGTATCGCTCCGTTCATGGAGATGTCCCTGCCTTCATAGTCCCCGGTGAGGATGTCTGAGATTTCCACTACATCTTTTTTTGTCTGTCCTGAAACAAATTCCATAATCCTTTCCTCTCTTTCTTCGTTTTTTTGAGGTTTTGTTCCATCCGGGACAAACATAGGCCAAACCCCGATCGCCACGCTTTGCGAGCCGCTCAGGGCCGCAGGTGCGCTCAACTATCTGCGAGTAAGCCCGCAGATAGTTTCACTTTACCTTCGCGCAAAAAGCCCGCCCCAGTGAAACAAATGTTTCGCCTGGGACGGGCATGAACGTCTTTTATTCATAACCCGCGGTACCACCCGCGTTGAAGATCATCTTAACACTTCAAAAAGATAATCTCCCTCTCAATATGCATATAACGGTGCCACCGTGTATGCCTACTTTATGTTCAGCATACCAGCTCCGGAATGTTCTCCTGCTTACCGCTCCCGCGAGACGCTCTCAGTCGGTGACGTCTCTTCCTGTCGTAAGTTCACTGCATAAGCAATCGTTTCCTTCAATGCCTTTGACTAAGTTAGGCTTATTTTATCACAATTAATTTCTAAATGCAAGCACAACTTTGGCAAAATGCTGCTATTATTTTGTGGTAGCCACATGAATCGTAAGCTTCGGTGACCAGCTTACTGTTCCGTGCAGCTTCGCACTTTCCACCCACGCAAAATCAGGATTATCCGTGATAATAACCGGTTCGGTAACCATTCCATTGTCATCGATGCCATTATTTTCTACGTAGATTTTGCACGGATTTCCATCGGCATCCGTTCCAGAAAGAATATATCTGGCAGACAGGGTTTCAATCTGCCCGTTGAATTTCAATCTCGTATCCACACAATCTGAAACAATTTTCCCCTTAAAATTCGCACAATCCGATGCGCCCCCGAAATGAATCATCGATGCTTTCCCTGTACTTCCTGTCACAGATGAGGTACTTCCTATATCGATGGTAAAGGTAAAGATCTCATTTGTATAAGACTGGCTCTCATCCGGCCGGATCACCGGGGGTGGGGCCACTGGCTCGGTATTTGACTCATTCCACAGAATATCAATAGTCTTTGTCCCATCACCCTGGTCCGTGATGCGCCCCTGCAGATCTGCTGTTTCAAGCCATGACAGCGTAGCGCTGTCAGTTATTATAATTGGTTTTGTGACAGACTTTCCGCTCTCATCCACAGTACCATTTTCCTCGATGAACATCGAACATTTTTTGCCCTCAGAGTCCGTGCCAGAGATCATGTATCTCGAACAAAGACGCGTCTCTCCCTCCTTATAGTCTTTTATAACAACCGTACCTTCTCCCATGATCTTCCCATTCAGATATTCCCCGGTCACTTCACCTGTAAAATACTGCATATCCACGTGACAGGTATTTCCTTCTACAGAATGTAAATCTGTGTCAGATACGGTTACCGACATGACCTTTTTCGTATACAGATCAGGAGTTGGAGCAGGCGTCTCTGTGGGCTGCGACGTCGCCTGGGGTGTAGCTTGTGGAGAGGCCGCCGGCGTATTTTGAGGAACTACCGGCGGAGTCACCTGGGGAACATTTGTGGGCTGTGGACTTATGGATGGTTTATTTATGTTCTTCTTTTTACAGTTCACAGTAATTGCCCCTATCTTCTTTGATGATTTTTTAGCACCCTTTTTCAATTTCTGCATCACCGTAATCTTAGCCCTGCCCTGCTTTTTGGCGGTGATCACACCTTTTGAGCTGACTGCCGCAGTCTTCTTAGAAGAGGACCGAAACGTATACACAGCCTTTTTATTTTTGTTTTTTATCGCAATCTTTTTCTTCTGTCCCACATTCAATGTAAGCTTTTTAAATGAAAGCGTCGGTTTTTTAGCGGCACTTACCGTCTGCCAGTTTCCCAGAACCAATCCAGAAACCAGGACCAGACATAATAATTTTTTCTTCATATTCTCACGCCTTTCCGTAATTATAAAAAATAGTTATCTTACGCAGATATACACCCAGTATCCGATATAAAGCAGTACCATACCGGCGCCCTCGGCGCGGTTCACACGCTCTTTTGTCCAGGTAAAGATCCATACGACCAGACTCATCAGGATCAACAGCACGACATCAACGAGATTCTCTGTGATCACAGCAATGGGACTGATCGAGGAACTGATTCCCAGCACAAATAGAATGTTAAAAATATTGGAGCCGATGACATTTCCCAGCGCCATATCCACCTGCTTTTTCCTCGCTGCCACCACTGAGGTAACAAGTTCCGGAAGGCTTGTCCCGATGGCACAAATCGTCAGTCCTACCAGCGTCTGGCTCATTCCGAACGTAGTGGCGATCTTAGAGGCAGACTTTACGACAAAATCTCCGCCAAAAGCAATGGCCGCAGCGCCGCATACAATGAACAGGATACTTTTCCAAACAGGAATTACGGCATACTCTTCCCCTTCATCTATCTCCTGTCCCCCTGCTCTGGCTTTCAGGGCAGACATCACCATATAGAATAAAAACAAAATAAAGATCGCGAGAAAGATCCATCCGTCCATCCGCTCCAATTCCATACCCAAATATCCCAGAACCCCCAGCAAAACGGCACATAGGATAGAAAATGTAAAATCACGTTTCCGGGTTTCTGCTTTGACAACCAGAGGTGCAAATAAAGCACACACGCCACATACCACCATCAGATTAAATATATTGGATCCCAGTACGTTACTTACCGCCAGAGAGTTTTCTCCCGTTAAAGAAGCATTGATACTGACAGAGCACTCCGGCAGGCTCGTTCCCATGGCCACGATAGTCATTCCAACAATAAGAGAGGGCACTCTCAGTTTTCTGGCAATACTGGCGCTTCCCTCCACAAAAAAATCCGCACCCTTGATCAGAAGTACAAAACCTACGATTAATAGTAAAAATGTAGGGATTAATGCTGCCATGAATTATTTCCTCCAAATCATTTTTAGTCCGACCATTCGTCGATTTAATTTATTGTTTGCAATTACTTAATAATTTTATAAAAAAAATATGTTATTGTCAATAAATACCGTTGCAAGTTTGGGTATTATAATCCATTCTTGTATATCCTAATTATTGAAAGGAGCGATTAAGTATGCCATTCTTTTTCCCTTATTTTGATCCCACTTACATCTTAGTCATCGCAGGAGTACTCATTAGCATTGCTGCTTCTGCCAATGTGAACGGAAGCTTTCGCAAATACAGCCAGGTATTTAGCCAGAGAGGAATTCGCGCCGAGCAGGCCGCCGAAATGATCCTGCGTGGTGCCGGAATTCAGGATGTATCCGTTCAGCGCATATCCGGAAACCTGACCGATCATTATGACCCCCGGTCAAAGATTCTCAGGCTGTCCGATTCCGTCTACGGTTCTTCTTCGGTCTCCGCCATCGGTGTGGCCGCCCACGAATGTGGTCATGCGATACAACACGCCAGAGGTTATGCTCCTCTTGCGATCCGAAGTGCAATCGTGCCTGTCGTAAACTTTGCGTCCCGCATCTCCATGCCTTTGATCCTGATCGGCCTGATCCTGGGTTATCTCCAACTTGCTCAGATAGGTGTGATCCTCTTTTCCGCCGTTCTTATTTTTCAGCTGGTGACGCTGCCGGTGGAATTTAATGCTTCCCGAAGAGCATTGAACATTTTGGAAGATACCAATATCCTCTATGGAGATGAAAATACAGGAGCCAGACGGGTTCTTCGTGCTGCTGCCCTGACCTACGTCGCTTCCGCTCTCGCCACCGCCCTGCAGCTGTTCCGACTAATCCTGCTCACAAACCGGCGACGAGATTAGTGTCATAGAGATTATTCTCACATTATCTTCACGTATACAAAAAGAATTCCGATCCCCTTTTACAAAGGATATCGGAATTCTTTTTATTTATACATTATTTTCTGTCACTAGGATCAATCCCCAATTACTCTTCTCGCACAATATGGCGTACGATAATTCATATTGCTGGTGGTAATTCCTGTGGTTGGATTGCTGGCATGCACGACCCTGCCGCCGCCAATGCAGATCGCCACGTGGTTTACACGACCATTTTTCGCATAAAAGATAAGATCTCCCGCTCTTGCACTGGATACGCTGATCTTCTTTCCTACACCGGACTGGGAACCAGATGTTCTCGGCAGACTAATTCCAAATTTACGGAATACTGCCTGGGTGAAACCAGAACAGTCTGTGCCATGCGTCAGACTGGAACCGCCATATACATATGGATTTCCTACAAACTGCAATGCATAGGATGCGATGGCAGAACCGTCGCCACTTCCGATGGCACTACTGGAATTGTTGCTGCTGCCACTGCTTCCTCCGGAAGGTTTTTTCGAAGAATCGGAATGATTGGATTTTCCAGCAGATCCTTTGATCGATGATCCTCCACCTGAATTGTTACTTGAACTTCCACTGCCTGAATTTCCACTTGAACCGCTGGAGTTACCAGAGCTACCAGAATTGCTGGATGGCTGAGACGACTGCTGTTGTGCCATCTCCTCTCTTGCTGCCGCCGCTGCCGCTGCTGCCTTTTTCCTTGCTTCCTCACGCTCTTCCTCAATAGAAACTGCTTTTTTAAATTTAACAGAAATGTCCACATATTCTTTGGAAACAAACCCTTTTGTATCCCCATCGACCATGATCTTTACCCATTCCTTGTCCTCACGGAGAATCTCGAAACTCTCTTCTCCGGACACAAGGGTGAGTACCGCACATTCTGTATTTTTTGCTTCCCTGACTTTTAAGGTCTCTGTATTTATCGTGGCGATCTTAGTTCCAAATTTATCTACCAGTTTCTCAGCACTGAAGCCAATAGCAAGATAATCTGACTTGATATAACCCTCTACCTGACCGGATCGGATCTTCACCCAGTCTCCCGTTCTATCTTGGATCGTAGCCGCACTTCCACGGTACAGTTTTCCAAGCACCTTGCTATCTGTATTTGGTTTCTTTCGGACATTCACATAATCTGCTGCCACTGATATACCGATCTTATCGTATTCTGATTTTGGCTTCGGCGTAGCTGACGGTGTTGGCTCTGCTGCCACGGCGCCATCGGATACCGCTGGAGCATTCGGATCTGTGCCCGGTGCTGCGGAAGAATTTTGTGATGGATCATCTGGAAACGCTACGATCGCCTCTGGGTCCGAAGCGGCGCCTGCCGACTGGGTATCCACAAACTGCTGTAACGTATAGGACATACCAGCCAGTTCCTTTTCTGTACACATCGTAGTAGTCAACGATGTAATGTGATTTACCATAACTCCGGCAGACAAAAATATGCCCGCCCCCAAGAAAATTTTAAGGACTCTTCCTTTCTGCATGTTATTCCCTCCAGTATGTACTCTTACAAACAAAAACATTCCTAAGTTATTCTTAATATTTTTTAAGAAATTATTACAAAAATATTACATCCAGGTTTTAAGTATACCAACATTATATTGCCTTGTCAAGAAAAATACCGATTTACCGTCATTCCTCATTCTTCCAGTAAATCCAGTTCCTATTTTTCAATAATCGCTTCAATCTCGATCAGTACATCTTTGGGAAGACGCGCCACCTCCACACAGGAGCGTGCTGGGAAATCCTTTGTAAAATATTTGGCATAGATCTCATTCACCAATGCAAAATCATCCATATTTTTAATAAACACCGTGGTTTTGATCGTATTCTCCAGACTAGCGCCGGAAGCCTGGACCAATGCTGCCAGATTGCCGATCGCCTGTTCTGCCTGTGCTTCTATTCCGCCATCCACCAGCTCTCCCGTCTCTGGTATGATGGGAATCACGCCGGATGTAAAGAGCAAACCATTTACTTCTACCGCCTGAGAATATGGACCAATTGCTGCTGGAGCTTGTTTCGTAGCTATAATTTTTTTCATGTTTATCACCTGAACCCTTTCCTATCTTTATTTTAAGTTTAATTATAATACATTTTTTAGATATGACAATACTTATTTTTCAAAGAATTCACTAGTATTTCCGCCAAAAATTTTGTATAATTAAAATATCAGTTATGAATTTTTAAAGATTTGTTCTAAATTTGATAGAAAGGCATGGTGACTTTAAATGAAAACAGTAATCACGATCAGCAGACAGTACGGAAGCGGAGGACGAGAAATTGGAAAAAAATTAGCTGAGCAGCTGGGGATCCCTTTTTACGACAACGAGATCATTTCCAGGGCCGCCAAAGAAACCGGTTTTTCAGAGGCCGCTTTTGAATCTGTAGAAGATAAGGCGACGAACAGTCTTCTTTACTCCATTGCCATGGGCATGAACGTATTTACCAGTCAGGACACCGGATTTGCCGGACTTTCTTTAGATGACCGGATATTCCTGGCCCAGTCCAATGTGATTCGAAAGGTAGCAGAGGAAGGCGCCTGTGTGATCGTTGGAAGATGCGCTGACTACATTTTGAAAGATTTAGATGATATAGTAAATGTATTCATCAGTGCCAACCTTGATTTTCGCATCCAGCGCTCCATCGAGATCGATCATCTCTCGCCGGAAAATGCTGCCGAAACTGTATCCAAAAAGGATAAAAGCCGGGGAAATTATTACCGCTATCACGCTGGGGAGCGATGGAACAATCTTTTCAACTACGACCTGGCACTTCGCAGTGATCGCATCGGCATTGACAAGACGGTAGAATGTATCAAAAACTACGTACAATCTATTGAATGAAATAAAATTAAAGGAGAAGGAAAATGATAAGATTCAAAAAAACAGCCGCCGGGGTACTTACAGCAGCGCTCTGCATAACACTGATCATTCCAGCAGGAGCAGAAGGTGCAGCAAAAAAACCGAAACTCTCGAAGAGTAAGCTTAACGTAAAAACCGGTAAAACAGCGACATTAAAAGTAAAAAATGCTGCTAAGGCAAAGATTAGCTGGAAGAGCAGCAAAAAGAAGATTGCGAAGGTGAAAGCCAGCGGAAAATACGGTTGTAAGATTACAGGGGTAAAAAGCGGAAACGCTGTGATCACCTGCCGGATCAAAAAAGGCAAAAAAAACACTACATTAAAATGTAAGGTGACAGTCCAGTCATCAAAGAAGATCGATTCATCGAAAAAAACGCCGGCTCCGACGAATACCCCCCCTGCCACTCCGGCGCCAACTATAACACCACCTAAGCCGGAGACACCAACGCCAGCTCCGACGCCAGATCCTAACAGCATTTTAGGAAAATACGGTGATATTTTCCCTTATCTTGGAAACTGCCTCAATAGCTGGCAGCTTCAGGATGCCAACATAATGAGCCATGTAAAAAAACATTATAACAGCTTTACCCTTGAGAATGAGATGAAACCGAACTCTCTTCTGGGCTTTTGGGCTACTCCTATCTCCAAAAAGCAGGCAAGGGAAAAAGGATATATTCTGCCAGATACATATAAGGAAACCTATGTACCCCAGCTCAATTTTGAGCAACTGGACAAATCTATTGAGACCGCATACAACAATGATCTTAAGATGCGCGGTCATACCCTGCTCTGGCACAGCCAGACGCCACAGTGGTTCTTTGTTAAGGATTACAAAAACGGTTCGACTGTTGTCACCAAAGAAGTGATGGACGCAAGACTGGAATTTTACATTGCCACCGTTATGTCCCATGTCATGGAAAAAGAAATAGAACTGACGGGCGAGGCAGGAAGTATTGTATACGCCTGGGATGTGGTAAATGAATATCTTCATCACGGTTATGCCGGCAACATCACCACCTGGACCTCTGTATACGGTGAACAGAACCTGAAACCTACCTATGTAAAGAAAGCATACGAACTTGCCTATGAGCAGCTGGTAAACTACGAGGCACAAAATAAGGTGACTCTCTTTTACAATGATTATGACACCTATTTCAATTCAAGTCAGCTTGTGAAACTGGTCAATTATATTAATGAAGGGGAAGAAACTGAGATCTGCAATGGTATCGGTATGCAGAGCCACTTAGACGTCGACCGTCCAACCCTGGATGTTTATAAAAAGGCATTGGATATGTTCCTGGATACCGGTTTGGAGATTCAGATCACGGAGCTGGATGTAACCATCAACTGGGATCACAAATCCGCCTATGATTATAAAGATGAAGGTCAGACCGACGAAGACCAGGCAGCTTATGTCCGAGACTTTATGGAAATGGTTGTAAATACCCAGAAAAACCGGGACACAACCGTCAACGAAAAGGGAATCACTAGTCTTACCATATGGGGACTGTATGACAGTGTGTCATGGAGAGGTGGAGCCCAGCAAAAAGGAAACAGCCGTCCTACCCTGTTCGATACTTCTATCAACGATCCGAAACCGTCCTTTGAAGAATTTTTAAGTGCGGCGGAAGTATGGCAGCAATCATAAACATCAATCTAAACTTAGGAGGTTATCATGAAACGAAAACAACACATTGCACTGCTGATGGCAGGCACACTTTTACTCTCGGCAGTGTTACCATACACTCAGGCATCTCAAACAGAAGCTGCCGCCAAGCCAAAGCTGAGTGTCAAAAAGATGTCGCTGATTCTTGGCAAGTCCAAAAAGGTTCAGGTTAAGAACGTAAAGAAAAAACAACTGAAGAAAATCACCTGGAAAGCAAAAAACAAAAAGATTGTTACTGTTAAGAAAAGCGGAAAACTAGCCGCCAGTATGAAAGGAAAAAAGACCGGCACTACAAAAGTAACAGCAAAGATCTATCTGAAAACAAAGAAAAAACCAGTATCGGCTGTCGTTACTGTAACAGTTAAAAAAGACACCAAGACTCCAGCCCCTACGCCAAAATCTCCTGCTGCAGCATCTCTTCCTCCCACAGCCTCTGGCACACCGGGTGTATCCCAGCCACCGGCAAGTAGTAACAAACCACAGGAAGACCCAACGAATATACTGGAAGCCTACGATGGTATTTTTAAATATATGGGAACCTGCGCGAACTACTATGGATACGATGAGAAAAAAGACCAGCTGAGAACCCGCGGAACACTGGATTTTATCACTGAAAATTTTAACAGCATCACACTGGAAAACGAAATGAAACCGGATGCGATGCTCAGTACCTGGGGTGTAGGAGTTCAGACACTTTCTCTCAGTGAAGCAAAAGAACTGGGCTATTATATCCCTGAGAACTATCCAGAGACAAAGGTTCCTCTTATAAACCTGGAGACTGTAGACAGAACTCTGGAGACACTGAAAAAAGAAGGCCTTCAGATGCGTGGCCACACTTTTGTATGGCATCAGCAGACACCTGTAGAATTTTTTGTTAAAAATTATTCCGGAAACACGAAAGTGACTCCTGAGGTAATGGATGCGAGACTGGAGTTTTTCATCAGAAATGTGATGCGCCATGTCATGGATAAAGAAAAAGAACTGACGGGTTCCGCAGGAACACTGGTATATGCGTGGGATATGATCAATGAATATATACACCGCACCCACGATGCCACAAGAATCAGCTGGCACAACGTATATGGCGATATGGGCTTAGAACCTTCCTATGTAAAAAAAGCATTTGAATTCGCTTACGAAGAACTTGAAAATTATGGAGTTCAGGATAAAGTAGTTCTTTATTACAATGATTATGACACCTATGACTGCGCCGATGATATTGTTTCCCTCGTAAACTTTATCAACCAGGATGCCACGGATAAGAACGGAAATCCTGTGAAAATCTGTGGTGGTATCGGTATGCAGAGTCATCTCTGCGTGGATTATCCAACGATAGAGAGCTATGGTGACGCTCTGGATAAATTCCTGAATACAGGACTTGAAGTCAGCATCTCTGAGCTGGATGTCTCCACCAACTATGCCAAAACGGGTGAAACGGACGCCCAGGGCTGGGATAAATGGGCCTATAAGGATCTGGGACAGACTGACGAAGACCAGGCGGACTATATAAAGAGTTTAATGGAAATGATCGTTTCCAAGCAGAAAAACCTGGACCGAACCAAAAATCAGAATGGAATCGCCGGTGTGACGATCTGGGGCCTTTACGATAAGTGTTCCTGGAAAGCAGATACAAAACCTCTCCTTTTTGGCAAATCCATTATGGATCCGAAAGCATCCTACTATTCCTTCCTGGATGCGGCAGCAATATGGTATTCTTAAAAATTATTAATTAAAATTTATATCGAAAAGAGGATATTTCCCGTAAGGTAGAAATATCCTTTTTTTCGTTTAATCTGGTCTTTTTTTAAAAAACAGTAGATAAACAGTGACAAATATAGTATGATATCTTTGTATACAATAACAAAAAGGGGCAAATGAAGTATGAAAACAATACAAGAAGAAAATTCAACCAAAAAAGATATACAGGCACTGCTTCCCATTCTAATCGCATTATGCCTGATTCCTCTTGTCATATTGACCAAGGACTATCAGACAGAATTCAGCAAATTTTCCTGGTTTAACAACACAGAACTCAACCAGATCGATTCCTTTGAATATGCCAAGGGTATTCTGGTCATCATTATGGGAGCCATCGCTGCAACAGTCATTGGCTTTAGCGAATACGGAAAAATTCAGAAGAAGAAACGCCTTTTTGAACATGCAGATTTAAAAGTTATTATACTATTGGCAGTATACCTGATCATGGTAATCATCTCTTCTCTTTTCAGTGAACACTCCAATCTTGTCTTTCACGGTGGCGGATACGGACAGTGGCAGACGATGTGGGTTCTTCTAGGTTATGGAATGCTTTTTTTGTATGCATATCTTTTCATCAACTCTGAAAAAAGAGGATTGCTTACCATTAAATTTCTTATGATCACTACGGGAATACTGTCTCTGATGGGTGTTCTCCAGACGATGGGACACAATCCCCTCAGCTGGAAATGGGTACAAAATATCATTACAAGTCAAAGCAGCGTAGAAGGCATCGATTTTAAAGAGGGAGTATCCAACGTTATCCTGTCTTTCAATAATCCTAACTACGTCGGTCCCTATATAGCACTTATACTTCCTATTGCAGCAGCTTTTATTTTTCTGCAAGTATTTGATGATAAAAGAAAAGACAATGCGGCAAAAATAGCAGGAGCATTGATCCTTATTGGGCTTGTAAATACACTGATTGGATCCTCTTCCTCTGCTGGTATTATCTCCGTTCTGGCAGGTGGCATTTTGGCTCTGGTCCTGATCCTATCCGGTATATTCTGGGGAAAACAACCAGAAACAGAGGAAAAAACAGATTTTGATGAGCAACCCCATAAAAAAAGTAAGAGGGGCCTTATTATGGGCCTTATTATTGGCTTGTGCTCCATCGCTGTGCTGATCACCGTAGGAATCTTCTCTTTTCGAAGTAGTTTATTTCAGAACACCATCAATAAACTATTGGAAGGTGGAAACGATACAAGAAATGTCGCTTCTATTGTCAATAATAAAGCAGATGAACTAGATATTACCCTGCGGAATGATACCCGTTTCACTCTAGCGCCAAAGGTAGATGCAAATGGTCAGTTTACGATTACTGCCTATGACGACTCGAAGAAACCTATCAATATTCAGCAGACATCTGAACAGGGTATTTATACATTATCCGACGAGCGTTTTTCTATGATCACACTGGCCGTTAATAATTTTAGTATTGAGGACCAGGTATATTCTGGCTTTAAAATTAACGACGCCCCCAATCGTATCTCCTGGACTTTTGTGTTTAAGGATGGCAAGTGGAGATATTACACTCCTTTTGGAAAATTTACCCGACTTCATAAAGTGGAAAGTTTTGGATTTAAAAATTATCAGAACATTGCGAACCGTCGTGGATTTATCTGGTCACGTACTATTCCTCTGATGAAGGATTACTGGTTTAAAGGAATTGGGCCAAACGCCTTTATCATTGCCTTTCCAAATGATGACTTTGTGGGATCGAAGCGCGTAGACGACACTACTACTCTTGTAGACAAGCCTCATAATGCTTTTCTACAGATCTATATACAGACTGGTGGAATATCTGCCTTAGCTTATGGGGGACTCTGGATTCTCTATATGATTGGTGGAATTCGTATTTTCTGGCGCAAGAAACAATATCGTAACATTGATATGATAGGACTGGGACTTCTGGTGGGAATCTTCGCTTTTGCTGTATCGGGTATTACCAATGATACAATCATCGGCACACAGGTGATTTATTGGACATTACTGGGCACCGGATATGCGGTAAACCGCATCATCCGGTTAAAAGAACAGCAATAACTAATACTGATATAAAAACAGAGGTGTACCATGAGAAACTTTGATCCATATAAAAAGACAATTCTGTTCTTTTTATCCCTGCTCAATATCATTTTGATGACGATACTGTTTTCTTATTTCTGGTATCACTATTTTGCAGAAACGATGTACACTTTTCGATTTTACCGAAGAGGAAACTATGTCGTCATCATTTTGTATGCTGTGTTCCTCATTTTCTTTACCCGTATGTACGGCGCAATGAAAATAGGACAATTGCGTCGTATAGAGGTTATTTTATCCCAGTATCTCTCTATATTTATTTCAAATCTGATCACATATGTTATCATTTCCCTGTTGGCATTCCGTTTTGTCAACTTAATCCCCATGCTCATTATGACGATGGGTGATTTTGTAATTACTACTCTATGGACCTTTTTAGCAGGACGAATCTACGGACGCATTTTTAAATCCTGGAAAATTCTTCTGATCTATGGAGACCGTCCCGCCACAGACCTTGTTTATAAAGTAGAGGAGAGGCGTGACAAATATGCCATTCACGACGCCATTAACGTAAATGAAGGAATGGAGGCAATCGCTGGTAAGGTAAAAGATTTTGAAGCTGTAATCATTGGAGATATTCCTTCCCATCAAAGAAATGATGTACTTAAATTTTGCTATGGAAATGGAATTCGGGCCTATGTCATTCCAAAGATATCCGATATCATTATGATGGGCAGTGATCGGATTCATATCTTCGATACCCCGTTTCTTCTCGCCAAAGGATATTCTCTCAGCTTTGATCAGCGCTTTATGAAGCGGGCACTGGATATCTTTCTCTCGATTCCTATGATCCTGCTCTCTTCTCCTATTATGCTCATAACTGCTGCTGCAATCAAACTCTACGACGGTGGAAGCATACTTTACCGCCAAACTCGCTGCACCCAAGAAGGGCGAACTTTTTCCATTATCAAGTTTCGTTCTATGGTTGAAGATGCAGAAAAAGATGGAATTGCCAAATTAGCCTCCTCCCATGACACCCGCATCACTCCAGTTGGAAAACTGATTCGTTCTACCAGAATTGACGAGCTGCCTCAACTCTTTAATATTTTAAAAGGAAATATGTCCTTTGTGGGACCAAGACCTGAGCGCCCGGAGATCATAGAGGATTACCGAAAAGAAATGCCAGAATTTGAATTTCGTATGCGTGTGAAAGCAGGTCTTACGGGCTTTGCCCAAATTTATGGAAAATACAACACCGTTCCCTACGACAAACTGAAATTAGATCTTTTTTATATCGAACACTATTCTCTTTGGCTCGATATAAAGCTTATACTCATGACAATGAAAATCATATTTAAGCGAGAATCTACAGAAGGTATTGATGATAAACAGACCAATGCACTAAAAGAGATGGACGATTCTGATGTACACCAGGTTCTCCAAGAAATTTCAAATAAAAAAAGGGGCGACTGAGAACGCCCCTTTATAAAATCGCTTTCAGCGATACTTTGCACCACAACCCAAAACTTTCCGCATTAAAAACTTTATTATCGCAGAAGCACCAGTGGATTTATCGTCTCGCCCTTTTGCTTCACCTGATAATATAAGTTTGCACCTTCCACTGAATAATACTTCGTAGGCTTGGCAATCTTGCCAATCACCTGTCCCTCACTCACTTCGTCTCCCTTGGATACGGTTACATCTTTCAGCTGACCATAGATCACCTTAAAATCGTCGCCAATCGCCATCGTCACTGTCGTACCTGTCTCGTCATTTTTCTCTATACGTTTCACGATTCCAGCAGCACTTGCCTTTACATCTTCTCCCACTTTACTGCCAATTATCAACGCCGGATTGGTCTTAAACTGTGACAGAGTTGGAAAAAATACAACCTTATCGGCACTGTACTCGATCAAAATATCTCCCTCCACGGGCCACAATAGTCCTGTTTCCTGGTCAAAATGAAGCCGGTCCTCAGCAGATACTTTTTTCATCGTTGTTTTTGCTTTTGGAGTTGGAGCTGGCGTTTTCTTTTTCACCTCAGATTTTACATGATCCGTTGTCGCTTCCTCCGTCTTCGGTTCCTGGGTTACTGCCGCCTCTGCCGGCGCCGTCGGCATGGGAGTTTCCTGCGCTACTGATAGATTGCCTTGATCTTTTCCGCTATCTGAAAAAACATTCATACAGATTGCGCCAAAAGCCACCAGGCACACGATTCCGCAGATCAGCGATATATAAAATCCTTTTTCTTTATAAAACATTTTATCACCTCAATTCAAGTTTTATCTATATTCTTGCCTGAATTCAGGTGATTATACAATTTATAAGTAAATTACGCCTGGTAATTATTTCTGAAAACCAGGAGAAAGCGAGGTTCAAATTCGCGCCAAGACGCTAAGAAAGATTAGTGCAGGATCTTTCCATTTGCCACCTGCATCAGATGTTTCCCATAGCTTGAATTCCCATAGGAATTTGCTTCCTCAATCAGTCTATCCCTGTCAATCCATCCATTTTTATAAGAAATTTCTTCTACTGCAGAAAGCATAATACCCTGTCTTTTTTCAATAACACGAACAAAATCACTGGCATCTGCCAAAGCATCCATCGTACCGGTATCCAGCCAGGCAAATCCACGTCCCAATGTAACTACATTCAATTTTTCCTCTTCCAGATACATGCGGTTCAAATCTGTGATTTCCAGTTCCCCCCGCGCTGATGGTTTTACTTTTTTAGCCAATTCTACAACCCTGTTATCATAAAAATACAGACCGGTAATACAATAATTCGATTTTGGAACCTTGGGCTTTTCCTCTATGGATATCGCCTTTCCGTTTTTATCAAACTCCACAATACCAAAACGCTCTGGATCATCAACATAGTAGCCAAATACTGTAGCTCCTTCCTGCCTCGACGCTGCAATTCGCAGATGCTGCCCAAGCCCGCTTCCGTAAAATATATTATCTCCTAACACCATGGCACAGGAATCTCCATCTATAAACTCCTCACCAATTAAAAAGGCCTGCGCCAGCCCATCCGGACTAGGCTGTACTTTGTATTCCAAATGCATTCCAAGACGGGAACCATCTCCTAGAAGGCGTTCAAAATTTGGCAGGTCCGTCGGCGTGGAAATGATTAGAATATCCCTGATGCCTGCCAGCATTAATGTAGAGAGCGGATAATAGATCATAGGTTTATCGTAAACCGGAAGAAGCTGCTTAGAAGTCACTTTCGTCAAAGGATACAATCTTGTCCCTGATCCTCCTGCTAATATAATGCCTTTCATTTTGTCCCTCTTTTCTCTATTTTTTTATAGAACTGCCACAGGCAATATTGCCTGTGGCAGTTCTGAATATCCGAATATATATAATATCCAAATTTGAAAAAACTATTACTCTAATACTGGCTGCATTGTTCCGTTGTTGATGTCAATCGCCATCTGCATGAGTTTCTTATAATAAGCTGCCTGAGCCGCATTTCTGGACTCATCGTAGTTCTTGATGGTCAGCTCGGTAAACTGAACCTGAAGTCCTAAATCTGTGAACTTAAATACAGCATTTGGGATACTGTCAGCAGTTGCCTTTTCCGTTGGAAGAAGAAGATCGTCTCTAAACTCACTTGTACTGCTTCCAAGATAACACTGCATACCTACACCATCGATCAAATCGCCTTTTCCTCTTTCGTTTCCGAAAGCTTTGATGCTCTCAGCCAATGCACAGATCGCATCGCGCTTATTTCTCTGGAAGCAGCCAAAGTCATTATAGAAAAGTTTGATGTTAATGTCACGATTTGGATACAGCGCTTTCAGCTCATCCACTGCTTCTCTTGCAAAGAGGAAGGAATATTCTACATAATCACGTCCAATGGTATCATAGAAGAGGTTGTTATTGATCTGGATCTTACGATCATCACCCTTTTCATACTGACCATTTCCTGTATCAATTGCTTCGTTTACAACATCCCATGTGTGGATTGTTCCAGGATATTTCTCTTCGAAATACATAATTGCCTGTTTAATAATACTTCTCAAACGCTCCAGCATAACTTCCTTACTTGCCAGTGGTTTTGTAGTATCATAGTCTTCATGGAAGAAGAATTTACAGTTTGTATCCATATTAGAATCACATACGATCGTATGTCCACGAACGCCAATACCATTCTCATACGCCCATTTAACCATATTCTCTCCACTGAAATCTTTTCTGAGAACAGGCATGCCGTCTCCATTTGCATTTGCAACCGTAGCATCCTGATCAAGAAGCCCATACAATTTCAGATCGTTGTCAATGGTCATACTTGAGAAATGTTTGTTAAGTACAGCCTTATAACTCTCATCTTTGAAGTTCGAATTTGAAATCACACCACCAATGGTGAATCCGAACTTATCTTCTGTATTCTCATAAAGCGGAGAATATTTCAATGTCTCAGCGGACGCATCCTGTCTGTCGGAAGCAATCTCTGTGACCTTTACATCTTTAATATAGAAATCATCATGAGTTGTAGTATTTCCATACCAGTTCATACATACATAGATCTTTGCTGCATTCACTCCGTTAATGGAGTAGTTTGCTGCAAGAGTCTTCCAAGTGCCGGATGTCACTCTCTCCTGAACAAGCATCGGTCTGTCATTTGCTTCTTCACCATTTTCATCTACAAATAGGATCTGTCCATAGAAGGCGCTACCGTTATGAGTAGGAGTATTATGTCTTACGTCAATAGAGATACGATAGTCCTTAGAAGGATCTGTGAGGTAATCTGTGATCTCAATCTGAATTCCATGCCAGTTATCTTTACGACCGGATACAAGTACAGCTGGTCCATTTCCACTGTCTGTTGGCTCCAGAGTACCAGCATCAACAACTGTTAGCTTCTGGTCTTTGTTTTCAGAGGTCGTTCTGGAATTGAAATCTACCGAGTGATCAACCATATCAAAATATTCTTTCTTATCCCAATTCAGCTTACCAGTGGAAACAATAGATTTTACGCTCTTATCGCTGGTCTCACCAATTGTATAAAGGGAGCCCTCTGTATCGGATGAATCATCTGCCATCAGTTTCATGCCACTAAGGCTCTGAGCTGTACTCGCTGTAAACAGGTCGTGTATAGACTTAAAGCTATCCTTTGCGTCATACCACTTTGAAAACAGTCCTGAATAAGTTCCAAACTGAGTATAATCATATCCGGTTTCCAGATATGGATTATCACGAAGTCCCCAAATTGTAATATTACTTATCTTAGGATCTTCGATGCTGCTCTTATGCTTGATTCGCTTTTCACCAGCATTAGGAGCGGCTGTATACTCTGGTTTTGGTCCATTGTCATCTGGCGTTGCCGTTGGATTTCCCGTTGTTCCCGCAGGTGGCGTAGTTGGCGCATTCGTCGGTGCAGCAGTCGGTGCACTGGTCACATTAGGGGCATCCGTCGCCTTTGGTGTCGCCTTCTTCACGGTAACCTGAACTTTAAGACTTGTGGCTTTTTTCTTCCCCTTTAAAGTAAGTTTCGCAGTAATCGTCGCTTTTCCCGCTTTTTTACCGGTGATAGTAAATGCTGTTTTCCCCTTTTTCTTGACGGTTGCAATCTTAGTCTTACTGGACTTAACGGTAAGCTTTTTGACAGTCTTTGCCTTTACATTTTTAATTGCTACTTTTTTGGACTTTTTAACCTCTACTGTCGCTTTTTTCGTACTAAGTGCTGGTTTTTTTGCAGCAGATGAATCTGGCGCCTGCACACCAGCCATAGTAATAGCCATAGCAGCGATCAGCGTTTTGGCTAATGCACCTTTTACATTTTTGTGCATAAGTAATACCTCCTTTTTTATTAGAACTATCTTTTAAAAAAAGGTGCATACGCATAGGAATGCACCTTTTTTTGTTTTCAATCAGGTAACGATTTACCTACTATTTGATTGGTTTTGCAAAGTATCTTACTCTGCTGGCTCCTCTACTGCATCTTTCTTTGCATTCAATACAACCTTATCGATTGTAATTACAAGGTCACCATCTGTAAGTGCTACAGAATTCTGGAAGAGAAGCTTCAACATGTTGGAACCACTTACAAGTGTCTCAAGAGAACCTTCAGCAACAATTCCTTTACCTTCTGCCAGGCTGCTTCCCTTAATGTTGTGAACGGTCACAAGACCTGTATCAGAAGCATCCGTATTGACAAACTGCAGGGTCAGGATTCCATCATCCTCTAAGGATTCACCCTTATAGGTAGCACTACCAAACATCGTAATGTTTTCGTAGTTAGCAAGATCTACACCCTCAATCAGTTTTGTAATATCAATGGTTCCCTTTCCTTTACCCTGTGCGGTATCCTTAGCAATGGTAACTACATTATTCTCTTTCAGCTCTAATGTAATGTCTTCGATGACAGGTTTCTCAGCAGTTACAGTAATCTGCTTTGTAAATGTGACTTTCTTATCCTTCGTTGTAGTAATCTCCACAGACACAGTCTCTACACCAGCTGCTTTTGCAGTGATGGTTGCCAGTTTAGGATCATCTGCATTTGCTTTGAGCTCAACTACATCTGTTCCACCTGTGCTCCACTTAGCTTCTTTGATATCACCAACGATAGAAGCGTTCTTCACAACAGCCTCAGCAGTTGTCTCGTCTCCTACTGCAATGGTTCCTCTGCCAAGTGCAACAAGTCCAGCTGGAGCAATACCTTCTGTAGCATCAATCTTATCGGAAGGTTTATCATTGCCATCTGTTACACCATTTTTGCTTAATACACGAATGTTACCAACTTTATACTCGGTATTTGCACCCTTCACTCCATCCAGGATTGCAAAAATACTAAAACGAATCTTGTTGTCTTTGAGCTCCATATCTTCAAGTATTGCTGTATCAATCTCAAGCTCCTGATCTTCCAGAAGACCGGCATTGCTGAAGCTGATTGCATACTCGTCAACGGCAACATTTTTAATATTTGTAAACTGATTTACAGGATCCCACTCATACAGCAACTCTCCTGGGAATGCATCCAGTGAATTGTCATCTGTGCTTCCTGCAAGAAGATATACCTTCTTATTCTCCAGGTCCCCGGCTACAGCGTCAAAATCAAATTTTACACTGTAAAGATCTTTTACAGTAGATCCCTCAGGAAGAACAACATCAAAATAGGTGTATACACTACCATATTTTGCACTCTCATTGAGAATCAGATCAGCTGTACCATTCTCATCCACATTGAAGTAAGTCAGCTTAGAAGCTGCATCACCACCAAGCTGGATATTTTTAATCGGATTAACCTCCCATGCCGGTGTAGGTGTAGGAGTCGGTTTCTTTGTCTTTACCGGTGTCTGTGTCGTCTGTGGTACATCTGTTGTAGCCGGCGGTGTTACAACAGGTGCTGTTGTAGGTGCCGTAGTAGGAACTGCTGTAGGTGCTGTCGTCACCTTTGGTGCCGTAGCATTTTTAACTTTTACTTTCAAAGTCAGCTTTGTAGCTTTCTTCTTTCCTTTAACTGTAACTTTAACTGTAACTTTAGCATTTCCAGCCTTTTTACCAGTTACATTAAAAGCTGTTTTTCCTTTTTTCTTTACAGTAGCAATCTTTTTGTTAGAAGTTGTTACTGCAAGTTTTTTAACCTGCTTTGCTTTAACGTTCTTAATAGTTACTTTTTTGCTCTTTCCCTTAACTACTGTTACGGACTTCGCGGAAAGCTTCGCCTTCTTAGCTGCGTCAGCTTCCGGTGCTGCAGTTCCTGCCAGAGCAACTGTCAGGGCAACAGCCATAACTTTAGCTAAAGTTCTTTTGAAATTTCTTTTCAAAACTCTTACCTCCTAATTTTTATAGAATTTATAAAATTCCTTAAACAGTGGCCTTCCCCAGGGGAAGACCCCCGCTTAATACATGATTATTTAATAAGTGATTGCTGTCACTCTATCGTGATATTATCCAGCTGGAATGCAAAGGATGCCGTATCATCTTCAGGACCAAACGCCACTTCTGATATCTTTCCTGCACTAACTCGGATTCTTGCTCTGATCTGAACCCATTCACTGTTTCCTGACAAATCCTGTTTTGTTGCCTGGTTCCAAATCAACTTTTCAACCTTATCATAATCTTCGTAATTCTCGTACTCTGCCTTCATAAAGTTTTTCGGACTGAGTACAGTCACAGTACCGGAATTTGCATCCTCAGCTCTTACCCATGCACTTACCATATACTGCTTCTCTTCTTCACCAGCACGGTTGTCGATCAGGATGGATGGTTTCTCTCCCTCAGCAACTTTCAGATAGTGTGTACCGTCTTTTGCATCGCCCTCAACTACTGTTGATTTTTCAGCTCCCAAAAGGGAAACGCTCTCACCTTCCATGGACTCTGCAAACTTTCCATCTGGCATTTCTGCAACAGGAAGTTTCGGCAGATCACCCTGTGGTTTTGGTGTCAGTCTAAGAGAGTAAACTAAGAACTCTCCTGGACCATTATCGTTGCAGGCATTTCCGATGGCAATATATTTAACTGCATTGAAGTTACCTGCTGTAGCTTCGGTAGATTTCAAAGTACTCAACAGTTCTGAGAAGGTCTCAATACCGCTAGTAACGAATTCACCCTTATCATTTCGATCCGGTGATGAACCATCATAGAATGGCTGGGTCGCTATCGCTGCATTCTTCCACCACTCAGCATCCGTTACTTTCTGCTGTTCCGGCAGATTCTTGTCATAGAAGTCCAGAGTGGTCTGGAAGGTGGAAAATCCTTTCAGTTCTGCCTTCTGGTATGCTGACAGATTCACTTCCTCTGGTAATTTGAAATAGATTCTCTGGTTCTTATCTGTAAATGTAAACTTCCAGCACTCAGTACCTTCACTGTCTGTGGTCTTCTCCGGTTTGAGATCTCCAGAAAGCTCAGGATCATACCAAGCGTCTAAATCCACATAGTATGGCTCTGTAGGAAGCACCAGCTTGCAGACTTTGATGGTCACACTCTTTGTCAGAGCTGGGTTTACCTTGGATGTAGCCGTAACCACGACCTCAACGGTCTCTGCACCTGCGTAGTCAAAGTCCTCAGGTACTGTTACTTTTCCTTCGCTACTTACTGTCACCTGTGCATTGTTTGTCGTCCAGGTAAGATCTTTCTGTGTCGTATCATCTGGAGTAAAGTTCACATTAACATTCGTAGATCCGCCCGGATAAACAACATCGCCGCCTTCACTCAGGGCAAGTTCAAATCCAGTAATCGGAACATCATCCGATACAAGTGCCACATTGTCCATGTAGTATACAAGGCTTACACCTGTGGATGCATACAGCGTATCTCCCTCATAGGTACTTCCCATAACTACATCAAACTTGGTCTGTTTCAACAATGTATCGTCTGCTTCTTTAATACGTGTTGTATTAAAGATAAGGTTTCTGGTAGCAAAGCCAACCTTTCCCTGCGCTTCGTTCATCTTAAATCCTTTTGTACAAGAGTTCTCGATGAAGTGGGTAGCTGTGTCTTCCATCTTCCACACGTTATCGTGATAGGTCGGAAGATACTTATGTACTTCCTTCGAAGCTTTATCATTATAAAGTGTGATTCCTACTTCTTTATCACTTCCCGTTGCCATGGAAATATTCTTTCCAAAACGGTATTCCGGATGACCTGCTACATGCGCTGACTCCGTCTCATTATTTGTTGTGGCAAAGAAATCTGTCGTCTTAATAGCCCCATACTGGTCAAAATAACAACGTATCTCTTTGTACTTAATATCTGGTGCATTTCCAACCACACGCCAGTCTGCACGGATCGTGGTATAATTACCCAGAGTCTTTCCTGCTGCGGAAACTCCTTCAGAGTCTTTCAAATTAGCAGTATCTACACTGAATATCGGCGCAAAGTCAAAGGCTTTCTCCGGTCCATCCATCTTGATCTCCAGACATTTGTTATCCGGATTCTCTGGATCCTGCACAACTGTCATATGTCCAGAATTTTTTCCAGCAGATGTATATTTTGTCCAGGTTGTTCCCACTGGATAGCTCTCAAAGTCCTCGATCATTGTATATTTTCTGGTATCCGGTGGCGCTGTTGGTGCTGCTGTCTTGTCCGTAACGAATGGAACGACTTTCAGCTTCACACTGGCCTTCTTACCGCTTCCGTCCATAGCCGTTGCTGTGATCTTCGCAGTTCCCTCTTTTTTGGGGTTAATCTTTGTGCTGGAACCAGACCTGTACGCTTCCGGAATGAAAGCTACGCTGGATTTGCTGGATTTCCAGTAGAACTTTTTATGGGTCGCTTTTTTCGGAGAAGCTGAAGCCTTGAGAGTCAGTTCCCTTCCCCTCATAACCGTATATGTACCCTTTGACATCTTCAACGTCTCTTTATATTTTGGATACACCTTCTGCTTCTGTCCGTTTACTACCTTAAGTACCCAGTTCGCACTGCTCCATGAAGTAACAGCTTTGGAATCGATGGATACTTTCTTTACCGGCGTTCCAATCTTAACCTTGATCGTTGCTTTTTTCTTTTTATTCTGCTTGGATGTTACTGTGATCTTCGCAGAACCTTTGCTCTTACGAGCTTTTACAACACCCTTTGAGCTGACACTTACAACTGATTTTTTACTTGACTTGTAAGATACTTTTTTGCTCGCTTTTTTAGGGGTCACAGAAACATTTAATTTTTTCTTCTGTCCCTTTTTCAATACAAGTATGCCAGAACCGCCCACTTTGACTCCGATAGAAACTTTTTTAACTTTCTTAGTCGCTGCCTGTGAGTCAACGGATGAAACAGCCAAAGATGTCAGCACCATGGCAAACGCCAGTAAAAATGTGACAATCCTTCTGAAACACTTGTGTGACTGTGTACCGATTTGTCTCATCGAAATACCTCCTAAATTGTTTTTCTTATCGCGGAAAAACTCCATTTCTTCCACAATGAAATTATCATCATTATATCACCACTCTGTCCAATATGCAAGGCTATTTTTCATTTTAGAGCCCTCTCACATCCCCCCTTGTTTTAACATTATTAACAATTTATTCACATTTTGTTTCTTTTTTGAATTGACTTCTTTGGTTGTTTCAAGATACAATATATAGAAATATTTTGTCATTCCTATGGCGGATGTAGATACTATTTGAAAAATAAGGAGAACTCTTTATCATGAACAAAAATCAATTACTCAATGACATTCACAACTTCTTTCAAATCAGCAAAAAGGAGATCAACGGCTACTCTCCCCTTACCCTTGCCTATCTGGGAGATGCCGTATTTGAAATTATAATCCGGACAATTATTGTTGAGAAAAAATCTGGCACTGTAAAATCCCTGCACCGGCAGTCAAGCGATCTCGTCAATGCAAAAGCCCAGGCTGAACTTATATCACGAATCATGAACACTTTGACGGAACAGGAAATTTCTATCTATAAGAGAGGCCGCAATGCCAAGTCTCATTCTGTGGCCAAAAATGCTGATATCCACGACTACCGTAGTGCTACCGGATTTGAGGCATTGATGGGCTACCTATATTTGAATGGTGAAATGGAACGTCTGCTGGAGCTGATCCAACTTGGTCTTGCAGAACTCTCCGAATAATCTGTTAAAAGAAGAATTCAAATACCGATATGACATTGAAAAAATGTGGAAACAGGAGCACAGCCCCACAAAATAAGCCAATCACCGTCACACAGAGCCCAAAGCGCATTCTGCTCATCGGCATGCAGACCACCAGGAGCACAGCGAAACTTACAAAGCCGCCAGCCAGCAGATTACATGTCGAGACCACCACCTCGCCCATATGGAACAGCCGTGAGAACAATGCGATAACCACCAGACCTCCGGTTAAAGTAACTGCTGCCGGCAGCGATATTCGTAAGACATTTTTTAAAAAACCTTTGGGAATCGTATCCTCATGGCGCTCCAGTGCCAGCACAAAACTGGGGATGCCGATGGAGGTCGCACCAATCAGGCTGAGCTGGATTGGTATGAAGGGATACGTTTTTCCGATGATGATAAAAAGCACACACAATAATATAGAATATAACGTCTTGGTCAAATATAATGCACTAACTCTTTCTATATTAGATATAATCGTCCTTCCCTCATTTACGATTTCTTTCATAGAGCAAAAATCCGAATCCAGAAGCACGATATGAGCGCTCTGCTTTGCCGCATCGCTGCCGGATGCCATGGCGATCCCGCAATCCGCATCTTTCAGCGCCAGAACATCATTGACGCCGTCTCCTACCATTCCAGTTACATTTCCCTCTGCCTCAAGAGCTTTTACGATAGATTGTTTCTTCTCGGGAGAGACTCTTCCAAATACCTGGTATTTGCCGATTTCCTTCCGAAGCTGCTCTGGTTGTTCCGGCAGTTCTCTTGCATCCACATATCTTTCTGCTCCGTCAAGCCCTGCCCTCTTTGCCACAACAGATACCGTCAATGGATTATCTCCCGACAAAATTTTGATATTTACACCTTTTTCCCGGAAAAAGCGAAATGTCTCCGGGGCGTCCTCTTTGATTACGTCTGCCAGAACGATGAGTGCTAGGGGCTGTCTTTTTTCATCTGCCAGCAGCAGAATCCGCATCCCCTCTGCGGCAAATTGCTCCGCCTGTTCCAGCGCTCGTCTTTCTTCTGTGAGATATTCCGGCGCCCCAAGAAAATACTTCCTTTTCCCCACTGCGTCCCTCACCGTGATTCCCATATATTTTCGCTCTGAACTAAAGGGAATCTTATCTATAATATCCAATCTTCCCGTATTTTCAAAATGCTTCCTCAGTGCCTCTGTGGTGCTGTTGGTTTCCTCAAAAGCGTAGGAGAGACTCTCCATGGCAGAATACACTTCATTTTCTTCCGTTCCTCCTACTGGCATCACCTTTTCTACCCGTAGTTCTCCAGTGGTGATCGTACCGGTCTTGTCAAGACAGAGCACATCCACCCTTGCTAGCGCCTCGATGGCCTCCATCTCCTGAACCAGGGCATTCTTCTTCGCCAGTCTTCCCACACCAAGAATGAAGGATATACTGGTCAGAAGTACTAGGCCCTCCGGGATCATTCCAAGTACTCCTGCCACAGTATTTACTAGAGAATCAGATATATCATTACCCGCCACCTGCCGCTGGATAAGAAACAACACCGTTCCAATAGGTAGAATAGCATATCCTACATATTTTATTATTTTTTTAATGGCAATCTGCATCTCGGAAGTAGCCCGCCTCTTTGTCTTTGCTTTTTTTACAAGTTGCGTCGCATAATTATCCTCCCCTACATGAATAACTTCCGCCGTTGCCGTACCTGCTACTGCGGTACTCCCTGAATATAGTATATCGCCACCCTTTTTTAACACTGCTAGGGATTCACCAGTGAGAAGGGACTCATTTACCTCTAGCCCCTGAGATTCTCTGGTCACACAATCCACCGGAATCTGGTCGCCTATAGATATCTGGATTCTATCTCCTTTCTTCAAGCTTTCAATCGGAACTTCACATATCTCCTCCCCCAGTACAAGTCTTGCCTTTGTCGCAGTGACCACAGACAGCGCATCCACCAGTTTCTTTACTTTTATTTCCTGGACAATCCCAATCAGGGCATTGGTAATGACAATTCCCATAAACAGCATATTTTTATACTGGCCTGAAAAGAGGATCAAGCCCGCAAGTACAAGATTCAGAAAATTGAAATAAGTAAAGGTGTGGGAGGCGATAATCTCCCCTCTGCTCCTTGAAGCGTCCATATCTCCTTTGTATGATGTTTACAGAAATAAAAACACCATGTTTCCTTTCTTTATGATAAGTGTCTCAGTCTATTACTTTCCAATGGATACGTCCTACAAATTGAAAAAAGAGAATCCCATGAGCTAACTCACGTCTCCTCTTTTCCTATCTTTCCAACTTATGATTTTATAAAGCTAGCGACGGGAATCGAACCCGTGACCTCTTCACTACCAATGAAGTGCGCTACCGACTGTGCCACGCCAGCTTAGATTAATTTTTAACCCACGCATTATTTTAGCAGAGTAATATGATTATGTCAACAGGTAATCAACACAATTCACCTAATTTTTTCTTAATGCGCTGAAGAGCATTATCAATCGACTTCGGTGTACGTCCCAAATGCTCTGCAATCTGCTGATAACTCATACCCTCAATGTATAAATTTACCACATTTTGCTCAAACTGGCTCAGTTGGTTCTGAATGTATGCTTCGATCTTGCCCACCCGTTCTCTGTCAATCATAATATCTTCTGGATTGGATATTCCATTTTTCTCCAAAGTTTCCCCCAGCGTCTGTCCTGTCTCCTCGGTTCCAGCACCTCCCACCGGGACATCCAGAGAAACGTAGGAATTCAGAGGCGAGTTCTTAAGGCGGTTTGCCCCCTTTACTGCATTATACAACTGCCGCTCGACACATAGATTAGCAAATCCATAAAAAGAATTTTCTTTTTTCGGCTGATAATCACGAATTGCCTTAAACAGCCCAATCATCCCCTCTTGGATCAGATCGTCACTGTCGCCCCCGATCAAGTAAAGCGCCCTAGCCTTTTTGCGCACCAAATTTTTATACTTTTCCATGAGATAATCTACACCGGAATTGTCCCCCTGCCGGATTTGAAATATAATTTCCTCATCGGTCAAATCATCATACCGCACTGCCATACAGTTTCCTTTCCCTCAGCCAGTAAAAAGAATATTATAAGTCTATTACTTCATATTCGCTGTATCCGCGTATTTTCTCTGCCTTACGATTTCAAACGCAAGAACTCCTGCCGCCACAGAGGCATTCAGAGAATCGATATCTCCTGACATGGGAATCGCTGACTTAAAGTCGCAGTGCTCCTTCACCAACCTTGACACACCAGAGCCTTCCTTTCCAATCACCAATCCAATAGAACCTTTTAGATTCTGGTGGTACATGATCTCTCCTTCCATGTCCGCACACACAAACCACATTCCCTTTTCCTTGAGCTGCTCCATCTCAGCAGAAAGATTTGTCACCTTTGCCACCGGGGTATAATGGATCGCTCCAGCAGATGCTTTCACCACCGTGGCAGTCAGTCCCACCGCCCGGCGCTTCGGGATGATCACGCCATGGGCCCCTGCCAGATTTGCGGTACGGATAATAGCTCCCAGGTTATGGGGATCCTCAATACCATCCAGAAGAAAAATAAAAGGCTCCTCGCCTCTCTGCTCTGCCAGCTCAAACATATCTTCCACATCACTGTAATGAAATGCCGACAAAACGGCTACCACTCCTTGATGTTTCCCAGTTTCACTCATATGGTCCAGGCGCTCTTTTGGCACAAAATCTACTAAAGTTCCTGCTTTTTTTGCCTCTCTTAATATGCTCAGCACTGGGCCGTCTTTGCAGCCTTTCAGCACAAACAGCTTTTCGATCAGCTTTCCCGCACGAAATGCCTCTAATACGCTGTGTCGCCCCTCTAATCTGCTCTCGTCTTCCATTTTCCTCTCCTTTACATTCAGGTAATGTCGTTTATATATACATGTAATCCGGTTACTTCCTCTTTCATATTCAATGCCTTTACCATAATATATGGTTTTCTACACTTCACACTCCGTATTCCCTCGCCGGACACCTCTCCCAAAAAATATCCATCCAAAATGATAACCTTTTTGCCCTCCTCTTCATCCAAATAAGCACATATTGATTCCAAAACCTTCCTGCCATCTTTGGGATCACAGATCACTTCTGTCACCTCATAAACATCCTCTTCCCGGGTATAGGCAGCCATGCCACAAATCTTCTCATCTTCCCATAAGACGATTACTTCACCTTCCAATGCCTTCATTTCCTTATGAAGCTGCGCCAAATACCCAGCGCTGTGACACATGTAGAGATCCAGATCAGAAGCATTCAAACGTTCACAGGAGAATTTCTCCAGTTCCTTCCTTTTTTCCTTGCTCATCTGAGATAAAGATACCACATCAAACCATTTCTTTTTATTTCCATATACCTCATACTGCCTGCGATAATATACTGGCAAAAAACCAAGCGGTTGGTAGATCTTCTCGTCCGCCGGATTGAGAAAGGCAAGCCTGGCACCTACCTCTCGAAATTCGTCCAACCCCTGTTCTATATTTGTTCTCATGTATCCTCGGCCACGGCTTTCTTCTCTGGTCGCCACACCTACTATATAGGGACAGAAACCGAGTTCTCCCTGGTAAACTATCTCATAAGGCGTAAAAAACGCCATACTAGCCAGTTCACCCTTCTCATATATGGAATAAATTTTACTTCTTATCGCCTTTTCTTTAAAATAATAATCAATATATTTGTCCGTGTCACCAAAAATTTCTTTCCAAAGTTCCTGATGATTCATCCCAGCGAATCCCTCCCTCTCGCTCGATGGCATCGCTTCATTCAAGCGCCTGGCTAGCCTGACAATGCCAAGTCAGGCATCCTTGTTTAACAGGCACACCGCATGAGAAGATATCCCTTCCCCAGCTCCCGTGAACCCGAGCCCTTCTTCCGTTGTCGCCTTTACGCTGATCCGGCTGAGCTCTATGGAGAGCGCCCTGGCTATATTTTTCCGCATATTCTCTATATGTGGTGCCATTTTAGGGCTTTGAGCGATTATGACAGAATCAATATTCCCTACAGAGTATCCATTTTCCTTTAGCAGTCCTGCCACATGCTCCAACAAAGCAATGCTGGAGATCCCCCGATAGGCTTCCTCCGTATCAGGAAAATGCTTCCCTATATCTCCCAGAGCTGCAGCTCCCAGAAGAGCGTCCATGATGGCATGTACCAATACATCTGCATCGGAATGACCAAGCAGTCCGTATTCATAATCGATCTTTACCCCGCCAAGTATCAGGTCTCTGTCTTTAACCAGTCTGTGTACATCATACCCTGTGCCAATCCGCATAAGCTGACCCCCTTTTTACTGAGAACTTCCTCGCTCGCCGTGCTATTCTTCGCTGCTTTGCAGCGAATCATCGCGGGCTGGCGCCCTATGTCAGAAAACACTCATCTACTTTTATGTGAGCAAGCTCACAACAAGTAGATGGTATTTTCTGACGCACGGCTTTTAGCCTTCGCGCAAAAAAAGCCTTGAATAATCAAGGCTTACAAGTAGCGGGAAAGGGATTTGAACCCCCGACACCACGGGTATGAACCGTGTGCTCTTGCCAACTGAGCTATCCCGCCATATGCCATATAAAATGGCTTTATATTAAGCTGCCACAAAAGTAAGAAAATAAATGGGACCTACAGGGCTCGAACCTGTGACCCTCTGCTTGTAAGGCAGATGCTCTCCCAGCTGAGCTAAGATCCCATACGCCATTCGCTTACCAGCAGCGCCATTGACTATTATATTAGGACAAGACAAATTTGTCAAGCCTTTTTTTACTTTTTTCTGTTTTTTTATTTATTTTTTTCCATAAGATCTTTTTTTCATGGAAAATAAATCTATTTTCTAGAGAAATAATGCAGTAAAAGTTCCTGCTGCCACCACGCTGAGCGTATACATAATCACGCCCGCTAGAAGCACACCACCCATAGCTGCTAACGCACTGGACTTGAAATCCATATCCAGAAGACTTGCTGCCAGTGTACCAGTCCATGCACCTGTCCCTGGAAGGGGAATACCAACAAATAAAAGAAGTGCTACAAAAAGGCCTTTTCCTGCCTTTTCCTGAAGTTTTTTTCCTCCCTTTTCGCCTTTTTCCAGGCAAAAAGTGAAAAACTTTCCGATAACTGGCTTGTCCGCCCCCCATTCCAGCAGTTTTCTGGCAAAGAGGTAGATAAATGGAACCGGAAGCATATTTCCCACCACTGCTACGACAAAAGATATCGGCATGGAAATATCATATCCCGCCGCCATATAGGTCGCTGCAATGGGAATCGCTCCCCTCAATTCAACGATAGGTACCATAGATACTAAAAAAACAATCAAATACTGTAACATTTTATATTAATCCTTTCATTTATGGTATTGCCGGCGAGAACGGCATGTCATATTTTACAAATCTCAACCTGAATTTCTCCACCCTCTACGAAATCAATTACCGCAAAAGTAGGAATGCCATCACCCTGTCTCGGTTTGGAGATGCTGCCCGGATTTAGGATCGTCAGTTGGGAGGTCTGCTCCAAAAAAGGAACGTGAGTGTGACCATACATAACGATATCCGCTTCCTGTTCCAATGCCCAATACTTAAGGATATTCACTCCGCCAACCACGTGCTGTCTGTGCCCGTGAGTCATAGCGATGCGGTGGCCATGCAACGGAAACACTAGAAACTCCGGCGCTTTCGATGACCAGTCGCAATTTCCCCTGACCATATATACAGGTCCTGGAATGGAATTTCTCAACCTGTCACCATGATTCTCCACGTCTCCCAGGAAAAAAACTCCCTCTACTTCTTTATATTGTTTGATGATGTCCAGCATTTTCTCATCTCTTCCATGCGAGTCGCTGAACACTAGATATTTTGCCATATCATATTTTCTCCTGATAAAGGTGTCGTCAGTACAACAAATACTGCATGTACTACTTTAATTTCTCTACCATTTTCCTCAATGCAATCCCCCGATGGCTGATGCGGTTCTTTTCCTCCGGCTCCAGTTCTCCGGTAGTGCAGCCCCGTTCTGGCAGATAAAAGATCGGATCATAACCAAATCCATTGGTTCCTTTGGGTTCATGTGCCAGTACTCCTTCAATTACCCCTCTGGTGGTATCGATTCTTCCATCTGGGTAAGCACAGGCGATCACACACACAAACCGCGCCGTCCGTTCACCTTCTTGGGCTGCTTCGCAGCGACGGAGCAGGTCTGCATTTTTTATATCGTAGGATGTCTCTTCTCCCAGATATCTAGCAGAATAGATGCCAGGCTCACCATTCAGATAATCTACTTCAAAACCAGAATCATCCGCTAGCACCATCTCTCCCGTCTCTTCACAGATGGCCCTTGCTTTGATCACAGCATTTTCTTCAAAACTGGCTCCGTCTTCCACGATATCTGTATGTATGTCCAAATCTTTGAGAGAATATACGTCATAACCCTCTCCCAGAATCTGTCGGATTTCATTTACTTTTCCCTGATTATTGGTCGCAAATATAAGTTTCCTTGCCATAATATTCCTCATTTCTTTCTTAGTATAATCGGTACAGCGTAAAATAGCAAGCACATTTTTCCGTAAAAGTAAAGCCAAGCGTATGAGAATTCACCATGCCTGCATGAGGGGATTCTCATACATTTGGCGCACCTCCGGAATGAGCAGGCAGGGCGACAGCCCGTACTGCGAATTCCGGGGGCGAGTGCGGGAGTGCCAGCGGCACGAAGCAATCGACTTTTACATAAAGTAAAGCCAAGTGTATGAGAATTCACCATGCCTGCATGAGGGGATTCTCATACATTTGGCGCACCACCGAAATGAGCAAGCAGGGCGACAGCCCGGATTGCGAATGCAGGTGACGATTGCGAGAGTGCCAGCGGCACGAAGCAATCGACTTTTACATATGGGGGTGCCGCTGAAAGCAACATAGAAGTTTAAAAAGGTACTGCCTTTATTACACACAATCCGACAAATTAGTGCCTTGGAGGCTTTGTCCCCATGTACTGATAAAGATAGGTCTTCATCATGCCGTTATAGATCTTCCGGTTTTTCGTCGCTTTTTTTCCGATAGCCTTCTGGGCTTCCTCAAAACCGCTCAGTAGGAAGAAAGACCAAGTCTCATTTTCTCGAATGATATTGCCAATGGTGCGGTATAATAGTTCCATTTCCTTTTTAGATGAAAGCCTCTCTCCATAGGGCGGATTAGATATAACAAAACCATATTTTTTCGGTGAACTAAAATTAATGATATCTCTCTGTTGAAAATGGATCTGCTTGTCCACACCGGCAAGTGCCGCATTTGCCCTTGCCATTTTCAGAACTTCTCCGTCGATATCGTAGCCCTGTATGTTGACCTCTGCTTCTTCTTCCATTAGATCAGAAGCTTCCTCTACCACTGAGTACCACTCCTTTTTAGGAATAAGATTGGTCCATCCCTCGGCAGTAAATTCTCGGTTCATCCCTGGAGCTATATTCATGGCGATCATCGCCGCTTCAATGAGAATCGTCCCACTTCCACAAAATGGATCCACCAAAATCCGATCCTTCTTCCACGGTGAAAGAAGGAGCATCGCTGCCGCCAGTGTTTCTGTAACCGGTGCGGGAGCCGTATATTTTCGGTATCCCCTCTTGTGTAGAGATGTACCTGTCGAATCGAGCCCCACCGTCACAACATTTTTTAAAATACTGATACGAAGCGGATATTCTGCCCCGTCTTCTGTAAACCATTCCTGGTGATACGTCTGTTTCAGATTTTCTACTATTGCTTTTTTTACAATTCGCTGAATATCCGATGGGCTGAACAGCTGACTGTTTACCGAGGAAGCCTTTGCTACCCAGAATTTTCCATCCTTCGGAATGTATCTGTCCCATGGCAGTGCTTTTATATTCTCAAACAATTCATCAAAGGTAAATGCTTTAAATTCTGCTACCTTCAAAAGAATTCGTTCTGTTGTCCGCAGGAAAATATTTGCCCGACAAATCCCCTCCGCATCTGCCCGGAAGGTGACTTTTCCATTATCCACTGCCGAAATTTCGTAGCCAAGATCCAGAATTTCCCGCTTTAGCACTGCTTCCATTCCAAAATGGCAGGGTGCGATCAGCTCATACGTGTTATTTTTCATTCAGCGTTCGTTTCCTTTCTTTTCCATACCTTATATCCCTGGTATCCCCCGGCGATGCTGATGGCATAATAACCCTTCTTGTTCATCTCCCTCGCCGCATACATACTCTGATTCCCCCGTTCACAATAAAACACCACGGTATCGTATCTGTGGGTCCAAGTCTCTTTTTCCACCTGCCAGCGCTCATAAGGTATATTTTTGGCACCTTTTATATGGCCCTGTTCATAATCTTCTTCCTCCCGTAAATCTATGAGAATTGTTCCCGGTCTTCTGAGATAATTCTCTAGATCCTGGATGGGTATTATCGAAAAACTCATACTTATCACGTTCTTTTTTATTACATTATATGACATGATTATGTAAAACGTGACCCATAAGGATAAGCCGACAGCCAATTTTAGCTCGTCAAGCCAGTTCGCGGGCGGCGCCAAATTGAAATTCATACATTCCAGCTTGGCTTGTGCCTTCGCGTAAATCAAGCCGCCCCCAAATGGTGACGGCCTGATCGCTGTGGCAAACTACTTTGTGCTGTTGTAAGAATTGTTTGCATTCTTTGTAGAATTTTTGCTGGAATTCTTACTAGAGTTGTTGCTGGAATTGTTACTTGAGTTGCTGCTTGTGTTCTTCGTGCTGTTATTCGAATTGTTGTTTGTGCTGTTCTTGCAGCCTGAAGCGTTCCGGCAGTTTGAGCAGTTTGACCTGTTGTTAGTACTGTTGTTAGTACTATTCTTTGTGCTGTTGTTCGAGTTGTTGTTTGTGCTGTTCTTTTCATTGAAATCGTCTAAAAAATTCTTAGCCATTGTTGTATTCCTCCTGTTTGTAATGTTTTACGTTACAGGAATAGTATGGCTTTTTTATATGACGTTATACGAATCAAGCTTTTCCAACTGAACCAAATAATTCCATTTTTTCTTTTACTGTAGCCTTGATGGCATCTGCGCCCGGAGCCAGAAGCTTACGTGGGTCAAAGCCCTTTCCTTCCAAATCTTTTCCAGCCTCGATATATTTACGTGTCGCATCCGCAAAGGATAGCTGACACTCTGTATTTACATTAATCTTAGAAACTCCAAGGCTGATCGCTTTTTTGATCATATCCTCAGGGATCCCTGTTCCACCATGAAGTACCAACGGCATATCTCCTGTCAGCTGCTGTACAGCATCCAGTGTCTCAAAGCTGAGACCTGCCCAATTTTCCGGATATTTTCCGTGAATATTGCCGATTCCCGCTGCCAGCATGGTGACACCAAGATCTGCGATCATCTTACATTCTTCTGGATCTGCACATTCTCCAGCGCCAACAACTCCATCTTCTTCCCCGCCGATGGAACCAACTTCTGCCTCGATGGACATTCCTTTTTCATTGCAGACAGCTACCAATTCTTTTGTTTTTGCCACATTTTCCTCGATGGGATAATGCGATCCATCAAACATAATAGAAGAAAAACCTGCTTCGATACATGCCTTTGCTCCTTCATAGCTGCCATGGTCAAGATGAAGCGCTACGGGAACGGTGATTCCAAGCTCCTCCAACATACCATTTACCATACCCACAACAGTCTTATAACCACACATGTACTTTCCTGCCCCCTCGGATACACCAAGAATAACAGGGGATTTTAACTCTTCTGCTGTGAGAAGAATTGATTTTGTCCACTCAAGATTGTTGATATTAAACTGTCCTACCGCATATTTTCCTGCCTTTGCCTTTGTAAGCATCTCTTTTGCTGAAACTAACATTTCCTTACCTCCATTTTATTTTGATCATCCCTCCCATAAGGAAGGATTATTATTTTCTACCGCAGCAATGTTTGTATTTTTTACCGCTGCCGCATGGACAGGGTTCATTTCTTCCTACCTTTGGTTCTTCATTGCGCACTGTACCAGAGTCCTTCTGTTTGCGGTACAACTCTTTCTGACGCTCCTTGGTCAGAATCTCGTCCCACTGGGGAAGCGTATACAGCCACTCGGCATTGCACTCGACCATATTGTAATATAATTTTTCACAATCAATATCGAGTTTTACCTGTGTGTCCTTCTCCATCGTGTCAATGGGATTGGGCTCCTTCAGACTATCGTTAATACCATCTAAAAATCCAACCATCATAGATAGGGGCACATCATATTTTTCTGCTAGTCCTTCTACTGTCCCCTCGACTACTTCCGCCGGGTTCGCCAGAAGCTGCTCATAGATTCCTCTTTCCAGTTCAAAATAATTTCTCCAAAGTTCTTCTCCCTTTTTGGAATTCTGCATATCCTCTGCGTATGCATAATCTCTCCATTCCTGTAATAATGCCATTTAATTGTCCTCCCTGGCTTTTTCTCTGTTTTCATTCTGCCGGACAGGGCGGCAGCCCCATAATGTACTTAGTCTATCCTAATTTCTGTGCACAGTGTTTGCACATACCAAGTTGCGCAAGCACTCACGTCGAAACCTTCGGTTTCTACGTGTTCGTTAGACTTCTCAATTCTTCACAAATTGCATAAGCACTCACGTCGAAACCTTCGGTTTCTACGTGTTCGTTAGACTCACATAGACTTTCTGTCGCATACATTTGTCTGCAAGCAGACATGTATGCGACAAAAAGTCTGCGTTCGTGCTTATGCGTTCATTTTACCACAAAAAATGGTATCAGGCAAGATATGAATCTATTCCATCCGCAATTCCCTTTACCATCTTTTTCTGATAGGAAGCCGAGGACATCTTCTGGTCCTCCGCCGGATTGCTCATAAAGCCCATCTCTATGATAGTTACAGGAATCTTACACCAGTTGATTCCTGTCATCGTGTCCGTATACATGACCCCGCGGTTCTTCGCTCCTGTGGCACGGCAGAAGGCAGCAATGACTTTTTTGGAAAATTTCTGGCTGGCGTTGCGCACCTTTTTTGACAGATATCGGTTTTTGCTCGTTGGTGCGATAGTCAGCGCTCCACTGACCGACGAGCTAGAAGCAGAATTTGCATGAATTCTCACAAAGGCGTCTGCCTTTGCCCGATTTGCCATCTGAGCTCGTTGAACATTGGATATATTTACATTGTGGCTGGTGCGGACCATAACCACCTTGTAGCCCCGCTTTACCAGTTCTTTCTTTAACTTCTTAGCCACCTGAAGGTTCAGTTTATATTCAGGCAATTTTGTTGCACAGCCAGAAGTACCCGACGTCACCTTTGCCTTTTTTACAGAAGAGCCTGGACCATTTGGTTCCTTCGCGTTGTTTCCTCGCAACTGATGCCCTGCATCGATGGCGATAACCTTCTGTCTCGCCGCACAAGCTTCCTTTGCATTTGCCACCGAAAGCGACAGGCACAAGCCTGTCAAAAAAACTGCCGTTGCTATTTTTATCCCTGTCTTCATGTTTAACTTCATCTTTCCCTTCTCTCCTCTCATATGTTATGCCCATCTCTGGCTCAATAATGCCATTGAGTCAGCTCAAGGGCGCGGTTATCATTTCTCCGAAAGTCATTGAACCATACATAACGACAAAAACCGCCTATCCAAGGCGGTTCTCATCATTTTGTCAATGCGGAGTATGGGACTTGAACCCACACGTCTCAGAGACACATGATCCTTAGTCATGCCTGTCTGCCAATTCCAGCAACTCCGCATGCAATTTAACACTGCTTGACTATAATACCAGATTTCTCCCTCATTGTCAAATGTTTTTTTATTTTTTTATCTATTTTTATCTGCTTCCGACAAACCAAGAGAGCAAGCTGCTGTTTTCCCGGGTGATCTTCCCCAGCTGTGCATGAGGCAGTGGACACATGACAGATCCCGTCTCCACCGTCACATTGGGAATCTTTTTGTTGTAGATCAGCCAATCGCCAAAGCCGCCGTTGGGATCTGTGCTGATGGATTTTGGCATAAGCCGGTAGCCGGTAAATTGATTTACCTTTTCCGCCAGCGCCTTCTGTCTATCATAGAGCGCAGGCGTCCCCTCCACGTTATAATTCCAGTAGAGAATACTACCAGTGGAATGATAATTCAACGCCTCCCTGAGTCCGGATATGCTGTTTACAAACCTCATCATTGCCTTCGTCTCTTTTTCTGAGGCTGCCTTTTCGCCCGGATAAGTCATCCCATCTGGTTTTTTAGACTTATTTTTTGTGTTCCAACCTCCAGGGAAATTCAGATTCAGATTTACCCCTCTGGCATTCCCTTTCCATGTGCGGGCAGGTCTTTTTGTCATTTTGCAGATTTTTCTTAACTTTTTGTTCCGGATAGAACCAAATCCGTACTGGGAGATAGTCACGCCGTCTGGATTGATCATGGGTACCACATAAAGACACGTATGCGTTAACGTGTTTTTATAATCGGAATACTGCCTCAGTATCTCCTCGCTCTTCCGCATAAGCAATAGTGAATTCAGCCATTCTCTCGCATGAATTCCCCCATCCAACAGAAGTTTTCTGCTGGCTGAAGGGTTGCCAATGCGCAGGCACCAGATATTTCTCCCGTCTTCGCTGGTTCCAAGACATTTCAGCGCCGCCCTACCGCGGTATTTACTGGCGATCTGCCGCAGATCCTCTGTCATATCTTCATAACTGTAGACCGTGTCCCTGTCATTGACCAGCCAGGGTTCTTCTTTTACGACGATCTTAACTTTAACTAAATTCTTCTGGGACCCTCTGACCTTCGCCTCGATAACAGTCGTTCCCTTCTGCCTCGTCGTCACAATCCCTTTTTTGTCTACGCGTGCCACTTTTTTATTGGAAGAAATAAATCTTATCTTTTTCGCGGAATAATTATATGACAGTCTCGTCGTCTTCCCCTGATAAACCACCTGCTTCGTCGGCGTCTTTGTGTAGATACGTGGGGCAAAATAAATGTACACAAAAATACTTTCCCCGGTCTCTTTTGCCGTCACTTGCACGATGGCATACTGTTTTTTATCCCTTGCCCTATCGGCGCAGGAAACGACTCCTGCCCGCGAGACCTTTATCTTTTTTGAAGTGATGTCTTTCTTCCGTATCCCTCCTGTTATACGAAAGGTAGATTTCTTTGATGGCAGCAGCCTGACCGGATCAGAACCATAGGATGAAATGCGGTATATCTTTCCTTTTTTTATCTTTCCATAACCGATTCCCCTCTGTTTCCCTGCACGGTATGCTGCGTTTTTGTTTTTTAGTACCAGCGGAGCCGGGGAGGCAGTGGGAACAGGTGTCGATGACCATGGCGCATTTGTAGGAGCTGGTACTTCGGCAGGGACAGGTGTCTCAGAAGGAAATACGGGCATTTCCGGAAGAGGCGTCTCGATCCCGGCAGAATCTCCCACCCCATCGGTCTGCTCGGCCTTCACTGGCTCCCATACTATACAACCCAAAATAAATAACAGGATCAGCCATGTTTTTTTACTGCTTATGATTCTCATCATTTCCCACCTCTTTGTTCGACGGCTGTCAGCCCGTCTGGTCTAAAAAGGGTACCTCATCTGGATGAAGTACCCTTTCTAAATTCATTATAGACAGTTTAACTGAAAACTATGTCAAACTTATGCAAGTTTGCTCTTTGCCACGTCCACAAGTGCTGCAAATCCTTCTGGATCACTGATCGCCATCTCAGAAAGCATTTTACGATTTACATCCACCTCTGCAAGCTTCAAACCATGCATAAACTTGCTGTAAGAAAGTCCATTGATACGTGCTGCCGCATTGATACGTGCGATCCATAGCTGTCTGAACTGTCTTTTTCTCTGCTTTCTTCCTGTATAAGAAGTCTCCAGGGCACGCATTACCGACTGCTTCGCCACACGATACTGTTTGGATCTGGCGCCTCTATAACCTTTTGCCAGTTTTAATACTCTTTTATGTTTTTTCTTTGCGTTCAATCCGCCTTTAATTCTAGCCATTTGTCATTTACCTCCTTCGCCAATCCATCAGATATATGGCATGATCTTCTTCATTGTCTTTACGTTAGTATCATCCACAAGAGTTGATTTTCTAAGATTTCTTTTTCTCTTCGTAGTCTTCTTAGTCAGGATGTGGCTCTTGTAAGCTTTGTTACGAACCAGTTTGCCAGTTCCGGTTACTTTGAATCGCTTTGCAGCGGCTCTTTTTGTCTTCATTTTCTGATTTGCCATGATTATTTCCTCCATTTATATTTGGTAGCAGATATCTACCACTATTTTGCGGCTGTTAAAAACATGATCATGCTTCTTCCTTCCATTTTGGCTTCCTTATCAATCGCAGCGACGTCTTCTAATTTCTCATAAAATGCATTGAGAACTTCGCGTCCGACATCCTTATGCGCCATCTCACGGCCACGGAAACGAAGGGTCACTTTTACCTTGTCACCCTTAGACAGGAATTTACGAGCCTGATTAGCCTTTGTATTTAAATCATTTATATCAATGTTCGGCGAAAGACGAATCTCCTTCACATCAATCGTTCTCTGCTTCTTCTTGGCCTCTTTTTCTTTTCTTGCCTGATCATATCGGAATTTTCCATAATTGATGATCTTACAAACCGGCGGTTTTGCCGTCGGGGCAATCTTAACCAGATCAAGGTCAGCATCCCTTGCTTTCAAATAAGCTTCTTTCGCTGACATAATTCCAAGCTGTTCTCCGTCCGGGCCGATCACGCGCACTTCCCTGTCGCGAATCTGCTCGTTAATCATTAAATCGCTGATAACCTGCACCTCCAAATGTAATAAAAAAAGATAACTGTTTTTAAAGCCAGCTATCCACATAAATTCAGTATTCTCGCATTTTGAAAAAATGGTTGACCATTGCGCGCTCCTCGTAGGGCGGCAAGGTGAGAGTGGATAACTCTGCTTTTTGCACCTTTGCTATTTTACCACAGAGGAGCGCAATGTGTCAAGGATAATTTTTCACTTATGCATTTTTTAAAAATTTCAACCTTTTTTTGTGACATTTTTTCGTTTCGTCACTTTGCACAGTCTTACTGTGCTATTTTTGTGCATATTTACTATTTTCGTGTATCACAAATAGACTGCCTTACGCCAGCCTTTATTTCTTATAGTCCGCCCTTTTTATGTAATCATCGCAACTTCTTTATCAAACAGTTCAGCAGATGTGTGAAAATCAAATATCTTTCTAGGATAATGATTTATCCAGTGTTCAATATTGGATATATCCTCGGCTGACTTATTATCAAAGTCACTGCCTTTAGGAATCTTTCTTCTCACCAGTTTGTTCTGGTTCTCATTTGATCCACGTTCCCAACTGCTGTATGCGTGACAATAGTAGATATTTGTCCGTTTGCCACCAAAAATAGATTTTTCCATTTCTTCATTATAGGCAAACTCACTGCCATTATCAACTGTAATGCTCTTAAAAACCTTTGGAAACTTATCTTCCCAAAGCACCTCCAAAAAATTCAGTTTCTCTACGACCTCTTTTGCTTCGTGAGTTGGCATTTTAAAAAGTATCTCTTGTCTTGTCTTCCGTTCCGTAAGCACAAGGAGTACATTTTTACTTACTTCCTGTTTTCCAACAACTGTGTCCATTTCCCAGTGTCCGAATGTCTCCCTATCTTCTGCTTCTTCAGGACGCTCGGTTATGCTCTTTCCTGCACTTGCTCTTTTCTGGCGTTTTACCTTATGATATTTACGCTTTCTTTTTCCCTTTACCGGAAGGTCTTTATTTGTCAGCTTAAGAAAGACCCCTTTATCAATATAGCTATACAATGTAGTAACGCATATTTTCGTTTTATAATTCTTATCCCTTCCGGTTGCCTCCAATTCTCCCAATACTGCTGAAGGCGAAAAATCATCATCTGCTATCCGATTCTCCAGATACTGTGCGTACTCATAATCATTTGCTATCTTTAGCTGCGTGCCACGCATCTTAACATTTTCCTGATACCGCTCTTCCGCAAGTTCAGCCGAATAGCGGTACTCTTCTGTATAATCCGAGTTTCGATGAAGATAACGCCCTCGTTTGATTTCATTTGTCACCGTATTTTTGTGGATATGTAACCGCCTTGCAATTTCCCCTTTTTTTATTCCAGCTCTTAACATCTTTTCTAAAATAAGACGGTCTTCGTATTTTAGTTGTCGATACCCCTTCATCCGCCATGCTCCTTTTCCGCTAAATATTCCCATAATCCTAATATAAGAAATATTTATACCAAAATTGTATCTATACCTTTTTAGAGTATATCACACATATTTTTGCAATCGCAATAAAAAAACTTTTTTCATTTGTTATCAGAGCAACTCGGTACAGAACTTAATCCTGTACCAGTGACAATTTCTGAAACGTAAGATACGCATTTTTCTTTTGCAAAACCTCTTCTTCTGTATAATCTGGAGCAATAAGAGACTTTATATCGTTTTCCGGTATCTGGAGTTTTCTCAATTCCTGTATCACATCTTTCCTTGTACTGCTGACAAAATCTGAAGAATATATTTCAAACAACGTCATGCTGTCATATTCTTGTAGAAACTCGTGATACCGCTGCTTCTTTGTCTCTTCCTGTTCCCTGAAACAGACTTCATGCAGGCGTTCCAGAGATATATCCTTTCCTTCCATTTTGGTCTCCTGATCAAGCTGCCTTCCTAATTGATCTAGGTCCATTTTCATGAAATCTAAAGCATCAATGCTATAAATGTCTATATTCTCGCCTTTTTCCGTAAGTTTCTTCAGATAATCCATACTTTCCTGATTTACAATCCTGCAAACATCCTTATCATCCAACAAACCCAAATCTGGCTTTTGATAAATGCCATAAGATTTTGCGTTCTTATATTCTTCATACTCCCACGGAAACCATTTTTTATCTCGGAGCGGTTCTTCGCCACGGACAAAAATGATACACTCATCCTGCGGAAGCAGTCTTACCTCATACTCCATCATCAGCTCACGACCAAGCACATCCATATTCTCACTGTATGAACCTGATGTACCCCTGCTCTCCCCGCTTGTCTTCTTGTCGATCGTCCACTTACCTAGAAGTTTCGTTATGTACTCAAATGTACTTTGCTCATTCCCTCCCAGGTAAATAAACGTGTCGCAATTCCCCACTACGCCTTCCCATGCACCATCTTTGAAAAGCTGCTTGATCTGTGCAAGAGACTGTAACATGGGAACACAGTAAATACCTCTGCTTCGGCAGGTAGCAAGAACCTTATCGAAGTTTGCCGGCATTTTTGTATTCGCAAACTCATCCAGCCAGAATCCGACATCTATTGGAAGTCGTCCGCCATATAACCTTGCCTGGTAATACAAATCTTCCAGTAACAGCGTGTAAATCATTCCCGGAACAAAGTTATAGGTCGTATCATTATCCGGTATTACAATAAATAAATTGATTTTTGTCTTTCCATCACCGTCCATGCCCGTTCCGATCCCATTCAGCGGAATGTCATTCCCCGAAAAGATGTCCAAGAGTTCTGGATTATCAAATGGCTGCATCCTTGCGTTGACTGTCATAAGAACACTCCGTTTCGTATCACCAGCACCACTCCGGAATCTCTTGTAGGATTTCACCGCCGGATGGTCGGGCTGCCTGGCTTCCAACGCAGATATTCGCTTATCCAATACAGTAGGTATGTCTGCGGACTTTATTTCTGCTTCCTCCAGTAAATATAACACTGAACGCATATCTTTCTCCAGACGGATCGTCTCCCCTTTTTCATTTACAAATGTTTGCGGACATTGTAACCAAACATAAAAGAAAATACTCTCTAAAAATACAATTTCTGCTTTTTCCCAGAATGGATCGGCAGTTGAATTCTGGATGTTTTCACTGTTTGTATTTTGGATCAGATTGGAAATCAGCTTGCTGACATCCATCTGGGTTCGCAAAAATAAAAATGGATTGATACGCATACTCTTTTCCATTTCACATAGATTGATGACACATACAACCGTATCTTTCTGCTTCGCCAAAAATGTTCCCAGTTCCTCCAATAAACTTCCTTTGGGGTCAGTATATACGTTGGAACCGTGACACCGCAGCAGATTTGGTGTCAGAAAAAACGAGGTTTTTCCTGCACCTGATCCACCAACCACAAAAATGTTTCCATTTCGGAGTGTAGATTCATCATACCGGAAACGTATATTTCTGGACAGTATTTTGTTATCCCCTTCTATCTCCGTCCCGTATTTCGCATTAAAAGCCGGTATGCTCCCCCATTTAGCAGAACCATATTCTTGTCCGTGCATAAGCGTGTTATTCATTTTTACATATTGTGTGAATACAAATATTGCCCATAGCAACAATGCCGAAAGCACAATCCCTATACTTTTTTCGTTATAGCACTGTAAGGGGTGCCGCATACACCACTCATACGTTTCAATTATATTGTCCAGTTTGATTTCATCCATAAATAATCCACTAACACAATAGGACATATACAGCCATGCCGGTAAAAATATTAAACAGATAATCAAAAAATTCCGTAATCTTAATCTCCGGATATCCGTAATGCTTTTTACTACTTTACTCATATCTTCTTCCCCCCTTGTATCGGATTTTGAGGAATGTTCTCTTTTACCGGTTCCAGGCTTTTTCGCATCACTTCATTTTCGTTGGCAATGGGCTTCTTTCCTGCAAATTTTTTGGCAATTTCCTCATTGTTCATTAGAATATCTGATTTTCGCTTTCCGCTTTTTACATCATGAAGAGAAACCTCCATTTTCCCTTCCTTATCAAGATAAATCTGCGCATGTTTTCCATCTTTACTTATGATTGCGTCATCTTTGGAAATCGAAAACAAACAAGCTGTTTCTCCCCCCTGTTCCACCAATTCCGCTTCCGGAAGTTTTACAATATATAAACCCGGACTTTCTGCCACAAGTTGTTTCTCCAGATTAATAGTAACTGGAAGATAATCTGTGTTACCTGCCTTCTCCTTAACACGTTCATTCACTAATGACTTCCGTACATTTTCCTCTGTCTGGTTCTTTGGTATTTGTAACAGTGTTTTTTCCAGTTCATCTATTCCTAATCCCCCCCTACTAACATTTCTGTCACCAAAAGGCAATGAATCATGTCCTGGGACAGAATCCATCCGACCCTGTCCCTTCGTAAAATCCGGCAAAATCTCCGTGTCATCCAGCCTTGTCCGTTCAGACATTTTTTTATACTTTGCAACCACTTTATTATAATTTCCCTTGATATTCTTAACCGCTGGATCATCTTTACGTAAGTGGGTATAAATAACCTTTCTGTCATCAAACAACAGACAGTCCTCTTTTTTTATTGTCATCGTCTGCCTGCGCTGCGTTCCCGGTACATAGCACAAATAACTGTCTTTATCCTCTCGTTTCAATAATGTTCCGATATCAATGCTGATCGGAACATAATTATTATCTTTGTTACGCTCACGGATTGCGTTTAAAAGGTTCATTTGCTTTTCCTGCTGATACCCCTTCTCTGCCAGCTCATTCAATACCTGCTGCGCTTTTTCGTCCCCCATCTTCTCATATTGCTCCAGACTGATTTCTGCTGCTTCCACTTCCAGCTTATCTTTATAATATTCCACAACCGCTTTAACTCGGTCAGCGTCCTGCGGATTATAGGCGATCTGTGTATAACCGTCCCCCAAATTCAAGTCGGGCAGTTCCGCAAACGAAACATTTAATTTTTTCAGTCTGTCATAAAAGCTGATCAGCGATTTTTCATCTTCAAACGGTATGTTTAATATGTCATACTTACCGCCTGTCAGCTTTTCTAAATCACTTACCAGCATTGTATCGTGTGTTCCGGTACTGGCATAATGAAGTTTCATTTTTAACTGCATCCGCTTTAAATCAATTAAAGCTGCACCCTTTGATACACCCTTTGCCGATAAACGGATTCCCTTCATCAATCCGGATAAACCTCTTCCGGTCAGTTCCAGTATTTGTACCATACTTTGTACTTCTTCACTCATACGTCATCCTCTCTTTCTATCTCTCATATGATTCTTTTTGCCAAATAATCCTTTTTTTGTTTTATCCGGTTTCCACCACGATATGTATTTTTCCATCTGTGCCGGCGAAATGTCCGGAGACGCAAATGCTAAGATTTCTTCCTCCGGCATTCGCAGCTTTACCGCCTTGTCCAATTTCTCTAATTGTAAAGGAGTAAAAGTTCTCCCGTCTAACATCCTTTTTCGCAAAGTGCTATAATCGGATTTCTTTTTCCCATCACTGGTTTTGTCATTCTGGATCGCTTTCTCATTCTGCAAAAAATCTCTTTTCTTTGTCAGTGATTCCACAGATTTTTGGAGCGAACTGTTTTTTCCTTCTAATTTATGATTTGATTCTTTTAGTTTAGCGAGCATCGCTCTTACTTGTTCCAGTTCTTTTTCGGTCTTTATCTGGTCTTGCCCGGATTTCTCCATCATAGATTCTGTTTCCGCAATGTATGCCTGGTGATTCTTCTCCAAGCGTGCAACTTCTTTCTTCAGATATGCGTTTTCCTCTTTTAGAAGAGCGAGTTCCTCCCCATTTGCAGCATTCCTTTCAGTCAGTTTCCGGCTTTTTTCTTCCAACTCCTTAAATTTTTCCTGCTGCTTTTTTGCCAGCTGACTATTTAAAAGTTTTTCCGGATACTCCGGCAGCTCTTCCGGCATGGCTTCCAGCGGAATATCAAGAATAAGGCACAGCCTCATCAGGTCACATCTATAAATGCTTTTCGTTTCTGCCATATACTGTTCGATCTTTCCCAATGGCATATGATAAAAAATACCCAAGCATAAAAACAGAGATTCAACGCTTCCTTTTTCAATCTTGTGTTTTTCTGCTAACTGGTGATAGATATTACTTTGTTCTGGAGCTATACTATAAAAGTAGACACAGATATGCACCATATGCTACAATAAACTACACACAAAAAAGGAGGCTTTTCATGGCTACAAACAACTACAACAAATATGACGAAGATTTCAAAAAATCCCTCGTCTCCCTTCACCAGAATGGGAAAACCCAATCCCAAC
>CAJTFB010000029.1 GCA_910575665.1 Eubacteriaceae bacterium
GCCTCCTTTTGTATGCGGTAATCCCTGTTACCATTGTTCTTAACAAACTCTAGTATACAGGTAAATCCACGTTGCTACAAATGTGGGGTCACTTCATATTGTCCTATTCCAAATTGTTCACAAAGTTTCTTCCAGTCGGCAGGTGCTTCATAAAGACAAGCGGTTCCTTCACATAGTTCTGAAACTCTAATTTCCGGCTGGTAATCGCCCTCTTGAAACTGAACGCCGACGTTCTGAAACAGGCGCTGTCTGTCTTTTTTCGGGTTACACTCTAAGACTGATACCGTTCCGCTGTCGGCATTTTTTGTGCCTAAGATACATTCAATCGTCGTACTTTTTCCTGCGCCATTTGCGCCAAGAAGCCCGTAAACAGTTCCACGCTTTACGGATAGACTGATTTTGTCTACCGCAAACAGATTGCCGTAGGATTTTGACAACTGCTCCACATTGATTACAGTCTGCATACTATGTCCTCCTTTTGTTTTTCGTGAGATAAGAATACCACCAATGAAAACATTGGTGGCAAAGTGTAGGGTTTATGAAAATTGGACTTTCATATCTTGTAGCATATCCAAAATGGTGACTGCATTTTCTTCTGCTGCCGATAATGATACGATAAGTCTGTCGCAGACAGAAATAATATCATCTGTTTGCTTGGGTGTATTTAGTGCGGCACGAATATCTGTATCAGGATTTTGGGATAGCTGTTGCAAAAGTCGCAGGATTGCTTCTAAGGAATAATTGGCACATCTTAATGAGCGAATGATTTTTAGACGCTGTATATCCTCATCAGCATAGGTGCGATACCCATTATTTTTTCTTTTTACTTTAAGCAAGCCGTTCATTTCCCAATTTCGGAGAGTATCCATAGAAATATCAAGCAGTTCTGATACATCTTTTCGCTTCAAACACCCGGAGTTTCCCCCAACACCACCGGATAAAATCTGCTTCACAATTTCAATAGCTTCTTCTGCGTTCCGTCGTTCCCGCCCGATTTGCTCCAAGTAGTTCTCTGTAAGAACAATAGCAGTATCAAAATCTCCTGTTGCCGATACCATAATCATCTGTGCGATTTTCTTCCTTAACCCGTTCTGCAAAACCTCTACCTGAAATGCAAGACGTATCAATTTGCATTGCTTTATATGAAATTCTGTAAATACACGATAACCATTTGACAGTCGTTCCGGCTTAGGTATCAGCTTCAGCTTTTCATATAATCGTACTGTGTTCGGATGTATTCCGATGATTGCAGCAACTTCCGCAGTTTTATATGTCTTCATTGTTTTCCGCCTCCATTCTCCCCCCAATATACCATAGCCAAAAAGTCTGGTGTTATAGTGTAGGGTTCCATTTTACCATAGAAAATAAAAGTATCAAGATTGTGTTGGTTGATATTGGCATTCCCCAAATTCCCCCATTGTGGATTGGAAACTGGAAATTAAGGACATTCCAACTATAAGAGCAATACGGGAAGCTGTACGGCGCACTTTATCCGCGAGGAAGTGTTGAAGCAGAAAGTGTGGGGCAGAATAAAGGAAACGGAAAAGGGGAAATCAATTTCCTTTCTGCTACGCAACCGAAATGACAAGGCGCATAGAAACTCAATCATGACCACCGGCTTAGCCCAACATCATAAACTTAAGGAAAAATCTAAAGGAATCTGTCAGAAGGTTCCTTTTTATGTTAAAATATAGGCAGGGGTGCGTATGGAAAAATCTTATAAAAAAAGATTTCAAATGTTTTCTGAATTATTATCTGATCCGGAACTTGTAAATTATGCAAGGAAGAATGGAAACAATACTTTTTCAAGAAATCGGAAAATGCCCTTAAAAGATATGCTGCCTTTCTAAAAAAGGGCTTACTACAGCATTTGAACTCAGAAACTATTTTAAAGAAAAAGCAAAAGCATCTATGCAGTTATCTGTACAGGGTTATTTACAACAGAGAAAACGTTTAAATTCCGAAATCTTTCCATATCTGAACCGTAAATATCTCATGGACTTTTATCATTCTGATGAGCCCGGATTATGGAAGGGATATCTCTTGATTGCGATTGACGGGAGCAAAGCGGAAGTGCCGAATTCAAAAGAAAACAGGGTAACATTTGGGAACAGCGGCAACCAGTATTCCAAAACAGGACAGGTGCGAGCGCTAGTAAGCGGGATGTATGATGTTTTAAATCATTTTTATCTGGACATTGAAGTGGCGCATATTTCCATCAGTGAAAATGAACTGGCAAAACGGAACCTAAAGCATTTAAAAGAAATGGAAATCCGGCAGCCGATCCTCGTAGTCTTTGACCGCGGCTATATTTTCTGGAAATGGAGGGAATCCATTATTTGATCCGTCTTTCATCCAATGATTATAAAGCAGAGCGTAAACAGATGCAGTCAGAAGATGAAAAGGTCATTTTAAAGCACTCTTCTGCGCGTCTGCAAAAAATACGCCAAAAACACCCAGAACGGTATGAACATCTGAAAAAGAAAGGGAAAACGACAGTAAGGATCTCGAAATCAACGCTTCCTTCCGGAAATGAACTTGCACTGGTGACGGATCTTCCAGATACGATTGCCACAGAAGATTTAGCAGATTTATATTACCAGAGATGGGAAATCGAAAAGAAATACCATACTTTAAAAATAAAATGAAATTTGAAAGTGTGACAGGGAAAGCCTCTGTGTATGTATACCAGGATTTTGGGGCGCAGGTTTTGGTATATAACATGGTTCAGGACATCCGCAACAGTGCAGATGAAGAGGCAGCAGTGAGGGGACGGGAAAATGGCAATAAATATCCCATGCACACGAATGAAAATATGGCGATTGGACTTTTCAAGGAGACTATGCTGAAGATCATTCTGGAACCAGAAGAAAAGAGACGCCTAAAAAAACTGGAAGAATTACAGAAGGAAATGGAACATTATGTTCTGCCAATAAGGGAACTGCCTGGCAAAGAAAGAAGAAAAAATATTTCCAATAAATATAAAAACAATCAAAAGAATAGATTTTAAAATACCCATAATCCATTTAAGGGGGAGATTATGGGCATTATTTATTTTCATCTAATCTGAGTTAAAAAGATTTGAAATAATATTTTAAATGTGCAACAAAGATTCTTAAGTTTATGATGTTGGGCTTAGCCGGTGGTTTATTTTCCTTTCATCCAAAAAGACGGTACAGCCCATGTAATCGGGGCTATACCGCCTAATCTGAAATTACTTCCCTCTAACCATAAACAATAAATTTTCAAGGCTTTTTTCTTCTGCTTATACCACGACATATCTCCTTACAGATTCAATCTCCTCCCTATTGTTGCCTTTTCGACAAACAGGTATTTATCAGTGAATTACCTCATAACGCAATCGTAAATATGAATTCTCCAAAACCACACATTCTTGCAGTTTCAGAACACCTAATTTTGACAATTCTCTTTGTGAAAGCAAGGATTTACCATCAATTAAAGTGGATGTATCTTTGCCGCCAATCAAAACTGGAGCAACAACAATATCAACATAATGAAATAGTTTTTCACGAAGAAATAAGCTATTTAGTGTCCCACCGGTTTGTATCGTTATCCTCTCACAACCATATTCTGATTTGAGCTTTATAAGTGCATTTTTTAGCGATAATTCTTTTTGATATATGATATGAAAATTACCTTCCTCAATATTAAATGCCGGGTGTTTTGCATTTGACGTAATCAACACAAATATTTTTGATAAAGCACAAAAATACTGTATACCATTTTCATTCAAATGCTTGTTATCTATTATCACAAAAGATACGGGCGTTCTATTTGGCATTTTCTTTGTATTGACACCAATTTTGGCTTGAACGCGACCAGAATTGAGAGTCCATAAATCTGTTGTCTGCTCTATTTCATAATATTGGTGCAAACCTTCGCTAACCCCTGCAATTTGGGGAAAATCTTTGTCTACATCTAAATCGTCTGTTGCTCCAGTGCTTATCTTTCCGTCAACTGACATCAGCATAAACAATGTTGTAATTGGTCTGTCCATTTTATCACTCCTAAATCGCGATTTGTTGCTCTGATTCTATCATACAGTCCTATTTTTCACAATCGAAATTGAACTCACCACTTGACAATGTGGCAAAGAGCTTATGACTATCTGATAGCTGCCGCGTCCCGTTTTTTCTTTTGCCCTACAGACTGGAATCTGCTATCACAACAAAACCTAAGTGTTTTCTGGGTTCTCACATGTTTCTAAATATTCAGAAAGCAAAGCAGAGGATGGATTTAATCGCAGCGCTCTATTATATTCTGAGCCATCGTCGTCAGGCGGTGCCTGTTCTACATTGATAACCACACATTCCCGTTCTTTCCCAATTCCAAACAGGCCAGAAGCGTCAAGCCTCTTCATGGCCTCTTCCATGAAATCGATCCGAGCCTCCCACTCACCCTCATAAAGCTCATCATCTGATAATTCGCTTGCTCTTTTATCCAGCAATTCACTCACTTCACCAAAAAATTCGTCATACCCATAAACAGCATAGGGGGAATCTGCACTGTCCCATTTCCACCAGCTTTTTTCATCATCGAGTATTTGCTGCTCAATAATTGATTTTTCCAAGGCTTCGTAAGACCATGCCGAAATATATGGATGCAGTCCCTCATCAAACACAAATACATAGAAATAAAAATGTTCTTTCGTGGTTTCTTTCAAAGATAAGAATGCAGCGCCGGCAGCTTTTGCAAGGGATTCAATCAACTCCTCATTACTTTCTTTAATATCCATATCTCTTCCATCCTTTCACCCTATTCTATAGATTTCCATTGTCTAATTCTAAATTATCAGTTCCTATTATATGCTTTCATAATTCAAAATGCAATACCGCAGCCACAGGAACGGGCAAAGCCGCAAAAACATAGTGTTTATGCGGCTTTGCGGCGTTTCTGGTATTCATTTTTTGCGGCGTGGTGAGCAGATTATTCTACTATTTTTTATACCAAGATACTTTTTATTAATTTTTCGAATGATTGACAAAATTTCACATCATCTTCTTCCGTACGTTTTTTTGGTCCTTTTAAATGATTTTTTCTAGAAGCCCTTCTTGCTTTTTTCCCTAAATGCCGTTCCATAAGCAATTGGTCTATATTTTCATCTGTATACCATTTTCCAGACTGATGTATCGCATATGCGCCCTTTCCAAGAGCCATTGCCGCCACTCCATAATCCTGGGTTACAACAATATCATTCTTATTACAAAGATTTATCAATGCAAAATCTACGGCATCAGCCCCGGCTCCAATGATTTTCACCTCACTGTAATCGGAGTTCAGCACATGATTTGTATCACATAAAAGGATAACCTCAATTTTATATTTCTCTGACACCTGCTCCACGATGGACACTACAGGGCAGGCGTCCGCATCTACATAAATTTTCATATATCAAAAAATATTACAGTGCTACATTCTTTATCCTTATATTCATACACAAAATACCCCTTTCCATGCAAATTATACTACACCTTCTATCTTTGCGCAAGGCTGGCATAATGAAAATTTCTATATAAAGAAAAAACTGACATCTGCAAAAAACAAATGTCAGCAATTTTTTGGGTGTTAATGCCACACCCCTGCAAGCGGAGACGGTGGGATTCGAACCCACGTGCCCGTGAAGGCAAAACGATTTCGAGTCGTTCTCGTTATGACCACTTCGATACGTCTCCAGTTCAGCCCGACGCCGTCGAACTTTAATGATACCTAATAGCACCTATATATTTTTACCATTTTTTCACGCTTTTGTCAATGCCTTTACGAGAAAGAATTCTGCCACCAGTCGTTCACCCAGTCTGCCAGTTTTAAACCGCTCCTCATAATCCGCCCGCTCTTCCAGAAGCTGGTACAGCGTTTTTTTAGAAAAATGTTTTGCCTGGCTCTTATACTTTTTTACAGTAAAATATGGAATCCCTGCCTTTTTCGCAATATCTTTGTCTGGTAGGCTCCCCCCGATCTCTTTCACCTGGATTAGTATGTTTATGTGCCTTCCCAGCAGATGCAAAATGACAAGAGGAGGCTCCTTCAGTTCCAACAAGTCGCCATACAGCCGGAATACCTTTTCCTGCTCTCCGGCGATCACTGAATCAATCATATCAAAAATCTTTCCTACCACCTGACCAGAACAAATGGCATCCACGTCCTCAGCCGTTATTTCCTCCCGGTCTCCCACATATCCGACCAGCTTGTCCAGTTCGTTCACGATACCATCCATCTGAAAACCAATTTTGGCAATAAGATATTCCGCCGTCTTTCTGGAGATGCTTTTTCCATATCCCTTAAGATACCTCGCTGCCCAGGGAACCAGTTCTCTTTCCTGCTGAAGAGCACACTCTGTCACACAGCCATTCTTCTGTATCCATTTATAGAGACGGTTTCTTTTATCCACCTTTTTTTCCACAAACACTACATATGTAGTATCAGGAAATTCCTCCAACATATCCGCCATCTCATTGGATGATTTAAACAATTCCGTATTTTCAATAAGTATCAGACGCTTTTCAGCAAAAAATGGAAGCGTACTCCCAAGGGAGCCAACTTCATCCAATGGAATTCCTTTTCCCTCAAAAGATGAGACATTCATGTCATCCCCCTCCTGGGAAAGCATCTTTTTCAGTTTATTTTTATAATATCGGACCATATATGGCTCTTCTCCATAGATCAACTGAAACCGGGACAAATCACCGGATTTGATCTGTTCTGCGATCGTCTGCAAAGCATCTGCCTCCTGTCTGTGAGCTACTTCTTATTATATTGGTTTTTCGGTACTTTGTCAATTTTACTCCCATACGATTTTCGGTCTGGGGAATGGCATTAGGCTGGCAACGAGAAATTGCATTATGGAACATTGGGCTTATTTCGTCAATCGCCTATACCTTGATTAAAAAAAAGAAGGAATTTATGAAGCTTTTAACCTTGCAATCCACAGTATTATGCTGGGCTTTGGGGCTTAATCATTTAGTGGCACTTGTAAGTAACTTCTCTTTAAAAAGTACCATACATATTTTAGACGTATTAGAGGTTATGCTACTTGGCGGTATCTAGGGGAGTATTTTGTTGGTTAGAGAAAATAACAAAGATTATATATAGCGCTTCATTCCTCACTTTGTCAATTTTCCCTGAATACATAGATTCTTTTTCCTATTCGCCATTCCGCAAACACTGCCCCGCATTCCATGGTATTTCGGATTTGCACGCCGGCATTTATGAGCTTCTTTACCGTCTCCGGGGACGGATGCCCATACCGGTTCTTCTTTCCCGCAGAAATCACCGCGTATCTTGGTGACACCATCACAAGAAATTCCTGGGAAGTAGAAGTTTTTGAGCCATGATGCCCCACTTTAAGAAGATCATAAGCGCCCTGCAGATCACCGACCGCCGTTTCACCCTCCTGTTCCAGATCTCCTGTCGTCAGAATCCTCAGATCCCGGTATGTAATGTCCAGTGTCAGGGAATAATCGTTCTCACTCTCCCAATCATAATCTGGGGTTGGATGGACACTACGGATACAAAGCGCCCCATAGGACAGCATGTCCCCCCTTTTCATCCTATTTATTTTTATATTACATGACTGAAAACTGCGATATAACCTTTCATATCCATCATCTGTCTTTTGTATTTCTGGCATAATTATTTTCCCAATTCTTACATTCCACTCCTCTTGATTTGACGCCAGTTCCAGAATCCCATTCGTGTGGTCGGCATCGCTGTGAGTAATAAATGCAGCATCGACCTGGTTCCTTCCATAGTACTTGAGACATTTGGTTATTACATATTTTCCCACTTCCTTTTGAGAGGTGCTCCCGCCATCGATCAGATAAGTTTTCCCTCCACACATGATCACAGCACAATCCCCCTGCCCCACATCCAGCTGGATATACAAAAAAGAAACACTGGGCGGAAAAAGCAAAAGGGTTCCAGCCAGCAACATGCCTGAGACAGCAATGATCCATTTTCTTTCCCATTTCACATACAAAAAGATACCCCCCACAAGAATTACATAATATAACAGGATCAATTCCAGCGCCGGGCGTCCGGTCACGACACTGTGGCCCGGAAGTTCCTCCATTACCATACAAACTATTTCATAAAATCTTAGGATATAATGAACCGTAGAAAGAAGAAAGCCCCCTGCTGCTTTCCAGAAAAACGAAATAATACAGCCGAACACACCCGCTCCCACCAGCAGGGAAAGCAGGGGGAGAACCACAAGATTTGCCAGAATGGCATAAGGTGATATTTCATAAAAAAACCAGAGCAACACCGGCAAAGTAACCAAAAATACAGAGACAGAAGATAACACAGCCTGTAAAATCTTTCCCCTCATCCCATATTTCTTAAAATAGGGACTGAGTTTTTCCATCACTGGAGAGAACAAAACAATTCCAGCTATGGCCGTATAAGAAAGGATAAATCCACTCTGGAACAGCTGGAGCGGCTGCTGTAATAGCGTGATAATCCCGCTGAGCGCCATCGCCGAAAGCGCGTCATAACACCTTCCGGTATACCTGGCAAAAAGTCCACAGGCCATCATTAGCACAGCCCGTTCTGTCGCCACCGGAAAGCCCGTAAACTGCCCATATATGAATAAAAAAACCACTGTAAACACCACTGCCTGTCTCATGGGAAGGCAGTAACTGCGCAGAAAAAAGAACAATCCTGCACCTAAGAGTGATACATGAAGTCCCGAGATCGCCAGCAGATGACCAATGCCCGTCTTCTGGAACTGCTCTTTCCTGTCCGCTGGAAGATAGGATTTTTCTCCCAATATCATGGCGCCAAGCACACCGGCATCCCGCTCTTCCATCACCGCCAGAAGTTGTTCCATCGCCCGCTGACGCAATAGATACAAACCATGTTGAAGAGGATCCATGCGATCATTGACAATCTCCAGTGAATCGGCAAAAATTTTTGCACTTATCCCCTGGCTTTTGTAATATAAATTTTCATCAAAACCGCCAGGATTTGAAACGGTTTCAAAAGTAGAATATGCTCCCTGAATATGGATTGTATTTCCGATTTTAGAATTTGAAAAAAGATGTTTATCAGAAAAATCATAGACTATACACCGATCTGTGTAAATCTCTCTGCCCGTATCCTTATTTTTCGCTTTTACATCCGATAGTACCAGCACGATTCCGGATGTCCCAATCCGTATCTCATCCACACGCCCCACGCATTCCACCGGGATATCTTCCAACAGGGGCGTCTTTTCTCCGCCAAATATATGATACCAGATACCGACGAATAGTATCTGTAGTAAAAAAACAGCAAACAATGGTCTGCCAAACATGATTCTCCTCACCCCTTACTGCCTCCACTTACCAGATCCAGATTCCGCTCAAAAGGAATATTAAATTTTTTCGTGTCCCCATAGGTCTCCTTTTGTTCTCCGTCTATGGTAAACTGTACCTTATTAACATCCGAAAGCTCACACAGCGTATTGACAATACTATAGATCACGATCTCACTATTTACTTCCGTCTGGATATTTTGAAACTCCCTGCTAAAGTCCACGTAACACACATTATCCCGGATCGTCAATGAATTTAGTGTAGTTCCATTAGGTATCGTCTGCTTGAGATCTGAAGTATTTACGTCCTTCAATTCCTCCGGTCCATCCAAAAGCTGCTGGATCAAAAGCCTTGCTAACGGCACCGTCATATCATGGGTAAGTTTGGAATTGACTTCTTTCATCCCCTTTCCAGATTTATCTGAAAAATATAGTGTCACATATTTATCCTGAGTATCGCCGTCCCCCCCAATAGAGTCCAGAAAAGAAAGAGAACTCATGACTCCCACCGGCTCACCGTCGATCAGAAGGGAAATATCCTCCACAAAAAACTCCACATATTCTACTCCCTTCACCTGACACAACGTCTTTACAATGGCAGCCCGCTGAAGCACCTCTTCTATACCATGCAAATTTTTGTAAGCAGTTGAAAAATAAAGAGACAACTGTTTTTCCTTGATCTGAAAATCTCGGATATCCACGTTCTTATATTTTTCCAACAGCTCCTTAACAACACCCACTGTATCCTCAAACTCCGCCTGGACCTCGTATAATGTTTTCCTTAGTCCACTTCCATCTTCTTCCACTTGATATAAAACAAATTTTCCCTCTTGTACATCTGGCTGATCTTTCCCGCAGCTGCAAAGAAAAAAACTGATCAATAGAATACCCAGAATATATCTCACAAATCTCATGCTATCCCTCATTTCCTCCCTTTCTTGCCGGATCAGGCCTGATAGATCAGTGGAATACGAATGGCAAAGGTCGTTCCTTGTTTTTCCACACTATGCACCTTGATGGAGCCACGGTGCAAAAGTACCGCATTTCTCGTAATGGCAAGACCGAGGCCGTTTCCTCCCGTCTCCCTAGAGCGCGCCTTATCCACCCGGTAAAAACGCTCAAAAATATGATCCTGCAATTCTTCCGGTATTCCCACACCAGAATCCGATACCCTCACATAGAAAAACTTATGATCGGCATTCAGTGTCACTTTAACCCAGCCATTGTCAAAATTATATTTCACGGCATTTTCTATAATATTAGAAATCGCCATACCCAACTTCACACTGTCAATCTGCGCCGAAACAGGACGCACACTTTCAAATATGATCTCGATATTTCGCTGGGTGGCAATAGGATTGATTCCTTTGAGAATTCCCTCTAAAAATTCATTGATATTAACCTCTTCAATGTTGATTTGAACAGCCGACTTGTCCAGTTTCACAAGAGATAACAGGTCGTTTACAATCTTATTCATTCTCTCCAGTTCCTGGTTGATATCCACCATGAATTCCTTGTAGAGCTCCACCGGAACCTCTTCCTGCATGGTCAGTGACTCTGCCAGGACCTTGATAGAAGTGATCGGCGTCTTGAGCTCATGGGATACGTTTGATACAAACTCCTGTCTGGAATCCTCCATGCTCTGAACAGCAGTCAGCATAAAATTCACCGCATCGGAGATATTTGCCACCTCTAAATTGTCCTGTACCTCCATCTTCTCACTGAAATCCCCGGAACCGATGTGCCGGATGGAATCCACAACCTTTTTCATCGGCTTTACCAGCTTTCCGGACAAGATCCAGGATACAACAATAATGATAACAGCAAACAAAAGAATGACAGAGAATGTAACAGTACGAATATTATCATACAGCGCATTGATGGACTGAAAGGAAAAATTCATCACCACCACGCCATTCACCGTCATTTCATCGGTTCCCATAATAGGAACAAAAATTTCAACATTATCGATGTACTGATTGACTACTTTGACGGCGTCCTTTCGAAAACATTTTATCACTTCCGGAAGCACAACGATTTCTCCCTCTTCCAATCCGTAGGTATCACGAATTACCTTTAGCTTTGAATCCACGATCAGAATCCTTCCATCGTACATATCAGATACCTGGGAAAGCTCCGCATTTACCTCGTTTTTCCGATCACTTGTTAGATAACCAGAGCTGACAATGAGATTTGAAATCACACTTCCTCTGACCTGGATCTCTGATACCCTCTGGCTAATATTTCTCGCGCGGTAAGTATTCAGGAATATCAGGGAAAATATAATAAGCGGCACAACGCCGATAAGGATAAGCACACCCATACTTTGGATGTGCAGACTCTTCACTACATTCAGTTTGTCTCTAAGCTTGGAAATAATAGCCAACACCCCATTTTGTATGTATATATTTCGGATCACTTGGCGTTGATTCGATCTTCTCTCTCAAACGGCGCACATGGACATCCACGGTACGGACATCCCCTAGATACTCATATCCCCAAACATCATTTAGCAGTTTCTCCCGGCTGTAGACCTTATTGGGATTGTGAATAAGAAGCTCCAACAGATCAAATTCTTTGACCGTAAGATTCACCTCTTTGTTTTCAATAAACACACGACGGCTGTCCACATCAACTTTCATGCTTCCAAAGGTATGAATGGAAGAATTCTCCACGGATTTCTCCTCTTTTTTGCTGCTTCTTCGCATGATCGCCTTAATCCTTGCCTTTACTTCCAGAATATTAAAGGGCTTGGTAATATAATCATCCGCACCATATTCCAGTCCCAGAATCTTATCCATATCATCTCCCTTTGCCGTCAGCATGATGATTGGCACATCCGAGTATTCCCGAATCTGCTGGCACACCTCAAATCCTGTAAATTTAGGCAGCATAACATCAAGAAGTATCACATCATACTTCTTTTCCGCTGCTGCATTTAACGCCTCTTCTCCATCGTAGGCACAATCGACTTCCATTCCATCCTGCTCCAGACTAAACCGCAGTCCTTTCACGATCAGCTTCTCATCATCCACTACCAGAACTCTCTTCGCCATTTCCCTATTCTTCCTTTCAAACAATACCTTTCGCACTTCCCTTGCGGTGCGTATTTCATTCCTTACGATACTCTGATCTGACTTTTGATCTTATCAAATACACCATTTTTAATCCCTGTTATATTCATAATATCTTCAATCTTTTTAAACTTGCCATGCTCTTCCCGGTAAGCAATGATGGCCATCGCCTTGGATTCCCCGATTCCGGCAAGAGTCATAAGCTGTTCCTTGGTAGCAGTATTTATATCGATCAGACCGGATTTCTCCTGTTCCGGCTGTTCCTGCCCCAGCGGATTCCCTCCAGAAGTTTTCGTATCTCCCCTGTTCTTGATCACGATCTGGGTACCGTCCTCCACGAGTTCCGCCTGATTGATCCCCGATGTGGCAGCATTTTTCTTAAATCCCCCTGCTTTTTCCACCACCTCGATCACTCTTGGCTTCTTCTCAAAAATGTAGACGCCCGGTTTTTTCACTGCTCCAGTTATATGCACATATATCTTTCCTTTCGACAGATCTACGTTTTCCTCTTCTCCAAAATCCGTCTCATTGCTAAAGATATCAGTTTCTTCCCTGCTGCCTTGATTCTCCTTCTGCCCAGTAAAAAACCATAAGACACCAAAAAGAACAACCGCCGCAGCCGCTATTATATATTTGATCTGATTTTCTTTCATTGTCCTCTCCCGACTTGATCTCATGGGATAAAGACCAGAGTGCATACTCTAATTGTATCAATGAAACATATTTTTGACAACCACAAAATAAGATTTTTCATATAAAGTCCATCCAGCGGCTATAAGCCATGCATGTTTACATGCAGTGGGTTATAGACATTGGATGGGCTAACCGAATGAGTATGGAGAGCGACAGCTCGCAATACGAATTCGGGGAGCTAGCGGCGAGTCCCTATTTCCACTTAAAGGTAATAATCCCTGCTATGATCGCTGCCAACCCAATCACCTTTCTCCACTCAAAGGGCTGTTTTTCCACACCAAATAGTCCCATCAGCTCGATGATATATGCCACAACAATCTGTGCTGTTACGATAAACACCACCGCTCTCGCCGGACCACACTGGTTCATCGCCTGTATGACTGTATACGTAATAAAGGCACCGATGGCGCCACCAAGAAGCATGTATTTTGGGTGTACCCCCCACAAACTGCTGATGGTTCCGTCCCTTCCTGTTACCAGCCAGGCTGCCATACAAACAACAAAAGCAGAAATCTGAACAAAGGCTGCTGCCAGCCAGATACTGCTTTGTTTTGTCACCTCAGAATTAAACACCCCCTGTACACTCATCAATGCACCGGAGATCAGTCCAATCACAATACCCCACATAGAAAATTGCCGTCCTTTCATAAATCTAATGTCAGGGGCAAAAGACAGTCTGCTCCCAACTATTATCTTCTATTATGGGCATATTGAGAAAAAATATTCAATTTATACTTAGCTCAATAGCACCATTGAGCTAGCTCGGTGGCACGAATTAAAACAGGGTTTCAAACTGCACCACAGTGTCACTTATAGAGGGCATAATAATCACTCTCCAGATTTTCTACATTTCGTGTAAGCCACAGTTTCACATCATCCAGAGCCTTATTGTAAATTCTCTCTCCCAGCATTTCGATAAAAAAATCAAGGATCATCTCCGAACCTATGATTCCCAGATCCTCGTCTCTTTCCTCTTTAAAAAAATAAATAATATCCTCCTGCATTTTTTTCTTTTCTTCTGGAGAAATACTGAGGATATTTCTCTGTCCTTCGTTTCTCATATTTATAACCTCATCAATCTTATTTTGTAATTTCCATCTTTTCAATGCTTCTGCTTATAGATTATTATACAACTCCCCTTTTAACAAAACATCCAGTATACATTCGTATCCACTAAAATTATCATACTTCTCTAATCTTGCCTCCTGAAGTTCTTTCCTGTAATCAAAATCCTCTGGCAGTCCTTTTTCCATATTTAAAATATACATAAGGGCCTCTTTAGCTTTTTGCCTCTTTTTCTCCTTATCTTCTGACATAGTCTCCAGTCACCGTTTCGTCCCTATTTTCCCCCTACAATTCATTCAGATATTTTTGCAATTTATCTGCATATTTTCCGATATGTATGCCATCTACAAAAGAATGGTGAGCCTGAACAGACAGAGGCATAAATAAGCGTCCATCCTTTTCGTAATATTTTCCCCAGTCAAATAATGGTGTTGCATTATCCTTCTTGCCAGAATTCGTATGGGAAATATGGGTATACGTCACCCATGGCATAGGAGAACATTGAAATACATCATTACCAAGCGGTCCAGTAAAATATTCTTTCTGCCCTTCTATGGTTTGTGCTGCCAATTCCACATATTCTTTCATCGTGTCCTGCATTGGAACATTAACTACCTTAAATAATTCTGTGTCTTTGTTCAAATACGTAAAGGCAGTATCAATTTTATCAAACAAAACGATATTTCCATCTAAAAAACGATAGCGGAATGCTTCTATCTCATTTGCACATTTACATACCGCATAGACAAATGCAAGTGTAAAGGAACAATTTTGTTCTCTGATTTTTTTCAGGAAATTCGTGACATCCACATCAAAAGTTACGCAAAAAGCAGGTTCAACACTGTTTCTAAAAATCATACAATGCATCGCTCTTTCCCACGTTTTTTCATCTACAACCTTATATGTATTTACCATGGAATCATCCCTCCAATTCTTTACTTTCCAGGTTCTTACTCATTTTATCATAATTGCAGCAGTTCTCAGTGCAAACAGGGAGCTTTATCATTCATCGAACTTCCCAGATTATATGCTTCTTCTAACGCTTTCGTCTCCTTAATGTCTCCCATTTCTTTAACTCCTCTTACAAGAACCATTCCAGCATCTTCCAAATCGAAGAAATTAAGTACAAGCTGATATTGCAGCTTGATTGCATCAAACAATTCTGGTAATGTTGCTGCTCCCACCAGCAGCAATGCCAGTTTTTTCACCCTAAATTCATTTCTCATCGGTGTATGCAATCTATCAATTATTGCTTTTAATTCTGCACTAATCCCATAAAAATAGACCGGCGATGCGATGACTACCACATCCGCAACTTTCAGCTTTTTATAAATTTGTGCCATATCGTCTTCCTGAAAACATTGATTTCCTTCCCTCGTAAAACAAGAATTACAACCAATACAGGGATTCACTTTGTAATCAAAAACGGAAACGATCTCTACTGTATTATTTTTACTCGCTCCCTCTGCAAATGCCTGCGCAAGCAAATCTGTATTTCCACCTTTCCGCATACTGCCGACTAAAATAACGATTCTACTCATTTCTATCATCCCCCCTGGTTTGGGTTCAAAATACTTACTTCACTTTTACTTTGATTCTTTTTGCATATCCATTTCTGGCGTAAACATAAATGCTGCAAGAACCTTTTCCCACTGCTTTAATCTTTCCTCTTTTAGACACCGTCGCAATCTTATTATTTGTAGATGCATAACGAAATTCCTTGGCGTGTTCATTGGAAAGCTTCTTTTTGTTCCTGCTGACCAGTACAGTACCTGCCTTGATAACTGCAGTCCCGCCTTTCCTTAGATTGTAAGAACTTTTCTTTACCTTAACTGCTTTCACGTTTGTATACTTTGTGTTCTTACTGCCAACGACATGGGCGGTTATGGTTTTCGCAAGTGTTACGTTTTTTCCTTCTTCCTGTTTGAAAGCAAGCACATAAACTTTAAATACCTTTTTTAAATCCAGTTTTTTCCCATTAACCTTCTTTACCGTCAATTTCGTGATCTTACCGTTCTTTACGGATGTGATAGACCCTGCGTCAAAATCCTTGGAACAATACTGCACATAGACGTCATATCCATCGGCGCCAGGCACCTTTCCCCAGGATATTTTGATCTTTCTGCCTTTCTGGCTAACCTTCAGCTTCGCATTTAGTGCCATCTCCCTTTTTTTCTGTTCCTTCTTTTCCTGCTCTGTCAGCTCCCTTGGAGGCGCTGGCTGTACCGGCTGCGTCTGATCCACAGACGGTGTGGGCACAGCTGCCGGCGTTGGTCCTGGGGTGGGCGCTGGTTCTGATGTTGGCGTCGGAGTTACAGCCGGTGTCGGCATTATGGTGGGCGTTGGCGCCGGTTCTGCTGTCTGCGCCGGTGTTTGGGTCGGCACTGGCTCTTCCGTCGGCCCTGGTGCTGCGGTAGGTTCCGGGGAAGGCGTTGGCTCCACCGGTTCTTCTACATCCCCCTTAACGGTTACCGGGATATCAATATCATCCACGATCACATACCGATCTGTATCCTTTGGAGTGTAGACCGCCTTAAACATATGGGTTCCCGCTGTCCCCACATCCAATGAAGGCTCCTTCCATGTAAACCCTTCCGGCAGTGGAACATCAGCAAGGGTATCCCCCACAGCCGCTGTTAGGTTTTGAGGAAGGGTATAGGACGGAATTCTCTTCAACAGAAACCGGATTTTTGAATCCGTGAGCTTTCCACTCTCCACCGTTACATATGCCATTGTTACATCTGGCTGGATCAAAAGTTTTGTTCCGTCATCAGACAGATTACAGTTTTCATAACTCAAACTTCCCTTCAGTACATCATTCTCATCCAGAACTCTTTTAACCAATTCTGGGAGTTCACTTTCCTGTCCCGCAACAAAATTACCCGAAATAGGAATATCCTGCCGGTTTAGATCAAAATTCGTCTTTCCTTCAAGACCTGTAAAATCACAGATTTTATTCATGGTGAAATCAATACTGACGTCATCCCTTACATTGGCAAATTCCTTTAGAGATTTAATCTTAAGAGACGATAAATCTAAGGAATCCAGCTTCGGAAAACTTTTCGGGATCAATGCCAGCTTTGCAGGATCTGTAAAATCATTCTGGCTGTTTCGATTTAAAATGCCGATTCCATCAATATAATGAACCCTTATTCCAAGATAAAGTTTCTGCAGACCGGATAAGTTCTTCTCACCCATATCAAGCAATGCCGCCAAAGAATCATCCGTTAGTTTGTTATCCCCCAATGACAGGTCTGTCAATTCCCCCGCATTCTTTATAAAATCGGGATCTGATATATTGCAGGCATCCATCCACAGGCGGGTCAGACTCGGCAGTTTATCACTGGTAAGACTGTCGCAGGCTCCCGCCGCAGACAAATCATTTTTTGAAAGATTCAATGTTTTTAAATGATCCAATGCGAGATCTGGAATCCTGTCAAGGCTGTCACTGACAAGATATAAACCAGTCAGACTTTCCCTGTGGTTGAGAAGGGAAAGATCAACTCCGGTAAGATCACAGCCCTGCAGGCGCAGAGTTCCCAATTTTGTACAATCACGGAGCAACGTTTCAAGATGATTCCGGGAGTCGCTCTGAGTCATATCCACTCCCATTATATCGATCAATTGGATCTTCTCCGGATTCAGTGTTATTGTCTGTTTTTCATCATCACTATCGATCAGCGCGCCTTGATTATTAAATATGTTTGGTGCAAGGCAGCTTTTCAGCTCTGTATACAATTTCGTGCTGGCTATCGTTAACGTCTGCTGAACATCTCCCCTCAGAGCGTTTGACTGCCTCCAGTGCATCAGCGGATTAACAATGAGAGTCAGTATCATCACAATGGATAGAAGTTTTCTTTTTGTATTCATATTAGTTCTCCCTCTTTTAATTAGTATCTTAACGCAATAAAAATAACTAAACTTATAATACCATATTTTTCTGGACATTTCCATATAAAATCCTGCAATGAATACAAAAATCCCTTGAAAACGTCTTATTTGCAGCGTTTTCAAGGGATAAAAAGCCTTCGTCACCAAATTACTTACTATTGATGTAGTTCATCAACCCCTCGGCTTTGATGATCTTCTGCATAAATTCCGGAAATGCCTGCCCCTGATAGGTCTGGTCTTTCGTTTTGTTCACGATAACACCGCTGTCAAAATCGATCTCTACTTCGTCACCTGCTTCAATGTTCTCGGAAGCTTCTTTGCATTCAATGATCGGAAGCCCGATATTGATGGCGTTGCGGTAAAAGATTCTAGCAAAGGTCTCGGCGATGACACAGCTCACCCCTGCTGCCTTGATCGAGATCGGGGCATGCTCTCTGGATGATCCGCAGCCGAAATTCTTCTCCGCCACGATAATATCACCTTTTTTTACGTTCTTTACAAAATTCTTATCTATGTCTTCCATACAGTGGGTCGCAAGCTCCGCTGGATCGGAAGAATTCAGATAACGTGCCGGAATGATCACATCCGTATCCACATTATCCCCATATTTAAATACGTTTCCTAATGCTTTCACAGATACGTACCTCCATTCTATATCAATCATTCATTGTCAAGTTCAGATGGTTCCGAGATTTTCCCTGTGACAGCACTTGCTGCTGCCACAGCTGGACTCGCCAGATACACCTCCGATTCCACATGTCCCATACGTCCCACAAAATTCCGGTTTGTGGTGGATACCGCACGCTCACCAGCTGCCAGTATTCCCATATGTCCGCCAAGACATGGTCCACAGGTCGGCGTGCTGACTACCGCGCCCGCCTTGATAAAGGTCTGCACCAGTCCCTCCTCGATCGCCTGAAGATAGATCGCCTGGGTGGCCGGGAAGATGATACAGCGAATGCCTTTTTTCACCTTTTTGCCCTCCAGCACTTTGGCGGCTGCACGAAGATCCCCGATGCGTCCATTGGTACAGGAACCGATTACTACCTGATCGATCTCTACCACACCTGACTCTTTGACGGTCTTTGTATTCTCCGGCAGATGTGGAAATGCCACCGTAGGCTCCAGAGTATCCAGATCGATGATGATCTCCTCGTCATATTCTGCGTCGGCATCTGGTTCATAAATGGTATATGGTTTGGTAGAATGCTCTTTCATATACTCAATGGTCTTTTCATCCACTGGGAAAATACCATTTTTCGCTCCTGCCTCAATCGCCATATTGGCAATGGAAAAACGGTCATCCATCGTAAGGCTCGCCACTCCCTCTCCGGCAAACTCCAGAGAACGGTACAAAGCACCATCCACACCGATCTTCCCGATGAGATGAAGGATGACATCCTTGCCGCTCACCCATTTTTGAAGGCTTCCCTTCAACACAACTTTGATGGCGGAAGGAACCTTAAACCATGCCTTTCCGGTGATCATACCAGCTCCCATATCCGTGCTTCCTACACCTGTAGAAAATGCACCCAAGGCGCCATAAGTACATGTATGTGAATCGGCACCGATACAGGTCTCGCCTGCCACGATCAGTCCCTTTTCCGGGAGGAGAGCATGCTCGATCCCCATCTCTCCTACCTCAAAATAATTGGTGATCCCCTGTGCCTTTGCGTAATCTCTGACACATTTGCAGTGCTCTGCGGACTTAATGTCCTTATTTGGTGTAAAATGATCTGGTACAAGGGCGATCTTATCCTTGTCAAACACCGTCTTTTTATTCAGCTTCTCCACTTCGTGGATCGCCACTGGTCCGGTAATATCATTTGCCAGAACCAGATCCAGATCTGCCTCGATCAACTGGCCCGCCTTTACACTGTCTAACCCCGCATGGGCGGCCAATATCTTCTGGGTCATTGTCATTCCCATTATCCTCTCTCCTTTCGTTTCTTATATCATAATTACTGTGCATGCTTTCTGCACATACCGAGTTTTGCAAAAACTCACCAATAAGTCCGCAGGACTTATTTTATCATGCCATCATTGTAGCAGATAAATGAGAAAAAGTAAAATACCCCTTTTGCATACATATCATAATTTGTAGTTATATCTATTTACTCTTCTATTCTTTTATGATATATTAACTTTCACAAGGAGGACTTATATAAATGGAAAATTTATCCTATTATCACATCTTTTACACAGCCGCAAAAACCGGAAATATCTCCCGTGCAGCCGAAGAACTGTTTATGAGCCAACCCGCGGTGAGTAAGGCCATTAAAAATTTGGAACGGCAGCTTAATACCACCCTATTTTTCAGAAAATCCAGAGGAGTTTCCCTGACCAAAGAAGGAGAACTTTTGTACCGACATATCGCTTCGGCATTTTCCTCCATCGAAGAAGGAGAACTTCAGCTCAAACGAAATCAGGAACTGGAAGTAGGACACCTCCATATCGGTGTCAGCACCACTCTCTGCAAACACATCATGCTTCCTCTCCTGCAACAATACATCCAGAAAAACCCCCATGTGGCCATTACCATCGACTGTCTCTCATCGGCAGAAACCGCTTCCAGACTTGTAGAAAACAAGCTGGATCTGGGACTTGTGGCAGAGACAAATGCTGTGAGACATCTGACCTTTACCCCCCTGTCCGATCTGTCCTATACTTTTGTGGCTGCCTCGTCTTATCTGGACAATCTCAAACTCCGGGAGAAGGTGGATTTCAAAACTCGCACGGATCTGTTTTTCAAAGCCGCCACTCTTATGCTCATGGACGAAGGAAATATCTCCAGACAGCATGTGGAACATTATTTTCGGGATCATTCCATCGAGACCGGACAGATCTTAGAGACAAGCAACATGGAACTCCTGGTAGAATTTGCTAAAATCGGACTGGGGGTCGCCTGCGTGATCCGGGATCTGGTTGAAGCGGACATAAAAAACGGCACGCTGACCGAGATACCATTAAAACAAAATATCTCGCAACGTACCGTTGGTTTCGCTTATTCACAGGAATCTGCCTTCAATCCCTCAGCGGAAAAGTTCCGCCAGATGATTCACGATATTACATCGTAAGATCAAAGCTTTCGTGCCAGCCAGCCTTTCCGGAAGCTGCTTCCCGGATCTTTTTTACCAGCTCATCGATGGAATCTGCCGATACAAACTTAGATTCCGTCTCTCGTTCTCTTCTGGCGGCCTCTTCTGCTTTGGCTTCTTTTCTCTTTGCTTCTTTTTTCGCCTCCGCCTTCTTCTCTTTGGTCCGCTCTAACTGCTGGTTTCTGGACTCCGTGATCTTATCCAGCTCCGCAAAGTAGGACACCTTGCCCTCTTTGTCTATGGAGATTCCAAAGCTCTTAACCTGATCTGCATCCTTGCCCAGCTTTTCTTTCAGCTCTTCCAGACGGTTCCCCGCCCCAGCAAGGATATCTTCATACTGCTTTCTCACATCTTCGTCCGCAGCCATGGCCTCTAACGTCTCCGGATCAATCAGCACACTATATTCTTTGGTACCCCGACTTAAGTATCTCTGGGCTTCTGCCTCTGTAGAATAAGATTCCACAAAGAAATCCATATTTGAATATTTTTCTTTCAGTTGTTTCAGAAGCTCCTGGGCTTTCTTGCTCAACTTGGTCTGCTTTGCCGCCTCTGTCTTGGAAGCCTCTGCTTTCTTTACCTGGTACTGCTCTGCCTCATTGGAAGGCACATAACTTTCCCTGGAAAGATCCCACAAGCTGTCCTGTTCTTTTTTTCTGTCTGTCGCCGTATTCGTCCCACCACGAGATGTACGCTCATTCTTCTTTTCTGAGTACTGATATGTTTTCCCATCGGTTCCCTGGTTCTGTAATGGCATCCATGCATTATAACTCATTCTACATGACTCCTTTCATGTGTATTCATATACACTATATCTCGGCAGACAGGCAGAAAAAGTTAACCTCTGGATGTTACTGGCAAAGTTTCTTTACAATGTCATTGATGACCTTCCCCTCTGCCTTACCCTTTAGGTCTCCCATAACAGCTTTCATGATCTGACCCATATTCTTCGTAGCCACCACATCGGCAAATTTTTCCCTAATATAGTTCTCCACTTCCTCACCAGACATCATCTGGGGAGCAAATTCGGCAATAATATCATATCTTGCCTGATACTCTGCCCGGAGCTCCGCGCGGTCATCAGGACAGGCGTCGATCTGCTCCTTTACCGTCTTCATTTCCTTCATCACCACTTTGGTGACGATATCCTCCGAAATATCATCTCGGCATCCCTCATCAATGGCGACCTTCTTTGCCGCGGATACTAACGAAGATATGGCATCCTTTCTCACCTTATCCTTTGCCTTCATGGCAGCGATCATTTCCTTCTGTAAATCTGTAAACTGCATTTTTTCTCCTCCTTTTATCGAATTTTTCTCTCCCTCAAAGTCCGGCAGAATACCCGGTACGCCTTGTCATACAGGAACCATCCGACCTGTCCCGCCAGCCACAGCGCCGCCATACCCTGGAGAGAACTACCGGAGATCCCCCCTGGCAACGTTCCGGCAAATAATAAGTTCTGGAAAAATAGAACCAGAGGGATATATATCATATTAAACAAGATCCAGTTATAAATCAACTGAACCCTCATTTTTTTCTTTATGTCCTGAACCCGATTTCCCTTACAAAATATTAGCTCGCTGAGGAAAATGTAAATCCCCAGGCAGGCATACAAGATCCAGTGAAATTTGTCCGGGTTCAGCATAACATCCAATAACGTACATGCCGCCAGCTGCATTCCTCCATAACGCAGTCCATACCGATGAATGGAAAAACCGATAAGATATGCTGCCAACGCCGTAAAAAACAAGGTATTCACCGATATAAAAGTGCCCAGCATCTGGAGAAGGACACTGAACCCACAGAGCAGTGCCACTCCTGCCAACGCTTTCGTTTTGTTTATATACATGAGCAAAGGTCGCCTCCCATACACTCGCAGAGGGTGTCCGCACACCACAGGTCACAGCATAAATTTCCGGTACCGCAGGAATTATAGCTGCCGCCTCCGTAGTTTCCGTAACCACCATAACCGCCATAGCCACCCCCGTAGCCTCCTCCAAAAGGACTTCCATAGCCGCCAAAAGAACCGAAACCGCCGCCATTTTGCAGCTGCTGGTAATACTGACGAAATTCCATGTTATCCGGTTCGAGTTCTACTGCCTTTTTGGCATAATCCTGAGCCACCACATTATTGCCAAGCCCCATATTGGCCACCGAACTCAGATAATACCACCGTCCGCTGCGGTTCCCTATGCCATTCAGTACATTGATCGCCTCGTTATACCTTCTGGCACGGATATAGTTGATCGCCGCCATCAGATGCTGGTCCTCCTCAGAATAGGACTGGCTGCCACCATAGCCGCCATAAGCACCTCCATACCCTCCGGAAGATCTGCCGGATCTCTCGTTGACGATCTGATTGTAGGCCTCCTGAATCTGTTTAAATTTCTCCGCCGCAGCCTCTGCTTCCGCCGCAGAACTGCTGGCATAGGAATCTGGATGGTACTTTCGGCTCATATTCCGATACGCCCGTTTGATCTCACGGTCGCTGGCATTCCGGCTGACCCCCAGTATACTATATGGATCGCTTATCATCATTTTCTCCTCTCATCAAAGGGAGTTTCACTCCCTCGTATAAAATATTTCTAAGGATCGGTAAATCCTGTTCCAACGGAAGTTTTTCAAACTCTGCCACCGCCTGTCTTATCGTACCCTCTAACATTTGACGGACGGACTCTTCAAAATCTTCTCTATCTGCGCTCTCCCGAAAGGGATTAAAACTACCCTTTTTCAGATCCTTCTCCAAATCCATAAAGGCATCTAATAAGTAAATATATTTTCCCAGATAAAATCCAAAACTGCGCAGGATGTCCTGAAACGCATCTTCCTGGTATACAAACAGCTCTGACATAAGTTCGCCAAAAGGACGGCTGATGGCATCTGGATCTGTGATCTCCTTTTGTTCCAGTTCTGCCAGCCTGCCCAGCTGTTCCTGGATCACTTTCGCCTGCCTCGGATACAGTCCTGTGATCTTCTTCGCTCGCTTTGCAAACACTTTCGCGCCGCAAAAGCCGGCAATACTCCTTTCGTCCACCCAGTCATCCTGAAAATGATAACAGGACAACAGCACATTCATATCCGATGCATAATCCGTAATCTGATTGTAAATCATCCATTGTTTTTTCCCCGGATGAATCAGGCAGCGATGCCTCTCCTGCTGCTCCTTTGGTTCGTATAGAGAGGACAGCAGTAAAATAAGAAAGGTCATGTCATAGCTCAGCGTCAGCCTACTGACAGCGCCGTTGTTCTTCCCCAGGCGCCTGCACAGACCGCAATAAAATGCTTTATACCGGCTAAACTCTCTCATTTTCAGTTCCGACTTATTCGCCGTAACATATCCAAACATGGTACCCTCCTTGTCGAGCTAGCTCAGGTCCTCCGGATAAATTCAAACCGGCATTTTGGACAGGTGATCGCGATCTTTCCCCTTCCCTTAGGAACCCGGATGATCTGATGACATTTGGGGCATCGGAACAATTTTTTGACCCCGTCCCTCTCTGTGAATTTCATTTTTAGATATTTAAAAAAATTCTTGACCCGGTTAAAAATCTGTAAAAATTTCTGGTTTTCCTGCTGCCTCTTATATATATTTCTCGAAAAGAACCGGAAAAAATAAGCCAACACAAACAGATAGCTCACTGGCGTCAACACCATCATGATCCTCGTTCCGCGAAAAAACATAGACAGTACCCATAAAACCAAGTAAGCCACAAAACAAAATATCCCCAGCTGGTCACTACCGTACCTTCCGTACATCATCCGCTGAAATCTCTCCCTGAACCGCATGGCTCCATCTCCTTTATCAACTCTTTGGACAGGATGATAAAATAACTATCATCCCATCTTGCTGTATTAGTCCAATAACGCCGTCAAGCCAACTTGGCGCTGCACTAGTTATTATCCTACACTACATATATGAACATTCCATGACCGGACTATTAATTTTCCTTATCCGATGATGGCTGCTCCTCTGGCAGAAGGTGAGGATTTACATGTACCATACAGTGTTTCACATCGGGGAACTGGTCCTCGATGCGGTCATGAACATTTTCTGCGATTTCATGCGCCTCAAAGAGAGTTATACTGCCGTCACAACCGATCTCAATATCCACATATACCTTATTCCCAAACATCCGGGTTTTCATATCATCGATGGCATGAACTCCTTCCATTGCCATGATCGCATGCCGCATCTGCTCCGTCAGCCGGGAATCACACGCCTCATCCGTCAGTTTTCCCACCGCATCCCGGAATATATCAAAAGCTGCTTTCAGAATAAATCCACAGATAATGATACTGGCGATGGGATCAAGTACCGGAAAACCAAGCTTTGCCCCCAAGATACCGACAAAACTACCGATGGATGACAGCGCATCCGACCGGTGGTGCCATGCATCGGCCTTCAGCGCCCCGGACCGAATCTGCTTTGCCGCCAAAATCGTATACCAGTACATCGCCTCTTTGGTCACGATGGAAAAAATGGCGGCAGCCAGTGGAAGCAGCGTGGGGATGGCGATCTCCGAGGCTTCGCCCCGCCAGATCACCATAACCCCGCCATAACCAATGCCTATGCCAGTTCCCGCGAGAATCACCGCCAGCAGGATTGCCGCCACACATTCCAGCCTCTCATGTCCATAGGGATGATTCTCATCGGATTCCTTCCCCGATATCTTCACCCCGATAATGACAATGATCGTGCTAAACACATCCGAAGCGGAATGAACGGCATCGGAGATCATCGCTGTGGAATTTCCCAGAATTCCTGCCAGCATTTTGCCCAGGGACAAAATCACATTTACAAGTATACTGTTTTTGGATACTCTCATAGCGATCTGTTCACTGGTGCAGTTCTTAAATAGTCTCTCTTTCATTCCCTTTTCCCGTCTCTATTCTTTTCTTTATTATATTTTACGGTTTCATAAACGGATATGCCGATCCAAATCAAAATCAGGGCAAGAAAAATCCCATCCACCATCCGGTTATTCATCCGCAGCATAAAGAGTCGCATAAGATTCGCTGCTACCAGCACACCTGTGCACACCCAGCAGGATATCACCCCATTTTTTGGATCTTTGACCGCACCTGTATTTGCCATGTTCCCACTTCCTCTCTACTTGTTGATCTCCAGCCCCAAATGCCCATAAGTCCGCTCTGTCACCACCCGTCCCCGCGGGGTTCTGGCAATAAATCCATTCTGGATCAGATAGGGTTCATAGACGTCTTCTATGGTTCCGCTGTCTTCCCCTATGCTTGCTGCCAGTGTATCCAGCCCCACCGGTCCACCGGCAAATTTTTCGATCATGGTCATCAAAATCTCCCGGTCCGTATTGTCCAGACCGAACTTATCAACCTCCAAAAGATCTAGGGCAAAATTGGCCACCTCCAACGTGATCCTGCCGTCGTACTTCACCTGGGCGAAATCTCTCACCCGCTTGAGAAGACGGTTGGCAAGCCGCGGCGTCCCCCGGGAACGCCTGGCGATCTCTAACGCCCCTTTGTCATCAATCTCTACCTGAAATACCGAGGCGGAACGCCGTACGATGGTAGTCAGCTCCTCCACGGTATAAAACTCCAGCTTATTCACCACACCAAAACGGTCCCGCAGTGGTGCTGTGAGCATACCCGCCCGCGTCGTCGCCCCCACCAGCGTAAATCTTGGCAGATCCAATCGGATGCTTCGTGCCGAAGCTCCTTTTCCGATGACGATATCGATCACGTAATCTTCCATCGCCGGATAGAGTACCTCCTCTACCTGCCGGTTCAGACGATGGATCTCATCCACAAACAAAAGATCCCCTTCCTGCAAGTTATTGAGGATCGAGGCGATCTCTCCCGGCTTTTCGATGGCGGGACCAGAAGTAATCTTTAAGTTTACTCCCATCTCATTAGCAATGATCCCGGCAAGGGTAGTTTTCCCCAATCCCGGCGGGCCATACAGAAGTACATGGTCTAACGCTTCCTCTCTGGCTTTCGCCGCCTCAATAAAAATTTTCAGATTTTCCTTTGCCTTTGTCTGTCCGATATAATCACAGAGCAGCCTGGGGCGAAGGCTGTTTTCGATCTTATAATCTTCTTCCATCACATCGGTGGAAATAACACGCTTCTCCATATGTGCCTCCTACAGATTTTTCAAACCAGCCCTTAATATGTCCTCCACCGTCATATCCGCCGTGATATCCACCTTTTTCACCGCTTTGACCGCTTCCGTACTGGTATAACCAAGTGCCACCAGCGCCTGGATGGCATCGTTGGCAGCCATTCCGCCATCAGAGACTCCTCCGGCCGCCTCTGCCTGTCCCTGATCCAGAACATGGGTAACAGCTTCCTCAAAGTCCATCTTATCCTTTAGCTCAAGGATAAGCTTACTAGCTGTCTTTGCCCCGATGCCTGGCGCTTTGGAAATGCTTTTCGCATCGTCGGCAAGAATGGCAAAACGCAGAGCATCCGCGTCCATCACAGAAAGAATACCGAGAGCTCCCTTGGGACCGATGCCGCTGACCGTAATAAGAAGTTTGAACATAGACAGTTCATCCCTGGTCAGAAAACCATACAGCTGGAGGGCATCTTCTCTCACATAAGTATAGGTATAGATCTTTACTTCATTTCCTGTCTGGGGAAGGCCGGAGACGACAGACAGCGGCACCATGATCTCAAAACCAATTCCGCCGTTTTCCACCACCACTATATTCTCTGACACGGTATCCAGTTTTCCTTTTATAAAATGTATCATCTTCTCATCCTTTCCGCCATACCATCATACAATTGTAGAAAACACTTTCAAAAGATGCTGAATCATCTTTATCTTAAATGGCCGGTTCTGCCATTCCTCATAAGAAATCTCCCGGCTCACCCCAAAGGTATGTGAAAAGTCTTCCATTATCTTTTTCAAGAAATCTTCGTCGTATACCCATACACCATTTTCATAATGAAGATAAAAGCTGCGGTAATCCATGTTGATCGTCCCCACCACCGCACAATGTTCTGCCATCACCACTTTGGAGTGGATAAATCCTGGTAGATACTCATAAATACGTATCCCATGTTTTAAAAGTTCTCCGTAATTATACTCTGTAAGCCATTTGACATGCTTTTTATCTGGTATGCTGGGCGTGATAATCCTCACATCCACCCCCCGGCTCCTTGCCTCGATCAGGCTTCGTATCATCGTCTCTTCCAGGATCAGATAGGGCGTCATTATATACATAACCTTGCCGGCGTAATTGATCATCTGCTTATACACACTTCCCACAAAACTCTTTGTTCCCAGCGCCGGTCCGTCCCGCAGCACATGGCAATACATATCGGAAGCCGGAAAAATCTCCGTAGGGCGGTATTTTTCCACATCAATGGCAAGATCCGTCGTACATACCGACCACATTTCCAGAAAGGTCACCGTCAGCCCCCATACGGCATCGCCCTGCACGCGGATACCGGCATCCTTCCAGATTCCAAAACGCTCGATAAGATTGGCGTACTCATCCGCCAAGTTAAACCCTCCGGTATACCCGATATTTCCATCGATGACCACGATTTTCTGGTGATCTCTGAAATTCATATACAACTTGCTGGCATATTTATGGATAGGGTTAAAGATCTCCACCTCAAAGCCTTCGGCACGAAGATCCGCTGCAAAATTTTTCCCCGTGCGGAACAAGGCTCCAAAATCGTCATAGAGAAATTTAACCTCGACTCCCTCTTTAATCTTTCGCTGCAAAATCTCATGAATCTGATCCCAGATCGCACCCTCCGCCACGATAAAAAACTCGATAAAAATAAACTTTTGCGCTTTTTCTAGATCCTCGAACAGATCCTCAAAAGCCTCCTCGCCAAAGGCATAATATTCGGCAGAATTATTTTTAAAGAGAGGCGCCCCCATAGAGGTCATATACCGGGACATCCTTGAAGATACCGGATGCCTGGAGGCAAACTCTTCCGAAATCCGTTCATCCTGCACCAGCTGGTCATCGGTTCTCTTCATCCGTTCAGCAATGGCACGGTTTAATTTATTTTTCTTACCCACTTTTCCCCAGAGATTGAACATGATCAGACCAGAGATGGGAAATAAAAGAATCACGCAGAGCCAGGAAAATTTATAGGAAAAATTGCGACTGTCATTGGTCAGTGCAAGTATTCCAATCATTCCAGAAATCTCAATCAAGATATAGAACTGCGTCGCGTAATCTCGAAACAAAAGCGGAATGATGATAATGATAGCAAACTGCAGCAAAACAAGGGCACCTACGATGCATGCCCGGAAAAATCCGCTCAGACTGCTCTGCATTCTCCCCTTTAATTTTTTCAATCGTCCCTTTTGTCTGTTTACCATTTGTTTTCTCCCCATTTCTTCCTGGCTAGCCCGAAGACGCAGAACGAAATAGGAGTTAAATCCACGCCACCTGGCCAATTACACTTATCACATATCATAACACACTCGTATTTATTTTTCCACGTTATTTTGCTATTTTTCTAAAACCTTGTAGTTTGACAGAGATTTTTGTCTATAGTACAATGGAATGATACCAGGGGCACATTTATTGTGCGGTGCAATTCATGGTATCAACTGAGGGCAAAATACTTTCACCCCCAGTATTACAAAACTTAAAAGGAAAAGAGCCTATGCAGATCATAGATAGAACACTTCATTTACCAACAGAGTCTCTCGAATCTCTGGCACTATATACTCAGCAATCCATCGAGCACTTTTGCGTCTTTGATATTGAAACCACCGGTCTGTCCCCGAAGATCTCATCTCTATATCTCATCGGAGCACTCTGGTACGACAGAGACCAAAAGCAATTCTGTATTCGTCAATGGTTTGCCGATGACTATATCAGCGAGGTAGATATTTTGCAGGCATTTGGACAATTTTTGGAACCCTTTACGCTTCTCGTGCACTACAATGGTTCCGGTTTTGATATCCCCTATATTGAAAAAAAATGCAGGGAACTGAACGTAGATATTCCTTTTCATAAAATACAAAACTTGGACATCTACCGGGAAATCCGACGTCTCAAATCCCTTTTTCCCGCCCCTGACCTAAAACTTCCTACCGTAGAACGGCTGACAGGATTTATGCGGAAAGACGTCCTGTCGGGCAGGGACTGTATTGACATCTATTCCCAATTTATGCAAAAAAAATACTTTCGAGACGAAGGAATGGAATCGGAAAAGCAAAAGCTCCTTCTCCACAATCTGGAGGATCTTATCGGCACACTATATTCCGCCCTGCTCCTAAACTACAAAAACCCCCGAAAGCTGCTACAGAGCGAAACGAAGATACAGATGCAGGTACAAAAGGATCATATATGCATAGCGATTCCTTCCCCCTGTCCCTTTTCCTTTCCCCTGAACTGGGAACCAGCTCCCTTTACTGTCCACTGGGAGAGACAGGAGATCTCCATCCAGATCCCTCTGTACCACGGCACCTTATACCATTTTTTTAAGAATTATAAAGACTATTATTATCTCCCGGCAGAAGATACCGCCATCCACAAAAGTGTGGGCACCTATGTGGAAAAGGAATTTCGCCAGCCGGCAAAGGCATCCAACTGTTACACCAAAAAGGAGGGCACCTTCCTTCCTGTTCCTGTCAGCCTGGATCTGACCGACAATCAGCTGCTTCTATTCCGTGCCGGTTACCGGGAAAAACAGAGTTATGTGGTCTGGGATGACAAAATCAGACAAGATGAGGCACTACTGCGGGATATTTTATGTGCGCTGCTGGAAAATCCGAGTTGAAAAGAGAGAAACCGTGATCATCAACACACCTGCTGCCAGCAGCCAGATCTTTGCCCTGAAATTACCCACAGTCATTGAGAACAGATAAAAACTTCCCAGTTTCGGTCCCATACCGATATTGAGTGCATAATACAAAAATGGCGGCATATATCCGATCACCGTATTCCCCGTCAGCGCGGAGGTCAGCATTCCCATGGAACCTAAGAATATAGCATTTGCCACGGTGCCAAACACCAAAATAATTGTCACATCACTGCCCTGGGCCTGCATATACACAGTGAACAGACAGATCAATAAAATCACAACGACTACAGAATACAGCGTTCGGATCAAATATACTTTTCCTATGTTGCAATATTTGGAAGATACCAGATCATATATTTCCTCATTCTGCTCTGGCTGAAACACCGGAGTCAAAAGTACGATACCAATCAAAGAAACAAACATCTCTAACGGCATAGCGGCAGAATTCAAGTCCAGATTGGCTGTCCCGATAAGCAGCGGCGTGATCAGACACAACATCACAGCAGCAGCAATGGACAAAAGGGAATTATGCCTTAGATTTTTTTTTGCGATTTCTAATGTTTCCACCAAATTTCCCCCTTCTTTTTGCTTCATAGATCAGAATTGTCAACAATACTAAAACCAAAGAGATTCCAACGATCAGGAACCTGTTCTGCAGGAGATCCTGAAAATGATCCAGGTAATCCTCTGTTCGAAACCAGGATTCCGCCCCGGCATTATGTCGAGGAGACAACCGAAACAGGGAATATCCAGAAGAAACTGTCTTGATTCCCAGGTTCACATCAAACATCCACCACAGTCCTTGTACAGCAACTGCCGCTGGTGAGCCAGTCAGCTCTGTCAAAAACATACCGACAGCTGTGGAGATCATCACACTGGGCAACAGCCAGCCAAGGTCATATTTCAGCGGTGCCAGGTAATCCAGCTGCATTCCCTTAGAAACGCCCCACACCATCATATTGGACACATAAGATAGAATAAACACCGGGATCATAACTGCTACAACCAGCGCAAGAAACCGGATCAAAATCATTCTGGCAGCGGATATTTTTTTTGTATAGATCAACGCCTCCATCTTGGCGCGCCGGTCCTTCATGCACAGGATCACCGCCAGAAATACCGGAAGAATGGACAGCACCATGACGCCCGCATAGTCGGAGAACAGACGGGCATATCCTCCGGTGACCTGGTCGGAACTTACCGCAAGTTCATACCTCTCTTTTGCCTCCTCATAGGTTAAGGGAACGGTTCCATATCCAGCCAGAGAATCCGGCGCATAGCTGGAGCCGCCGCCCAGGAGATCGTCTACAAGCGCCATCCGCTCTTTGAATCGGGAATAATCCATGCCATCCCGCACCGCAGGATTTGACTTTTCTGAACCACTTTTCCCCAGAATCGTATCTTTTTGCTCTCCTGTGATCTCTGAGAGGATTTCAACGACTTTTCCCTGGTCATCTTCGCTAAGCTTGACATGTTTTACAAAGCCGATGGGATAGGTTGTATAATTGTTTTCACAGAACTCCATCCAAAGGCCGCTCAGCGCGGCGGGCATGATCATCTCCGGAATTTCCTCCTGCTTGAAACCGTAACTGCCGCCCGGCTGGGGCTCCTGCAGCAGATCTTCATGGAAACGGAATACACCCTGGGAGAACAGTGCCGTTACAATGGCGGCAACAAAGATCCAGTAGGGGATGGACTTGACTATTTTCTTTATTTCCCGCAGAAACAGCATTACCACACACCTCCCATCTCATCCTCAGTCAGAATATCCCGGAGACCGCTGCTATGCAGATAAAGCATATATGCGTCCTCAATATTGGGCTCACATACCTCTGCCCCAGACAGCAAATCATCCGCGATAAACCGGATATGAACCAGATTGCCCTGGGTGTGCATACTAGTGATAGAAAGCTGCCCTTTGAGCCGGGGAAGCTCCTCCCTGACAGCAGTCATGGTAAACACTCTTCCTTCTGCGGCCTGTAGAAGCGCATCTACCGTCCCATTATAGATAACCCTGCCTTCGTTAATAATCGCTATATCTTCACAGACGGCTTCTATATCCCCTACGATATGGGTAGACAATATAACAATCTTATCCTCTGCCAGCTCAGACAGTAAATTTCGAAAACGCACCCGCTCTTCTGGATCCAGCCCGGCAGTGGGTTCATCAACAATCAAAACCTTGGGGTCATTGAGCAAAGCCTGAGCGATTCCAAGCCTTCGCTTCATACCTCCAGAGAGCGCCTTCACTTTTTTCTTTCGGTGTTCGGTGAGATTCACCTTTTTCAGAAGCGCATCGATGCGTTCTTTTCTCTCGGTTTTGCTCAAACCCGAAAGGATCGCCAGGTAATCCATGGCCTCCCCCACATTCATCGTCGGGTACATAGAAAATTCCTGGGGCAGATACCCGATGATTTTACGAATATCTCTGGCATTTTCAATGGGAACCCCACACACCACAATCTCCCCATCTCTCTTTTGAAGCAACGTTGCCAATGTCTTCATCAGCGTGGTTTTTCCAGCTCCGTTGCGCCCCAGCAGCCCAAACATGCCTGGATGGATCGAAAGATTTACATCATACAGCGCCTGTTTCTTTCCATAAAACTTATTCAGGTTTTTGATCTCAATAGAATGATTCATTTGAACATACTCCTTTCTTCCGATGCGTCTCACATCTGATATATATAGAATAAAAGGAGATTTTCAACTTTTTGTCTACAAAGCAAAAAAACTTCCCAACATCGTCAGGAAGTTCTTACCAACTATTTTATTGTCGAAATACGGCGGTAACAACAGCGCCCTTTCTATTCTCCAGCCAGAGACAGCCGCCATGCTTTTCACAAAGGATCTTACAAATATTTAACCCCATACCAAAATGCTCGTTGTCCGTTTCATTCACCGCTTTGTAAAAAGGCTTCGTTGCATTTTCCAGATCTTTTTTCGCAAACCCGTCCCCATCGTCGGAAACCGTCAGATATAGATACCTGTCCCGGGATTCTATGGATACTGCCGTTTTTTCCTTTGCAAAACGCACCGCATTGGCAAGAAGGTTCTCAAACACCTGTTGCACAATGGCAATATCAATATTCAAAGATATTTCCTGCTCCCCAATAAGAACACATGAGAACTCTTTTTCGCCGCACACCGCCTCTGCTGTGTGCCGGAACTGTTCCCACAGTTCCCCCAAAGCCATCGGCTGCCGGGTTATTTCAACATCCTCCAGCCGCTGCAGATCGCCCATGGTCTGCACATACGCCTCCAGCCTGGCAATATGCTGGTGCATCATCTCTGAGGTACGACTTACCTTTTCCGCTGTCATTTTAGGAGCGTACTGCATAAGAAGCTCGCTCTGCCCCTTCAAAACGGTCAGTGGTGTTCTCAGGTCGTGGGAAAATGCTGCGTTCAGCCGCCTGCGCTCCTCCATCTGCCGCCACATTTCTTCATTGTTTTCCTGCAGCGCCTGGCGCATTTTCTCAAAGGAGGCACACAACTTTCCCAGCTCGTCCTCCCGTTCATAAACAACATGGAAATCCAGATTATTGTCTGCAATCTGGGCAGCAGCATGATCCAGAATAACAAGAGGTTTTTGTAACTGACGCCGGTAAAACAAAATGCTGGTAAAAACAATAACGATTATGAAACAAATCGGATACACGCCAACGCTCAAAAAACCAAGAATAATATATATGCTGAGGTCTTCTGGTGAAAATTTCCCAAAAAGATCGTAGGGCGTCTGATAGAATAAAACGCTATCTGGCTCATTCTCAACTTGCTTTTCAAATTCCATTCTGATATCCTGACCCTGCACTCCAAACTGAATCTCATATTTTTCATAAACTTCAGAGCACCCAAACTGACAAAGATTTGAGAGAACCAGTGAAAACAAAAAGGCAGAAACAACACCCACAAACATGTATATCGTAAAAGCCTTTTTGATTGATCTGCTTTTGAAAAAGGCTCTTATTTTGCCCATTTGTATCCTACCCCCCAGACGGTTTCCACATAGGATTTTGCTCCCACCGCCACAAATTTTTTGCGGATGCGGCGGATATGCTCTGCTACTACTGAGGAATCACCTTCTCTGTCATACCCCCACACAAGCTCATAAATCCGCTCTTTGCTGAATATCTGCCCCGGATGCCCCGACAACAGTTCTATAATGTCATATTCCTTTTTGGCAAGGAGAATTTCTTCGCTATCATAATATAAACGCCTCTCAGTATAGTCAATGGCCAGTTTATCATCAAAACGGACTTTCGGCGTCTCGCCCCGGCGCCGCTCCCGCCTGAGATGTGCGGCTACTCTTGCCCCCAGCTCATCCAAAGAAAAGGGCTTTACAATATAGTCATCCCCACCCATGCCAAATCCTTTGACTTTATCGCTGTCCTCCACTCTGGCAGTCAGAAATAGGATCGGACAGCTGACAAAATCCCGGATCCTGGCGCACACTTCCAATCCATCCACATCTGGCATATTGATGTCCAGCAGAATAAGATCTGGCTGTTTTCCTGCCTTTTCTATCGCTTCCCTGCCGTTGGCTGCCGTCATTATGTTATAATCATTGTACAGAAAATAATCCTCAAGAGTGGAAACGATGTCCGCCTCATCGTCTACGATCAAGATCGTATCTCTCATTCCGCCTCCTCCCATAAATGGATTTCAAATTACATCTGCTTAATATACTCCGCATATCCCAGCTGATCCAGCTTCTCCGCCTTGGCAGTCACTCCATCCTTCATCTCCACCTTGTATTCCTTCAGCTTCTTACGCAGCTCCATGTCCGATACGGATAAAATCTTTGTTGCTAGAATACCCGCATTTGCCGCGCCGTCGATGGCAACGGTGGCGACCGGGATACCCGATGGCATCTGCACGATGGAATAAAGGCTGTCCACCCCTCCTACGGATTTGGTATGGATCGGGATGCCGATGACCGGAAGATCAAACAAAGCGGCGCACATGCCCGGGAGGTGTGCCGCTCCGCCAGCTCCAGCGATAATCACCTGGATGCCACGCTCTTCTGCCTTGGTTGCATAATCCACAAACACATCCGGCATACGGTGTGCAGAAATGATCGTCATCTCATATTCAACACCAAATTTCTCCAACATCTGAGCTGCCTTCTGCATCACCGGCAGATCTGAATCGCTTCCCATTAAAATTCCTACTCTTGCCATTTCACTCATCCTCTCTTTCTTATTCCATATCATTTAGTATTTCTGTGCCCTCCAGCACGAATCTGCCCTCCCGGATAATGGTGATCTCCTTACCATCTCTAGTGTTCACCACGATATCCCCCAGTTCGTCATAGGGAATGGTGATGTCCGTGTGGCAGTTAAAATAAGCCTTTTCTATCTCTGTTTTGCGCAGTGCTGAACACTCATTTTCCTTCGCAATGATTTCCTTTCCATCGGGATTATGAAGAACGATATCCTCACTCATAGAATAACAGGTGTCCCCAACAGCAAAGTGCGGTCCTGTCTTCTCAGCGATCAGAATCGGCAGCTTTGCCTCAATCCCAAAACGACGTCCCATGCGGTAGGCAGTGGTATTAGTACCGATGGCAAACTCTCCCAAAGGAAGGGTTTCTCTGTTGTGTAGTACATTTTCTTTGATGTATTTGCGGTTCTCCGCATCCTCTTTGTAATTTCTACAATTGTAGTCCTTGATCATTCCATCCGCAAAGGTCATTCGCAAATTCTCATATCTCAGCTGATTCAGATATACTTTTGTGACATGAAGCACGCCATTGGTTCCCTTGAGTACTGGGGAGGTAAACACCTCTCCCACAGGAATATTCACATCCGCTAGACAGTTCTCAAAATTCGTCTCTTTCTCCGGATTCTTTAGCTCATGAAGCATCACGGTGATATCTGTCTCATTCTCTCCCCTGCCGGTGACATGAACCGATTCTCCCTGATCTAGCGCATCGATAATGGCCTGATGGACCTTCCGGTAGAGCTCCATATCCAGCGTATTGATCTTGATGGTCTCGTCGAATATTTCTTCAAAATCACTGCCGATCTCCGGAATCGGAAAGGCAATGATCGTAAAGCTCCGCTCCTCCTCACGAATATAGCGGTTCTGGATGAGCATATAATCTCGTCGGTAATCCACGGAAAGCTTCTGTTGCTCCGGCGTGTAGGAGGGACTCTCGCTCTTTGTCTCCGGCGCAAATAATTTTTCTCCGAATATCTCAATCACTGCGGGGCCCGCAAAAGTATATGCCAGTTCTTTATAAGTTTCAAATGCCTCTTCCACATGGGAAAGTTTTTCCTTCACGATGGCATGGTTCAGCGTAAGGGCGTCGTCAAAACGGTGGTCATAAATATACTGCTTACTCGCCGGAGTCGTACTTACTCCCATCGGTCTTGTATTGCCACTCATGGAAATAATCGGAGAGAGCCCCATCTTTTCAAACTGCTGGATGGCCTCTCTGACCACTGCCTCAAAGCCGATATTATAGCGGATATTTACCGTTTTCTTTTTTGACAAATCTATGCCCGCCGCCACAAATCCCTGGCGGTAGCCCTCGGTATATGTTGTGGCGATCTTCTCGATCTTTTCCCTGGGAAGGGAAGAAATATACCGCGCTGTGGCGATCTCATTTTCTGTAATATTTTCACCATAATAATACAGATACTTTTCATCCGATAGATCACTGTCTGTCACAATCCGCACAAGCCGGTCTATAGAGGGATCCAGAAGCCTGCGAATTCCTTTATCCGTATAGTATTCATCATAATCATGAACGTAATAATACAACGTTTCTTTGAGCCATCTCGGTTGATCCTCTTCGGTAGTGAGCACCGTATACACCTGTAAAAATAGCTCCATCAACAGAAGCAGGGACTCTCTGTCACCATTGTAGGCATCCAGTATGCCATCTCGAAAACGGCTGTAGAAATAGGCCATTAATTTTCCCTGCTCCTCCCCAAATTTCTCTGTACAGTACCGGGGATTTCCATAAAACTTCTCATAGTTGTCGTCTCTCAAAGGATCATAAAACTGGGTATTCCATGTTTTCAGCTGTTCCAGGGACGCCGCCTGCAGCCCGTCCCCCTCAGCCAGCACCAGCACCTGGTCCAAACTGGTTAATAATACAGCGGTCTCCTGGCAGTACGCCCGATAAACCTCTGGAATATTTTTTTCGGAACTAATTTCATGGATCCTGTTATAGGCAAGCTCATATCGCTCTTTCATTTTTCTCTCCTAAATTTTTATTAGTATGAGCAGCACGATAAGCCGAGTTCTGTCGTTGGATGATCATCTATCTGGACCTGCTGTTACCAACAGGCTCTAGCGACCTACCCGAGAGCACGACGGGCCGCCGTATCGCTCTCTGTTCGGTCTTGCTTCGGATGGGGTTTACATCTGCCCTCTCTGTTACCAGAAAGGCGGTGAGCTCTTACCTCACCATTCCAACCTTACCTGTCCTGCCGTCAAATGACGATGGTTACAGGCGGTATATTTCTGTTGCACTAGCCTGGGAGTCACCTCCACCGGACGTTATCCGGCATCCTGCCCTGTGAAGCTCGGACTTTCCTCACCTGGGACCTTTCGGTATAGCCAGGTGCGATCACCTGTGCTGCTCATATGATCAGCATTTTACAACTGAGCGGTACAAAACTCAATCAAGCAAAATACCGCCCCCGATAAATTCTCTCAGAATCGAATTCAACGGAACTTCCTCCGGATTGATCCCAAGAAAATAATCCAAAAATTTTAAAAGCCTCTGTGCCTCTGCGTACTCCTCGCTCCCCCTGGGAACCCGGAACAAAAGCGGTTCGGCATACTGCTTCAACACCGCCAGTTCATATACCAGCGAAGAATTAAACATTTCATCGGCTTTTTCCTGAAATGGAAAAATATTTTCACTCTCGCCATTTCTCACAGATTTCCACATGGAAATGGTTTTCTGTGCCCCATGTCCCCTGGTCCTGGCGTCCCGGATGATCCGCCGCAGCAGTCTGCCATCCGTGGTAGGAATCCGGTTGTGCTCATCAATATTCAATGACGTCAAAGCACTGATATAGACCTTAAATTTATTTTCTGCCGGGATCTTTTCCGTCAATTTATCATTCAGCCCGTGAATCCCCTCAATAACAAGAATCTCTTCCTCTGAAAGCTTCATCAGAGGTTTGTTGTATTCACGCATTCCCGTTATAAAATTGTAAGTGGGCAGCTGAACCTCTTCTCCTGCCAGCAATTTTCCCAGATCCTCATTGAATTGGGCAGTATCAATGGCCTCGATACACTCATAATTATATTTTCCGTCGGGATCCTTCGGCGTATCCACCCGGTTTACAAAATAGTCATCCATCGCGATGGGGTGGGGTTTAAGTCCCAACGTCTTAAGCTGTGCCGACAACCGGTAGGAAAATGTAGTTTTCCCGGATGAAGAAGGGCCAGCAATGGTCACCACCCGGATCTTTCCGGAGGCCGCGATCTGCTCAGCGATATCTCCGATCCGCTTTTCGTGCAACGCTTCCTGTACCATAATCAGTTCCCTCATGCCACCATTGACTATCACATCGTTGAGCTGTCCCACATGTTCTGCCCCCAGCCGTAGTCCCCACTCAGAAGTCTGCTTTAATTTGTTATGCAGTTTCATACTGGGTGCAAACTCTGGCATTTCATCCGGCCTGTCAGCCCTGGGAACGATAAATACAAAACCATCATCGAATTTCTGCAGGCGGAACCATCTGAGCACTCCCGTGCTGAAAGGCATAGGACCATAGAAATAATCTATCACCTTGCCGAGACGATAGAGGTTTACCTTGGAACTTCTTCTGTATTTCAGCAGGCTGCATTTGTCAAACATCTTACGCTCCCGAAAGAGCTGGATCGCCTTATCTACACTCATGGATTTTTTTTCAATTACCATGTCGTCCTCGACGTATTTCTGCATCCGCGCTTCCACCCGCTCTAAGAGTTCCTCTGTCACCTCTGCCCCCCGGAGTGTACAATAAAATCCAGTATCCAGACTGTTTTCCACTGTAATCTTTTCAAACTGGTCCTTGGGCACCTCTTTGTAAAATGCCTTCAACATCATCATGGTGATTCCCCGGACATAGGCTTTTTTTCCCTCGTCCTCCGCATAAGTACAAAAACGTACCTCACAGTCCTCATGAAGATCAGAACTCAGCTCCTTCACAACCCCGTTCACCTTGGCAGTGATAATATCCCTCTCCCGGCAGGTTCCATACTGTCTCGCCAGCTCATACAGAGTGGTTCCCTTTTCACATTCCATCGTCCTGCCATCTATCGTAACCTGAATCATATCCATCTCTTTCTCACCCTTCCTTCATACTGGCAATGCATGCCTCGATCTCCCGGATCTTTCCCACAATTTCTTCCCGATCCTCCCGATTTGCAGAGGCAAACTGAGGATTCTCAAGAATACGTTCGAAGGTGTTCTTTTCTTTGTTCAAATAGTTCTGAAATACGGGATCTCTTCTCTTTGCCAAATATGTACCATACCGGAACTGCCACTCTGCCTCCGGTCTTTTCTCTTCTTTTGCATCACATCGCACCGCCTGTAGGGCAAAATAGTATTTCCCATCCTCCAGACAGATCTTCTCCTGACGGATCGAAAACCTGTGTTCCCAGAGATAATGTCTCACGGCTCCAATATCCGACTGAGGCTGCAAGATCAGAGTACGAACCTGTTGAAGCACTTCTCTTCCCTCTGAAAGAATATGAATCATAAGAGGACCGCCCATACCCGCGATCATCAGCGTATCCACTTCTCCGGGTGCCAGCCTCTCAGTTCCGTTTCCCTGGCGACATTCAATCTGTCGCTCCAGACCGGCAAGGCGCACATGTTCGATTGCTCTCTCAATAGGCCCCCGATTCACATCAGAAGCAATGACTTTTTCTGCGACTCCTTTTTGGACGAGCCAAATCGAAGCATACCCATGATCGCATCCGATATCCGCAATCCTCACTCCTTTTGGCACCAATGAAACATTCATCTTTAAACGCTCTGACAACTGCATCAGTCCAAATAATCCTTTAATTTTCTGCTTCGGCTCGGATGGCGGAGTTTACGGAGCGCTTTGGCCTCGATCTGACGAATCCGCTCTCTGGTGACATCAAACTCCTTGCCCACTTCCTCTAACGTCCTGGCACGTCCGTCGTCCAACCCAAACCGTAGTCGCAGCACTTTTTGTTCTCTCTCTGTCAATGTATCCAATACCTCCGTAAGCTGTTCCTTCAACAGAGTGAAGGCCGCCGCCTCCGCCGGCACTGGTACATTGTCGTCCTGTATAAAATCTCCTAGATGGCTGTCTTCCTCTTCGCCGATCGGCGTCTCAAGAGAAACCGGTTCCTGAGAAATCTTCTGAATCTCCCGTACCCGGTCCACCGGAAGCTGCATCTCCTTTGCAATCTCTTCTGGATAAGGCTCCCGTCCCAGTTCCTGCAAAAGCTGTCTCTGCACCCGGATCAACTTATTGATGGTCTCCACCATATGCACCGGAATACGGATGGTACGCGCCTGGTCCGCGATGGCTCTGGTAATCGCCTGGCGAATCCACCAGGTGGCATAGGTACTGAATTTATAGCCCTTACGGTAATCAAACTTTTCCACTGCCTTGATCAGACCCAGGTTGCCCTCCTGGATCAGATCCAGAAAAAGCATCCCACGTCCCACATACCTTTTGGCAATACTTACTACAAGACGCAGATTCGCCTCTGCAAGACGCTTTTTCGAGTCAGCATCCCCCTCTTCCATCTTCTTCGCCAGCTCTACTTCCTCATCAGCAGACAACAATGGCACCTTGCCGATCTCCTTCAAATACATGCGAACCGGATCCTCAATGCTCACACCGTCGGGAACAGAGAATTCAATATTTTCCAACTCCTCTTCCGTTGGCTCATCGTCCACATCAAGGATAATATCATCGTCGGTATCGCTGTCTGGAACCATTGCCACGATTCCATTTTGCTCAAGATAATCAAGAATCTTTTCGGTCTTATCGCCATCCAGATCAATTTCCTTAAACTGAGCGTTGATATCACTGAATTCCAGAATTCCATTTCTCTTCTTCCCTAGCTCCACAAGTGTATTTAACCCCTCTAAAAATAACGCCCGCTCGTCCACTGTATTCTTATTATCTTTCATGTTTTCCTCCTTCATTCTATCGACATCACTGTACCGGTAGTCTCAGACTCAGATGCTCCAGTTTCTTTTTCTCTGCAATCAACGCCTGCAGCTGGGACAAATCTGTGATCTCCCTGCTCTGTTTTTCCAGACTCGCTTTCTTTAGTGTCTTCACCACTTCATTCAGAGCCTTTTCCCGCTCCGTGTGTTCTCTGACTTCCTTTACCTGGCGGTTGAACAGCCCCGCCACCACCGATTGTTCCTCCTTGCTGTCAAACCGGCTGATAATCGTCGCCGGCGACATGCTTCCTGTCTCTGCCTGTTCATACAGCAGTTTTGCCACTTCCCGGTATGGTTCATCTAGAAAATCTTCTGGTAAAACCGTTTCCTTGACAATAGGATATAAGGACAGGTCTTCACTGATCCATGTCAGCAGGATTGCCTGAATCCGCCCTATTCCATCCTCTTTCCTGCTATCTTTCTTTTTCTGTCTCTCACTCTTTATCTTTTCATATTGGATTCCCACTGCTGCCGCCGCATGATGCTTTACCAACTGTCTGAAATCTTCACAGCGAATCCCATATTCTCTGGAAAACGCCTCTATATAATTATTTCTCTCTATTTCATTTTCAAACGTCAGGCATTTTTTCGCCGCCTCATTCATAAACTTTGTCTTTTCTTCGGGATCCCCCATATCGTATTCTCTTTGCAAAATACCAATTTCATAGAAGAAACTGTTCTGCGCAGAATGAATACGGTTCTGGAACTCCTCTACCGACAAACCCTTGATGAATTCGTCAGGATCCTTATAAGGCTTCATGTCTATAACCCGCACCGTCAATCCCGCCTCTTTCAACAAGGGAATTGCCCGAAGTGCCGCCTTGACACCGGCACCGTCACTGTCATAGCACAGATAGACAGTATCCGTATATCTTTTTAAAAGGCTGCTCTGTTGGCTGGTAAATGCTGTGCCAAGAGATGCCACCGCATTTGTAAATCCCGCCTGGTGAAGGGCGATCACATCCATATACCCCTCACAGATGATCATGCCCTGGTCCTGCCTTCCGTGTACAAAATTCAAGCCATACAGATTTCGACTCTTATCAAAAACCATTGTCTCCGGCGAGTTCAGATATTTCGGTTTTCCGTCCCCCATCACTCGCCCACCAAAGGCGATCACTTTTCCCGATCGATCCATAATCGGATACATAACCCGGTTCCAGAACTTATCATAAACACCCTTTTTCTCATGAAAGGTAAACAATCCTGTCTGGTTTAATATAGTATCGTCAAAACCTTTCTTTTTCATGTATTGGTACAAATCATCGCTAAACTTGTCCGAGTATCCCAGGCCAAACCGACGTATCGTTTCCTCGGAAAGCGCTCTTTGCAAAAGATATTTTTTTGCCTCTTCGCCCCGCCCAGAATTGAGTTTCGTGTAATAATAATTGGCAGCCAGCTTATAGATCTCCAGAATCTGTTCCCTTGTATTGCGCCGTCTACGATCCTCTTCGGAATTGCTTTTTTCTGGCAAAGCCATGCCAACTCGCCCAGCCAGTTGTTCCAATGCTTCTGGAAATGTCAGATTCTCATATTCCATAAGAAAGGTAAAAACATTACCACCTGTTCCACAGCCAAAGCAGTAATACATCTGCTTGCCTCCCGAAACCGAAAAAGAAGGCGTCTTTTCATTATGAAACGGACATAAGCCTGTAAAATTGCTCCCGCTTTTTTTTAAATTGACATAGCCGGAAATCACATCCACAATATCATTTCTCTGACGGACTTCCTCGATAAACTCCTCACTATAATACATCTGCCAGTCTGTCCTCCTGTCAATAAACCCTCCATGTCTTCGGTATCATCAGACTCTGGTAGGTGGATACGGCATACCGGTCTGTCATACCAGCAATATAATCACACACCACACGCTCCACGGTCTCCCCCTGCTCCCATATCATTCTTGTATATTCCTCTGGCAATTCTTCCATATGTTTTACATAATACTCAAAAAGCTGTCCTATCATTCGTTCGGCTTTCCCCTCTTCTACCTTTGCCACAGAATTTACATACACATTGGCAAACATATATCGGCGGAGATGGAGCAACGCCTCGTATTTTTCATCGGACAAAATGATGTCTTCTTTCCCCATGCTATTACTGACGATATCATGTATCAGTGTATTCAATCGCTCTCTTAGCGTAGCACCAAGTACCTGGACACACCCGTCGGGAATATCCGTCTCTCGGATAATCCTTCCTCGTATAGCATCGTCGATATCTGAATTTACATAAGCGATCTTGTCACAGAGCCTTACGATCTTTCCCTCCAGTGTCGATGGGCTGCCGGAAGTAGAATGATTCAAGATCCCATCCCGAACCTCTTTCGTCAAATTTAAACCTCTACCATTTTTTTCCAGTCTCTCCACCACCCGCACACTTTGAAGCTGATGATGAAATCCATCGGAACAGATCCGGTTCAGCATCCGTTCTCCAGCATGTCCAAAAGGTGTATGCCCCAAATCATGCCCCAACGCCACTGCCTCTGCCAGATCCTCATTCAGATGTAAAGCCTTGGCGATGGTTCTCGCATTCTGTGAAACCTCCAGCGTATGAGTCAGTCTGGTGCGGTAATGGTCTCCCTCCGGCGCCAAAAAAACTTGTGTCTTCCCTTTCAGCCTGCGAAATGCCTTAGAGTGAAGGATCCGATCCCGATCCCTCTGATAGACTGGACGCAAGTCACATGGTTCCTCCGGATGATCTCTTCCCAGAGATTGGTCGCTGAATGCAGCAAAGGGACTGAATATATCATGCTCTCTCTGCTCAAACTCTTCCCGTAATGTCATCTATGTACCCCTTTTTTTCTCATAAAAACACCTACACTTTATTATTTCAACGCGAAAGAGGAATTTCCTTTTTTTCTTATTGATTATTTTTTCACGATGTTGTACACTTACTTTTAGATAGATAAACGGCACGATTTTGGACCTTATTGACCATGTGCCAGCACACTAGATAACAGATTCATTATATTCAGAAGGAGTATTACATATGGCAAGAACTGGGAAAAATACATGGGCACTTTTTTTACTGCTTTTGGCGGGCATCGTTTTGGGAAGTTTTATCGCCCAGATAACAGCCGGGATCTCTGGCCTCTCCTGGCTTTCCTTCGGGAAAACCTTCGGATTGGATAACCCCATTACATTAAATCTTGGAGTTCTCGTTCTCACTTTTGGCCTCAAGATCAAGTTTACCATCGCCAGCATTATCGGAATTGTGATCGCCGCTATTATTTATCGTTTCCTATAGTAAAAATACCAACCTTTATTGTAAGATCACCATACCCAAAGACTTTTTTGATTTATGGGTTGATTTTCAAGAAACCGTTTCCTGTCCTTCTGGTAGACCACCCAGCTTCCATCTCAGTATACCATTTCTTTTACCGAACTATGAACTTTTCAAAGTATCACCCCAAGCCAGAAAATCAGATGGTAACTTTCCCACTGCCAGATTTCCATTCGTATTCGGAACCACAGCGTTTCATTGTTTCTCCCCGATGTCATAAGAATGAGACAAGGTCGGTATTCCTTGCCTGCTTTTTTTCGTCCTCTGTGAAATGCGTATAGGATGACATAATAAAATTCCCCTTCCTGATTGTTCACATGATTTTCTGCATACAAAAAAGCAGCAATCCTTTTGTAGAATTACTGCCTTACTTATTACTATTTAATTGTAACAAGTTTATACTGGCTGCAGTTCCTCATCTGCCAGTTTTTGAACTTCTTCCAATGACAAATCCGAACAATTTGCTATTTCATCCAATGATAATTTGCCAGTTTCAATCAATCTCAATGCAATTTCCTTTTTTTCGTCCGTGATCATATCTTCCATTGCTTTGCACATCGTGGATATTCCCTCCTTATCTTCTTTATAGTATCTTGCGGTATCTGCAAGCACCGGATAATTCATATCTGCCGGATCAGTACATGAAAAATCGTGCATCAGCTTCCCTAACTCCGAGTCATCTTTGTAAGCTGCATTCACATATATTATATGGGAACCATCATCAAAAAATTCTCCGGCTTCTCGTATATACCGATCAATATGGTAAATCGGCTTATTTTTTCCGATCACATCCATTTCCGTTATAAAAATGACATACGTTTCTGCCAGATTTTCTACTTCCACACCAGAGGGCAGAATGTCACTATCAATAAGACTGCTGTTATATCTTGCCCGCTTGGCTCCAGCGCCTTTTTCAACACGCTGAATCTCAATATTGTACTTTTTCCCCTGAGAATCAGTGGCATAAATATCAAGCCTGACTGACCTACCTTTTATGTTTTTCATGCTGTACTGCGTGATGACGTTCTCAACCTGAATGTCCACCTTCTCCAGCACAATGCGGAGCACCAGTTCGGTTGCCTCCTTATTTTCCTCAAAACACCTCGTCATAAAATCGTCATCCAGCAGACGGAATCCCCGGATTCGCTGTAACATTTCTTCGTGCTTTTGTTCTACTGTTTTTCTCTTTCCCAAATGGTTCTTTTCCTTGCTTTCCCCTAGATTTTTATAGTACAATCGTACCACAGACCTCCCTGTTTTTCAACTACTTTATCCCTGCCGCAGACCATGTACCTGCTTTTTCTCATCAATCTTGTGTTTCAGTTCCCGGTAATTCCCCCTTCCCTGCCCGGCATACGGAGGGGGTGTGGACGATTTCTTGGACTGTCTAAACTGCTAACCCAAGACTTCTCCTGTACTCCATAGGACTCATATATCCTAATGATTTCTTTATTCTGGTTTCATTATACCACACAAGATAATGATTTAATATATCTATAAAATCTGAGATGTTTATGCCTGTCCAATCTGTGTTATAAAACATCTCATTTTTTATTTATCCAAATACTCCTGCACAAGCAGAATTATCTAGCAAGCAGCCTTTCTTTGACATAGATCATGCCAGCCTGGCTTTATCCATTCTTTCTATCCAGCCAGCCCATCTATAATGTATCCCTCTGTCACTATGTACGATGTGTTTTTCTCCGGGAGACAATTGGGTGACTGCACCATCTAACATCGTATTTACAAGGCTGAATCAGGGCATGTGCCTATTCTCCATGAAACCAATAATCCGTCAAAACAATCCACAATTGGTGATAGGTATACTTTCCCCGCTGAAATAGCAAACTCAGTAATATCAGTCAGCCATTTACTATTAGGCTTTTCCGGGGAAAAATCTCTTTCTATTTCATTTAGGACAGATGGTGTTAGCTCTCCTGCATAGAAATATATTTGGCCGTTCTTTTTACTTTTACCACCAGGTTTTCTTCCTGCATTATCCTGCGGTAGCCATATCTGTTTCTATTCTCTGTAAATAACTCCTTGATGCGTAATCCTCTCATGAAGTGGCAGAGCGTAAGAATCAAATGCTTGAAATGAAAATGGAAATAGAGGTGCATGGATAACCATGAAAATAAGCTCATCAACGTAATCTGTATATCTGCCTTGCTGTATAAGCTGATTTTTCAGTCCCACAAGGCTATGTAACAGAAGTTTTCTTTCTTCACTATCCACATACAAATGATTTTTCTTTTCTCTCATAATCAACACCAACCTTTCTTGGTTATATTATATAAGAAATACCAATCCAATCAAAGGTACGATTCGGATAAGATAATAAGCGTACCACTATTTCTAATGATACGCTTATCATAATTCATTCTCTAATCAAGGTCGATATAAACGTGCGGTCTATAAACATTATTTTAATTTTTTATATTTCACTAACGTCAAATCCTATGGCTACCATTCTTTCTATAAATTGTTTTCTAAACGATGCTATTTTGTTCTCATCTATTACAATAACTAAGTTTTCTTTTGCACGAGAGCATCCTACATAAAACAATTTATATGCCCATAAAACACCCTTAATTTTTGTCGATTTAAAACAATCTTTTGCATTAGTTGCATTAGGATTACTCAAATATTTATCATAATAATCTTGTTGACAAAACAAAAAATATTTATTGTCTTTATACTTATTTTTTATATGCTGAGCATGCTTTAAATATGCCTCCTCATGAGCCTTATACGTTTTAGCTGGCTTTAAATATGTTAAATCAATTATTTAATTTCAGACACATAATCATAATAAAAATTTTGAAAATCCGTTAAATTAATATCCTCTATACATAATAATTGAAAAAACTTATACATATAAACTATTGGATTCCGAGATGAATCTTCAGCGATAAAACAAACATTATTATGTCCTTCGCCTTTTACCCCATGCTGTGTAGAAATACTAGGAGCTCCTAAATATGTATATAGCATATGCAGTTGCGACATCGGCACCTTCAACACTTTTTCATATTCAGTATTTTCTATAAACGGAAGAAAAATATCCTCATTGCAATATCCATTGTCAGTCAGAAACCCACAAAATTCTTGTATAGTCATTATTGGAGATCCATATGCTTTTTCTAACTTTTTAACTTTATCAGAGAAAACGATTTTGTCATTATGAAACTCAATATTAGTAAATTCTCTATTAAATATTTGATTTTTTTCTCTGGCTAATCGAATGCTTTTGCCATATGCAGCCATACTTATCATTTCGATAAAATCACAAATGCAAAATAATATCCGAAATAATTTATCAGGATTATCATTTGTTGTATCTGTCAACACATCAACAGGCGTATATTGAGAAGGAAATTTATATGCTTTTATATCTGATAATGCACTATGTAAATCACCTAAACCAATCTTTTCAAAACGCTCACGATTAAAGAGATATAACTGCATATAATCCTTAAATCGTCCCATGAAAGATTCCGAAAAATCATTTGTTATCACAACAGTAGGATTAGCCTTTTCACAGGCTTCATTTGGCTCCTGAAAATATTTCTCATCATTATATAAATTGTTAAGAACTCCCACAATATTGAAAGAGCAACGATAATTCATATGCAAGCCATCATCTTGGTTAAACTTACTGAGTATAGTATTAAATGAACCATCGTAATTACTATATATCTCTTGCATTTTATCTCCAAGCAGATATAATTTACTTTTCGTATTCAATACAGATTGATAAAATATATATAACACATCAGCAGATGTATCTTGATATTCATCAATAAAAATATATGCATATTTGCTAGATAAACGTTTTTTTAACACCTCGAATTTCTCAAACATTTTACGACAAAAAAATATTATATCATCGTGAGAAAGTCCTCCATAGTAATAACTACTATAAGACTGTTCATTATAAAATATTCGATGTAAATTATTTTTAACGGTTTTAAAATCCAGTTTTTCGAACTTATCAATATACCTAGCATTCTTTGAATCTTCTTCTCCATTGCTTATCATTGTCTTTATCTTATTTTCAAATACTTCAAGATACAAATTAATTACCTCTGTTTTTGAGAAATAAAGAGAAACAAATCCAGAAAGAAATGAATGAATTGTATCTATTATAACATTTTTACTATTAATTCTTGAATTAAGTTCTTCCTTGGCTCTATTCGTATAAGTAATACTCAAAATTTTTCTATTCGGGTATTTTGCAAGTAGATTAATAATTGTATTCTCAATATAGGTTGTTTTCCCACTACCTGCCGGTGCATTAATTAAAAACATATTATCAAATCTCTTTACATCAACCACATCAATCCCTCCCTTATATAACCCGGCAGTGCTTTCAAATGTAATTCAGCTAAAATAATTGAATACATAAAATCCGTTTTATTATTTTTATTAAGAATATCTCTCACTGTAATATTCTTTTTTCGTGTTGGAATATCTAATTTAATTCTATTAGCTGATATTTGATTTGCCCACCAATTAAAACTTTTTTTACTTTCAACTGTTATTCCCAAAAGCTTGCATAACATCGCTTCTTCCAAAGTACGAGTATAATTATCATTTTCTCCCTGTGACACAACTTTAATCAGTTCACAATCTGCATTCTTTATCCACAAATCAATATCTGTTACTGTTGGCTTTCTCTTTATATCTGAATAATCAGGTCTTTTTATTTTGGGGCAAGGTTTCGTTCGCAAATAATAACTTTATTCGCAAAAATCAAATCTGAATAGTTAATAGAAAATAAAAACGAAAAGAACTGTCTTTCCTCCTCTGTATCCAGTTCCTGCTTGAATAAATCCATATCATAGATAGAGCTTTTTAACAGTTCATTAATTCTTAATACTCTAATATTTTTCAAATCAGAGCACTTAACTATCTCGCTAGAATGAGTCGTAATAATCCCTTGCACTCGGTTATTATCCTCATTGAGCAATATTTCATTTATAAATTTAATTAACATTCTCTCCATCTGCGGATGCATATGAGCTTCTGGTTCTTCAATAACAAAAAATATCTACTACATCTGATTTATACTGTTTCACAAAAGCTTCTACTTTTAGACACATGAATATTAAATTACTTATACCCAGTCCTTGAGAAAATTCTTTAAGCTTAGTTCCATTTTTGAATTCAAAAAAAGTTTGTAATGAAGATGACAAAAAAGTCATAAGCAATTCATCAGAAATATCCGTTTGCAAAGAAAAATCTCCCTTATTATATTCAAAATATTTTTCAATATTATCTAAAGCGTTTTGTGCTTTTGTTAAGGAATGCTTTTTAACTTTCTCGTTAAGTTCTTGTGCCTTCAAACCATTTTTAATGTCTTTTATTATTTGCGTCTTAAATTCTTCCCAATCATTACTTTTTTTAAAATGACTAAGCAGCTCTTTACTTATTGAAAAATAATTATCCGTTTTTTCATCATTTAACAGGCGAGTAGCATTTAAATAATTGTAATTGAAAAGTGCCTGAAACTCTCTCACTCCAATTAATTGTTTGTTTTCGTAATTTTTGTCAGTAAAATATACTTTATTCTCCAGTACCTTCTCTAATATTTCAATCAAAAAATCCTCAAATCTTTCATTTAATTCGCCTATTTTTTCATTGATTTCTTTAGTTTTTCTAGTTACGCTTAATGCTTTTATTTCACGCTTTTTATCAAACAAGCTTGTAACATTCAAACCAAGAAGCTTATTTAGTTCAGCCATATCAACTTCATAATTAAATTGAAAGAAGAAACTTGTACAAGCATCACCTAATTCCATCAAATAATCCGAAAATAAAGAAATACTCTCATCTTTATTATATTGAACTTCTATCTCAATTTTAATTGCTGTCCATTTATTTTTATCATCTAATGAAAATTTTTTCTTAATATTTTCTCTAAACTCTGTCTCATCCAAACTAATACTATATATTTTATCAATATCAGATATAAAATCATGCTGTAACTTTGAATAATACTCTGCTGAAATATCCTCTTTTGTAAAATTTCTATCTCTAAACAATCTTCTAAAAAGTTCAATAATAGATGTTTTTCCACTATTATTGGCACCAGCTAAAATGGTCAATTCATCATCAAAATTAATAACAGCATTTGAAAATTGTCTGTAATTTGCAATCTTTATCTTCTTAAGTCTCACTGCAACTCCTCCTTCTAACTGTATCTAATAAATTAGTTTGAAATATTCCAATGCATCCCATATAGCCCCTTGATTTCCTGATAGGTGGCTTTGCTCTCCGCAGCAGTCAAATCAAGCTCGTCCATCTGAAGCTCCACCTCGATATGTTGGTCTGAATGAAGTTTGGACAATAAACATACCGTCTCAACATGAGTACCAAATTGAATCATATCCCCACAAAATCACAAAAATACGGTAAATATTTATACAGTACTAATACTGTTCGTGTAACCCTTATCCTACAAATATGTAATTCCATTCATTACACTAATATAAAATTAAGAGTTCTCCAAATTATGCTCAATTCCACCACATCATTTTTATGATATTTATTTAAAATTGTTCAAAATATATTCTCTTATAAAGGTTGAAGATATATTGCGATTTCTTGGAATATAAATAGTATCCGCCCCTAATTTTTTTAATTTCTTAGCTGTTTCTATATAGTGCAATTCAAATTCATGATCAGCTCCTGAAAACATGACATTAAAATTATATTTATGATAAGCTGCTATTTTATCTAAATTAATTTCTGGTACGACCTGATCCACATAACGAATCGCACTAACAATCTCCTTTCTCTGTTCATAAGACAAAACCGAATTTCTCCCTTTTCTAATTTTCATAAATTCATCTGTTCCTACAGCAACAATAAGATATTCACATTGCTGTTTTGCTTGGCGCAAAACGTCTATATGGCCATCATGTAAAATATCAAAAAATCCACAAATAAATCCAACTTTGTATTTTTTCATAATTATATTCCACCTCGTATAATAAGTTTGTAAGCAAGGAAAACAGCTTACAGACTTATTCTTTTTTGGTATAAATGGTAAGGACATCTAAGAGGAACTCCCCTCATCCCCATTCCCATCTATACAGTTAATAGTTACATATCATTATAGGTAGGTCCTGTGGTATGATATTAGTTAGAGTCTGATGTCCGAAGGCACTGCTGTTCCTCCTTTCAGCCGGCTTTATCCGTGACTGCTTCGAAAGCATTCAGCCTGGCACATACGGCACATTCCGCTGACACAGAATTTTCATCCCCAGCCGTTAGCCCC
>CAJTFB010000030.1 GCA_910575665.1 Eubacteriaceae bacterium
TTAATAATTCTTTTATTTTTCACCGTTTCATGATATGATAAAAGAAACGGCGGTGATTCCTATGGCAAGACCTAAAACATATCATATTATGCTCAGCGACAATGAAGTGGCTGCTCTCTATAAAGTTATCAAGGACAAAAAAACCTGTAAAACCGTACTGAAAAGATGCCAGATTTTATTAGAGCTGGATGAGATCCGTGGCAGCGGTCTGACCCACTCCCAGATCGCACATACCTATGCTGTCTGCCCTGCTACAGTCACCAATACTGTCCAGTCTTACGTTAAGAATGGTATTACAGACATTATCAAATATAATATCAGCCCAAATTCAAGCGCAGCATTACGCAAGGCAGATGGACGGATGGAAGCACATCTGATTCAAATTGCCTGTGGTCCGGCGCCTGAAGGGCACTCAAGATGGACCATCCGGCTTCTGGAAGAGAAAGCCCGTATTGAACTGGAAACACCAGTCAGCAGGGAAACAATCCGGAGGGTATTAAAAAAAATGAACTTAGACCTCACCGCAGTGACTACTGGTGCATCCCGCCAAAAGAAGATGCAGAATTCATAGCATGTATGGAAGATATCCTTGACACCTATGAACTTCCATATAACCCTATGCGCCCTGTTGTCTGCATGGATGAAAAACCATACCAGCTTTTGGGAGAGACGAGGGATCCGCTCCCGGTGCGTCCCTGCAATGACCGGAAAGTGGATTCTGAATATACCCGCAATGGAACATGCAGCATCTTTGCTTTTATAGAACCACTTGCGGGAAAGCATCATGTCAGCGTCCGGGAACACCGGACGGCTGTTGACTGGGCAGAAGAAATAAAATACCTCGCTGATATCATGTACCCGGATGCAGAAAAGATTGTTCTTGTAATGGACAATCTGAATACCCATAAACCGGCATCCTTATATAAGAAGTATCCTGCGGCAGAAGCAAGGCGCATTATAAAACGTCTGGAAATCCATTATACGCCAAAGCATGGAAGCTGGCTGGACATCGCTGAAATAGAACTTAATGTAATGACACGCCAATGCCTGTCACGGCGGATTGACAATATCAATGCTCTTCGCAGCGAGCTGGCGGCATGGGAAACCGAGCGTAATACAATGGCGGCAAAGGTAGACTGGCAGTTTAAAACTTCCGATGCACGAATTAAACTGAGGTCGCTGTATCCTAAATTTACAGTTACTTCTATGTAAGCAACCATTATGCTAGATATAAATGTGTCAGTACACTAGATGGGATATTAGTTAAACCAATGAATAGTCAGTATCTATTATCAACGCAAGTGATGGACATTGGTTCTTTGACTAATGTGCTTCTTGGCCTGTCTATTGTTATTTTTTCAGGAATGCAGCTTGAAATCAAAGTATCATTTATCTCAGTAGTACTATTTGCAGCGTATATTTTACTGGGAGTTTTTATCATGTATGGTATTTTGTTTATTATGGTAAGTTCAGTATTCTGGTTAAGTGAGGCTTCTTGGAGCATTGGGTTTTTTATGTCTTTTAATTCATTTGGTGATAAACCTGTTAGTTTTTATAAAGGTGTTATCTATAGGTTTTTAATATACATTTTTCCCATAGGAATTGTAGCTAATGTCCCAGCAAGTGTTATTATGAATCAAGAAACAAATTACATGGAAGTTTGGATGATGATAATTGCTTTTATTTTATACTTGCTTTCAATATTTGTGTGGGATAGAGGGCTGAAATTATATGAAGGCGGCAGTATATGAGGAGGTAGTATATGACAACGTATAATAAAATGGAGGATCTCACATCAATTGGAATGGAACCAGTAAAATGTCAATCTGGCAGATGGTATTCTCTTTCACAAAATGATATTGCAGTTTTTGTGGCCGATACTACAGAGATTTTTCGCTCATTTATTTCAGAAGGGCAGGTAATTGGATTGTTTTTGGATATGGATAATGCACAATTCATTTCACTTGTCCTTTATCAAGCTTGTATTCTATGTGGAGCAAACGTAATTCGATGTGGAATTTCAGATTTTCAGCGGCAATTACCTGTTAAAGAAGAGATATGCCTGGATTGGATAATTAGTTCAGATTTTGTTCTTAAACGTATAGCAGAATGTATTACATATAAGAGACAAATCGTTATCAAGCGCTCAGAAGCTGGTAGGTTTCCTGTTATAACTGAAAATGAACTATACATTTATGAGTTATATGATATACCAGGATTTATCGTTTTTTTTAATAAAGATTTTTTTTGTCCCGGGTATGATGTGATTGATTTTGGCGAAGAAACTGTACTGAGAAAAAAGGGTTGTGTAGAGAGTGAAGAAATAACGGAGATAAGTTTGGGAAAAATGGATAGAGGCCGTAAATTAAAAAAAGAAGAACCAGAAATCGTTATGGATTTCATAAAGTTATATGTCATGAAACTTGTGAAGGAAGATTTAAATGGAAAAGTAAACGACGATAACAGCATAGAATTGAGTTCAATAGGACAAGTCGAATTATTGGTAAAAATCGAAGAGGAGTTTGAAATTTCATTAGAAATTGAGAATATTAGCATAGATAAATTTGAACATGTTGACTTGTTAACCAAACTAATATTTAATACAATCATGGTGAATGCAGATGAATAATAAAATAGAATATGATACAACAGAGAATATAAAATTGTTACAATCCAAACTATTGAGACAGACATTGAGGTACGCCAATCGTTTTTCTCCATTTTATCATAATTTATTTAGCAGACATGAAATAAAGGTGAAAGATATCTTGAGCGTAGACTGTCTTGAATTGCTGCCATTGACAACAAAAGAGGATTTATTAAAATATAATAAAGATTTTTTTTGTTGTCATGATTGCTATGCTGATATTGTATCCACAAGTGGTTCCACGGGAGTGCAGCCGATCATTCACCCGTTATCTCAATGTGACTTGACGGGGCTAGCATATAATGAGTTTATAAGTTTTATGGAGCCGCCAGTAACTTCTAGTGATTATGTAATGCTTGCAGTCGCGCTTGATGGAAGCTTTGTGGCAGGACTGGCTTATTATATGGGAATAAAAAGGCTGGGTGTATCCATTGTCAGAGCCGGGTCAAAAAATATACATATACAGTATAAAATATTAAAAAATTTTCCTATAACTACTATTATTGGAGTGCCTTCAAATCTTATAAAATTGAGGGAATACTGTTTAAAGGAAGGGATGACAAATAGATTAAACAGTATAAATAAGTTAATATTAATTGGTGAAAGTATCAGAAACAAAGATTTTACATTAAATGAATTGGGTAAGAGAATATCAGCATGTTATCCAAATGCTAACCTCTTTTCAACATATGCAAATACAGAAACATGTGTTTCGTTTTGCGAATGTAGTGCTGGGAAAGGAGGGCATCTTCATCCCGATTTGGCATATATAGAGATCCTGGATAATGAAAATCGAAGAGTTAAAAATGGAGAAATAGGTAGATTGGTCATTACAACATTTGGGAATCAATCAATGCCTTTAATAAGATATGATACTGGAGATGTAACATTTATCGCAGATGAGCCTTGTGAGTGTGGACGGACAAGTCGACGTATAGGCCCGATCCTAAGCAGGAAAAAGAATATTTTTAAAATTGGAGGAGTAACTTTTGGACAAATACAGTTAGAGAATATTCTATTATCTCACAATAGTGTGATAGATTATTGTGTAAAAATCCAATATGAAAGAGATGGTCTACCAACTGTTTCAGTTTGGGTTTCCTGTAAAGAAGAAAATAATAATGTGGCAAAACAAATTAGACAAAAAATATGGGAAGAACTAAGAATTATGGTTTGTGTATCATCCTGTTCAACTGAAGAACTAGTTAAAATACAGCAGAGTACCGGCTCAAGAAAATTAGTAAGGTTTATCAATCTTTTGAATGAGGTATAATTTTGAAAAGTTATAATTGTTTTTATTCTGCATTATTTGAAGTGTTAGAAGATTATTTTGGTGAAAAGACGCATTTTTTAATAAATAATAGGTGGCAGTTTTTTCTGAGAAAAGATACTGTCTATACGGATGATAAAAGAATGATAGGTGAATGGCCCATGTTGTATGATAGACAACATCTATATAAACTTTATGAAAAAATGGGAATAAGTATTATATTTACTAATTGTTTTGATAACTCAATTAATACCTTTTTAAAAAATGAGAAGTCATCTGTCATGATGTTCGCAAATAAAATGAATATATTGCATAATACGTCATTAAAACTAGAACATAAATGTGTTTCAACAGTTATTGTAAAAAAGAGAATGGATGAATTTGTTTATTGTCAAACCTTTGATAATGAACTAGAACCTTTAAAAAAAATAGGTGTTGAGGTTTTGTATCAAGCCTGGAAAGCGGCTTCGGACTATGAAAGGCTGAATCAATGTCATATATGTATTGAATATGTGAAAGGGGATAGAAAATATGATATAGAGGAATTTGCAAGAACTTGTATGAAATCCAGCTTAATACATTATTTATCTCTAAATAATGTGGAAAATATTTATCTAGGCAATGCAGCTATGATGATGTTTTTGGAGGAAATAGAAAAATGGAAAAAAGATGATTTTAAAAAAATTATTGACTGTTCTATGTATATGGATATACTTATTAAGCAAAGAATTCTTTATATTGAAACGTTAAAAAAGTTGGACATAAAAAATAGAGTAATGATTCTAGAGAAATTAACTGTACTTATAGAAAAATGGAAGAATGTTAAGATGTTGTTCTATATAATAGGAATGAGAAAACAGGGGGGAGCCATAGCCACTTAGCTACTATCAAAATAAATATAAATCATTTATTAAGTTATGGAGATTTCTGCCATTGCGTATATCTCAATGGTTAGGGGGGGGTGGAAGTGGTTCTGTTAAGAATGATTTAGGAGGTATTTGCGTTTACCATATATTGACAACTATGTTTATAGAGTGTATATTTAAAAGTGATAGAGTGTTCAAAGACATAGTTTTAAAAATGGTAATTTTAATTATTATTATGAAAAAAGGGTAATAAAATGAATCTTATGGAAAAAATGATTTCTTTCCTTCTACCAAATGCAAATCCTTCCATTGTTTATCGTATAAAAAAGGAAATTTTGCATGATATTAGTGAGGAAGAAGAAAATAAGTTACAAGAACTTATTTTATCAGAAAAAATAATTCAACTAATCGTTGCATGCCAAAAAGAGAATGGTTGGTTAGGAAATGGGTATCATGGTTCAAATAAAAATGCTGGACGTTTTGAAAATCAAGAAACAGGTGTTAAATATCTTGCGGAAAAAGGTGTACATGGAGAGACAAATGTATTAAAAAAGGCGATGATTGCATTTAAGGAACTGCCTTTCTCAGATCCATGCTACAGTAGAAGTGCAGGTGAAACAGGAGATGAATTCAGATATGCAGCTAATGGACATAATCTTTTTCGATGTGCCTGCATAGCACGTGCTGGGTTTGAGGATTTCATTGATATATTTCCACAGATCAAATTGTCATTGGAATCATTCAAGCGAGTACTTGAGGTTGATTCTATCCTAGATGTTTCTCGTCTGATAACTAAGAAAAATGAGCGTGTTTTTAACGAGTATGAAAAATGGCCTTGTCGATATCACTTAGATATTTTGGCTCATACTAATTCATGGAGGTCAAATGATTCTAGTTCTATGTTAGCTAAGTCGATTGAAAAAATGATGTGTAATGATCGACCTGAATTGTTTGGTTTGACTGCCTCCACCTGGGTTGGACATATACTTAGAACAGCTGGTTGTTTCCCTTCCCAGGGATTTAATCTTGTTGATGAGATAAATGGCGAATCACGTTATAATTTAGAATACTTAGTGTGGCTTGCAAAATGTGGAATTATTCCATATAGCCCCAAGCTACAGGAGATTGTACAGAAAATAATGGAGAAAGTAAATGGAGACGGAATTTGTGAAATATCAGTAGATAATACCTTTAGAAATTGGGGACCTTATGGAGGCTTACAATTGGAGGTAGACTGGAAATCAAAAACAAGAAAGAATTGTGACATTACATTCCGTGTTTTGCAGTTATTCTATTATTCAGGACTAATGAGGTTATAAAATGAAAAGTATACTTAAGGAAACAACACCAATAAAGTATAAGATTATAAGATTAGTGAAAAAAATTGGTTAGAGGTTTTACTAATAAGCATTATGGCGTTGTTAGTTTTCGTTAATTTAGATTGGAGATATTTTGCCTCTGATGAATCTTATAATGTCACAATGGGACAATATATATTAAAGAATCATGGTTTTCCTAAAATATGGGATGGAAAAAATATAATTACAACAATAAATGGAAACGATTTTAATGATGATTTAATTTGTATTAATCTTAATTATGGTGCTTATTATATAACAGCTTTTATGCAACTTATTTTTGGTAAAAATACATATATCATACGTTTACCTTTTGCCTTTATGGGGATCTTTAGTGCAATAATATGGTTCAAATATTTTAAGATAGTTACCCAAACAGGTATTGCTAAAATTTTTCTTATAATTTATTGTTTATCAATTCCTTTAATAATTTATTTTAGAAATGCAAACTATTTTGCACCAAGTCTTTTTTTTATGGGACTCATGTATTTATTTTATAAAAAAGGAGAAAAAGAATTGATATTTTGTCCAGATGAATTAGTAGATTGGGTAATTGTATCGAATCCTTTAGTAGAAGAAAAAATAAACATTGTTAATAGAATTTATTTGGATCCTAATAAATATAAGAAAATTGTTTTAAAAACTAATTTATCAAATATGGCAAATGATATTTGGTTATACAGTTTCGGACCTTATAAAAAAACGAAACTATAATAATATATAGGAAATTAGTTTAAGTAATATATTTAGTTGACATATATATTTTGTTATGTATAATATAATATAAAAACCTATATCAGAAAGAAGCCTAAAAATGAATAATGTTATACAATATTTAATAGACCATGGGGGTTGCAGCATTCAATATAGAATAAGGCGTGAAATTTTTAAAGAAATTGCTTCAAGTAAAGACTTATTAAACTTGAAAGAGCAGATTATGGAAAAACCTAAAGTGAAAAAAATAATTGATCAAAGGCAAAGCGACGGATGGCTGGGTAATGAGTTACATGGAGGACCTGGCAAAGGGTTAGATTCTAGCGTTACTTTTTTGTTGAATTTTGGAGTGGAAAGGGACAGTTTATTCATGAAGGATGTTATAAAGGCATTACTTCAGGAAAAAAAAGAAACGTCTTACAGAACGACATTTAAGGGCGGCGAGGCGTTAGATTTGGGGGGACGAGGTGGAAATAAAGCAGTGAAGGCTGGAATATTGGCAGAACTAGGGGAAGAAAATAATTTATTAGTGCAAGATGAAATTAAAACTAGTCTATATTATTTTAGGGAATCGTTATTATATAATAATATTAATGACTTTTCCATGGTTAATAAAAAAGGAATCCGTTACTATAAGCCGGACGCTCACTTTCCGGGAAGTAATCATTTATTTTTATTAGCTCAAACTCAGAGTTGGCGTACAACTGATAATATTGAATTGATAAGAAATTCATTAAAACATTGTATAAAGATTATGAGGGGAAATTCTCATGATATTATGTTTAATACTAGTTCATATTTTGTTGGTCCATTTAATTTCAACTGGAATTTCTATAATTTTGACATAGACGAATTACATCAAGACTCTTATGCTTTAGTTTGGTGGTTGCGTAATTTGTTTAAATTATCAAAAATAGGAATGATTAACCAATTACCAGAACTGAAAAAAGCATATGATTATCTTTATCAATTAATCAAAAGTCGAGATATATTAGATAAACAAAATGAAGAGAGTCTAAAAAGGTATAAACAGATTTTATCAGTAGAGAATAATTGGAGGAGGAAGGAAAGTATTATTTGTGATGTTTTGTTTTATAGTATAATAAATTTACATAATGCAGGCTATGAGGTAAAAGAGATATCTTTTTAAAAGCAAAGGCAATGAATAATTGCTAGTCTCAAAACTGGTAATAGTAATATTACCAGTTTTTGTTGTTTTTATTTAATGGAGATGGTGTAACATGAAGCATAAATGGAATGATATAGTGGTTATAACAGACGTTAAATGGAGAAAAAGCTTATCAGCGATAAGAGCAATTGGAAAAAACAATTATTTTATTATCGCAATAGGAAATTCTGTATTTGATATGGGATTATGGTCATCCTATGTTGACAAGAGGGTGATTATACCAAATTTAATGAAAAATCAGGAAAAATACAAAAGTAAGCTGATAACAATCCTTGATCAGTGCTATAAAAGGTGGGGGAAAAAACCAATATTGTTTACGATGGAAGATATAACCTTAAAATTTCTTATAGAACATAGAAGTATTATAAACAAATGCAAATGCCTAATACCAGATTTAGAGTCATATAATATTGCTAATAATAAATTTGGAGCATTACAAACGGCGAAAGAACTGGGTATAGACATACCATATACAAAACAATTTGAGAATTTGTCTGACCTATTATTATTTATACAGTCTAATCCAAAAAGAAATTGGGTAGTAAAGCCGGAAGTGGGAAAAGGTTCATTTGGGGTAACATATGTTACTTCAAAACAAGATTTAGATATTATTAAGAAACATTGGAAGCAATATGGAAAACTTATTGTGCAGGACAGGATTCCTTTGAAAGGTGAAAGTATATGTGTGGCAATGATTTTTTCCAATAATAATAAGCTCAGTAATTATTTTGTTTATAAAAGATTACATACATATCCTATTAGAGGTGGGGCTAGCACAAGCAGAATCGGAGTATCCAACAATAGTCTGGTACAGCACCGTCAGCCGCATTACGGATAAGATTATGCCTGTGGTAAGAGAATGGCAGGAACGCCCATTAGAAGAAATCTATGCGGTTGTTTTCATGGACGCTATCCACTATCATGTCCGAAGCGAAGGAAGGATTGTGAAACGGGCGGTTTATATTGCCCTGGGAATTGATATGAATGGACATAAAGATGTTTTGGGTATGTATGTAGGAGAAAATGAAAGTGCCAGGTTCTGGATGTCTATCATGAATGGACTTAAGAATCGCGGAGTGGAAGATATCCTGATTGCCTGTGTGGATGGACTGACTGGATTTCCGCAGGCAATCGAAGCTGTTTATCCAGAAACAGAGATTCAACAGTGCCTCATCCACCAAATCCGAAATACAACCCGTTTTGTATCCTATAAGGATATAAAAAAATTGATGGCAGATCTGAAGCGTGTGTATGCAGCACCGACCGAAGAGACTGCACTGGACGAACTGGAATCCTTTCGTAATATATGGGATTCCCAATACCCTAAGATCAATAAATCATGGTATGAAAACTGGGCAACCCTGTCCACGTATTTCAAGTATCCGGAAGCGGTCAGACGTCTGATCTACACGACCAATGCCATTGAGGGGTTCAACCGCCAGCTGAGAAAGGTAACGAAATCCAAGACGGTATTTCCGTCCGATGAGAGTCTGTTGAAAATGCTGTATCTGGCAATCATGGACATAACAAAGAAGTGGACAGGCCACCGACAGGACTGGGGCCAGATCAATTCGCAACTTGAGATCTATTTTGAAGAACGGTTGGAAAACCGGTTGCTCTAAGACCAGCTTTTATTGACATGCAAAAAAATCCCTGTATAATACAGGTAAGAGCAGAACCTAGATTTTCGGCTCTGCTCTTTGTAACTATCAATGTATCTTATATCAGTTTTTGAGTTTACACAAAACTTGAAAGTCTTTCATGTTTGTTACACCAAGCCTGGCAGTTTACTGACCATTTTTCAGAATGTCATGGACATTTTTAAAGGAATCTTTTACTGCCAGATTTTCATTGAATAAACCGCAGTATGGTCCGTTCATTTTAAAACTGTAGTCGTCAGGCTCCAGATCTGGTTCATCGATGATACCCCAGATGGAGATGGCCTTCAATGGTTTTTCTTCCCCAGAATTTAATTCCAGATATGCCTGGAATAGTTTTTTGTAGTACTCGCCGTGTTTTGCTAGCGTTTCGGCATCATTTTCATAATTTCGGACGGCAAGCTCTGTTACTTGTACTTCTATGCCCAGTGAAGCAAACTTGAGGATGGCTTCTTTCACTAAATTGATATCATTTTCGTTCATACATCCTGCTTGTTGTCCAAAACCGCCAATATAACTCTGCATGCCTACACCATCACAAAGTTTCACATATCCACCCTTGCCATCTGACAGGAAAGAATTGACGGAGCTTACCAAGTTGTAGATCGCATCCCTCTTTGAAGCAAAGAATGTACTATAATCGTTATAATACAACTTGATATCCAGTGTTGGCATGGTCTTCTTTAACTCTTGAAGAACTTCGTAAGAATACTGGAAGGATAATTCCACATAATTGCGTCCTACCAATGTGTAAAACGGATTATCTTCATTATTTCGCTTGGTTCTTACATGGCGATCGTCGCCTTCTTCATATTCTGTGGCGGAATCACCTACTGCCTCGTTGACGACGTCCCAGCAGTAAATCACGCCTGGGTATTTTTCTTCAAAATGTGTCAGTACTTGTTCTATGTAGTTCTGTAGTCTCGCCTTTACTACCTCTGTTGTGGCATATGGTTTTGAAGAATCGTATCCTTCACGGAAGAACCAGTCCAGCATACCCGCATCCCAGACAAGGGCGTGGCCGCGAACCTTTATATTGTTTGCTTTGGCGAAATCCATAATTTTATCGGCTCCGGTGAAACTCAGAACAGGCATGGAATTCTCGTCGGTGTAGGCTTCCTTTGTTTTATTCAGATCCAGCATGGAGTATGCTTTCATCTCATTTGCAGCCGTAATACTGTTGAAGTGATATTTCATTAAGTCAGCATATTTTTTATCTGCCACTCTTCGGTCGTTCATGACAGTACCCATTTTCAAACCATAGGCGGCGGCCATCTCTGCCAATGAAGTATAGTTATTCATGGCATCCGTGGTATCTCTTGTATCCTTTATAAAGGAGATGGAATGAATGGTCAGGTTAATTTCTTCCGGAAGATCCGCAGATCCCCCTGGATTGTATTTTACTCCAAAGCCGAGGGTATTGTTTACGGTACTCAGGTCACAGATGTATTCCTTCTGTTCTGTAGTGACACTTGTAAAAGACAGTGTTGTTGAAGAGTTTGATCCCCAATAATCGGTAGTGTCATGGGTCCTCAGACAGATCGGCGCATCAACATCGGCGGATAGATTGAAAATCACTTTTGTATAATCACTTAAATCCACCATGGATTTGGAAGCATCCATATAGAAGCCAATTCCGCCCCCGCCATATTGTTTCTTCAGTGTTACGGTAACACTGCCGTCAGCATTATAGACAGGCTCACCAGCTGCTCCGGATGCAAGGAAAGTATCTTTAGAAAAAGTCATAGATGCCTCTGGTGCCATTGTTACCAATGGTTTATCCGTCGCTATCGGCGTTTTCGTTGGCTGTGAGCTGGCTGTCGGTGTAGGTAATGCCGTTGGTTTCGCTTTTGGAACCACAAAAGCCAGTTTTGTCAAAGTGGCAGTAGCTGTCTGCGTCGTATCTTTGATATTAGTATTTGTCATTATAGAGTACTGGCTTATGGTCTTATTCTTGTATTCATTCGGAATTGTTATGGAATGGGTCCCTGTTGCTTTGTTATACTGTGTTATACCCGTCAGTTCTTTTCCTTCGGAATCATATAACTTAAAGGATACGGAATCCGGTGTTCCCTTTACGGAGAGTGTGAACTCCACGCTTTCAATACCGTTTAGGGAAATAGGGGATGCCAGAAGGAAATCTGCCTGGCTGTACTGGGTGGAAGCCTTGAACTCTGTCACGGCTCCTGCTGCACCTACCGATGCGCTCACACTGGCAGAAGTTCCCTTTACTTTGGATCCTTCAATCGCATTATCAGGGATCTGGGATGGCGCTAACGGAGTGGCTGTCGGAACAGCAGTAGGGGAAGTGGTTGGCTTCGCTGTTGGGGTTGTCGTCGGTTTTCCAGTTGGCTCTGCCGTTGGTTCTTCTGAAGAAGCCGCTGGCGGAGTTACCGTCGGAACTACTGTTGCAGTTGCTGTCGGAATCGCTGTCGACACTCCAGGTGTGCCCCCGGTTGGCGTACTCTGAGGGACGTCTGGGTTATTTGGCGCCTGTGTAACAGTATCGGCTGATGGCGCCGGCGGAACAGTCATATTAGGTGTTTGTGTCACTTTCTTTGTGGCAGATACGGTTACCTTACAGGTCAACGTACGACGTGTCTTACCCTTTTTTGTTGTCGCCGTGATCTTCACTGTGCCCTTTTTCTTCGCCGTAATCTTTGCTGCATATTTCCCAGCCTTTTTTACAGTAGCAATTTTTTTATTTTTACTCTTCCAGGAAATTTTCCAGCCTTTTGCCCGTTTTACCGAGAGTTTCGCTGTTTTTCCTACTTTAATGGAAAGCTTTTTTTTGCTTAAAGCTGGTTTTTTTGCTTTTGCCTGCACAACTGTGGATACCGGAGACAAAACACTGCTCACCAATAACGCAGCTGTACATACAAGTGATGTGATTTTTACGCTTTTTTTCAATGGTATACCTCCCAATAACATTTTTTACTTAATCATACAAACATTTTCTCGTTTTGACAATAGAGTTTATAAATATTTATGATACATTTAAGACTTTTTATAAAACCTTTGTTAAGTTGAACAGATGATCGTTTTGTGATATGATAAGATAGCGAAAAAGGAGATGAAATCAATGAACATTCAAAAATTACTTTGGCTGCTTTGTATAATAACTGTTCTTTTGCTGTCAGGATGTTCTGTAAAAGAGGCGATGGAATCGCTATCTGCTGACAGTCAGGGAGAAGGAAATGTAACTGGGACAGTGGTGGCAGATCTCGAAGGTGTTCCGGAATTTAAGGGTGAATCCTTTGTGGTGATCAATGATAATATGCCGGAATTTAAAGAATCGGACTATACCACAGAGTCTTTTGAAAACTATAGTGAGCTGGATTCTTTGGGAAGATGTGGTGTGGCTGTGGCGAATATCGGAAAGGACCTGATGCCTGTAAAAGAAAGAGAGTCCATCAGTCCGGTGAAGCCATCGGGATGGCAGACCGCAAAGTATGATTGTGTAGAGGGAAAGTATTTGTACAATCGCTGTCACCTGATCGGTTATCAGCTTTCCGGGGAGAATGCCAACAAGAAGAATCTTGTGACAGGAACCCGTTATATGAATGTGGAGGGAATGCTTCCCTTTGAAAATGAAGTGGCGGACTATGTAAAGGAGACCGACAATCATGTTCTTTACCGGGTGACGCCGGTGTATGAGGGCGATAATCTGGTGGCCAGTGGGGTTCAGATGGAAGCGTGGTCGGTGGAAGATGAAGGGAAGGGCGTTTGTTTTAATGTCTATGCCTACAATAACCAGCCTGGCGTGGAGATCGATTATGCCACGGGAAAGAGCCGTCTAACGGGGGAGAAGGCCCCGGAAGAAAAGACAGAAGAATCCTCCGATCAAACATCTGGGCGGGCAGCAGGAGAAACAAGACAGTACATATGCAATACCAATACCCGCAAATTTCACAACCCGGATTGTTCCAGTGCAAAGGATACAAAAGGAAAAAACAGGAATGAGACGAAGGAGACAAGAGAGCAGCTAATCCGGCAGGGATATGAGCCCTGTGGAAGATGTCATCCATAAAAATTTTGAAAGTACTTTGTGAATATCAGGAGGAAAAAAGTTGAGACAGATCAGACTAATTTTGGGGGCAGTACTGTTGCTGCTGTGCGTGGCTTCCTGCGGAAAAGAGGAAAGTGGGGAAAGGGTTAGCCAGAAAGATACCCAGACCACAAACGTCATAAGTGGAAGCGCGGTCGATGCCGTAACTTCTGAGACGATCAAGACTAAGAAATATCTCCCAGTGAGCTGCCAGGAAAAGGATGAAATGTATGAAAAGCAGCTGAGATCGGGAAACTATACATGGGAGAAGCCATTGGTGGTGCAAAATCCCTATGGTAATTCCCCACTGACAGCCTATATACTTTTAAAGACTTCAAAGCCCTGTAAGGTGAGGGTTACCGTAAAAGGAAAAGAGAAAGATACGGATCTGAATGGAAGTCTCGAAAAAACAAAGGAGCACCGAATCCCGGTGGTTGGGCTGTATCCAGACTACAAAAATGAGGTGGAGATAAGCTGTCTGGATGACAAGGATAGGGTGACGGATTCACAGATCATTTCGATCCAGACAGATAAACTTCCGGAAGCGCTGAAAGACGCAGTGAAGGTTGAAAAATGTTCCAAAAAGACGGCATATGGTCTTACGGTGATTTCCGGCCAGACGACGAAATATCCCTTTGCCTATGACCAGAAGGGTGAGATCCGCTGGTTTATTATGATGACCACTGGCTCTTATGGTGTCTTTCCCCTCTCGGACCAAAGACTGATTTTTCAGACCAATGAGGCGTTGACGCCGACGGAGGAAAAGCCGCATACAACCCAGATGTACGAGATGGATTACCTGGGGCGAGCTTACCGGTTGTATTATGTGAAAAATGGCATTCATCATGAAGTGATCGAAAAGGAGCCGGGAGGAAATCTATTCCTCCTAAGTAGTTCCATTGACGGGCATACAGAAGATGTGGTTCAGGAAATGGACCGTCAAACCGGGGAGATCATTCAGTCCCTGGATATGCGGGAGATCTTTGATGATACCTATGAGGACATGGTGGACTGGGTTCATCTGAATACGGTTTCTTATAATAAGGAAGATGATACTGTGCTGCTGTCACCGCGAAATATCCATTCGGCAGTGAAGGTGGGCTGGAAAGACAAGAAGATCAAATGGATCCTCACCAATCCGGATATGTTTGAGGGGACCCAACAAGAGAATATGCTGTTAAAACCTCAAGGGAATATCACCTGGCATTTTCAGCAGCACAGTGTGTATGAGATCCCTTATGACCTGGACGGCGATCCGGATACCAGACACATCATGCTCTATGACAACCACTGGCAGACCAAACGGAAGGTAGATTTTTTTGACGGCAAAGAGCAATCCTTTGTATCGGTCTATGTGGTAGATGAAAAGAAGATGACTGTGCGGCAGGACAAACTGTTTCCAGGAGTGCGCTCCATTATCACCTCCAATTGTGCCTATGACAAGAAACAGGACCGGATGTTTTCCTTTGGAGGATATCTTCATCCCCTGATCAACGGGCAGAAGGGGATGATTTATGAATTCGATTATTCTTCCGGGGAATTGCTCAATCAGTACTCTACAAAATACTATTTCTATCGTGGATACGGCATTGGGATAAACTGGAAGGATTTGGCGCAGCCGCTGGAGATCGGTGATGGGTATGTGAAGGGGACGCTACAAGCACCGGTGGAGTCCAAAGAGTCAGAGGTGCCGGAAGAGAAGATGGATGAGAGAAAAGTTGGTTTTATCCTGATGGAATCGGTACTGTATATGAAGACATCGGATCACGCTATTTCCAAAGTAGGGTTTGTGGGGAAGACGCACCATTATCTTATGGATTATACCAGTGCCGGAAAGGGAATGAAATCAAAGCGGAATCAGAAATATGCCATCGCGATTCCACTGTCTGGGCTGCAACCGGATACATATAAAATTGTCGTTTACAATGATGGAAAATGGTGCGACACGGGGAAAGAAATTGTGAGGAATCAGGAGTGATATGAGATGACGTTGACTCAACTGAGGTATGTGATCGAAGTGGCGAATTCCAGTTCTATGAATGAGGCGGCAAGAAACCTGTTTATTTCCCAGCCCAGTCTGTCGTCTTCTGTGAAGGATCTGGAAGAAGAGGTGGGCTTAGAACTCTTCAAGCGCACCAACCGGGGGATTTCAATGACTCCGGAAGGAGAGGAATTTATCGGGTATGCCAGGCAGGTGGTGGAGCAGTACCAGCTCATTGAGGCGCGTTTCATCTCCAAGGAACAGATACGGAAAAAATTTAGTGTATCGATGCAGCACTACTCCTTTGCCGTCAACGCATTTGTGGAGATGGTGAAGCAGTTCGGAATGGATGAATATGAGTTTGCCATACATGAGACCAAGACGTATGAAGTGATCGAAGATGTAAGGAATTTTCGGAGTGAGATCGGGATCCTTTACATCAATGATTTTAACCGCAAGGTACTGACGAAACTGTTTCATGAATCAGGACTGGAATTTCATGAGATCCTGGAGTGTGGAATTTATGTATATATGTGGAAGGGACATCCTTTGGCGGACAGTGAACTGCTGACACTGGAAGAACTGGCAGATTATCCCTGTCTCTCTTTCGAACAGGGAAACTACAATTCTTTCTATTTTGCGGAGGAAGTACTGAGTACCTATGACTATAAGCAGTTTATAAAGGCGAATGACCGCGCTACCATGCACAATCTTATGGTGGGGCTAAATGGATATACATTGTGTTCTGGCATTCTCTGTGAAAAGCTTAACGGCTCGGAATTTTGTGCCGTGAAGCTGAAATCAGATGAAAGGATGACTATTGGGTATCTGGTAAGAAAAGGTGTGGCGATCAGTCCGCTGGGGAAAAAATATCTGGAAGAGATTGTTAAGTTTGAGGATAAGGGACTGGTATAGGGAAAGACTATAGCCAGTTCTTTTTATTGTATATTGGACATATAAAAAAAGGCATGATATGATATCCCTGTTATCAGATGTAAAAATATTTTGAGCGCGCCTCGGTGCCAGAAGGGAGTTTTAATATGGGTAAAAAATTAGATAAGGAAAGAAATCTTAAATTTGAAACATTGCAGCTGCATGCGGGACAGGAGAGTCCAGACCCGGCTACTGACGCCAGGGCGGTTCCGATCTACGCCACCTCATCTTATGTGTTCCACGACTGTGAACACGCGGTGGCTCGGTTTAATCTCAGTGATGCGGGAAATATATATGGACGGCTGACAAATCCTACTCAGGAAGTGTTTGAGCAGAGGATTGCGGCATTGGAGGGCGGCGTGGCGGCTCTGGCAGTGGCGTCCGGCGCGGCGGCGATCTCCTATACGATTCAGAATCTTGCCCAGGCAGGAGACCATATTGTAGCCGCAAAAAATATTTATGGAGGGACCTATAACCTGCTGGCCCATACGCTTCCGGATTATGGGATCACCGCTGATTTTGTAAATCCCTTTGACGAAGACGAAGTGAGGGGGGCGATCCGGGAAAACACCAAGGCGGTGTATATCGAGACACTGGGCAACCCGAATTCGGATGTGGTGGATATTCAGAAACTGGCGGGCATAGCCCATGAAAATAAAATACCTCTTGTGATCGACAACACATTTGCCACACCGTATCTGGTGCGTCCCATCGAGCACGGGGCAGATATCGTAGTGCACTCGGCTACCAAATTTATTGGCGGTCACGGCACTGCCATCGGCGGCGTGATCGTGGACAGCGGCAGATTTGACTGGGAGGCAAGCGGCAAATTTGCATCTTTGACAGAGCCGAATCCGAGTTATCATGGTATCAGTTTTACGAAAGCCGTGGGAGCGGCGGCATTTGTTACAAAGATCCGTGCCATTCTGCTGAGAGACACCGGAGCCACCCTGTCTCCGTTCCATGCCTTTCTGTTTTTGCAGGGATTGGAAACGCTGTCTCTGAGGGTGGAGCGCCATGTGGAAAATGCCTTGAAGGTCGTTCAGTATCTGGCGGATCACCCCCAGGTGGAAAAGGTAAATCATCCGTCGGTTTCAGCAGATCCAGAACAGGCAGCTCTTTATAACAAATATTTCCCCAATGGCGGAGGTTCGATCTTTACTTTTGAGATAAAAGGGGATGCTGGGAAGGCAAAAGAATTTATCGACAATCTGCAATTGTTTTCCCTGCTTGCCAATGTGGCGGATGTAAAATCCCTGGTGATCCATCCGGCGTCCACCACCCACTCACAGCTGACAGAGGAAGAGCTGCTGGAGCAGGGAATCAAACCAAATACCATCCGTTTGTCCATCGGAACAGAAAATATAGAGGATATCATCGAGGATCTGCAGGAAGCATTTGAGGCGGTAAAATAGGCGGAGGAGAGACATGTCAGAACAATTTTCCAGGACCGGGCTTCTTTTAGGGGAGGCTGCGTTACTGAAACTTTCCGAGAGCCGGGTGGCAGTGTTTGGAGTGGGAGGAGTCGGCGGCTATGTGGTGGAGGCGCTGGCGAGAAGCGGGGTGGGAGCCCTTGATCTGGTCGATCATGACAGAGTCAGCCTGTCGAATATCAACCGGCAGATTATAGCCTTGCATTCTACAGTTGGTGAATACAAGGTAGATGTGATGAAGGACCGTATCGCGGATATCAATCCGGCGTGCCATGTCCTGGCCCGCAGATGTTTCTTTCTGCCGGAGACCAGGGATGAGTTTGATTTTTCAGATTATGATTATGTGGTGGATGCGGTGGATACGGTGACTGCTAAGATTCAGCTTGTACTGCAGGCGAAGGAGGCAGGGGTTCCGGTGATCAGCAGCATGGGCGCCGGCAACAAACTGAATCCGGCGGAATTTGAGGTGGCAGACCTTTACCGTACTTCTGTATGCCCTCTGGCGAGAGTGATGCGGCGGGAGCTGAAAAAGCGGGGAGTGGAGAAGCTGAAGGTGGTTTACTCCAAAGAGGAGCCAAAAGACTGCGGCGGGCAGAGAGTGCCTGGATCCACGGCATTTGTGCCATCGGTGGCGGGCCTGATCATCGCCTCCGAGGTGGTGAAGGATCTGGTGTACTGCTAAGAGACAGCGGTCATCTTTTTTAATAAAACAGGGAGAGTGTGACTCATTTCGAGTCACACTCTCCCTGGTTTAGAACTCTTATTTTCAACAGCCCATGAACGCCAGAAAATATTTGACTGAATATCAAGAGGCTGCTGAAGCTGAAATACATTTCACTTTAAACTCATAAAAGTCATCTTCGGTCACATAAACTTTGATGGTATCAATGTCGCCTGCCTTGGTGTTTGCAGCAGCTTCAATTGCAAAGCTGCCCGACGTTGTTGGAAATGTCAAAGTGCCATCTATGTTGAAGAGACCCTTGGATGAAATTACTGTAAAGAGAGGAGTCTTATCATATGTATCACCGTACTGATCCTCTGCGACGAGCTTAAAGGTAGTTGGCCCTGAAATTTCTGCTGTTTTGTTATCAAGGTAATTAACAATAGGATTATCCTTATCTTTAATAATCTGATATTCTCCTTGTGGAATAGCAGGTTTATTGCTGACTTTTATGCTCCGCACCTTCGCTGATAGTGTTTTTTCTCCTGAAACATATGTTAGGGAGACCGTTGCAACATCATCGATTGGGCTCGTTGAACCAGAGGAGGATTTGAAGGTGAAGATGTTTTTATTAGAATCTACTGTTGCTTGCACCGTGTTTGGAGCTGTTACCTTCCATATTAAGTTATTGGCAGCGAAGACTGGGTTACTGTCAAAATTTTTCCATGCTACTTTTATGTCTTCTCCCTGATAGCGTGTATACATTTCGCAGTCAAAAGTTAACTTGGTGCCAGAATCTGTAAGGTTTACATAATGGCTGTCCAGAGAGATTTCCTGACTTGTAGTTGGTTTGGCAGTCGGTGATATAGGTGTCTTAACGGCCGTATCAGAAATCTCTATCTTCTCGAGAAGGTTATCTGCTGAGTCTACCAGCAGTTTATAACTTCCCCCCACGGGTGGCTTATTATCATCATACCCAGGATCAGAGTCATCAGGTCCCAGATAAGCCAGAATTGTATATTCTTTGTTAGTGTTTTGGAGTTTGGAACTAATTGTTATGTCAATGTTTGCTGGCAGTCTAGTGTTGGGAGATATTGGACTTGGCGTAGAGAAATCAAGATCCGTTGTTTCAATCTTTTGGTTATTTTTATCCCGCACTTCAAAATATATCTTCTGATCCGATGGTACAGTTTGTACTTCCGCCCCGTACTGGTCAAAAAGTTTTACTGTATTTGAAACTTTTGCCCCTGGTAGTGCCGCCTGGACATGGCTGCCCAACTCGATTCTGCTGGCTCTTGCTGCTGAATTTACTGGAACCTGGTATGATTTTGCCATAAAGTCATCTCTATTGCTCGTAAAGTTTATGTTTAATATTTCGCCCGAACTTGGAGCAGTGGTTGATCCTGTTGTAGCCCAACTCAAACCGATGGCGCCGATTTTGTCAGTATCCTCAGGCGTAGGTACTATAGGCGATTTTTCACCAACATTTTTGTACCATTCCGCATTAAGTTTAAAGTCGGATGCATTTTTACCATTGACAGTAATTTTCAAGTTTGCAGCAGAGACATCCCCGCTTGTAAGCACATCATACTTATTTCCGTATTGGTCATATGCCTGCACTGGGATATAAAGAATAGCTGTTGAATCCAGTATCAGTCCGTCGTCTATCGACATTGTCCCAAAACGGATTTCTTTGATGTGGGCTTTTTCTACAACCGTCACATTTATCTTTGCGTTTACAGAGGGGTCTGTTGGCAGCGACAGAGTGACTTCTGATGTTCCTTGATTTAGTGTATCAAGCGTGAGCGTACCGGCAGCATCTCCAGTTCCTGTCGTTGCTGATCTTATAACAGATGGATCTGAAATTTTGCATTCTGGCTGTGCTGCTATCCGTTTCGTGATGTCTTCGCCATAGCGGTTTCGGATCTGGTAGGTGGTGGTGGCGGTCTTTTCAGCTGTGACAGCGTTTGCTTCGAAGTCATCAATCTCGATTTTTGAAGCGGAGAGGGACGGTGTGGATGTATAGGTGATCTCTTCTGACTCGATTCCGTCGCTGCAGACAACAAAACGAATTGGTGCATCACTGCCGTCAGTCGCCGCCGTTATGTTGATATAAATTCCGTCGCTTTCTTGAACAAAGACAAGTTCCTTAAGGCGCTCGGCGCCTTCTGTCACCCGGTACTCTAAGTCATCCTCTGTAAGTCCGGTTCCAGCAGGGGTCAGTGTGATTTTTGCTTCGCTCATCTTTCCGTTTGTTCCATCACCGGGATCTGCTACAGTGATTTCACGGAGGTTTGTGGACTTGATTGTCACCGTGATGGGGAAGGACTCGGAGTCATCTGAAGCCAGATACGCGGTAATTGTTGTTGTGCCGCCTTTGAGCGCCCGCACAGTCACTGGCTGGCTGGATGTACTGATTCCATCAGAATCTGATCCATCTGTATCGGAGAAGGCGAGTATGCTCCCATCCTCGATCTTATAAGTGACGTCTGACGGATCTGCTTCATATCCAAACTTATCCAGAAGTTTGGAAGAGAGGGTAAATACATTTTCTTTTTCTGTGCCGCTAAGCTGGAATACTGGTTTGTCGGCGGAGCCGCTAATATTATCCATCGTTTTGCTTGTGGCATTTAGTCCGGCAATTTTTACTGCCTTTCCTATGTCCGATGCGTCCACAAGTGTAATTGTCATAGTTTCCTCAATGACTTTTTTATCCGATACAGAATAGGTTAAAGCAATTTTGATTTTTCTCCCCTCTGTAAAGGCGCTGGCAGAACCAGAAACCCTGACATATCCTTCCTGCTGATTTACCTGAGCCTTAAAAGGCATACCGTTTTCTGTCTGGGCAGATGCGGTAAATGTGCCTTTTGAAATAACATCCAGGCTGCCGTATTCTTCCCCATACTGGTCGACAACAGAAAAATAAACATTGAAGGAAGATTGTCCTGCCGGCACCTGCTCTGTCTTGCACAAGAACCCTTTTGGATCACTTGTTTCTCTTTCTACAGATATGCGGCTGTTTTCTTCCATTTTGTTGCCGGCGGGATCCTCCAGTCCATTGACCGTGAGCTCGTAGATGCCTGCACTCAGTGCATTCCGGCAGGTTATGACCAGGCTTGTTCCATTTGCTGACAGTGTCTGGGAGGCACACTCTACTCTTGTGTTATCTTTAGTTTTTACGGTTACAGATGGCGTCCCTGTTACCGGTTCGCTGAAAGCGACAAAAAATGTTCTGCCATCACTTAACTCTGCGCTCTCAATAAATGGCTTTTTGGTATCTACCGTGACAGTACATGGCTGTGAAGTTACATGATTCACTGTCGCTGTGATATGGGCGGTGCCATCTCCGGCCGCTGTTACGATTCCATCCTTTACGGCAGCAACATTTTCATTATCTGAGGTCCAGGTAATAGTCTGGTTATCCAATGAATTACCGTTCTTGTCTTTTGCCGTTGCTGTCAGGACAATGGTATTTCTATCCTGTTCCATGCTGAGCAGTGCTTCCGCGGCACTCAAATCGACTTCTGTTACAGTAGAGTCATCGGGGATATCTGGTGTAGAAGTCGGTTCCTGTGACTTATCTGGATCTGCTGTCTCGCCGGGCCCCGGAGTTCTGTCTGGATCTGGTGTATCCGCCGGTTCTGGTGTGTCAGCAGGATCTTCGGTGACCACCGGCTGAGAAGGGGGCGCTGGCATTGTTGTGTAAATAATTAGTGGTGTCTGAGCCGGCTCCGTATTGACTGGCGGTGTTTTTGCAGGGGCAGCTTCCTTGGAAGTTACCTTGCAGGTGAGTTTTGCCGTCCTTATCGACCATTTTCCCATGGGAACGTATTTGACAGTAGCCGTGATGGTAGCTGTCCCTTTCTTTTTGGCAGTCAGTCTAACAGAAGTGTCTTTTTTTCTGCTAAGAGCAACCACGCTTTTTTTACTCGTCTTCCACGTGGTTTTCACAAGGGTTTTTACCTTGTTTTTTTTCAGTTTTAAGGTATAATTTTTGCTGCCTGACTTATTCCAGTACAATGTCTTTTTTTTCACACTAAGTGTGGGTTTCTTTTTGCCTGCCGCCTCAGAAGAGGGTGCCTGGGCAAGTGAGGACAATGCTAGAGCGGCGGCCATGGCACAGGCTATGCCGCGTCTGAATGTCCCTGTTGTTTTTTGAATCCGTTTACGCATCTTTTTCCTCCTTATAATTTTTTACTGAAATAAAATTTATATCAGTTGTGTGACTATTCTACTACATTAGAAAGAGGATTCATGGGATATATGGCAGCAGGTTTAGAGAATCAAGAATCATATTAGCATCAATAGAGCTAAACTATGTATAAATTAAATTTATAAGTATTTAAGTGTATATCTGGTCAATGAAATTTGACGGATATACTCTTTTTTTAGTTGCATTTTTCTTACTAATGTAGTAGAATAGTAAACCATTTTGTAAATCCCTGTAAAATCAAGGTTTTTCTTTCCTGAAAAATTTTTTTGCAATTAAAATGCAACTGTTTTTGTCAAATTCTGTTGTCCCATTCCCAGATTTTCCAACGAAGAGATTAAAGCCATCTGCTTATTTGGAAATAGATGTGCATAGGTATTTAGAGTTGTTGATACATTTTCATGACCCACCCGTTCTGCAATCACCAGGGCATCGAATCCCTGATCAATCAGAAGAGATACATGGGAATGACGGATATCGTGGACACGAATTTTTTTAACGCCTGTCTTTTTGCAGCCACGCCGTATCTCATAATTTAAAAAAGCTTTACTGAATGGGAAAAATCTTTCACTCCCCGCATCATAGTCTGGACCGCTCCGATACTCCTGCAGTTCTTTACATAAAAAATCCGGAATGGGAATCCGTCTTCTGCTTTTTCTGGTCTTCGGTGAGGTAATGATATCCTTTTTCTCAAGACGCTGATAAGATTTACTGATAAAAAGCTCCTTTTTTTCAAAGTTGATATCCTGTTCAGAAAGCGCCAGCAGTTCTCCCTCTCTTATGCCTGTCCAATAGAGCACGTCAAAACAGATCAGGGAATTTCTTTTGTCCATAATTCCTTCCCGAAAAGCTAAGAATTCCTCCAGCGTCCAGAACTGCATTCTTTCTGCCCGGCTTGCGCCAATGCTTCCCGCCTGCTCGCAGGGGTTTGATTCCAGATTGTAATATTTGCGGGCAAAATTAATAATGGCGGACAACTGGTTGTTAATGGTCTTTAAATATGTCTTTGAATAACTGTGCTCGGATTCCAATAGAGAATTTTGCCATTTCCTGATATCGGCGGCCTGGATTTCATTGACCGGCTTTTTTGCAAAATAAGGAAGTATCTTTGTTTCGCAGATGTTTTTCTTTGTTAAGATGGAGGAGTACTTAAGGCGCACGGACATTTCTTCTATATAAATGTAGTATAGATTCTCAAATAAGATATCCTGGCTGAATGACTTCCTCTGTAAAAAGTTTCTTTCAAATGCTTGCGCTTCCTTTTTTGTATCAAAGCCCCTTTTCCATTTTTGTTTTAACACTCCACTCCAGTCTTTGTAATAAAATTTGCAGTACCATGTTCCATTGTTTTTGTCCTTGTAAGCTGGCATAATTAGATCATCTCCTTTATTTTAATAAGTATCTATTATATTTATGTATCAAAAATTGTGTGGCTATTCAATCCCTATAAATCTTTAAAAATACACCAGGGTGTGTTTGATGATTTGAATTTATTAATTTCGGTGCCGCTAAGCTGTTTAGTATGCTACTATTTTGCTACGAATTATTTAGATCTATAGATATAAAGAAAGACCATACTATGATGTTGACAAGGAGAGCTGGCTATGGTATTTTGAGGAGAAGAAAGCAGAAATGGATAGTGGCGGTAAAGAAATGTTCTATTCATGGTTTTTTGCGAATGGATGAAAATAAGAATTAAAGCTTTTCCGGGAAGGACAGGGACAATGAACCAGAGAAAACAAGAAGATAACAGGGAAGAAAAATACTGCCGGGATGTGGAGCGGAGCATCATAAAAAAATACCGCAAGGAGATCTGGCGCAAGTTTACGAAAGCCATCAATGAATATGAACTGATTCAGGATGGAGATAAGATCGCCGTGTGTATCTCCGGTGGGAAAGATTCCATGCTTATGGCGAAGCTGTTTCAGGAACTGGAGCGCCATGGGCAGAAGAATTTTGACGTGGTGTTTCTTGTGATGAACCCTGGGTATAATGACATCAATTATGAGACGATACAGAACAATGCCCGCCGTCTCCGGGTGCCGATTACGGTGTTTGAGACCAGGATCTTCGATGCGGTGGTAGAGGAAGAATCTCCCTGCTACCTCTGTGCCAGAATGCGGCGGGGATATCTGTACAGCAAGGCCAAAGAGCTGGGGTGTAACAAGATCGCTTTGGGCCATCATTTTGATGATGTGGTGGAGACGATCCTTATGGGAATGATGTATGGCTCCCAGATCCAGACGATGATGCCGAAACTCCACAGTACCAATTTTGAGGGTATGGAACTGATCCGTCCCCTTTATCTGATCCGGGAGCAGGATATCATTCACTGGATGCACTACAACGAGCTTCATTTTATCCGCTGTGCCTGCCGGTTTACCGAGCAGTGTGCTGCCCAGGAGGAGGAAAAGGAGAAAAGCTCCAAGCGGGCAGAGATCAAGGAACTGATCCGGCAGCTGGAACAGGTCAATCCCTCAGTGGCAAAGAATATTTTCAGGAGCGTGGAAAATGTTAATCTGGCTACGGTCATTGCCTATAAAAAGGATGGCGTGAAACATCATTTTCTGGAAGATTATGATTCGCATCGTTGAACAAAGCCGGTAGGAACGTTCTATAGGATCATCACATATTTTGAGAAAAAGAGAATAAATAGGTGTGATGCATATGGATTACTCTGGATTTGAGCCTGTGGTGGGCACAATTTTAAACATTAGCAGAGGAGGCGACTGCTGTAGTCAGATGATATCCCTCCGTACAGGAAATGGAATCGTAAATTTTCACGTGAATGCTGAGACATTGATCATTGATAACAGACAGTTGAGGCGGGGCATGCAGGTGGTGGCGTATTATGACCGTTATCTGCCAGTGCCTCTTATTTTTCCGCCTCAGTACCAGGCCCAGCTCATAGCGGTACCAGGGCGGAACGAGCAGGTGGTGCTGCAGTTTTTTGACCGGAACCTGCTGGCCGGGGACCGTTCTCTTCAACTGAACATCGGAGATAATACGTCAGTCAGGACGGTAAATGGCCAGAACTTTGGGTGCAACCCCGGCGGACATATGCTTCTTGTGTTCTATTCGGTGACGACGAGAAGCCAGCCGCCCCAGACAACGCCGCGACAGATCGTGGTTTTGTGCTGATCAGTTTTCCAGAATCATTTTTCGGTACTGGGTGGGGGAAAGACCAGTTTCTTTCTTAAATACATTGGAAAAATAATAAATATCATCATAGCCCACACGCAGGGCGATGGTTTTTACCGGGAAATTGCCGGAGGTCAGCAGTATCTTTGCCTGGGAGATCCGTACCATGGTCAGATAGGAAAAAATAGTCTGTCCCGTCTCTTTTTTGAAGATCCGGTTGATGTAATCAAAATTGCATGTAAACTTTGCTTCGATGAGACGGCTGGAGAATTTTTCCGTATAATTAAAATTGATCTCTCTCAACAGATCATAGACGATATAGGTAGAGCGTTTGATATTTCTATCTTCATTCGATAAGATCTGCTTTGAATAGATGTGGGAGAGGTGGATCAGCAGATCCAGCAACAGGCATGAGGTCTGTAGATCAGAATGTTCTTTATAGGCATTAAAATACTGTCTTCCCCGGTTTAACAGGTGAAGGATCGTGTCATAAGCTATGTGGGATCTGGCGTGACAGAGCTTGGGAATGATGATGTGGTCCGTAATATTTTTACCCTGCAGGGCTTCCATTTTATTGTGTTTTAACAGCTCCTGCAGGGGTTGTTCGTCCATTTCTGCGCCAGTCAGCGCGTCGGTCTGAAAGTGGATATAAAAATAGGTACAGTGCTGGCTGATCTTATATCCATTATGTTCTTTTCCGGGTTCTAACAGAATCCAGTCTCCCTCTCTTAAATGATAGTGAATCTGATCTTCCATCAGATACATGTCCCCTTTTACAATATAAAAAGCGATATATTCATCCGGCGTTCTGCGGAAATGGATACATTTATCCACACTGATGGAATTGAGAAGATTAACGCGGGGAAAAACGTAAGGTTTTATCCGGCAGATATACATGTCAGGATCCTCCTCTCTGGTTTTTCTCAATGGGGCTTCCAAGCCAGCCTGACGCCGCTTGGGACAGCTCAGTCTTAATTATAACACAAGGGAAAGAAAAAGTCGCTATTTTATAAAAAAACTACTGCATTTGCTATTGTAAAAAAGTGACTTATTTTATATGATTTATCACAAGAAAGACACAGTGGGAAAGCAGCAGGCTGTGGGAAGAAGGGAGAAGGTAACGTGAAAAAAAGGATCTTTGCAGGAGTTTTATGTGCCGTTTTTTGCATAACGTCACTTTGGGGATTGTCCCCGGTTACTCCACAGTTACAAGCCAGTGCAAAAGAAAACAAGGCAGCAGAAGGTGTTCCCTGGGATAATGGCATACCGATGTCGGATTTGGAGTCTGTCACAGACAGCAGCGTGGCGCAGGAAACAAAGTTCACTCATAAGGAGTGGACCGGTGAGAGTGGGTATGTGGACGCTTATGGGGAAACCGTTAATGCTGCGGATGTATACCGCATCAATGTCCAGGATGCCACGTCCTCATCGACGCATTCAGTTCCCTATCATTCTGTGGAAAAAGCCATTGAGGGAGCGGTGAACTACAAAAAAGAGGCGTCGGATTATGTACAGTTTCTGACGGGGGAGAAGGAAGCTGACTGGGATCTGGTGGTGGTGCAGAACCAGACGAAAGCACAGGCGGAGCAGTATAAAGATTTTTATAAAAAAGGATATGTGGTGCAAGAGAAAGATAAATGGAAAGAAGATCTTGTTCTTCCGGCGAGCTGGACCAGCTACGGGTTTGATAAGCCGATCTATGCCAATGTGCAGATGCCCTGGCAGAGCGCCTTCGACCGAAGCGTAAAAGTTCCCAAGGCGCCGGTGAATTATAACCCGGTGGGCCTGTACCGGAAGACCTTTGATGTAAAGGATACCATGCTTCGCACCAACGGGCGGGTCTATCTTTCCTTCCAGGGAGTAGAATCCTGCTATTATGTATATGTCAATGGAAAAGAGGTGGGGTACAGCGAGGATTCTTTTAGTCCTCACAGCTTTGACGTCACCGATTATCTGACGGAGGATGGAAAGGATAATCTTCTGGCAGTAGAAGTACATAAGTTTTGTGACGGTACATGGATGGAGGGACAGGACATGATATACGATGGCGGAATCTTCCGCGATGTATATCTTTATTCCACTCCTTTGATTCATATAGAGGATTATCATGTTGTGGCGGATCTGGACGAAAATTATAAAGATGCAGATCTGAACATCGATCTGGCTGTGAGCAACAGCAGCACAGCGGATCTGTCAGATTACGCGGTGGATATCCGGCTTTTCAATCCCGATGGATCTGTGTTTATGAATGGATATACTATTGATATTCCAGAAGTAAAAAGGGCAGCAGAGGATGGCGCCAGAACGACGGTGACTGCCTCCGGCTCCCATGCTGTGTACGGGCCCAAACTGTGGTCAGCGGAGCAGCCGAATCTGTATACCATGGTACTTACCTTATATCATAAATCAACGGGAGCCTATATCGAGAGCCTGTCCCAGCAGCTCGGTTTCCGGGAGATGGAATTTGTCAGCAGCGAAGTGAACGCCAACGGGCAGAGAAAGACCCAGGACAGTGAATTTCAGCCGATGAAGATTAACGGAATGCCGATTCTTTTAAAAGGAACGAACCGGCACGATACAGACCCGGTTTATGGAAAATATGTCCCAGAAGCGACAGTCCGCCAGGACATTGAGACGATGAAGCGGTTCAATTTGAATGCGGTCCGGACATCCCACTACAGCAACGACGAATATCTCTATTATTTATGTGATAAGTATGGATTGTATGTCATGGCGGAGACCAATGTGGAGTCCCATGCTCTTATGAACAAGGGAGACAGTCAGAAGCATTTCAAGAAAATGGTTATGGACCGGACAGTGACTGCTTACAACCGCTTAAAAGACCGGACCAGCGTGGTGATGTGGTCCACGGGAAATGAAAATTATTATAATTCCAACAAAAACTACGCGGACGGTATGTTTTACGATCTGATCCAGTACTTCAAGGAAAAGGATCCCACCCGGCCGGTCCACTGCGAGAGTTCCGGTAATCAAAACGGTGTGGATATGGACAGCAATATGTATCCCACGGTGGGAACGGTAGAAGGGAAAGCCAGGGCAAATATGCCCTATGTCCTCTGTGAGTACGACCACGCCATGGGAAACGCGGTGGGAAATATAAAGGAGTACTGGGATGCGATCCGGAATTCAGACAATATGCTGGGTGGATTTATCTGGGACTGGGTGGACCAGTCCAGACTGGCGGAGCTTCCCCAGTTCAAATACGACTATTATTCCGAAGAATTTGCCCACAAGACATTGTATTCGGAGGAGGCAGAGGGAAAATACTACGCCTATGGCGGAGACTGGAAAGACCAGCCCAACGATGGTTCCTTTTGTGTGAACGGTCTGGTGTCTCCCGACCGGGACGTCCAGCCTGAGCTGTATGAGGTGAAATATATATACCAGAACTTCTGGTTTACCGCCGGAGATATCGATCTGGCGAGGGGAAATGTGCATGTTTATAATGAGTCCTCCTTTGACCATATGGATCAATATAATCTGGTCTGGAAGCTCAGTGAGGATGATACGGAACTTGCCAGAGGCACAGAGTGCGTCGATGTGAAGCCGAGAGAGGAGGCGGACATTTTTCTTCCCTATATGGATAAGCTGCCAGAAGAACGCAAGGCGGGGGCGGAATATTATCTGACCCTTGAGCTGCAGCTAAAGTCCGACACGTTATATGCCAAAGCCGGCCATGTGGTGGCCCAGGAGCAGTTTTTACTGCCGGAGACATTAGAACATGCCTCTTATCAGCCGGCAGCAGGAAATGTGGAGATTCAGGAAGAGGATGGCGGGATCGCCGTAAACGGTTCTGATTTCTCCTTTACAATAGATAAAGAGAGTGGCATGTTGCGGGATTACACTTACCGCGGAACCCTTTTAATGTCAGAGGGACCAGTTCCGAATTTTTACCGCGCTCCGCTGAATAACGATGGTTCCCACGACAAAAAGTGGAAGAGTGCAGCCAACAATCCTTCATTAAAGGATTATGAGATTGAGGAAGAGGGTGACGGGCGTAAGATCATCCGTACCACCCTTTCTTTCCCGGAGCAGCCGGGTCTCTATACTGCCCTGGACTACACCATCGAGGCGAACGGTGCGGTGACGGTACAAATGACCACCGATGCCACCAGTACATCTCTGGGAAATTATCTGAGGATCGGAACCAATATGCGGCTTCCCGGCGGCTACGAGAATATTACCTGGTATGGAGACGGCCCGGTGGAATCTATGAGTGACCGGAATAATTTTGCTGTCGTCGGCAGATACCAGTCAACGGTGTCAGAGATGTTTTATCCTTATCTGGATACCCAGGATACTGGTACGTTGCCAGGGACAAAATGGTTTACAGTAACAGATCCGGATCACAATGAGGCCCTTGTGGTAGCCGGAAGAGAAGATGTGGAGACGTCAGCCCTGCATTTCACAGTGCAGGATCTGACCAATGCCAGACATCCCTATCAGCTTACTCCGGAAAACGACACGATCCTGTCTGTGAACCTTGCTTCCCAGGGCACCGGAAATAAAAGCTGTGGACCGGACACACTGGCGGAATATCTCATTCCAAACAACAAAGAATATTCATATGAGTATACCCTGCTTCCCTACGATGTAGGAGAAGCACAGAACCTCACGGAGCTGACAAGAGGGTATCGGAATGTAGAAGTGTATGAGGGAAATCCTACCGTGAAAGCCTTTGAAAAGGAAGTGAAGGAGATCGTTGTCTATTCTTCTTCCCAGCTGGGGGCGCTGCTGGATCTCCAGGCGAGATACGAGGGAGATCCGTCATACGAAGGAGAGGGGACCGTTCTCACGGCAGAGGAAAAATCCTTTGTGAGTGAAGAGGTTGTCCTGCTTCTCCAGCATAAGATCAAAGAGGCCCAGGACATGGCAGATCATCCGGCGGCTATTGTCTGGAAGGATCTGAGTAAAAACAAACTGGATTCTTCTATGACAGAGGATTCCAAGTATACATTGGGGTATGATGTAGCCGAAAATGTAAGTTATCTCCGCGGTTATTTTGACCTGGATTCTGATCAGGCAAAGGAGATCTTCGACCAGCAGTTTAAAGAGGGCAGAGCCTTTACGGTGGAAGCTTACCTGAATATGAATGGAAGCTACGATGAAATGAACATGATCTTTGGAAAAGGAGACCGAACCATGGGATTCCGTGGGACTGCATCCAGCCTGTATTTCTTTATCCACAATGGAACGGATTGGGAGACCTGCGAAGCCACCGGGCTTTATCTGGAGGGCTGGCATCATGTGGCTGCGATGTATTCTCCAGAGGAACATGGTACGCTCATGATCGCTCTGGACGGATCGGTGATTCAGAAGACAACAGATGTTGGGATTCCTTCTGATTCCGGTTATCCTTTTGGCATCGGCCACGATGCGCAGACAGACCGCACCGGGGATAACAGTTACGCGGCGGTTCGCGTGTACAACCGTGTGCTGTCAGAGGAAGAACTGCAGGGGCAGCGCGATTACGACCTGGGATACCGCAGCGAGCCAGCGGTTTCTTCATCGGATGAGGCGGCTGAGCTCTGGTATGAATTTGCCTGCAAACCTGCCCTGGTACATTTTTCAAAATCAAAAGTAAATCTGGAGCCAGGAGGACCTTCCAAAACCATAAGTGTCACCGTCGCTCCGAGAAACTATCGCAATGCGGCTCTTTCTGTCACTTCCCAGAATGAGAGTATTGTTTCAGCTAAGGTGAATGGTTCCGAGATCGAATTGAGTCCGGCAGCAGTTGGTGAGACGGCAGTAAAAGCAGAGACCGAGGGCGGGCTTTACAGTCTGTGTCGTGTTACAGTAAAGGAAAAGCCGGTGGATAACCAGCCGGGTAACACTCCGGGGTCAGATAAAACAGACCAGAATAATCCTCCGGCCACCACTGCGCCTTATAAAATAACGGGTCTGCGGGCGGTGAAACATAAAACCACCTCCATCGCATTAAAATGGAATGGAGTGAGCGGAGCGGTTTACGAGGTGAAACGTTACGACGCAGGGAAAAAGAAATGGGTTACTTTGAAAAAGGGCCTGAAGACCTCAAGTTATACGGATACAAAATGCAAAGCAGGCAGACACTATAAATACATGATCGTATCTGCCAATCCAGCGGGGACTTCCACGGTTCTGAATACGGCGACAAAGCCTGCTAAACCAGTACTCCGGTCACTGAAAAAATCAGGCCGAACATTCCGCCTGAAGTGGAAGAATTGTAAAGCAGATTCCATCCAGATTTTTATGAAGAAAGGAAATGGGAAATTCAAGAAGACCGCGGTAAAGAAAGGAAGCAGCACATCATATAAAAGCAAAAAATTGAAAAAGAATACAAAGTATACTTTTAAAATCCGTGCCTTTATGAAGGGCGAGGGAGGGAAAAAAATATATAGTTCTTATTCAAAAGAGAAAAAGGGATGATTGTCCCAGGGTGATAGTAGTATTGTTTTTAGGAAGGCGGAGCAGTGGGCTCCGCCTTTTTAGGGTGGTACGTCTGGTGACGTATGTTTCTAATTGGTGAAAGTCCATAATCCGCCCGGCAGTGGGAAAGATATGGCCGAAGGCTGTCCATCGCGAGGTGGAATCAGATAACTTATAATTTAAGTAATCTGCAGTAATCCCGTTCTGTCTCAATCACGCATTCGGTAATCAGTTTGGAAAATGGTTCCATGTCATTTAGTCGTCTGGAAGCAGAAAGGGCATTGATATAGTCATTTCGAAAAATGGGGGGGATGGATACCACGCCATAACCGGCATTGACTAGAATAAGATTCATCAGAAGCCTGGCAGTCCTGCCATTTCCGTCAATGAAAGGGTGAATATCAACCAGCTGCTTATGTGCCATCGCTGCCAGTTCAATAGGATGTAGAGTGGCCCATGAAGAATGAATCTGATTTGTCAGATGCTTCATGAGTTGGGGCACTTCGCCTGGAGTAGGAGGAATATACTCCGTTCCGGAAATGTAAACCTGAACAGAACGGTATTGGCCGGCTTGATTGGCGTCAACCTTTTGGTAAAAAAGACGGTGCAGTTTCTTAATGGTGTCTTCTGTGATACTCAAGTCCTGCTGCCTTGCCAGCTCTAACATGAAGTCATAGGCGGAGCCATGACCAACGGCCTCATAGCAATCCTTTAGAGGGCGGCCTCCAACGGTAATGCCGTCTTCCAGGAGTATCTTTGTTTCAGATATGGTGAGGGTATTCCCCTCTAAAGCGTTACTGCTGTAGGTGAAGCCGATACGGAAATAATCATCTAAGGATTTCAATTCTTCCTTTGCCAGCGGTCGGGCAGAAGATATTTTTTGTTTATAGGAATCTGCTTTTTGAATCAGTTCTTGTAAATTTGGTGACATGGTATCATTTCCTTTCATGGTTAGTCAATTTTTAATGTACCATCTTTATTAAAGTACATAATTTTTTCTCAATCATTATTAAATCACCTACAATATGAGTATAAAGCATATGGTTGAAAAATGCAAGCATAAAATTAAAAATGAATACTTGATATTGGGGAGGGTATTCAAAAAGTGATAGAAGAATGTCTTTTGTCAGCGTTCATCTGAAAAGGCTGGTAAAAGCGGTTTAAACACCCGCTTTACCAGCCTCTTTATGCGATCTCAAAGGAAAATGTGTAAAATCAGCCCCATGAAAATGGAACAACAAACCCAAAGTTTCACATACTACACTGAATCATTAATTTTGCATGGAAATATTAATTCGGATTCGGTAAAAATCCCAGCTTTTCCATAGTAAAATTATTTCCAATGGTATCCATAAGTAAAATATTCCATCCGGTATAAGCTACTGCAAAAGACTTATTTGCCAGATTGGAAATCTGCGCTGCCCCAATATTACCCTTTATTACTGTCCATGCAAATTGGGTATTCTCGTTGGTAACTGGTACGGAAGCAGTTGCTGTACACCCACCATAAATAACGCTGGATGTAAAGACGATATCATATGTAAGACTGGCATCCGTCAAATTATTTTCACTTATTTTCATTTGAAACATTCCAGTGGCGGACGTACTTCCGCTTACATCCTGAAAGCAGCTGAATTTAAAGATCTGTTCTGCGGAATAATAATTAATGACATAATTAAAATTATTTAATTCCTTGTCTATTCCTCTGGAACCATCATTAGCAGTATACCCCTGTGTCAAAATATAATTTTTCAATGTATTCCAATTATCTTTGATGCTTGGCTCAGATGAAGGCGCTGGTGTAGGCACGGCTGGTGTAACGGATGGATTCGTGGAAGGAGTTGGAGACGGTATGGAATCGGATGTGTTGTTCCCATTCGTGTTTCGGCTCTTCTTAACTGTCACCTTACATGTTAATTTTACCTTTCCGATTTTAGCCGTAATTCTGGCAGTTCCAGCTTTTTTTGCTACCAGCCAGCAATCATGTTTTGATTTACTGTCAAAAGATACTACTTTTTTGTTGCTGGTACTCCATCTTACAGACTTTTTCATTGTGTTATTTTTGATTTTCAGGTACTTATCTTCTCTGACCTTCATCGTAATCCTGGTCTTGCTGAATTTCATCTTCGTTTTCTTTTTTGCTGCCAGATCTTTACATGGCAGCATGGATAAAATTAATGAAATCAGCAACAGCACAGCAACAGTTTTTCTTTTGTTTAAAATACGCATAATATTGTATCTCCTCTCATTTTTGTTTTTGCTTGTTACAGCGCCTTACAATTTTATCATCGTGATTATTCTTTGTCAAGTGACTCCACAAACGCGATCGAAGAGTCTCCCTGCTTCGCTTTATTCACAACTGCCTCAGAAAGGCGCTTGAAATTGGCGCCGGAACTGGAAGCTCCTGTAAGGGCGTCAATTTCAGGCACATCCTTTTGGTTGTACAGGAATGCTGCATAATAACGGGTGTATTCATTGGGGTAGGTGCCTGTAACCGTTTTCATATTATTCATGTATGCATTGTCCCAGCTTTTGATAAATCCACTGGCGTTTTCTGCATTGTATTCTGCGGTGACGATCACACCATTTTTTACGGTGATCGTTACAAATTCTCTCCATCCATGGGAATACTCTTCCATCTGAGCTGTATAGGTACCATCCTGCATGCTGGATGAATCCTGCTTTTCACCGCAGCCTGCTAGTAATAAAACAGCAACCACAAGTATGCCAGTTATGATCTTATATTTCATCTGATTGCCCTCCTTTTAATTATTTAGTGAAATTTAAACTTTTCCAGCAGTTTTTTCAGATTCGATGCCTCATGTTTGAGTTCCTCACTGGCAGCTGCTGTGTTTTCAGCACAGTGGAGGTTTCGCTCCGTGATCTGGGACATATCTTCTATTTTGCCGGTAATATTATAAAGAGAGGCCTCCTGCACATCCATGGTCTCGGACAGACGTCTTGTGATCTGTGTGACGTCCTCAGAGCTCTTGCTGATTTTTTCCAGGGCCTCGGATGTTCTGGCAGTCAAGTCCACGCCCTCGGCGATTAGGCTGCTGGATGTCTCGATCATTGTCACCGTGTTTTTGGCAGCTTCCTCGCTCTGCTCTGCCAGGACCCGGATCTCTTCGGCCACCACGGCAAAACCTTTACCGTGTTCACCAGCTCTGCTTGCTTCTACAGCTGCGTTGAGAGACAGAATGTTGGTCTGTTTTGCAATTCCCTCTATTAGCTTGCTGATCTTATTGATATCTTCTGCATTCTTGCTGATCGCTTCCATCGCAGTTTTGAGTTCATTCATCTTTTCATCGCCATTTTCGATCTCTTCCGCGATTTCCTCTGCACGCTGGCGTGTTTCCCTGGTATTTTCGGTTACTTCCTTCAGATTCGCCTTGACGGTCTCCACCTCACCGTTCAATCCATCCATAAGCATGGTCTGGCTGGTCACAGTCTGGTGCAGTTCTTCTGACTGGGTTCCCATGTTCTGGGCAGTTTCCATCAGCTGATAGGCGGTCTGATTAATTTGTTTCATGATCTGATTCAGTGAAACGATGATATGGGTCAGGGTTTCTTTCACTACCACAAAATCCCCCTTATAATCCCCATCGGCAGACATATTCAAGTTTCCATTGGAGATGTTGTCCAGAACCCTTTTGATCTCGTTTAGGTAGCCGTTAATGTTCTCGATCGTGGTTTTTAAAGACCTGGAGAGATACTCTGTCTCATCGCCGGAATTCTTCACCTCTACCGGGGAGCTTAAGTCACCCTCTGAGAGCCCGTTCATCCGGGCGATCGCTCTTTTTAACTTACCGGAGATCACTGTCATGACGAACCAGATAATGATCAATGCGGCGCCCAGCGCAGAAAAGGTTCCGATCATGGTATTCCGCACTGCCCGATTTGTGGATTCCATGTAATCTGTTTTGGGAACCTGGACAGCGAAAGACCAGCGTGTTCCGCGTACCGGGCAAAAAGCTACATAGGCTTCCTGTCCGTTGAAGAGCCCTTCACCAGAACCGGTTTCCCTGGTAATCATGCGGTCAAAGATCTGGTGTGCGGAATCCGTCTTGTCAAGTTCATAGACATTTAACTGCTGGCGTACGATCTCTTCTTCAGGATGGCCCACAATCTTTCCTTTCTCATTAATGATCAGCCCCATACCGGTCTTTCCGATGTGAATGGCATCCAGGACATCGCTCAACACGTCGTACTTATAGATTCCCAACAGATATGATGTGGTGCTGCCGTCTGTCTTGATGGGCATTCCCATAGGTATACCGACATAGTCCATGGTAGCCACAGGATCGGAAATGGTCAGATTATCTGTCTCTTTCAATTGGTTGTACCAATCCGTCCCCGAATAGCTTTCGTCAATTTTGCCGTCCCGAGCCAGCGCTTTTCCTTCCATATCATAGACGCCGATTCCATAAAACTCATATGTATTACGTGCATTTTTCAGAACAGTTGTGATGTCCTCCTGATCTATATTTTTTTCGGTGAGCCTGTTATCCGATGCCAGGTTCATCATTCGGTCGGCCATCAGATGAATGTCCGATGCCACTGCTTTTGCAGATTGTCCTGCTGTGGGCTGGAGTACATCCAGCAAGATGGATTCTGTCAAATTTCCCATGGAGTACCGAAGGATTCCGGTACATACCAGCATAACACCTACTACTACGATGGACGTCATTGTCATAACTTTAACCCGAATGCTTCTTTTGATTTTCTTTTTGTTTTCCATATTCAATTCTCCTTTCCCCTGCTGTTTATACATGTATTACAAAAATTCTTTTTTTATTTCTTCATAGATTTCCTGAATCCTGTCGTCATCGATCGCGGTATTCAGGAATATTTCCACTGCGTATTTTGCCTGGGCGACCAGCATCTCCAGACCGGTGACGCCGATCATGCCAAGCTCTCTTGCCTGGGCGACCAGTTTTGTGGTGAGAGGGTTGTAGACCACATCCATCACTGCCTGGCAGTTTGGGAATTGAGCCAGATCTACTGGACTGGAATCTACCTTTGGGTACATGCCGATGGGGCTGGTGTTTATGATCACCTGGGCATCGGTGTGGCTGGCGAATAATTCATCATAGGTGATGGATTCGCCATCGGATACAACATCTACCACGATCATTTTTTTTGCCTGATGCCTGCGGACCACTGCTTTGATCGCCTGGGCAGCGCCGCCATTGCCGAGGACCACTACTTTTTTATCCGTCAGCTTTACACTGTGTCGGTTTACCATATAATCAAAACCGGAAAAATCCGTATTGTATCCCCGAAGTTTTCCGTCGGTATTTACGATGGTGTTTACTGCACCAATGGCTTTTGCATTGTCATCCATGGAGTCCAGATAGGGAATGACATCTCTCTTATATGGGATGGTGACATTGATTGCCCGAAAAGGTTTTTCTTCCATAAAAGAAGTAAATTCTTCTTTGGTAAGTGGGTGAAGGTCATATGTGTAGTCTGCAAGACTTTCGTGAATAGGTTTGGACAAGCTGTGACCCAGCGGCTGTCCGATCAATCCATAATCCATTTTATGTACATCCTTTCTGAATCAATTTTTGTCTTCACCGTCCTGCCGATGTGGCATGACAGCGAACTCTCTTTCAATACAGTATCATATTTTTTTTGTCCTTTCAAGCATATAAAAAATTCCGGGACATAAAATAAAACAAACAGGCTGTCAAGGGAGGTACGGCGATGGAACATTCAGAGATCATACAGATTCTGCCAAAACGTTTCCGTGGGTATTTTGAGCGAGCGGGAATCTGTCTGGACAGGCTGCAGGAGATCCGCCTCCGGATCGGTCAGCCGGTGGAACTGCGGGAAGATAAAAAGCGGATACTGTGCAGGGAAAAGGTGGACAGGACAGACATAAGGGAGATGTTGGAATACATAAGTGGATACTCTCTATATGCTTTTGAGGAGGAGATATCCCAGGGGTTTATAACGGTCCCTGGAGGACACCGGGTGGGCGTGGCCGGACAAGTGGTTATGGAACAGGGAAATGTAAAAAATATCCGGAATATTTCCTTTATAAATGTGCGCCTTTCCCATCAGGTCCAGGGATGCGCGGATGCAGTTTTGAGGTATATCAGAAAAGGAGACAAGATTTATCATACGCTCATCATCTCTCCTCCGGGCTGTGGAAAGACAACCCTTCTGCGGGATATCGTGCGGCTGGTGTCCGGGCAGAGCCATGAGCCGGAGGGAAAAAATGTGACGGTGGTGGACGAGCGGAGCGAGATCGGAGGATGTTTTCGGGGAATGCCCCAGAATGATCTGGGATGCCGCACTGATGTATTGGACGGCTGTCCCAAGTCCGTCGGGATGATGATGGCAGTGCGGTCTCTGGCGCCGGATGTCATCGTAGTGGATGAGATCGGTGGAAAAAAAGATGTACAGGCACTTCGGTATGTTATGAACTGCGGCTGCGTCCTGATTGCCACGGTGCACGGCAGGGATTTTCGGGATATATGGGAAAAGCCGGAGATGGGAGATATGCTGCGGGACGGTTTGTTTGAGCGCTGTATCGTCCTGGGAAATACGAAAGGACCGGGAACGGTTCTGGATGTATGCGATGGACAGGGGGGGAGTTTATATGCTTAAACTGGCAGGAATGGTTATCATCCTTCTGGGGGCGGCGGCGCTGGGGATGTACCAGGCAGGTATGTATGTGAACCGATTAAATAATCTATATGAGGTAAAGAAAGCATTTCTTTACATACAGGGAGAGATCCGCTATATGAGTACACCTTTACCGGAGCTTCTGGAAGAGGTGGCAGGCAGGATAAAAGGACCTTTCCGGCGTTTTTTCTCCGGGGTGGCTGATGAGCTGTCAAGGAAAAATGCCGGGATGGTCCGGGAGATATGGAAAGAGTGCTATCGTAAGGAAATAACCAGGGACGTCTTAGAAAAAGACGCTGAGGAAGAATTTCTGGAAATGGGAGGGCAGCTGGGAGGGACTGACTCCAGGACACAGGAAAAAGCGATTGATTATTTTCTGGAAAAATGGGAATTTATCATTGAGAAGAGGCAGAAGGAAAAGACAAATAAGCTCAGGCTCTATTATGTATGCGGGGTTGCAGGCGGTGTACTGATGGTTATTATACTTGTGTAAGGAAAAAAGATTTTCCGGAAAGGATTTGCTGTGGAGATAAGTATCATATTTAAAATAGCACTGGTTGGGATACTTGTGACAATGCTGAACCAGATCTTGAAACAGACGGGAAGGGAAGAACAGGCATTTCTCACGAGCCTTGCCGGACTGGTATTGGTATTGTTCTGGGTGATTCCTTATATCGCAGAACTGTTTGAAACGATAGAACGATTATTTGTATTATGATGGGAGCAGACTATGGTTAAAATTGCACTTATTGGCATCGCCGGAATGATACTGGCGGTGGTCGTTGGCGGCATGAGAAGGGATATTGGGATCTGGATCACCATTGTTTCCGGGATTATCATATTCTTTTTTGGGATCAGCCGGTTTGAGTATGTGGTGGACATGTTTCACAATCTGGCAGACTATATCGGCATCCATGAAACCTACATAAAAATAATACTGAAAATGATAGGTATCGCTTATTTGTCCGAATTTACCGCGGCGATCTGCCGGGATGCCGGACAGAATGCCATCGCCGGGCAGGTGGATTTTTTTGGGAAGATGAGCATGATCGTGGTGAGCCTTCCGGTGCTGCAGTCACTGCTGGAGACCATCGGGGAGGTGCTGCCTTGATGAGATGGAAAATATTCGGCATTTTCCTGTGTCTGCTTGTGGCAGCCGGGATGGGAATTTCATGTTCTGGCAGTCGGGAGGCGAAGGCGGTTTCTGGCGATCCGGCATTATCTTCTGAAGATATCAGGAACAGGATCTATGACAGTATTCCTCTGCAGGAGGTAGAAGAGGTCCTGCAGGATATGAAGGAGGATGAGGTGGATTTTTCCATTCGGGAATATGTGGATCGGGTGCTGGCAGGGGAGGGAGAGCTCTCTCTGGCGGGGATGGAAAGCTATGTGAGAAATTACATTGTTCATCAGTTTGAGGCAAACCGGAAAACCTTTTTGCGTTTGATTCTGTTTGGTATATTGTCCGGCGTCTTCCTGAATTTTTCTTCCACCATGTATGAAAAGCAGATGGGAGAGACCGGATTTCAGATCATATATTTTCTTGTTGTCACCATTATGGTCACCGGCTTTTTTTCCGTAACCCAGGTGGCGGGGGATGTGCTGGCTGACATCATACAATTTATGAATGCACTGATCCCGTCATTTTCCGTGGCGCTCACCTGGAGTTCCGGCAGCGCCACCTCCATGGCATTTTATCAGACTGCACTTCTTGCCATCGGTGTGGCAGAAAGTGTATTGATCCGGGTGTTTGTTCCTATGGTGCAGGTGTATTTTCTGGTCAGTATCATGAACCCGCTGGCAGACTGGCGCTTTACCAAATTTGCTTCCTTATTAAGAGGGCTTGTAAGGATCGGGACGAAGACGCTTCTGGCGATATTGATCGGCCATCAGGGGATTCAGGGGTTGATCATGCCGGCGCTGGATGGTGTAAAAAGAAGTACTGTGTTTCGGACGGCCAGCAGCCTGCCTGGGGTGGGAAACCTGTTTGGCGGTGTGACAGATACCGTGATCGGCACCGGAGTACTGATCAAAAGCGCCATCGGTGTGGGGGGATTGATCGCGGTATGTGTAATCTGTATCGCACCGATCCTTAAACTTGGAGTGTTTACCGTGGTTTACCGCGGGCTTGCCGCCTTTGCCCAGCCGGTGACAGACCGAAGGATCGTCTCGGTATTTCAGAGCACCGCCGACAGCGGCAGACTATTGCTTCATATCGTCTTCATGACCGCGGTGATGTTTCTGGTCACTCTGACGATCATTATCGCGGCCACCAACCGCATTCAGTGAAAGGAGAAAGACATGGATACCATATTAGTGACAGTGAAACACGTGGCAATTTTTGTTCTGGTGTTTTCCATTATTTCAAATCTGTTTTCCGGATCCAGTTATCATCGGTATTTTCGCTTTGTGGAAGGATTGATGATCATCATTCTTGTCATGACGCCGTTGTTTGCCTGGTTTACCAGTGAAAATTTTCTCGATGAGTGTCTGGATGGCCATATTTTTGAACTGGAAAATGGATTTCAGGAAGACGAGCTCCGTATGATCGGGGAGGAAAGAGAAAATCTGCTAAGGGAAGGATCCCAGGCGGGCGCAGGGGAGGAGGAATACCGTGAGACCAGATGAGTGGAAAGACCGGCTGGGGGAGTTGGTGCAGAAGGCAGGGATATTTAAGATCATCATTGTGATCCTGTCGGGAATCCTGCTGATCTTCCTTTCCTGGGGAGGGATGTCGGAAAAAGAGGCGCCGCGGGAGGAAAAGGAAACCGTGGCCGGGACAGGGACGGAACAGGGAAATGACCTGCTGAGTTACCAGGCGCGGATGGAGGAACAGGTGGAAGATATCCTGGGCCGGGCAGAGGGCATCGATGATGTGGATGTCATGATCACGCTCCGGGCCTCCAGGGAGAAGGTGACACTGAAGGATAATAAAAGGGATGCGGATAAAAGTGAGGAGGAGTCGGTTCTGACGGAGGATGAAAATAAAAATACCTCTCCTTATGTCATCCAGGAGGTGGAGCCGGAGATTGAGGGAATTCTCGTGGTCTGCGCGGGAGGTGACAATCCTTCCATACAGAGAGAAATTATAGCTGGGATTTCTGCATTATTTCCCGTGGAGAGTCATAAAATTAAAGTAATGAAAAGTAAGGAAAAGTAAGGAGGCAAAGTAGTGAAGAAACTATTGAGAAAAAATCAGATTATTATAACGGCGCTGGTTGTCATGGTTGCTCTTGCTGGATATTTAAGTCTTACGGATGAGGAAGATCTTGCTGTGGGCGTACTGAACCAGTCAGAGCAGGCGGCAGGCGGCGAAGGAAAGGATGCGGCAGAGAACGTGGCGGCGGAAAACGGAACTGGCTCGGCAGTTCAAGATGATACCGTGGCAGATATCTCCGACGAAGATGTGGCTGCGGAGGAGAAAAAATCGGATAACGAAGTTTCTTCAAAAGAAAATGCCGGAGAAGCAGTGCTGGTAAGTAATACTGTCACCGGTGATTACTTTGAGGCCGCAAAGCTTTCCAGAGAACAGACACGGGCCAAGAACAAAGAAACACTCTTAGAGTTGGTAAACAGCAACACTGCCTCGGAAGCACAAAAAGAAAAGGCGATGAATGAGATCGTGGCGATGACGGCCATCAATGAAAAGGAGACTGCTACAGAGAATCTCCTGGCAGCAAAAGGATTTCAGGATGTGGTGGTGACCATCGTAGATGACAGCGTGGATGTAATCGTAAATGCAGAAAGCCTGAAAGAACAGCAGATTGCCCAGATCGAAGACGTGGTAAAACGTAAACTTGAATGCGCATCGGACAAAATTGTTATTTCTCCTGTTGGCAAAAAAGGATGAGTGTGATAAAATGAACGTAAAACGATAAATGAGGTGACAAATATGGCAAAAGATGTATTTGGTACAGAAAGCAGCATTGGAGAAGTTCAGATCGCCAGCGAAGTGATTACTGCCATCGCCGGTATTTCTGCTTCTGAAGTGGAAGGAATCGAGTCCATGGTAGGAAGCGGTGTCGGAGATATCGTAGGAAAGCTTGGCGGAAAGAGCAATTCCAAGGGTGTTAAGGTAAATATCACCGATGATAAAGCAGAATTGGATGTCGCAGTCAATGTGAGATTTGGATATAGTATACCGAAAGTATCGGCAAAGGTACAGGAAAAAGTTTCCCAGGCAGTCAGCAGTATGACAGGTCTGGAAGTGACGAGAGTAAATGTAAGAGTGGCAGGAATTGCGGCAGCAGATCCGGAATGAGACGTAAGGGGCGGTGCATATCATCGCCCTTTGTGCCAGTTTGGCTTGACGGCGGGTTGAAATTCGTGCCGATAAGCCAGGTGAAAAAATAAACGCAGAAATGAGAGAAAATATGACCAGAAGAGAAGTCAGGGAGCAGCTTTTTGTGCTGCTTTTCCAGAAAGAGTTTTATGCAGAAAATGAATTTGAAGAGCAGATGGACACCTACTTTGAGACCCATGATTTTGGAGAAGAGCAGGAGGCTGTAAAGGAGCGGCTGGAAAGTATTTGTGAAAAGCTGACTGAGATTGATGAGCAGATATCCACCCATTCCAGGGGCTGGAAGCTGGACCGGATCGGCAAGGAAGAGCTTGCGATTCTCCGGCTGGCGGTCTACGAAGTGATCTTTGACGAAGAGATCCCTGTGGGAGTGGCGATCAACGAGGCGGTAGAGCTTGGGAAAAAATATGGCGCCGAGGGCGGTGCAGCATTTATCAACGGGATGTTAGGAAATATTGCAGATGAATAGAGGACAAGTTTATTCGGTATCAGCGATCAATCAGTATATTAAAAATATGTTTTCAAAGGAATATGCCCTGTCGGTCGTCTTTGTAAAAGGGGAGATCTCAAATTGCAAATACCACAGCTCTGGGCATATTTATTTTACATTAAAAGATTCTGCTTCCGCTCTGGGCTGCGTCATGTTTGCCGGAGACCGCAGAGGGTTGGATTTTCGGCTGTCTGACGGTCAGGCGGTGATCATAGGCGGGACCATCAGCGTCTATGAGAGAGATGGAAGATATCAGCTGTATGCCAAGAAAATCACTCTGGCGGGAGAGGGAGCTCTCTATGAAAGATATGAACAGCTGAAAAAGAAATTAGAACAGAAGGGTTATTTTGATGAAGCCCATAAAAAACCAATTCCTTCCTATGTAAAGAAAGTTGGCATTGTCACAGCGGATACCGGGGCGGCGATCCAGGATATCCGAAATATCTCAGCCAGAAGAAATCCCTATGTCCAGCTGATCCTGTATCCGGCGAAGGTACAGGGTGATGGAGCCAGTGATACCATTGTAAAAGGAATCCAGACATTGGATCATGCCAGGGTGGATGTGATTATCGTCGGGCGGGGCGGCGGCTCCATCGAGGACCTGTGGGCGTTCAACGAGGAAAATACCGCCCAGGCGATCTATGAATGCGCTACGCCTATCATATCCGCAGTGGGACATGAGACGGATACCACCATTGCCGACTATGTGGCAGACCTGCGTGCTCCCACGCCCTCAGCGGCGGCAGAGCTGGCAGTATATGATGTCAGGCTGGTGCTGGAAACTCTTTCTGGGTGTAAGGACCGGCTGATCCGCGCCATATTTGACCGCATCGACGATGCCAGACAGGAACTTGCTTTCCGGGAACGGCAGCTGAAGGTGCTGAATCCGTCCCAGCAGGTGCTGCAGAAACGCCAGTATGTGGCGGATATGGAGGACAAGCTCACAGGGCTGATGAACCGGATGCTGGAGGATAAAAGATACCGGCTGCAGCTGCTGGCGGGGAAATTGGACGGTATGTCCCCGCTGAAACGTCTGGAAAGTGGTTTTGCCTATTTTACCGATCTGGAGGGCAACCGGATTGAGAGCGTAAAGAAATTGGAGCCAGGGAACGAGGTGGATATCACCCTGGCGGACGGGCGTGTCCGGGCGGAAATAAAAGAAGTGTTTGAAACAGCGGCGTGGCGGGAATAAATGTATATAACAGGTGAAGAAAGGCAGGTTTCAGGATGGAACTGGAAGAGATCATAGAGCGGCTGGAGCAGACCGTGGAACAGATGGAGAGCGAACCATTGTCCCTGGAAGAAGCATATAAGACATTTTCCCAGGGAATGAAGCTGGTGGTGCAGGGAAATAAAGCCATTGACAAGGTGGAAAAGAAGATTGAGATTCTGATGAAAAAGGATATAGATGGTGAAGAAGATGAATGATTTTGAGCAAAGCATGGCTGAGAGGGTGCAGAGGGCAGAGCAGATTTTGGACCGTTATCTGCCGGCAGAAGAAGGGTATCAGAAAACCATTTTTGAAGCGGTGAATTACAGTGTGAGAGCAGGAGGCAAGAGGCTGCGCCCTATCCTGATGCGGGAAGTCTACGAGATGTGTGGCGGAACCGATTCCCAGGTGATCGAGCCATTTATGGCGGCATTGGAGATGATCCATACCTACTCGCTGGTGCACGATGATCTTCCGGCGATGGATAATGATGATTACCGCCGGGGCATGCTGACCACCCACAAAAAATTCGGAGAGGACATGGGGATCCTTGCCGGGGATGCTCTTTTAAATTATGCCTACGAGACTGCTTTTAAAGCATTTGTCAGCGGGAGCACAGACCGGGTGGCGGAAGCGCTCCGGGTTCTGAGTCGGAAAGCGGGGATGTATGGCATGGTGGGCGGACAGGTTGTGGATGTGGAAGAAAATGGAAAATTTGTGGATGAAGCTACACTCCTTTTTGTATATGAGACAAAAACCTCTGCCCTGTTAGAGGCGGCCTTTATGATTGGCGGGATTCTGGCGGGAGCTTCTCAGGAACAGATCCAGAGTCTGGAGCTGTCAGCGAAGAAGCTTGGGATTGCCTTTCAGATTCAGGATGATATTCTGGATGTGGTGGGGGATGAAGAGAAGTTAGGAAAGCCGGTTCATTCCGATGAGCGCAACGAGAAATCTACTTTTGCAGCCATCCATGGCATTCAAAAATCGTCGGAGAAGGTAAAGGAATACACCGAAGAGGCACTGGAGATACTGGCGCCCTTTCCAGGGGATAAAGCTTTTCTGGAGGAATGCATGGGCTGGCTGACAAAACGCGATAAATAATTTGAAAAGGTGAAAACTGTGGGCACTTTACTGAAAACGATTGAAAAAGAAAATGATATCAAAAAGATAGCGCCTGAGGATTACCGCAGGCTTGCCAAGGAGATCCGTGTCCGTCTGGTGAAGAGCATCAGCCGCACCGGGGGACATCTGGCGTCGAACCTGGGAGCGGTGGAACTGACGATGGCGCTTCATCTGTTCCTTGATTTTCCGAAGGACAAACTGATCTGGGATGTGGGGCACCAGGCCTATGTGCATAAGCTTCTTACGGGAAGGAACAAAATGTTTGGTACCCTGCGGAAGTTGGACGGAATCAGCGGTTTCCCCAAGGTAAGCGAGAACCCGGCGGATACTTTTAATACCGGACACAGTTCCACCTCACTTTCCCTAGCACTAGGTATGGCAAAGGCGAGAGACATCCAGGGTGGAGATGAAAAGGTGGTGGCTGTGATCGGAGATGGCGCTTTGTCCGGTGGGATGGCATTGGAGGCGCTGAACAACGCGGAGCCTCTCAAATCCAACCTGATCATCGTACTCAATGACAATAAAATGTCTATTTCCAAAAATGTGGGCGGCATGTCAAACTATCTCGGTAAAATGCGTACCAATCAGAAATATAATAACTTGAAGATAAATATCGAAGAGCGTCTCGACCGGATCCCTAACGTGGGGATTTCTATGGCGGAGACCATAAAGAACGCCAAGAATTCCCTGAAACATCTCCTAGTGCCTGGGATGCTGTTTGAGGAGATGGGAATCATTTATGTGGGGCCCATTGACGGGCATAATATAAAGGATATGCTGGAAGCATTCCGGGCAGCGGCACGGATTAAAAATCGCCCGGTGCTGGTGCATGTGGTGACGAAGAAAGGAAAGGGGTATCTTCCCGCGGAGAACAATCCATCTGCCTTCCACGGAGTGGGGCGTTTTCTGCCGAAGACGGGAGAGATCGAGGAGACTGGAGGGAGAACCTACACGGATGTATTTGGAGATTGGATGGTAAAAAAGGGAAAGCAATGTCCAGAACTCGTGTCTGTATGCGCCGCCATGCCCGACGGAACTGGAGTGAAAGAATTCGCATTGAAGTATCCAGGGCGGTTTTTCGATGTGGGAATCGCGGAAGAGCATGCGGTGACTTTTGCCGCTGGACTGATGGCAGGCGGAATGCGGCCAGTGGTGTCCATTTATTCCACCTTTTTACAGAGGGCTTATGATCAGTTAATTCATGATATCTGTCTGAATGAGTTGCCGGTTATCTTCGCGGTAGATCGCAGCGGAATTGTGGGACGGGACGGCGATACCCATCAGGGTATTTTCGATATCTCCTATCTCACCTCGATTCCCAATATGACAGTGCTCTCACCGATGAGTGGTAGAGAGCTGGAGCAGTGCTTGGATTTTGCCTATGACCATAATGGACCGGTAGCAGTGCGGTATCCGAGAGGGGATATTTATGAAGAAGGCAGAGAAGAAATCATCTGTGAAAAGCACTGGGAACTGGGACGCGCCCGGATCCTGATGGTGCGAGGAAGATTGCTGGAAGAAAAGGAAGAGGCGGACCCAGGGCAGATCAAAGGGGATGCGGTGCTTTTTGCTGTGGGAAATATGACGAAGACAGCGCTGGATGTGGGGCGTTTGTTACAGGAAAAGAACATTTATTGTACCGTGATAAATATGAGGTTTGTAAAACCTTTTGACAAGGAATTGCTGCTGGATCTGGTGCGTTCCCACCAAATGGTGGCAACGCTGGAGGATAATGTAAAAAATGGAGGGTTTGGTCAGCAGGCGGAGGCGCTATTCGTGGACGAAGGATGTGTGCCGGAGATATTTCTGAATTGTTCCATTGATGACTGTTTTGTGGAACATGGAGCCCCGGAGGAACTGTATGAAAGACTGGAAATGGATGCGAGGAGTGTCGCAGAAAAGATTGAAAGAATGCTTAGAGAACATGTGTAACAATCGCGTGAATGGAGAAAAGGATGAAAGAGAGACTGGATGTACTACTGGTGAACCAAGGTATGGTAGAATCTAGAGAAAAGGCAAAGGCAGTGATCATGACAGGAAATGTCTTTGTGAATGACCAGAGAGAGGACAAGGCTGGGCAAAAGTTTCCGGAAGAGGTATGCATCGAGATACGGGGGAAAAAGCTAAAGTTTGTCAGTCGGGGCGGCTACAAACTGGACAAGGCAATATCAGTATTTCCGATCGAATTAAAGGATCAGGTCTGTATGGATGTGGGAGCTTCTACGGGTGGATTTACAGATTGTATGCTTCAGAATGGGGCGGCTTTTGTCTATGCGGTGGATGTGGGGACCAATCAGTTGGCCTGGAAGTTGCGTCAGGATGAGCGGGTGAGATCCATGGAAAAGACCAATATCCGTTATGTGACGCCAGAGGACATCGGTGAATTGGTAGATTTTGTATCTATTGATGTGGCATTTATTTCTCTTACCAAGGTGCTGGAACCAGTAAAAGCTTTGATGAAGGAAGGGGCATCGATGGTGTGCCTGATCAAGCCGCAGTTTGAGGCGGGCAGAGAAAAGGTGGGCAAAAAGGGAGTTGTCAGAGATCCCGCTGTGCACCGAGACGTGATCGAGAGCATTATTTCATACGCTGGGAGTCTGGGATTTACGATCTGTGGTCTGGATTTTTCCCCGATCCGCGGACCCGAAGGTAATATTGAATATCTTCTATATATAAAGAAGGACAATCAGGAGTTTGGGGGAATATCCCAGGTACAAGAAGAGGAAATCCGACAGATCGTGGAGGATGCCCAGGAACATGCGGTAAAACATGCCGGGGATCTAGATGTTTGATGGAGGTGCAACAGTGAAAAATTTTTGCCTGATCGTGAACGAAGAAAAGGACACCGGGCGGTCCGTGGCAAACGTGATAAAAACATATTTGGAAAAATCCGAATACTATGTTACAATATTGAGTCATAAGGATGCATTATGTCTGGACCAAGAGGTGGATATGGCGCTGGTACTGGGAGGAGACGGCACGGTGATCCAGGCGGCAAAAAAAATCGCCGGACAGAAAATACCGATCCTGGGAGTGAACCTTGGAACTCTCGGTTTTTTAACTGAGGTGGAGAGGCCGCGGATGTATCAGGCGCTGGATATGGTGATGTCCGGGCGCTATAGCATCGAAAAGAGAATTATATTAACCGGAATGATCGAGTCGGGAGGGGAAGAGAGCCTGGCGATCAATGAGATCATTGTCGGCAAAAAGGATATCGGAAGGATGATCACCACCAGTGTATGGGTCAACGACGAACTGATGGATACCTATGTGGCGGATGGGGTTATCGTCGCCACTCCCACCGGTTCTACTGCCTATAATCTGTCAGCGGGCGGTCCGGTGCTCTCTCCGGATATGGAAGCGCTGGTGATTACGCCGATCTGTCCTCACTCCCTGAACAAACGAAGTCTTGTCGTGTCCTCGGAGGATACGATACGGATTCAGGTAGAGAGGACGCGGGAATCCTATATGGATGAAGCCTCTGTTCGGTGTGATGGGGAGATCTTGTGGAATGCTTCCACCGGGGATGTAGTCTATATCCGGAAGGCAGAGCAGATGGTGGACATGGTCTGCCTTGGCGATGTCGGTTTTTATGAAAAAATGCGAAGTAAGCTTAATCGGAAATAGGTGTTAAAATGAAGAAACAAAGACAGGAAAAGATCATGGAGATCATTCGTGAAAATGAGGTGGAGACCCAGGAAGATCTGGCGCGTCATCTGAATGAAGCGGGATATTCGGTTACCCAGGCGACGGTGTCCAGGGATATCCGGGAGATGTCTCTGATCAAAGTGCCGGGGATCCGGGTGAAGCAGCGTTATACTGTTTCTACCGAGGGCGGCGGTGGTGGCAGCAGTGGTTTTGGCAGGCAGTATACCGGTGTGCTGCAGGATGGTGTGGTATCCATGGAACAGGCGGGAAACCTGCTGGTGGTCAAGACTGTCAGCGGTATGGCGATGGCAGTAGCGGCAGCTATCGATGCTGTAAAGCTGGAAGGCATCGTCGGTTCTATCGCTGGAGATGATACGATCCTGTGTGCGGTAAAGACAGAAGAACAGGTGGCTTCTGTTATGGAGAGCATGCAGTCGCTGATCCATTCCATGGCGGATGGATAAACGAACAATATTTAAATAAAAAAATCAAGCGGTGGTGAGCAGAATTCACCATGCAGAAAAGAGGGAAAAGATGTCAGGACATTCTAAATTTGCAAATATCAAACATAAAAAAGAAAAAAATGATGCGAAAAAGGGAAAGATATTTACTGTGATCGGTCGTGAGATCGCTGTGGCGGTGAAAGAAGGCGGACCGGATCCAAATAATAACAGTAAACTCCGCGACGTAATCGCAAAGGCAAAGGCAAATAACATGCCAAATGATACCATCGACCGAGGAATCAAGAAGGCAGCTGGCAATGTAGATGCGGTAAATTATGTAAATATTACATATGAAGGATATGGTCCCAATGGAACAGCGATCATTGTAGAAGCATTGACGGACAATAAAAACCGTACCGCATCCAACGTGCGAAATGCTTTTACAAAAGGAAACGGAAACGTGGGTACGACAGGCTGTGTCTCCTATATGTTTGAAACAAAAGGACAGATCATCATTGATAAAGAAGAATATGAAACCGATGCCGATGAATTTATGATGCTGGCGCTGGATGCGGGAGCAGAGGATTTTAATGAGGAAGAAGACAGCTACGAGATTTTGACTGCACCGGATGATTTCAGTCAGGTGCGTGAAGCGCTGGAAAAAGAAGGAGTGCCAATGGCACAGGCAGAGGTCACGATGCTTCCACAGACCTATGTGGAGCTGACGGATGAAGAAGATAAAAAAATGTTTAACCGTATTATGGATCTTCTGGACGAAGATGATGACGTTCAGGCAGTATACCACAACGTGGACGAATAAACTGTGAGTGCGGCGGGCAAATTATAATTAAAACACCAGCATGCACCGAAGGTGTTCCATGAGAGCCACCGCACTGTTTGCAAGCAAGCTTGCACAGTGCGGTGGCTCTCATGGAAAAGATTGCGAAGCAAATACTGGTGTTTTCATTATAAAAAAGAACGACATAAGAGCGGTAAACGACATGAGTACACTATGGAAGAGCGCTGCCGCCGCATGCGGCGGCAGC
>CAJTFB010000031.1 GCA_910575665.1 Eubacteriaceae bacterium
GGAGGGCTTCCTCCTATGGTTAAACGACAGCAATACTATGATTCCCTGAAAGAAGCAGCATAGGATACAAAATCCTTGAAGAAAATGTGTCAACTAATCTTGACAAAATCAAATGAATAAGATACAATTTTAAAAAGGAAAATCTTAAAGGAAAGTTCACCTGCGATAAATTTAGTGTTTTCAAGGGTTTGCGGATATTTTAATAACAAAATATAACAGCTAATATTTCCCTTAAAAATCATCAAATCACAATCGGAATTTGTAAGTGAGGTGTGTTATGGCAAAATTACTTTGTATATGTGGAAAGATTGGTTGTGGTAAAACATATTATGCTAATCGATTAAAAGAACAAGAGCATGCTGTGATTTTATCTACAGATGAAGTAACCTATGATTTAACAAATAATCAACAAGGTGAAGGTTATGATGAATTTGCTAGAAGAGTTAATTTATATTTAAGAAAAAAAGCAGTGGAAATTGTAAATGCAGGATGCACTGTAATTTTAGATTGGGGATTTTGGACAAAAGAAAATAGGAAAGAAATAAAAAGATATGGAGAAAATAATGGGGTTTTGGTAGAAATGCATTATATTGATATTGATGATAAGACTTGGTATGAAAATATTGAAAAAAGAAATAATGAAGTCATATCTGGAAATGGCGGATCAAGTTTTTATGTTGATGAGGGATTACTAAATAAAGTTTCTTCTCTGTTTGAAATTCCAGAAAAAGAAGAAATAGATATTTGGTATAAACCACACCAATAAATTACAATTTGTCTAAACAACCATTACCACAATCACAACTGAATAAGTAATATAAAACACAGCGTCAGAGCGTATAGAAACAGTCTATGCGCTCTATTTTATTGTAAAGGAGCAGATTTATGAGCAAAGACAGCAGTACACAGCAAAGAGCCACCCGACAGCACCCACCCACAAAAATAATCGTGGAAAGACACTATGTAGGCACTGAAAAAATGGAAACGGTATTTAAGCGGATAGCCGAGGAACAGATAACAAAAAAGGTTAAGGAGATAGCGGAAAACAACGCAAATTAGCACTGGAAACGGAAAAGGGAATTGATTTTTGAAAGGAGCGCAAAAAAGCCCGGCTGCAAAACGCAGTCGGGCGCAAGTGAAATATAAACAGTATTATAATGATGCGTGTAATCATCTATGAAGCCGGAATATCCCGTGTCGGTGGGCGGGCTTTTTTTGATAAAAAGTTGTTTGTCGGAATGTGTCGATTGAGTTTTTGTACCACGGCAGCGTCCTCCTTTACGCCGCCGTGTATGAATAGGCGTGTGAAAATACCTCTGCTGTACGACGGCTTTTTTTCTTTTGCCGTCGTACAGCAGAGGTATTTTTATTCGGCTAAATGGTGTGGTTATTCAAGTAGTCCGTCACTTACGGTGATAACACGGTTGCTGCTTTTCGCCGCTTCCGGTGAATGAGTAACCATGATAATTGTCTGTTCGCGTTCCTTGTTGATACGCTGCAACAAACTCATTATCTCTGCTCCTGTATGACTATCAAGGTTTCCCGTAGGTTCGTCTGCAAACAGGATTTCGGGATTTCCAATTAGTGCGCGGGCGATTGCGACACGTTGCTGTTGTCCCCCGGACAATTCGCGGGGGGTATGCCCTCGTTTGTCCGATAAGCCGACTACCTCTAAAATATCTTTCAGAGGTTTTTTATAGTCCCGCATTTTCTTTCCGTCCAACAAAAGCGGAAGCATGATATTTTCTGCCACATTCAAGTTGGGGATAAGGTTGTAAAACTGAAAAACAAATCCTATATTCTGCCGCCTTATCCGGCTCATTTTTTCATCATTGAATTTTGAAATATCCATGCCGTTCATAAAGACAGAGCCGCTTGTAGGTACATCAAGCCCTCCGAGAATATAAAGCAGCGTACTTTTTCCAGAGCCGGACTGTCCCATGATGGAAACAAATTCACCCTGTATCACTTTCAGCGATATGTTTTTAAGCACTCTTGTTTTGGTATCACCAAGCTGAAAGTCCTTAATTATATTTTTGCCCTCAATGGCAACTTCCTCTGTTAATATGTTCATTTGGCAAGCCCTCCTTACTCAAATTTTATTTCTTCCACCAGTTTCATTTTTCGGCTTTTAAAAATTGGTACTATGGAGCCAAGCAGGGTAACGATAATTCCTAATGTCCCCGCAACGAGAAATGTCCAAATGTCCAGTTCCGGTGTCATTGAAATTTTGGGTGCCGCAACAAGGAAAATAGTCTGTATTTCCATGTAAGAAACAACAATAGCAATGACAGCACCGATAAGCCCGGAAGAAAAGCCCTCTATCAGTGTCATCTTTCTGTTTTGACGGTTACTTAGTCCAATGGATTTATACATGGCAATGGTGCGCCGCTTTTGTATATAGTTGATTAAAAGGTTATTGATAACGCCGACAGTCGCAAGCAGCAGGATAAAATAGGTCATGCTGTGCATTGGCTGTAAAAATGCGCCAACAGTTGCGAGCGCGTCGTTATTAAATTCCTCCACGGTACGGCTCCAATTTGAGGTTTCCCCAAACAAAGCCCGTATCTGTACCATGATTGCGTCGGGGTCTGCGGCGGTATAAGCTAAAAGGTCATAGTCAGACGCGCCAAAGTCAGATACGGCATACATAGATGGAATGACTGCTTCCACATCAGTTGCCCTTGATTTGAAACTGCCTACCACTACATAGGAATTTCCGCTTGTTCCGTTTGACAGCGTAATCGTATCGCCTATGGAAAAACCGCCCCGCTTCATGCAATCTTCGTTTATAATTACTGCCCGTTCACCAGAAGCAAAAGAGAGCGCAGCCTGTTCGCTCATTGGACTATCCGTGTAATGAAGTGCAAACATGGAATTATACCATTCCAAATTATCCGTTCCCTCTAAACGGGAAATGGGTTCACTATTCCCCTGTACATTGTTCTTAAATACATAAAGAGGTAATACTTTTTCTGCTCCGTCCATCTCTTTTACCTGTTCCACAAATTCCGGCTTCATGTGTCCGTCGGCAAAACCTTGAAGCTCTGCGCCATGAAATACGTCGCTGATATAAGTTGTCACAAAATTCCCCACTACACTGATTGCAATAATCGCTGATATGCTGATGAACAGTAGCGTAATATTCTGCGTGACATTCTTATTATCTTTCATGTTGCGGGCGGCAATCCTGCCCTCATTTCCTGCTACCGCACCATAGAAGCGCTCCAATCCTGCGCTTACTATATTTGTGAAAATCGGTATCACAAGGATAGTAGCAGCAATCAGACCTAACAGGGAAAAACCACCCGTAAGATAAAGCATAGTGCCGGACGCAAAGTGCGGCAACAAAGCAGACATGATAAACAATACAATCCCTATTCCGACAATCAGAGGACGCGGAATATGCTTTTCCTCCACCGTACCTAAGACAATATCTTTTATCGGTAGTCGGCTTGCCCTGCGGACAGGCAGCCATGCCGAAAACAAAGACACGATTACCGCAACCGCAAAAGAAAGAATAACGCCGGGAACAGAGATAACAACGAGGATTTCAATTCCCTGTGATAATGATTTGCCCATTCCCTGCAAAATGCCTTTTAATACAATCATACCAATAGGAATACCAATCAACCCGCCTGTGCAGCCGTAAAACAGGCTTTCCAAAAGCAGAATACGGGTTACGGTCTTTTCTGTCGCGCCGATACTGCGGAATGTGCCAATGATCGGTAAACGGTCTAAGGTAATGACTTTATAGCTGCTGTAAATGATAAAAATACTCATAGTTAATGAAAAGAAACTGATTAGAAAGAAAGGCATGGATTTCTGCCTTGCGTCGGCGGCTATCTGCGCTTCATTGACAACCTCCGATACCCGGTACTTTCCGTTATCAAGAGCATTTTTCAGTTCAGAAATAAGATTGCCTGTTGTACTATTTGGGGCGGGTTCAATCAGAATTTCGCTATAACCGTCCTCCCACCCCAAAACTTCTTTTATGGTTTCCAAAGGCAGAAGTGCTGTTGCACCCCTTGTGTGACGCAGGAAAACTGTGTCATAAGCGGCAATTTCCGCTACTTCAAAATCCACTGGCGAGCCATTTATTTGTAATGTAACAGTATCGCCTTTTTCTATGCCATATTTTGATGTAAACCTGTCCGGCAAGATAATCTGATTGCCGGAAAATGCGGTAACTTCGCCGCCACCAATTAGTCGTGGTTTATTGATTTGATTTAATGCTTCCATATCAGCCGCCAAGAGGTCAACCGTTTCATAGTATCCGTTTTCATGGTAAAGGGAAGTACCCTCTACAATTCCTGCTTTTTTCTGTATGTCTGGCAAGGCGGGAATATCGTCTGCATGAATACTGCCCTCCACACTCTGAACAGAAACAGTCGCACTCCCCGCCATGCCGCGCGCCATTTTCCGTTGTGCGCTTTCATAAGAAACGCCAATAGAAAAGGAAACGAACAGCAGCATAGCAGACAGCAGGATTGAAAGAAGCATAACGAAAGTTCTTGCTTTACGCTCTTTTACGTTTGTTAAGATATACTTTAGAATAATTTTCAAGTCCACACCTACTTTCCATGCGTCATTTCAACGCATTTTCGATTGCTTTCAGAACGGTATCACTGGTAAGCGTTGCGCCCGATACAGCGTCAACCTCTAAAACACACAAGGGCGGTAATCAGTATCGTTGCTAACAATGAAAGTACCTTTTTCTTTTTCATGTTCCACCTCCTCGTCTATAAACAGAAAAAAGGTTGACCGTCACTACACTTAACATAGTAAACGGTCAACCTTAATTAAATTTTTATCCTGCCTTAATTAACCTTAATTGCCGGGAAAACGGATAAGAAAAGAAGTCCCAACACCGGGGGTACTATTAACTGAAATTGTACCGCCATGAAGCTCTACAATGTTCTTTGCGATTGCAAGCCCTAAGCCTGTCCCCTCGGTTTTGCTCTCCGTATTTGTCCCTCTGTAATATCGCTCAAATAATCGTTCTGCCACCACATTACTCATGCCGCCGCCATTGTCTGATACGTTTATAGTCAACTCACTTTCAGAAACCCCGATTTTTACGGTTACTTCCGTATCTTTAGTTCCATGCACAAACGCATTGATAATCAGATTTTGAAACGCCCTTGTAAAAAGCTTTGTGTCAAAGGATAAGAGTGCTGTTTCGTCTGTAATATTATCGCTGCACTCGAACAAAATCATGCGGTTTTCGTATTCGGGGCGGTTCAATATATCAATGGACAGTTCCCGCAAGAAGCGGACAATATTCTGTTCCTGCCTATTTACCGGAAGTGTACCGTTTTCTAATTGCCATGTTAATTTTAAATCGTCAATTAGATTTTCCATATATGCCGCGTTTTTTAGCATAATGCCCGCATACCGCCTGTACTCAACTGCTGTTTTTTCTGTGTCATCATGTAAAACTTCCGCATAGCCTTTAATCGGGGATAGTGGGGTCTTTAAGTCATGGGTAATATTAGCAATCCATTCCCGGCGCATATTTTCCGTTTCCTCCCGCAGCTTATCGCTTGTCTTTACACCCGCGTCCAATTCATTCAGACTATTGTATAGATCCCTAAATGCACCTTTTGCCTTAACAGGAAGATAACAGCGTCCAGAAATATCCTGTATGGACGTTACCAATTTGCGTATGGTTTTTGTCATAAGAAAACCATATACCAACCCTAAAGAAATGATTACTGCTAATAAAACTCCAATCGTTGAGAAAACAATTTTTTTCCCGCCTGTAAACCGTTCCCCGTTTAAGTACATGGTTACTTTTTGAATGTTCATAGGGAAATGGAGAATATAGGCATATTCTTTTCCGCACTCTGTTACAATACCTACAAAGGAAGTCATATCCTCTGTATCAAGGTGTCCAGTCTGATTAAGCTGTAAAAGGTCAGCGTTAGAGTAAGTGTCCTGTGCATTGCCAGGCTTTTGGCACGCATATACTTCATTTCCGGCGGTGTCCAAAATTTGCAGTCCGATATGGTTATCCTGCAATCGTTCTATGCCTGTCTGTTTTACCGTGGGGCTTCCGTCTACAAAGATAATGTAGTCCGAAAAATCTAAAGTAAAATTTTTAGCCCAATCGCTGCGAACATTTTTGCCGTTCGGGTTTGGCGCGGTAATGAGCATGGCAAAAAGGCAGCACACCACAAGGAGCGTCCCTAACAGCGACAAGAAGAATATTGAATATATGTGAAAGGTGGTACGGTAGCCGGATTGCTTCATTTAATCAGTCCTTTTCTTTAGCTTATAGCCCAAGCCTTTTATCGTAATCAGTTGTTTCGGGGTTGACGGGGTATCTTCAATCTTTTCCCGAATATGGCGAATATGTACCATGATTGTATTATCACAAATGCTGCTGTATTCCCCCCACACCTGTTCATATAGTCGTTCCTTACTGATAATCTTATCTGCATTTTCCATGAGATAAGACAATAGCAGAAATTCCCTCCCGGTCAAATCAATTTCCTTTTCATTTTTATAAATCCGGCTGCTTTCTCTATCAAGCGCAAGTCCTCCGACAGTCAGCAGCCCTTTTACGTCTGTCCGCATGACAGACTGGTATTGCTGGCGGCGGAGCTGCGCTTTGATACGATAGACAATCTCCCGTGGGCTAAAGGGTTTTGTGATATAATCGTCACCGCCGCAGGACAGTCCAAGTATTTTGTCAATATCATCATTCTTTGAGGAAAGAAACAGGATAGAGCAAAACGAGAACTCCCGTATTTGCTTGCAAACCTCAATACCGTCAATGTCCGGCAGCATAATATCCAAAACAACCACGTCCGGTTGATATTCCCGGCATACCTGTACAGCGTCCATACCTGTGTACACTTTCTTAATATTTTCAAAACTATCTTGACGCAATACTTCTTCTATTAAATCAGCAATGTCTTTTTCATCATCTACTAACAATATCTTACTATCCATTGATTACACCACCTTTTCTCCTGCCGTCAACAGGCTTTTTTGCGTCCTTTGGTATTAGCCACATATAACTAAATTTAGAAACACCGGGAATACGGTTTTCTTCGCATAGCTTCTGTACCCGTCTTTCTGAAATGCCCCAATTTTTTGCTGCTTCGGAAGCTGTAATGTACTCTGTCATATTATCTACGCCCTTTCTTAAATCACATTATATACGGACTTACGAATAATAGCAATAGACAGGCTACAAATAATATGTTCTATTACTGTCAACACTATGATATGTGTACTCATATCCAAGATGGAAAGGTGAACGGTAAAATGTGCAAGAAAGGCAAAGGACATATCGCGCAACCAGTTAGCGGACAAGCTGAACATTGCGCCGCGCTATATCGCGTCTATTGAGAACAGCGGACAGCAAGGAAACGGGGGATTAAAATCCTCCGTTTCTTCATCTGTGCAGCTATGGGAAGCGTCGCAAACTGCGGCGTTTTTTGGATCTATGTCAATGCTTTGGACAAAAAAAGTCGAAAGATTATGCTGCTTTTTTAAGTTCCTTTTGTATCCCTGACGTTCAGGCAGGCATTCTCTACCGCTTTCACTGCCAGTTCCGCTGTCATAGATGTGCCATAGGCATAGCCGATGATTTTACGGCTGCACAAATCCATGACAGACGCCAGATAAGTCCATCCTTCTTTCTGCACATGGATGTAGGTAATATCTGTGCACCATTTTTGGTTGATGGTTTCTGTTCCAAAATCACGTTTCAGGATATTCACTTTATCATCTGGGATACTGCCGTGATTGGCATGGTGGCTGTACTTCTTTACTACCACAGAGCGCAGTCCCTGCTCTGCCATATGCCTCTGGACCCGCTTGATGCTGCAGGGTGTCCCGGCGCCATTGAGTACACGGCATAGTTTGACAGCCCCGTATCTGCGTTTGGAATCCTCAAAGGCTATATTTCATTCTCGGTCTTAAGGCGCTGGATTTCTTTCTGGAGAGCCTTATACTCCTTGAGGGTGACCGTTTCCTCCTCTGATACCTTGATAGGGGAAAGCTGCTTTACCCAGCCGCTAATCATACTCCAGTTTACGCCATATTCACGTTCCAGTTGTGGATACGAAGTTCCTCCGGCATGATACAGATCCACGATCTGCTGTTTAAATTCCGGAGTGTAAGATTTTTGATTTTTCGCCATGTTGAACATCTCCTTTGCTCTTTCATTTGATAGTATAGGTTGTTCAACTTTTTCTGTCCGCATTTATATACTAACACCATTTTTGAGTTTACACAAAACTTGAAAGTCTCTCAATACGAAACAGACCAGCTTTTATCAAATCTCTCGTTACATATCTTCTATCAGGATAAAGCCTAATCCCTCTCTTTCAGTCCTTTGCCAGGATGTGTCATAATTTTTTTCATCAAAGATCCTTATTGTTTTCATAAGTATTCCTTCATCTTTTTATTATATGTCTTCTCTACCATGCAATAAACGGGACTGTTAATCTTCTTTCATATAATCAAAATAATCCGCTCCAACATAAATCACCTTATTGTTTTTTACAGCAAAACCAACCACATCACCCCAGTCCCCTTCACCTTCAACAACATAGGCTACCTCATCATTCTCGCTTAACATGTTTACATATAGTGTTGTAAACCAGCAGTAATTTAAAATATCAAGAGCATTATCAGGAACAGGCAATTCATATTCCTCATCCATACCACATTCTTTTGCACAATTTAAGATTTCTTTACAGATTTCATTAATCACAGACTCCGATAAATTATTAAATGCCTCAACACATCTTTCAGCACATTCTTTCAAAGCAGCACTTTTAACACCAACTCTCAGCTCATTACCGTTTTCTTCATCATGAAAAACATGACTTTTGAAACTTCCTTCACAAAATCCATCTTCCTGATGCAACCAATTAATCATAAAACTTCTCCTCCTTTAAAACCTTTTCATTTTCATGAGTTTTAATTCACTTATCAACTAATATTGGAATTCAAAACAACATGGGGCTGTCGGGAAATAAAAACTCTAAAATAGGAAGAGTGTGATTCGCGATGAGTCACACTCTCCCATAACGTTCCGTATATATCTTTACATAATAATCTTCTTCGGACATTTCTCCGCACATTTGCCACAGTTCTGGCATTTCTCGGGATCAATGACCGCCAGGTTATTTTCCAGCGTAACCGCACCGAACTCACACTGTTTCACGCAGAGTCCGCAGCCGATACATCCAGACTTACACACACTCATCACGTCTTTGCCCTTATCGTGGGAATTACACTGCACCTGATATTTAGTGTCGTATGGCTCCAGGGAAATGACAGAATTTGGACAAGTGTCCACACATTTTCCGCAGGCCACACATTTTTCTTTATCTACCACAGCGATGCCATCCTGGATCGAGAGTGCACCAAACTGACAGGCTGCCACACAGGAGCCAAGTCCAAGACAGCCATAGGTACAGGATTTGTCACCACGTCCTGGTACCATTACCGCCTGGCGGCAGTCCTGGGCGCCGATGTAATTATACTTCACAGACGCCTGCTCGCAGGTTCCAGCGCAACGCACCTTCGCCACCATCTTCACGGCAGATCCAGCCTCTACACCGAGGATCGATCCAATCTTCTCTGCCACCGGAGCTCCGCCTACAGGACAGCCGTTTACTTCCGCTGTGCCGGCAACGATCGCCTCTGCCAGACCATCACACCCTGGGAATCCACAGCCGCCGCAGTTATTGCCCGGAAGACATTCTCTTACCTGTTCCACCCGCTCATCTACCTCTACTGAGAAAAACTTTCCAGCCACGCCCAGAAGAAGTCCGATGGCGATACCAAGCACTCCAAGGAGTACCACTGATATTATGATCGTATTCATATAAGTGCCCTCCTTTTATCAAAAGCCGACGCCGCCAAAGCCACAGAACGCAATCGCCATCAGACCAGCGGTGATCAGAACGATCGGTGTGCCTTTGAAGACCTCAGGAATATTACTGTTTTCAAGTTTCTCACGAATACCTGCCATCAGAACAATGGCGATCAGGAATCCAATAGAAGCGCCGATACCGTTGATCACACTCTCCAGCACATTGTACTCGTTCTGTACGCTGAGCAGCGCCACACCGAGTACAGCACAGTTCGTAGTGATCAGAGGAAGGTACACACCCAGGGATTTGTAAAGGGCTGGCATCTTCTTTTTCAATACCATCTCCACAAACTGTACCAGGGCTGCGATCACGAGGATAAATACAATGGTATTCAGGTATTCCAGCTCAAAAGGTACCAGAAGATAATTATACAACAGACTGGTACAAAGGGATGCGATGGTGATTACAAAAAGTACGGCACCACCCATTCCCGCCGCTGTCTCCACTTTCTTGCTGACGCCGAGGAAGGGGCAGATACCCATAAACTGGCTGAGCACGAAGTTGTTTACGAGAGCAGCGGTAAAGAGAATTGTAAATATACTCATTCTTTTTCATCCTCCTCTCTGCTGGCAGCCGCCTCCTCAGGAGCTTTTCCGCAGGTTTCCACATGACCTGCACAGGCTGCACAGTTACCGGTACAGGAGATCTCCTCTGCCTCCGGCGTATTGGTGGCGCATGGCATCTTCAGCTTGTTCTGAAGGGCTGTCAGCCCGGCAAGTACGAAAAATGCTCCCGGCGCCATAACGAACATTGCAATATGAAAATCATCTGGAATAAATTCAAATCCGAAAATCGCACCACTTCCGAGAATCTCGCGGAAAATACCGATGCAGGTAAGACCCAGAGTAAATCCAAGGCCCATTCCCACTCCGTCCAGGGCAGACAGCAGTACCGGGCTCTTCGAAGCATAAGCCTCCGCACGGCCAAGAATGATACAGTTTACCACGATCAGCGGAATGTATACACCCAGGGCGCTGTCCAAAAATGGCAGATATGCCTTCAATAGCAGCTGCACGATCGTCACGAAGGACGCGATTACTACGATGAACGCCGGGATACGTACCCGGTCCGGAATCACTTTACGAAGCGCCGAGATCATCATATTGGAGAGGATAAGCACTACAGTTGTAGACAATCCCATGCCAATGGCGTTCACTGCGCTGGATGTAACAGCAAGCGTCGGACACATTCCAAGCATCATGACAAAGGTAGGGTTTTCTTTGATGATTCCGTTTTGAAGCCGTTCTGTATATTTACTCATCCCTGAACACCCCCTTCCTTATCGTATAAGAGAATTCCTTTCACCGCGTTGGTGATGGCGCGTGAGGTTACTGTCGCACCGGACATCGCCTCAATCTGCCCTTTGGAATCCTTTGGTGTCGTTCCCGCTTTAAAATACATCGGCAGACTGTCCGAAGACGGGTACTGGATTCCCTTTTCAAAACTAAATTTAGATTTAAACTCGTCACTGGTACAATTGGCACCAAGACCAGCTGTCTCCGACTGATTTGTAATCTCAATTCCTGTGACCACGCCGCCACAGACACCCATTACGAAGGAAATGCTACCGCCATATCCTTTTTTCGCATCCGCGATATAGACATGACCCACATCCTGGCCATCTGCCTGAATCTTTTTCACTGTGGATACCACAACATGCTTTGAGTAGGAATCCCCGGATTCTTCCTCTACTTTTCCTTCTGCAGATGATTTATCAATCACGTGTTCCTGTAGGAATTTATTGGCCTTCTCTGCTGCGTCCTCCGCATCATCTGCCACTTTCAACTCCATGCCGGCAGCCACTTTTTCCACTGCCTTTAACACAACCTCGCAGGCTTCATTATCGGTCTTCGCCTGGGCATTCTCGATAGGTTTTTTCGTCACCATGTACACACCGGCGAGAATCCCGCCGAGTATCAGGGTAATTAAACAAAGGATTACGGCATCAACCACAAATGAACGCTCTTTCTTTTCACTACTCATTCCCTTTGCCCTCCTTTCCAAATGCTTTTGGAATGGTGACCATCTCGATCAACGGCACAAACAGGTTACCGATGATGATCGCAAATGATACACCCTCTGCGGACTCTCCGAAGAAACGGAACAATCCGGTCAGAAGTCCCAGAAGAACGGCATATATAATCTTTCCTTTATCGGTGATCGGGCTGGTCACATAATCCGTCGCCATAAAGAACGCTCCCAGCATGAGACCGCCGCCGCATACCTCATAAAATACCGGCATGTAAGCATCTTTTGCCACACAGACATAGATAAAATTAAATACTACAAAGGTTCCAATGTAGATCACCGGGATCTTCCAGTCGATAATTTTCTTTACGATCAGATAAATACCACCGATCAAAAGAGCAAGAACAGAGGTCTCACCGATGGTACCCCAAGTCGTACCAAGAAACATATCCTTGAGACTTGCCACCACATCAGCGCCGCCAGCAGCTTCTTTTACCTGCATCAGCGGCGTAGCGCTGGATGCTGCATCCAGTGTCGCCTGATAACCACCCCAGACTGTATCCAAGACGGACTTCCCTTTGGGGATGGCAAAACTGTTTGTCATGGCGCTGCTAAAGGAAAGCATCAGAAAACATCTTGCCCCCAGCGCCGGGTTCATAAAGTTCTGTCCCAGACCGCCAAATAGCTGCTTCACGATGATAATAGCAAACACGCCTCCTAGAACACACATCCAGAGCGGCAGAGTTGCTGGCAGGTTCAATGCCAGTAATAGTCCTGTAAGCAGGGCACTGAAATCACTGGTAGTAACCTGCTGCTTCATACATCTCTGCCATATGTATTCTGCAAGTATCGCACTTACACACGTTGTCAATATTACAAGTACCGCTCTCGCACCAAAATTGGCAACACCTACCAGCGTCGCCGGTACAAGAGCAATCACAACATCTCTCATGATTGATTTTGTCGAAGATTTATCACGGACATGAGGAGATGATGATACATTCAATAACTTATCCATTCTTTACCTCCATTCTCCGCAGACTATTTCGTTTTACGGGCATTATCCATAACAGCCCGTCTCGCCTGCTTAAATGCCTGAGTGAGTCTCCTCTTTGCCGGGCACACATAAGTACAGGTTCCACATTCATAACACTCCATACCATTTAACTTCTCAAACAGAGCCAGGTCTGAGCGCTCTGCTGCCTCTGCCATTTTCTGCGGCACCAGATGGCTTGGACAGACTGTGGCGCAGCGTCCACACCGGATACAGTTGGTCGGCTCACATGCCGCCACCTCATCCTTTGACATGGCAAGGATCGAAGAGCTGGTCTTCGTGATCGGGACATTCAGTTCATACATCGCCATTCCCATCATCGGTCCACCAGAGATGATCTTTTCTGCTCCAGCTTCCACCAGCCCGCCAGCGTCTTCCAGAAGCTCAGCATGGCTCATTCCAAACTTCACCTCATAGTTCTGGGGCTCCGCCATGGCGTCTCCTGTCAGTGTCATAACGCGGCTCATAGACGGCGTACACTTACAAACAGCATCATAGACCGCCAATACGGTCTGCACGTTGTCTACAACGCATCCCGCATCCGCCGGAAGCATTTTGGAATAAATCTTTCTTCCTGTAGTCACATAGATCACCTGGCGCTCTGCGCCCTGTGGATATTTGGTCTTCAGAGTTTTTACTGTGATCCGGTCATCATCCTGAGTCAGATATTCCAGCTTGGCGATTGCCTCTGGTTTATTGTCCTCAATGGCAATGATTCCCTGTGCGTGGTCAAACAGCCTCAGAAGCACCTTAAGTCCTGTGATAAGCTGCTCTGGCTTTTCCAGCATCAGCCGGTAGTCAGAAGTCAGATACGGTTCGCATTCTGCTCCATTGATGATCACATATTCGATCTCATCCTCGTTCTTCGGCGTCACCTTGACATTGGTAGGGAAACCGGCGCCTCCCATACCGACGATACCAGCCTCCTTGATGATCTGACGGACCTCCTCTTTGGAAAGAGCAGTATAATCCCTGTCCTCTCCCAATCCATCAATCCCCTGATACTCGCCATCGTTTTCAATGACGACACAGGTTGTCTTTGCGCCGGACACAGTCAGTCTCGGTTCGATCTTAGTAACTTTTCCGGATACAGAACTCACGATATTGGCGGATATAAATCCACTGGCCTCACCGATCACCTGTCCCATCTTCACCGTATCTCCAACAGATACCGTAGGTGTTGCAGGGGCTCCGATATGCTGGCTCATTGGAAAAACGAGTTCGTCCTTAGGCAGCAAACTTTTAATCGGAAGATCCATACTGAGCTCTTTTCCCTCATATGGATGTGTTCCCCCTCTAAAGGTTGAATTTCCCAAGTAAATCCCCCTCCTTTATAATTTTCTTAAATTTATTTATATATTGATAAATTCTATCATAGCACCTTTTTCGACAAAAAACAAGAAAGGAAATCACGAAGTCAATTCCTTTTTTCCCCAAAAGCTGTATCTGCCAAAAGAGAGCTGTCTGAAAACCAGCTCAAGTCCTCTGGAAAAGATTCCTCCCCCATAAAAAGAAGGCTTGTGCAGGGCACTCCCTTCACAGACCTTCCTTTTTCACACCAGCGTAGCGCAATGGCGCGAATTTGAGCTAACCGCCTGTCACTGTTTCAGATCGCTGTATTCGCCTGATGTTCATGCAGCTGATGGTATTTTTCCTTTGTCGCCATCCCTCCCCGGATGTGCCGTTCCGACTTATTGATATCAAGTATCTTTCTCGCCTGAGAAGCAAGCGCGGGATTGATCTGCATCATCCGCTCTGTGACATCCTTATGTACCGTGCTTTTGGACACCCCAAACTTTTTCGCAGTCTGCCGCACCGTGGCGCCATTTTCCACTATATAGTTTCCGATCTCAATAGCGCGCTGTTCGATATATGATTTCAAAAAACTACCCCCTGAATACTCGTTGATTCATTGTATGCAGGGGGAAAATAAAATATTCTGCAATCTACAGGTGTTTTTAGGCCCAAATCATTTATACTGTGCCGATAAAAATAGCTCTCAGATAAAACAGTGTTGGGATCACAAATAATGCGATGATAAAGAGGATAAATGCCCCGACAAACGCCGTATATGCTGCATAACCGACAAGGTCTGCTGCCTTTTCAGGAATGACGATTTTCTTTCTGACAAACACGAACGCCGCCAGTGCTAATAACCCGCAGATCGATAACACAGCTCCTGCTTTTTGTCCTGGCGCAGTATATCTCAGCTTGATATCATTCTTGCCCTCGACAACAGGGATCGACAGCATTCCATCCAGGTTCTGAAGATCCGATACCTTCTCGCCATTTACTTTACACTCCCAGCCCTCATCATAAGAAATAGGCAAAAAAAGATTCGATTTGGTCACACCCTCCAGTTCCATGCCTACACCAGATTTGCTCTGTTCCAACGACACAATCTTGGGATTTTCCTGTTTCACTTTCTCAATCCCGTTTACAAAAGTAGAATAGTCCAACATTCCCAGATGAAGGTCCGATGGATTCACTCCGCCGCTAAACTGAACCTGCACGGTTTCATTTTGAAATGCTCCCAGGCATATGAAACCATTTCCAAAATCCGCAGGGTACTGCTGATTCTGCATGGAAGAGGACGCCGGAATCCGCACCGGAACTCCGTTGACCTTGATCTCCACCGGATTGTCGCTCGTATTCGTCCCATAAAAATACAAAATCTTTTTCTCATTCCCGATCTGTATCTCACAGAAATTACTATAAATCTGACTGGACACATCCTGGATCAGCTTCTCCTGACTTCCTGTTACAGCCGCAAACAAAGTATTCTGTGTCTCGAACTTCTCGCTCTTTGGAGAGAGAGAAGCGGTATCTGTATTGATCACAAAAGGAAGTTCGAACTTGTTCTTATATAATTGTATGACATCTCCACTCTCATCTATAACCTCGCAAAAATCGTATAATTCCTCTGTCAAATCATCCTGGCTCAAAAAATACTTTATATTAAAAAGAGTGTCAGAAAAAACAGTTCCTCCTGTGTCCAGCAATTGAGTCCAGTTGATGGAATAGCCAAGCGCTGCAAATTTTGGCTGGACAGATGGATTGATCACATGCCAATAATTCGAAATCGCCTCTTTGCCAAGTACCAGCGAATATTCTATGTGATCCACCTTATAATCTGTATTCTTAATTCTTTCAAAATCTTTGATCTCAGTCTCCATCCCCATAGCAACATCATTTGCCGCTTCCAAATAGTCAGCGGAAAACACCGATACATTATCTTTGTTCGGGGCAAAACTGATAACCGAAGCACAGGTAATCTCCACACATAATAATACTAGTATAACCCCCTTAGCCCTAGATTTTAACAGGCACCAGTAGACCGCCGCAAAAATTAATTCTACAAGAATACAGAGGAAGCCATCTCCCAATGCCGAATAGGAAGACTGCTCACAGTAGGCATGGTATATTCCATAAAACAGCCATCCGGAAAAAATCAGGGCAGCTGCGCCAATACCGACCCATATTTTTTTCTTAAGCCAATTTCCAGCAGCTTCTAGACTCTCCTTATTTTCCTGATAGAGCACAACTGCAAAATCAATCAATACAAAGGAAATGATATACACAAATCGCAACGGCCAGCTGGCACGGCTTCCCCCATGCCACAGTGATTCCACCCCAGCAACAGCCACTGAAAGGAATAAAAGACCAATCATGCACATATAGCTCTTATATTTTCTGATTTTCTCAGAAACCAATCCTTTTCCGTGCACCAGAAAAAACAATATGCAGGCGCAGGGCAAAGCGGTATTTACCAGCATGGTCTCTACTGTTTTCCATTCACCAAGGCTCCATCGGTTCTCAAGCGCCGCCCTGTATACATTTAAAAAGCCTCCCTCTCCACTCCTCGGCGTATCCGTCACACAGAGCAGCGCTGGAATACTTACAAAGGCGCTGATCAAAATAGCAGCAACGACAGACCCACCAAGCCACAGGGCACACCTTCTTTTCTCCGCCTTTTCCTCCGTATCCCAAAACGTTCTCAGAGCGCTTGACAGGAATAGAAAAACCAATGTAATACAGCCTGTATAGACATTCACCATCAAACACAGCGCAAAGACGAAGATAAAAAATTTGCACCCTTTCTTTTCAAAAATACGGTCTAACCCAATCATAAGCAAGGGAAGCAAAAATGCGATGTCCATCACAAGCATAATCTGAAAATGAATCAGAGAGGCCGCGCCAAAAGCATACAAGACGCCGCCGGCCATGTGCACGATGTTTTTCACCTCATACTTTCGCAAATAAAAATACATGGAGAAAGCAATGGCAATCATTTTAAGTATCATAAGGATATTAGCAAAATTCGCCAGATTTTCCCTTGTAGAAAAATATAAAAACAGATTCAGCGGACTCATCAGCGCTCCCAAGGAGGAAGCTCCTGATATATTCATGCCAAAAGCTGAATTCCATGTAAAAAACGGACTTGCTTGTCCATGCAGAATATCCCAAACATAGTACATCCCCGCCGGGATCGTCTGCTGAACCATATCACCGCGGGCGATAGTCCCATCACCAAAAGGATAAATATCATTCAACATGTACACGACAAACACCACGACGCTAATCACAATAGCCATAATTGACAAGTCTCTGGCGATCGCTTTCTTTTTCTCTGTCACTGTAAACCAGCTATGAATATTTTTTTCTATCATTTACCTTTTTCCTTCCAAACGTATACTTTAAACATCTTTTTTATATAACATTATATATTTTAACATTATACGTGTTTTAAGGAAAAAAATCAATGCCAACTGTCCAAAGAACCCAAGGGACGTCTTGACCGCCTTTTCTTATTTTGATACAATATTAGCCAAATGGAGGTATACATAAATGAAAGAAAGATTAGTAATTACCGGCATGGGAGCAGTAACCCCCATCGGTATTGGAGTAGAAACTTATTGGAACAGCCTGATCGGTGGCAAATGTGGTGTTGAACGGATTACCCGCTTTGATCCGAAAGAATCACCGGTAAAGATCGCCGCCCAGGTAAAGAATTTTAATCCAGATGATTTTATGACGAAAAAGCAGAGTCGCGAGATGGATCTGTTTATGCAATACGGTTATGCTGCTGGTGAAGAAGCACTGGCAGACGGTGGGATCAAGGAAGACACGATTCCCGCTGACCGCATGGGCGTCGTTGTGGGAACTGCCATGGCGGGCGTATCCATCATCGCTGAAACCCAGGACGGGTTGAGCACTGGGGAACACACAAAAGTTAGTCCTCGTTTTGTACCAAAATTTATCGGTAACATCGCCGCAGCGCAAATCGCCATCGCCAAAGGTTACCGCGGACCAAGCCTCACGGTCAGCACCGCATGTTCCTCTGGCGCCGATGCCATTTCCACGGCTGCTATGCTACTTCTTGCCGGAGAAGCTGATGCCATTCTTGTAGTGGGTGCCGAGGCAAGCCTTTGCCCAGTGGTGGTGGCAGGTCTTGCCTCCGCTCATGCTCTCAGCACAAACAACGACAACCCCCAGACTGCCAGCCGTCCATTTGATAAGACCAGAGATGGTTTTGTATTTGGCGAGGGCGGCGGAGCTCTTTTAATGGAGACAGAAGCCCATGCTCTGGCAAGGGGAGCAAAGATCCACGCGGAACTGATGGGCTTTGCCAACTGCACCGACGGGTATCATGTGACGGCTCCCCATCCGGAAGGAATTGGCGCCATCGCATGCATGGACAATGCGATCAAAAAAGCTGGTCTGATCCCAGAGGATATCGGTTACATCAATACCCACGGCACCTCCACTCCGATGGGAGACACCATTGAGACCAACGCCATCAAATCCCTGTTTGGGGATCATGCCTATCAAATGGCTGTGACTTCCACAAAAGGAGCTACCGGACATATGATGGGCGCCGGCGGCGTCACAGAGACCATCGCCTGCATCAAAGCAGTTCAGGCGGGAATGATCCCGCCAACGCTGAATCTGAATACACCAGATGATGAGTGCGACCTGAATTATGTTCCAAATAAGGCAGAAAAACGGGATGTCCGCTATGCCATGACCAACGCCTTCGGGTTCGGCGGACAGAATTCTAGCCTGATCATAGGAAGGTATGAGGCCTCTGTATCATAATGTAAAAGACAGGAAATAATAACATTATAGATCTTATACAGAATCGAGGCTTATATGAAATACATCCGACAATTTTTCATTATACTACTATTTTGTTTTTTGGGTGAGCTTCTAAAATATCTGATTCCCCTTCCCATACCCACCAGCATCTATGGGCTGATCCTGATGCTCACAGCGCTGCTCACCGGTATCCTGAAGGTGGATCAGGTGGATGAAACCGCTGTTTTTCTAATTGACATCATGCCGGTCATGTTTATTCCGGCAGGTGTCGGTCTTTTGACCAGCATCGAAGCACTGCGTCCGAATCTAGCCGCCATCATCGTGATCACGATCCTCACTACAGTCCTCGTTATGGGCATCACCGGAATCACTGCCCAGTTTATTATGGAACGTAAGAAGGGCAGAAATGATAAAGAGGTGGCACAATGAATGATTTTTTTATAAGCTCACTTTTCTTCGGCGTCCTGGTAAGCCTGGGCGGCTACGAGCTGGGAATCTTTTTAAAAAAGAAAACCGGCCTCGCCATCATGAATCCGCTGCTGGTGTCCATTCTTCTGGTGATCGGCATCCTGCTATTGTTCCCTGTGGACTACGGCACCTATGAAGCCGGAGGAAAATATCTTAGCTATCTTCTCACACCAGCCACAGTCTGTCTTGCCGTTCCACTTTACAAACAGATCCATCTGTTAAAACAGTATCGTACCGCCATCTCCTTGTCCGTGCTGGCGGGTACGCTGACCAGTCTGGCGGGTGTTCTGGTACTGGCCGTCCTGTTCCGCCTCTCCCACTCCATATACGTCACTCTTCTTCCTAAGTCCATTACTACCGCCATCGGAATGGGCGTGAGCGAAGAACTGGAAGGAATTGTAAATATCACAGTAGCAGTCATCGTGGTCACCGGAGTTCTTGGAAATGTTATGGGAGAATGGATTCTCAAACTCTTCCGCATCGAAAATAAGATTGCCAAAGGACTGGCACTGGGCACTGCTGCCCACGCCATCGGCACCAGCAAGGCGATGGAACTCGGTGAGATCGAAGGCGCCATGAGCAGCCTCGCCATCGTGACGGCTGGACTCCTCACCGTCATTGGAGCCAGCATTTTCTCCATGATCTATTAGTGTTGACAGCAAAATAATATGCGACGAATTGACACCGCCAAAAGAAAGGAACAAATCCATGGATGCTCTGACAGAACAGATTATAAATTCCGATGCCTTAAGCGACGAAGCGCTGGCAAAAAAAATAGACCATTTCTTACAAATACACACAGAGGAGGTTCAGACCGACGGCAGGGACACTTTTCACTGCCACCGCTACGAACCAACTTCCTACCGCGTGCTGCATACTCTGTTTGAAGCCATTCCCCTGACGGATCAGGATACCCTGCTGGATTACGGCAGCGGCCTAGGCCGTCTGAGTTTTTACACAAACCACCGTTTTCACAACGGCGCCATCGGCATCGAACTGTCCGAGACCTTTCACCGGGAAGCGCTTAAAAATCTGAACCAGTACCGGGGTGTTCACAGAGAACGTTTGGCGTTTGTTCACGGAAAGGCAGAGGATTTTGCCATTCCGGATGAGGTTACCACTGTCTATTGTTTTAACCCATTTTCGACAGACATTTTCCGAAAGGTACTAACAAATATCGAAAAATCCTATGAAAACAAACCACGAAAGGTCACTTTGATCCTGTATTACCCAGAGGACAACACCATCTTTTACATTGAGCGGCATACCGGATTTCGGCTGGTAAACGAGATCGCCGTCCCGGAACTGTTTGAGGGAGACCGCAGAGAAAAATTCTGCATTTATGAACTGAGTGAATAATACGGTCTCCGGAGCAAAATTATATTGCGGTTCTGACATTTTTCTAGTATAATAAATCTATAGAGTTGAGAAAGGAAGTGGAGAGATTGATTGATGAAGAGCTGTTTAAAAAAATGCTCATGACCTTCGACCACAAATACGAGGCAGCTTCCGTATTTTATGACAATCTCCCTTACGTGAGAGATTATGACCTCTGTAATTGGACCCCTCTTCGTATGGTAAGCGGCAATATCATAAAATATTATCAGTATAAACTTGACAAGCCTGTAATTCTTCAAACCGATCCTGATGGCTTTTAAAAGAACATCCTTTTGTCACAAGCTATACATGCGGCAATATCATAAAATATTATCAGTATAAACTTGACAAGCCTGTAATTCTTCAAACCGATTCTGACGGTTATTAAAAGAACATCCTTTTGTCACAAGCTATACATGCGGCAATATCATAAAATATTATCAGTATAAACTTGACAAGCCTGTAATTCTTCAAACCGATCCTGACGGTTATAAAAAAAACATCCTTTTATCCCGGTCTCAAAACCTTCGGAGTAAAAGGATGTTTTTTATTTCGCTCGACGCGCCACTGGAGGAAATCAAGTTTAAATCAGCGGCGTCAACCCATTTCGCCGGATCTGCTATACCAGCTTCATGAAGGCTGCAGATTCTCCCAGCTGTTCTTCGATGCGTAGCAGCTGGTTGTACTTGCACACACGGTCGGTACGGGTCGGCGCCCCCGTCTTGATCTGGCCGGCATTGAGCCCCACTGCGATATCGGATATGGTGGTGTCTTCTGTCTCGCCGGAGCGGTGGCTGACTATAGCGTTCCACTGGTTGTTTTTCGTCATGCGAATCGCCTCCAGTGTCTCCGTCACACTGCCGATCTGATTTGGTTTGATCAGTACCGCATTGGATACCCTGAGATCCGCGCCTTTGGCGATACGCTCAGTATTGGTGACAAACAGGTCATCTCCCACCAGCTGTACCCGTTTTCCCAATCTGTCCGTTAGAAGTTTCCAGCCCTGCCAGTCTTCCTCTGCCAGACCATCCTCAATCGAGAAGATCGGATATTTATTGCAAAGTTCCTCCCAATAAGAAACCATGTCCTCCGCGGAACGCAACTCTCCATTTTTCCAGAACAAATATTGTCCTGTCTTTCCCTGTTTCACTGCTTCATCATACATCTCTGTGCAGGCCCCATCAATGGCGATGCGAAAATCTTCGCCAGGGCGGTATCCAGCCAGTTCGACAGCCTTCACGATATATTGCAGAGCCTCTTCGTCGTTGCGCAGTTTCGGAGCAAAGCCACCCTCATCTCCCACACTGGTTATATGGCCTTCTTTTTTGAGAAGATTCTTTAACTCCCGGTACACATTACAGCACCATTCTAGACAGCCGTGGAAAGATTTCGCCCCCACTGGCATGATCATAAATTCCTGAATATTTAAGCTGGAATCCGCATGTTTTCCTCCATTTATGATATTCATCATCGGCACCGGAAGAATTCTGCCATCCGGTCCTCCAAGATACTGATAGAGAGGCAGACCTACCTGCAAGGCCGCCGCTTTTGCCACAGCAATCGATACGCCAAGGATGGCATTGGCACCAAATCTCCCTTTATTCTTTGTTCCGTCCTCCCGGATCATCATCTGGTCGATCTCCACCTGATTCAGCGCATTCCTTCCATCCAGCACATAGGCAATGTTGTCATTTACATGATCCACCGCCTTCTTTACTCCCATACCGCCGTAACGGGGAAGTTCTTTGTCTCTCAATTCGACGGCTTCAAAAGCACCCGTAGAAGCCCCAGAGGGAACCGCCCCTCTTCCCGTTGCCCCGCCGCAGAGCCCCACTTCTACTTCCACCGTCGGATTCCCTCGGGAATCCAGAATTTCTCTCGCCCGTACAGATTTGATTCTGAATTTATGTTCCATAAAAAAGCCTCCTGTTTTTTTCTTAGTATCAAACAGAAGACTTTTTTCTATTCATTCTTTTTGTTCAATTCGCCAACAAATACATTCCGTATACTGTTCACTGTCCGAAAGGTGTATGTACTTCTTCCACAATGAGCACACACCTCGTCGTCATTACTAAAATCGTCCATCTCTTCGCGATAACCACAGATCGGGCATGTCACCAATACTTTTCTGCCGTTTTTTCTACTGTCCATCTAACACACCTCGTTATAATAAAGTTACTTTTATGTCTTTTTATTATACTATAAAATGTCTCAGATTGCAAGTCCGCGCTTCTTCATGATCCGCCGCTCTATCGCCGAAAATATGCCTTTTTCGATAACAACTCCCACCAAAACAATAATTACCATAACAAGCATAACCTGGTTAATATCTGCCAGATCCCTTCCCATAACCAACGTCTGTCCCAGACCAATGGAAGTAGTCATCACTTCACCCGCCATCAGTGCCCGCCAGGCGAAAGACCATCCCTGTTTGAGTCCGGTGATCAGTTCTGGAAGACTGGCAGGAAGGATTACATGCAGATAAAGCTGCTTTTTGTCCGCCCCCATCGTAAGAGCCGCAAGGCGGTAAATAGGTGGCACATTTTTTATGGCATTATCTACAGAGATCGCCACACTAAACGCAGCTCCCATCACTACGACAAAAAGAATTGCCTGGGTGGACAGTCCAAACCATAAGATCGAAAAGGGTACCCAGCACACACTGGGCAGTGTCTGAATTCCCAGCACCAGCGGTTTCATATGTTTTTGCAAATAAGAAAATTGATGAATCAGAAGTCCGAGGATTACCCCGATGACAACCGCCACAGCAAAACCAATCATGCCCCTCAGCAGAGAGTTACCAGTGGCCTTCAGCAATGTCCCGTCGCTGCAGAGCTCCACAAACCGCTCTGCCACCCCTGCTGGTGAGGGCACCGAATAACTTTTGAAGACCTCCAGCACATCCACAGTGAGCCAGAAGCCCCCCTGCCACAATAAGACTAGTATAATTAAAAATAAAATGGTTCCCATCAGACAGCCTCCCCTCTCACTTCCTCCAGAATTTTGTGCCGAAGTTCTACAAATTCCGGCGAATACACATGTCTTGGCCTCTCTATGCCGACTTCTACGATCTCGGCAATGCCGCCTTTCACGGCAGATAGTACCACGACCCTGTCCGCCAGATAAACCGCCTCTTCCACACTGTGGGTAATAAACACTATGGTTTTCCGTGTCTCCATCCAGATCTTCTGCAGTTCTTCCCGAAGACGGTTCGATGTCTGTTTGTCCAGTGCAGAAAAGGGTTCATCCATCAGCAGGACGTCGGAGTCCATCGTCAGCGCCCTGGCAAGGGCAGTTCTCTGCCGCATTCCCCCGGATATCTGATGAATCGGATAATCTCTGTATTCACTGAGATGAACCATATCCAGATAATGCTCTGCCTTTCTCTCCCGCTCCTCTTTGGGAAGGCCCGCAAGCTTCATGCCAAAGGTCACATTTTCCATGACGGTAAGCCACGGATACAGGCCATGGTCCTGAAACATAACGGTGCGGTCAGCTCCGGGACCTGTCACCTCCCTGCCATCCAGCAGGATACGGCCTCCGGTGGGACGCTCCAGGCCTGCCACCAGGTTCAAAAGAGTGCTCTTCCCGCAGCCAGAAGTGCCCACAAGACATACAAATTCACCCTTTTGAATCTCAAGATCGATCTGGCTTAAGGTTGCTTTATCACTGTTTTCAAACTGTTTACTTACACCTTTTAATACAAGCGACATACGACATCCCCCTTTTATTATTTTGCAAAAAGAGTTTCTTCTTTTGGCACTTCCTTGATAAAATCCTGCTCCTTGCTGATCTGGGCATATCCCATCACAGACTCTTTGTTCAGCTCTGTGCTCACGCCGATTCTCTGGAAGGCCCCAGTAATAACGGATTCTGCCAAAGATTTTCCGGTGGCTGCTTTCAGCTCTTCGTTGATCTTTTTCAGAGAATTTTCTTTGTCATTGTTAATCTGATCCGTGACCGCTTTGTGCTCCTCCAAAAACTTCTCCACCAGCTCCGGATTCTTCTCACGGAACTCCTTGCGCACTACCACGACAGCCACATCCGATTGTCCCTGCATATAAATCTTATCATAATCCAGAAGCAGCTCAGCGCCTCCTTCTAATAAGGTAGACCCCCATGGCTCCGGCACCAGGGCAGCATCGATATCTCCCCGTCCCATCATATTAGCCACGTCAGCATTTGCCACAGCAGATACATTTACATCACCGCCCTCTGTCACCGGCTTCAGGTTATTTTCCTGCAACAGACGTAAAAGATCCAGGTGCTGGGTGTTTCCAATCTGAGGAATGGCTACCACCTTTCCCGCCAGCTCTGCCACACTGTTTATACCAGAGTCACTGCGCTTGATCAGCACCGCTCCGCCCTTGGTAGCGGAGGATAGAATGACCACATCCCCGTTGGACTTAACATTGGCGCTGACTGCTGGTACCGGACCGATATATCCAATATCTATGTCACCGGCAAAAAGCGCTTCTACCTCAGCTGGTCCCGCATTAAACGCGGTCCAGGTCACTTTTATGTCCTCTCCCATTCTCTTTTCCAGGCTCTTCTCAGACTTCATCAAAAGCGCCTGAGCATGGGTTACATTATTAAAATATCCTATATGAATTTCTTCCGCCTTTTTGTCTCCTGCCCCGCAGCCTGTCACACCGATGGTCAAAAACAGACACAGCACAAGTGCAAAACCTTTTTTCAAACATTTCATACTCTTTACCTCATTTCTGTAGTCGTTTAGTTTCTAAATACATAGCTCGACGGCAGCACCGCCATGAATAAAAGTTTATAATTAGTTTACATTAAAATGAAACGAAAAGAAAATTCTATCTTTTGCAAACGTTTTCTATTGAATTTTTCTATTAATTATGATATTTTAATATAAAAAATGATTCTGTACTAATTTGAAACGCCGTTTTTTCGCAAACGTTTTCACATTTTTAGGAAGGGACGACTACATACTATGTCTTTAAAAAAAATTGCAGAGTTAACAGGAACTTCCGTGTCCACGGTGTCACGCGTATTGAACCAGCCGGGGCACACCTGTCATGATCCCCGGCTCTTTGATCAGATCTGGGAGACCGCAGCAGCATTGAATTATCTCCCCAATTCGGCAGCCAGGAATCTCCGTATGGGGCTTCAGGAGGAGAAACGTCATTTTACTGTGGATATATTTTTGACGAGATTTGACACCATGGACCAAGATCCTTTCTTCCGTGAATTGTTTCAACATATCAAAAAAGAACTGCTGGAGCACAACTGCCATATGGGCGAGCTTCAAACTTTAACCGATATAACCAAATTATCCACCCTTTCCTCTGTCTCCGACAAAATTCCTTTTCGTTCTGCCTCACGGTCCCATTCTGAGAAATCTGTCCACTCTCCAGCTCTGATTACTCCAAAACAGGATACAGGGCTTATCGTCCTGGGCAGGTGTCCGTCCAAATTAGTGCCTCTTCTAAAGAAAAGGTATCCTTTTTTGATCGGTATCGACCGAAATCCTACGAATTTTGAATACGACGAGATCATCTGCGATGGCGTAGCGGCAGCGGAAAAGGCAGTGGAGTATCTAATTTCCCTGGGGCACAGAGACATCGCCTATATCGGAAACTGTTCCTTTGAATCCCGCTACATCGGTTACTATCAGTCCCTGCTCAATCATAAGATTCCTCTGGATTATGACAATATCCACCCCAGCAGCCAGACGATGGAGGAAGGGGAACGCATTATGGAGACCATCCTTCGTTCCTCCCATCTGCCCAGCGCCCTGTTCTGCGCCAATGACTGTACCGCGCTGGGGGTACTGGAGGCTTTAAAAAAGCATAAAAAAAGAAGGTATCTGCCCTCTATTATCTCCATTGACAATATAAATGATTCACAAAAGACGACGCCGCTCCTCACCACCATAGACATCCCCAAAAAAGAAATGGCGCATCTCGCCGTAACCCTTCTTGTGGATCGGAGAAATGAAGCCCGCGATGAAAATATTCGTATCGAACTTCCCAGTCGGTTGATCGTGCGGGAAAGCTGCACATGGCATTAGCATTAGGCGAAAATCCTTATAGAACCATAAAAAGATGTCCCTTTCCGTATTTTTTACGAAAAAGGACATCTTTCTTAATTTTATTTATCCATTCCAAATACCGTCTTTTTCCACTTTATCCCAATCTACTGTCAGGACATCTATCTTTTTTCCTCGGTATCCTGTTTTTCGGCTCTCTGTAATGTATTTCTGACGCATAAGGTTGTCCAGAGCCCTCTGTACCCGTTCTTTCGGTACTTTATTATACTCTGCCACGTTGTTTACCGTCTTCCAGTAGGTAACTAATGTCCTCGGCCTGGACCGCAGCCTGTTCAGGCTGACAAATATCAGGTCATAATAATGATTCTTTTCCTGGGACTGCCTTGGCATTTCCACATAGCTTGTAGATACGGATTTCAGCTGATTACTAAAAGATGATTTAACTCCATAAATGATCACACGCTTACCGAGTTCTTTCAGATATTCCGCAGCTTTTGTAAAATGTGCATCCCCTGTAAATAAAATATAAACCTCTGGGCTCTTTTTCTTCGACGCATAACGATAAATATAATCCAGAATGATCACATCTGTGAAATCTTTATCAATGCCCAGTTTTTCGCTGGCTGTATGGACAATTCCTGAAGTTATTTTTTTCAGGCGGTTCATCTCGTGTTCAATATTGGGTTCTGAAAAATCTCCAAAGATATACAAATTCTTTATCTTAAAATCCTGTTTTAACTCTGCAATCCACTGCTCTACATTGGGCTTCATCTGAAATTGATTCATGTATCCATAAAACCAGTGCTCATAATCCACAAAAGCAACCGCATCGGTCAGCTTACGCTTTCCAAACATTTTCCCCCTCCTTTCCTATTATTTTTTTACAACATTACATAGTATAGCACAACTATGATCCCTGACGCAAGTTCGACTTAGCATTTGTTTTCCAATAAAGTCATATTTCTTCGTCGCTCTGCGTCCACTTCGATCCACTCATCCAGTGTCAGGGGCGTGTAATCCGAGAACATGCAAAAGCAATTGATCATGTTACATGGGATTGGTTCCGGCTTATCTACATATCTGGATTTCACCCTGGTGGCCGCCGTCTGCCGGATAAAATCATTGACCAGAATCTCATCCTGGGAATTGTGGACATGGCCATAAAGCATATAGCTCCTCGGTCTTCCTTCATCATCCACCCGGTACTGGCCATTGTAGCAGAACACGGGATAGTGGCAGAGCACCACCTTGCGCTTGTTATCCCGCAGCTCCTCATAGGTTTTTACCCACTCAAACAGGCTTCGGTCAAATTTGCGATGGCGGAGAAAATGGTCGTGATTTCCCTCGATCAGCATAAGATGCCCCTTTAGGCGCCTCAATATGTCATTGGTTTGCTCTGCATTTCCCGCTGACACATCACCCAGGATCACCACCTCATCCCCATCTCCTACTTTCCGGTTCCACCGCTCCAGGATATACTCATTCATGGCGTCAGCGGACTCAAATCCTCGACAGTCCAGACGTTGGTTCAGATTTTCATGAAAAAAATGCAGATCGGATATATAATAGCGCATACACGTCCCCTGATCACAGTATTTTTGATAAAAATTCTTTCAACCGCTCATTTTTTGGATGGTCAAATACTTCTTCCGGCGTCCCGTCCTCGGCGATGACACCACCATCCATAAACAGCACCCGGCTGGCTACTTCTCTGGCAAATCCCATCTCATGGGTTACACAGATCATCGTAATGCCGCTGGTGGCAAGTTCTTTCATCACATCCAGAACCTCTCCCACCATCTCCGGGTCCAGCGCAGAGGTTGGTTCGTCAAATAAGATCACCTCTGGGTCCATCGCCAGTGCCCGACAGATCGCCACCCTTTGCTTCTGTCCACCGGAAAGCTGGTTGGGATAAGCTTCTGCCTTATCCCATAATCCTGTCCGCCGCAGCAATTCCTCGGCTTTCTTTTTCGCCTCTTCTGGGCTCTTTTTCAAAAGCCGTATCGGCCCGATCGAGATATTGTCGAGAATGGTCATGTGGGGAAACAGATTGAAATGCTGGAATACCATCATCATCTTCTGACGTTCCTTATTGATATCTGTCCCAGAGGCTGTCAACTCCGTCCCATCCAAAAAGATCTCGCCTTCCGTCGGCTGCTCCAGAAGATTCAGGCAACGCAAAAAGGTAGATTTGCCACATCCAGAGGGACCTATAATGGCCACTACTTCTCCCCGGTGGATCTCCGTCGTGATCCCCTGCAGTACTTTATTGTCTTTAAATTCTTTTTTTAGATTGTTGACCTTTATCATTTCCTGTATCTCAGCGCTCATTTCTCTTCAGCCTCCTCTCCATTCTTCCTACCAGCCATGTCAATATCATGACGATAATAAGATATACCAGCGCCACAGCGATCAGTGGCAGGAATGCCTCATAGGTCCGGCTGCGGATATAATCACCGCCCCTGGTAAGATCTACAATTCCAATATAACCAGATATGGATGTCTCTTTGATCAACACGATAAATTCATTGGCAAGAGGTGGCAGTACATTCTTAAACGCCTGGGGCAGAATAAAATACCACATGGACTGAGCATAAGTAAAGCCCAAGCTCCGCCCTGCCTCTAGCTGTCCCTCATCAATGGAATTAATTCCGGAGCGGACGATCTCTGCGATATAGGCAGAGGAATTCACGCCGAAAGCGATCACCGCCACCACAACTTTATTGATATCCGATGAGGCAAAGATTACGTAATATATGATCAAAAGCTGTATCATCGCCGGCGTCCCCCGGATCACCGTCAGATATGCCCTGAGAATCCAGTTCAGCAGCTTTGCCTTTCCAGTCTTGTCACAGGTGCTGCGAAGGATGGCGATCAGGAATCCAAGTACGATACCGATCAACACGGCAAAGAAACTGATGCAGAGCGTTGTCCGAAGTCCCTGGATTATGTATTTCCAGCGGTTTTCTTTGACAAAATTGTTATTCAGTTTTTCTAAGAAACTCGCTGCCGGGGAAGTGCTCTCCGCCCTCAGTATGATCACCTGGGTAGCCGTGGTATAAGACTGAGTAAAATCTATGCTCTTTAACCGGTCCTCCGTCACGGTCATCCCCGCGATGCCCACATCTGCCTTTCCAGACTGTACTGCATTGATGATGGCGTCAAACTCGATGTTTTCAATCTTTAGCTCCATATCGAGAATATCGCAGACCGCCCATGCCATATCCACATCGATCCCTGTGATATCTCCGTTCTGCATAAACTCATAGGGCTCAAAGGCGGCATTGGTCGCCATCGTCAGGGTGCCATTGGCACGCTTCAGGTCCTTATCCGGCTCATATTTAAACTTTCCCCTGGTTTCGTCGCCGATATAATTCTTAACGATCTGATCCAGCGTCCCGTCTTCTTTGATCTGGGCAATCGCACCATTGATCTTCTCTTTTAGTTCCGTATTTTTTTTGGAGATACAGATGGCGTATTCCTCCACCGCAAACTCTTCTTCCAGTATCTGCAGGTCCCCGCTGGTCTCCACAAATTTCTTTGCCGGATTCTCGTCCAGAATAATACAGTCGATCTTTCCGAGCTTCAACGCCTGCACGGCATCTGCCGCCTTGTTAAACCGCTCTACGGTACTGCCTTCCTCTTCGTAATCTGAGGCATAGATGTCTCCCGTAGTTCCCAGCTGGACTCCGATCTTCTTTCCCGCAAGGTCATCTACCTTCTGGATCGCCTGCTGCTCGCTGTCTGCTTCCTTTTTGCTGCCACAGCCTGTCATCAGAATCGCTAACGCCAGCAGTCCCAGAACCAGAAGCCGCACTTGTTTATTACATCGCTTCATATCTTTCACTTTTTCTCCTTCTCCGTATATTTTTCCAAAGAATTTGCCGCTAGTCGGGCGGCGCTGCCTAACTACTTCTGGTTTGCTTTTTCCTGGAACTTCTTATTATCGATGATAAATCTTTCGTGTATGCCGCTTCCGATCTTTCCCCGCTCATCCCGTGCCTCTACTTCAAAGGTCAGTTTTCTGCCATCGATACCGGTGAGTACACTCTCGCAGGTCACTTTCATCCCTATTGGTGTAGGGGCATCGTGGGTGATCTCCAGACGGATGCCCACGGTACCGCATCCCTCCTCCAGTTCTTCGGCAACACTTTTCCATGCCGTCTTCTCCATCAGTGCTGTCATCGCCGGAGTAGCAAATACGTCCAGTGTGCCGCTCCCCATGGTCTTCGCTGTATTACTCTCATCAACGATCGTTGTCTCTTTTCCTTTTATACCTGATTTCAGCATATTATCCTTCTTTCTGGAAACGTTTACGTCCCCTTCTTATAGCTCGATTTCAAATTGACACCGTCGAGCTAACTGTATTTATACCTATTTTCTTATAAATGCCTTCACAAGTCAATCACTTTTACAAGAAATTTTTTATAACTTTTTAAATTTTTTTGCAAAAAGATGTTGACATTTGTTTCATGCTATAATATAATAGGTCTTGCGTTGTGACGAGCAACACTCATCGGGGTGTGGCTCAGCTTGGCTAGAGCGCCTGATTTGGGTTCAGGAGGCCGCAGGTTCAAATCCTGTCACCCCGATTCATGAGGCATCAGCCTTTATTCAATTATATAAAATGCTGTGGGTTTGATTTTCTGCAGCGACACATGCGGGTGTAGTTCAATGGTAGAACACCAGCCTTCCAAGCTGGATACGTGGGTTCGATTCCCATCACCCGCTTTTTTCTATGCCCGGAGAGTTGAAGGAATCCAGCCATGGAAATATACATGGGAATCCTCGAAATTTTTTCTTGACATGTCCCTTTTTTTATGATAGTATTTTTAAGGTACTGATTTGATAGATCAGCACTTCAAATCAAATAGATTGTGTGTCAGTAGCTCAGCTGGATAGAGCAACGGCCTTCTAAGCCGTGGGTCGGGGGTTCGAATCCCTCCTGACACGATTAATCTCACATGGTGGGTATAGCGCAGTTGGTTAGCGCGTCAGATTGTGGCTCTGAAGGCCGTGGGTTCGAATCCCATTACCCACCCTTTCCTATCATTAATGTAGGATGTTGGGCTATCGCCAAGGGGTAAGGCATAGGACTTTGACTCCTACATTCGCTGGTTCAAATCCAGCTAGCCCAGTATGGTTTATTGCAAGCCACGCAGGACAAAAAGAGCAAGATTATCTTTGTGATCACACAAACAGATAATCTTGCTCTTTTTCATTTACATAGCTCGACGGCGCCAATTTGAACCCTGCCTCCGCCTGCGATTCTCAGCTGGGCTTTTTAGTCACAGTCTTCTTCGTTCTTATCCTTCATCACGGCTCCCCGGAACACCAGCATCTCCTCTGTAAACAAATTCCGGTCCACGGTACCGCTGATGCCCCGGACACGTCCCCGGTCCGTATACTGCCAACCACTCCACTGTCTCCAATGGTTCTGCATTTCGGGATGGGAAATCCCATACTGTGCGATCCAAAGTGGGTATACCGACAATCTTACATCAAAGGTATTCTTGGCATTATTCGCATCGCTGTAGACCGCCACTGGTTTTCCCGTCGCCTCCCTCAGCTCCTGCAGAAAAGCAAGTGAAATCTCATTGATCTGCTCTTTGGAGAGACTGCCAAAGGATTCAAAATCCATAACCGGCCGTCCCTGGTATCTCTTCCCCTGGATCACTTCCGCAAAGTGCCTCGCCTCGTTTCTCGCCGCCTCTACCGTCCGCGCCGTCACATAGTGATAAAAACCAATCTTTAGCCTCGCCTTTCTCGCCTCCCGGTAGTTGCGCTCAAAGTCCGGGTCGATATATGTATCTCCCTCACTGGACTTGATATAGACAAATCGTATACCGTCCCGCTTTACCTCCCGAAAGTCTATGTCTCCCTCCCAATGGCTCACATCAATTCCCTCGATCTCTCTTCTCTCCCGCATCGTAGTTTTACCCCGCTGGTTATTTTATCACTATTATATGGAAAAGAAAAAAGAGCGTTCCGAAAAACGCTCCTGATCTCTTAGCCCGACGGCGCCGTCGAGCTAATGCAAGATCCTCTCCAACGCCCGCAGAAATAGTTCCATTTGTTCCTCCGTCCCGATGGTGATGCGCAGATAATTGCTGATCTTTTCTTTATTAAAATACCTCACATAGATTCCCTGGTGTTTCAACGCCTCAAATATCTCCTTTGCCGGAACCGATTCATGGGCGGCAAACAAAAAATTGGTGCAGGATTCCTTCACATCAAATCCCATGGTCTCCAACGCTTCTTTCGTTCGCTCTCTGGTCGCCATGACCTTTTTCAGATTTTCCTGAAAATATTCCTCATCCTCCAGAGCTGCTGCCCCGATACGGATGGACTCTGTATTCATGGTGTAGGAATTGATGGATTCCTTTACGTCATTCATCGCCTCAATCAGCGCTTCATTTCCCATGGCATAGCCAATGCGCATACCCGCCATGGAACGGGATTTTGAGTAGGTGCGCACCACCAGCAGATTATCGTATTTCTGAATCAGGGGGAGTACCGTCTCACCGCCAAAATCCACATATGCCTCATCTATGATCACCACAACCTCAGGATTTGCCTGAATGATCTCCTCCACCTGGGAAGCGGCCATGGATATCGATGTGGGGGCATTGGGGTTGGCGATCACCACACCGCCGTTTTCCCTTTTGTAATCCTCAGGATCAATGGTAAAATCCTCCCGGAGTGCCGGGCACTCATAAGGGATCTGGTAGACCTCTGCCCAGACGGGGTAAAAAGAATAGGTAATATCGGGAAACAGCACCGGCTTCCCGGAATTGAAGAAGGTGAGGAATGCCAGGGACAGCACGTCATCCGAACCAACCCCCACAAAAACTTCTTTGTCTGAAATGCCGTGATACTCCGCCAGCGCATCCCTAAGGGATGCGGCAGAAAGCTCCGGATACAGGGCAAAACGGCTCACATCCATCTTCTGGTGAACCTCAAATACTTTGGGCGAGGGCGGATATGGATTCTCATTGGTATTCAATTTGATGATATTTTTTTCCTGGGGCTGCTCGCCTGGGACATAGGGCGTCACTTTCCGGACATTGGCGGCCCATTTTTTTGTACTATTCACACTTTTCTCCTCCTATCGGTATACTTCTGCCAGTTTTTCAAAAGCAGGCAGGGCGCGAAGGATCATTTCATGATCCACGCAGTAAGCGATTCTCACATAGCCAGGGCAGGCAAAAGAACTCCCCGGCACCAGCAGGAGTTTAAATTCTTTGGCTTTTGCCACAAAAGCAGAATCATCCGGCTCCAGCGATTTGACAAAGAGATAAAAGGCCCCGTCGGGTCTGGCGCACTCATAACCGTAGTTTCTCAGCTTTTCCACCAACAGCCTGCGGTTTCTATCATATACTGCCACATCCACTCTGGCATCCACACAGCGGGCTATGACCTTCTGCTGAAAGGAAGGGGCATTCACAAAGCCAAGGACTCGGGTGGCTACATTGGCCGCCGCTGCTACCTGTTCATAATCCGCTGCCTCCGCCGGGATGACCAGATAACCGATGCGCTCTCCCGGAAGGGAAAGGGACTTGCTGTATGAGTAACCTACAATAGTATTGTTATAATATTTCGTCACATAGGGCACTTCTATGTCTCCGTAGACCAACTCCCGGTAGGGTTCATCAGAGATCAGATAGATATCCGTTCCAAACTCCCTCTGCTTCTCTTCCAGGACAGCCGCCAGATCTTTCAATGTCTGCTCGGAATACACAACTCCTGTCGGGTTATTCGGGGTATTGATCAGGACGGCTTTCGTCCGCTGGCTGATCCGTTTTTTAAGCTCCTCCAGATTCGGCATAAAGGTGCTGGTATCCGGAGGGACTACGACCACCCTGCCGCCCGCATTTGCCACGTAGTTGTTATATTCTCCAAAAAATGGAGCAAAGACGATCACCTCGTCGTCGGGATCAAGTAAGGTTTTCAATATTACATTCAAACCGCCTGCTGCCCCCACGGTCATAATGATATGGTCCCTGGTAAAATGGGTATCAAAGCTCCGGTTCAGATGATCGGCGATCCGGTCCCTCACATCCTCAAATCCCGAGTTGCTCATATAACCGTGCAGCGTGCCGGGATCTACTTCCTGGATCACATCCATCATCGCCTGCTTTACTTCCTCCGGCGGCTCCACACTGGGATTTCCCAAGCTGAAATCATACACATTTTCGGCGCCGTATTTCTCCGCCATCTTTTTTCCCTCTTCAAACATGGCGCGGATCACAGAACTTCCATGAACCAGTTTTTCCATCTGTTTTGAAATCATCTCTGTCTCCTCCTTCTGAACATCCTGTCTTCCATTATAATCATTTTCAGCGAAACAAGCAAGAACCCAGAGACTTTTTATAAATTTCGCTGTCAGGCTATTCGAAGGTGATGCTCTCATAGGCATCCACCGTACCGTATCCCCATTCCCGGCTGGGAAATTCTTCTCCCCGTCTCTCGGCCCCCCGGATCAAAAGCTCCCTGACTGAGTTGCCGCTGATGCCATAGTCGGAATATTCCTGCATGAACAGCGCCGCGATTCCTGTGGTAATCGCCGCTGCCACACTGGTTCCCGTCATCGTTCCATAGTTATTTTTCGGCAGGGGACCATAGATATTTACGCCCGGAGCTGTCACATCTGGCTTAATGGTTCCGTTGGGGGTAAATCCCCGGCTCGCCTGGAGAAAAAAGGCTTCGTCTACAGGATTGTAGGCGGACATACAGATCGAGCGCCGGCTGTTCCCCGGCTCACAGATCGTTACGTCAGGATCGGGCTTTACAAAATAAGTATTTCCTTCCAGGAACTGGGTGATTGGCAGCCACATATGATACCGTATATTGGGTTCTGTGGTATACACCCGGATCTTCCACACCCCCTCCTTGCTGTTTTCAAACCGGAACATGATTACCTGGTCCCTCGTCTGCTGCTGAATTTCCCCGCCGATCACCTCCAGCATGGTATTTTCCACGACAAACCGGTGCCTTTCGCGGATATACGCCGCCGCCCGGGTAATACCCAGAGTATTTCCTCCCGGGGCAACGACATCAAACTGAAGAGTGCCTGGCGTTCTCCACCAGAGCTCCGCCACAAATCCCAGGGAGGACTTTTCTACATTAATAGAAATCTCCTCGTATTCCTGGGTGATGAGATAATGATGTCCGGCATTTCCCTCGTTTCCGGCACAGGTAACAATACTCACCCCCGGCAGCATATTCAGATAATCGATCATATTACAGAGAGGGGTTTCCCCTTCGTGATTTCCCAGATTCGAACCCATGCCAATGCAGATCACCGCCTGCTTGCCGAGATCTCTTGCTTTTCGCAGGATATAAGAAATCCCGCACATGATATCGTTTTCCTGGTAACAGGGCGCATTGCCGGGAACCCTGTAGAATTCACGGTAGCTGCTCTTAGCCTCCTTACATTTGACCACCACAAGCTGGGAGAGGGGCGCCACTCCGGAAAAATCTTTTTCCGGCACCTCATTTCCCGCTGCCAGTCCAGCCAGAAATGTACCATGACCGTTATCGTCGCGAGAGGGAAGTCTGGACAATGGTTCCTCGTCCGCCAAAGCGGCATTGATCTCCTCTTCGGTATACTCTCTGCCGTACTCAAAATCTTCTGGTGTATTTCCATCCCGGATCGTCTGGTCCCAAATAGAATAAATCCTTGTTGTATTGTCCGCATTGATAAATACCTCATGGGTAAAATCAATGCCGGTATCCACAATGCCAACAAGGAAATTCTGTCCGTACAGGTCCAGATAAGGCTGCCTGCGAATCTTCAATACCCCGGTCGCCTCCAACGCCTCCTCTGACATCAGTCCATACACATGGGGTATCGCCCCATAGCCAAATCTGCCTATACTCTCGCTATTTATTTTTTCTTCTTCCTTATAGATAACAGCTCTATAATCATCTACCTCAGTAATACAAATGGGATCATACCGCCGCCGAATAAATTCGGTTTCGCGATAAAAACTCAGAATATAATCCAGCACATTATCCGAATAAATTGCCTCCTTGCACGTCATAATAAATCTCCTGTAAATCCACAATTACTATATGATATGCTGGTTTTCACAAATTATCCGTTGCCCCGCATCTCGATCTTCGGAGCGCCTGTTCCCTCAATATACTCTTTGGTAATAGTCACTTTGCCGATCATGTCGTCCTTGGGAATCTCATACATGATGTCCAGCATAAGATCCTCGATGATGGACCGCAGCGCCCTGGCTCCCGTTTTTTTCTTCATCGCCTTAGCCGCGATGGCGAGTATCGCCGGATCCTCAAATTCCAGTTTTACCTCATCCATGGCAAGGAGCTTCTGGTACTGCTTGATCACCGCATTCTTCGGCTCTGTCAAAACCTTCACCAAAAGCCGTTCATCCATCTGTTCCAGCGAATATACGATAGGAAGTCTTCCGATAAACTCCGGGATCAGGCCATAGGCACGGATATCTTCCGTTTCCACATGGGAAAAAATATCCCTGTCTTCGTCAAATCGGTCTTTCAGATCTGAGCCAAACCCCATGCTTCCATGCTTTGTCAGCCTCTTTTTGATGATCTCTTCCAAGCCCGGAAAAGCGCCGCCGCAGATAAATAATATATGGCTCGTATTCACAGTGGTCATCGGAACCATGGCATTTTTATTGGTCGCTCCTACAGGAACTTCCACATCAGCGCCTTCTAACAGTTTCAGCAGTGCCTGCTGTACGGATTCGCCGCTGACATCCCTCTGGTTGGCATTTTCTTTCTTTGCCAGCTTATCAATCTCATCGATGTAGACGATACCGCACTCTGCCCGTTCCACGTCATTGTCCGCATTGGCGAGAAGCTTTGAGATCACACTTTCCACGTCATCCCCGATATAGCCTGCTTCTGTCAGCGCCGTAGCATCTGTGATCGCCAGTGGCACATGAAGAAGTTTCGCCAGTGTTTTTACCAGATAGGTCTTGCCGCTGCCGGTAGGCCCCAGCATGAGCATATTGGATTTTTCGATCTCTACGTCGCTGGCCAACACATGGTCGTCACCCTCCAGCTCTGCCTTTTCTACCTCTTTCATGGCTATGATACGCTTGTAGTGGTTATAAACCCCTACAGATATCACCTTTTTCGCCTGTTCCTGCCCCATCACATATTCATCCAGATTTCCCTTGATGACATGCGGCGCCGGAAGACGGTGTATATCTAGCACGGGCTCGTTTGCTATTGCTTTTTTCTTTTTTTTCGGTTTTACAGAATGTTTCGCCTGCATCTCCTCTGGCATCCCGGCAAAAGGACCGGCAAAATTGATAAACTCTACTCCCGGTATATTGGGCATCCCGTTTAAATTGGGCATTCCTTGAATACCGATCTGGTCAAAGGTCTTCTGCATACAGTCGGAACAAATACATATATTATTCGGAATGGTGATCATTTTCTCCACCTTATCCTCTGTTCTATGGCAGAGATAACATACCCGGTTGTAACCATCCCGGTCATTTGTATGATCTATCTGATCTGTTTTCGTAATATCCTCGCTCAAAATAATCCTCCGTTCTTTATTCGTTGAAGTTCAAAAGGAACTGCTATCCCCAAAGATAACAGTTCCATTCATATGAATCCAGGGTTAAGGGAAACCTTTCCCAAAACCAATCATACTATATTTTTTTGTATTCGTCAAAGTCCCTCTGAAAAATATTTACCATGGGACAATCTGATCTCCGCCATAGGAATCATTTCCGTATCCGAAGGGATTACCGCCATTGTTTCTACCGGAACCATTGCCACTGTTTCCGCCCTCCTGAGTCCCATTATCCAATTCATCCAGTGTCTCGGAGCTCTTCAGGACCACCTTGACATCCTGCTCTTTATATTCTCCCTCCTGGCTTCTGGCGATGGTCACCGTGATCTCCGTTCCTGCCTTCGTATTGTTCACCTTGTTCTGCACCTGCTCGATGGAGGTCACTTTGTTCCCATTAATCTTCGTGATAATATCTCCCTGTTTGATTCCCGCCTTCTTCGCTGCGCCGCTTTCTGATACCTCTGAGATATAGATACCGTTCGGGAATCCATAGGCCTCACTGACTTCGTCACCGATGGTCCGTCCAGTGATTCCCAGATATCCTTTTTCTTCATCTTTGAGTACTTCACGGTTCATCAATTCATTGATGATCGGAATCGCATTGCTCATAGGAATGGCATACCCGATTCCCTCTACTTTCGTATCGGCATACTTCACAGAATTGATTCCAATAACGTTTCCGTTTACATCCAGCAGAGCACCTCCGCTGTTTCCTGGGTTGATTGCCGCATCTGTCTGCAGAAGCACCATGGTATTGGCACTGGAGGAATTTCCGTCCCCCACCTCTACCTGTCTGTCCTTGGCACTAATATATCCCACTGTCACCGACTGACCATAGCCCAGTGCGTTTCCAATGGCGATCGCCATCTGTCCCACTTTGACATCTTCGGAATGTCCCAGACTTGCCACTTTGATGTTTCCTCTGGTCTCTTGTTTCAGATCGCCGACTTTTACTGATATAACTGCCAGGTCTGCTGTGGGATCTGTCCCTTTCACAGTAGCTTTTGCCGTAGTATCGTCGATAAACGTAACGGTGATGCTGTCCGCCCCTGCCACCACGTGATTGTTGGTGACGATCAATAGTTCATTGTTATCTTCTTTTACGATAAATCCAGAACCTGCTCCCTCTGTGGGATAACTCTGTCCAAAATAGGATGTTGCGGTGCTGGTCTCCGTGATGGAAACGATGGATGGCATAACCGCTTCTACGATAGAAGATACATCTCCCGGACCTGCTGCCCCACCTGACACCGCTGTAAGCCCATTGTCTGTCTGAAAAGGTTCCACAGTTCCGATAGATCCTCCACTGGATTTCTCTGGGCCCCACACTCCGGTGATCTTCACTAGCGCAAAGAAGCAGAGCGCCGCCACCACGCCAAAGACCACTGCCGCCACGATCGTTCTTTTCATTCCGCCAGACTTCTTTTCCCTGCTTTTCTTCTCCGCAGTCTCTTCCGGCCTGACATTCTGGAAGCGATACATATTATCCGAAGACGGCATGGGCTGCGGCCCCTCATCCACGGAGTCCGCCTGCCAGATGGTGCTGTCTTTCACCGGTTCCTGACTCTGTTCCGCTCCTTCATAATTTCTATTTTGTGAAAATTCCGATCCACCCTGATCATCTGCCTGATTCCAATTTTCTTCGTTCATGAAAATCCCGTCCTTTCTCACCGGACTGTCTGCAGCCTGTGGGCTGCGCCCGGCTCAATTATCTGACTTGATGTATTTTTTCCCTATCTCAAGTTGCATTATACCCATCAAATGTGTTTAGTTTGTGAATATATTAATTTTATATTGTGAAATTGCACAAAATAATTTATAATCTAATAAGTATATGATTTGAAAATGTTGCCTTAACTTCTATATATTAGAAAAGAACCGTCACCAGACATGAAAAACGAAAGGAAGGATTCAAATTGATAAAGGGAAACCAAAAATTACTTAATGTCATTCGTTTTATCATTGACGTACTTATATTGATATTTTCTTTTGTGCTGGCATACAAACTTCGTTTTGATGAAGAATTCAGTATTCTGATCCGCTATGAGTTTATACAGGAACCGCTTGGCTTTTATGGATCTCTGGAAGAATATATGCAGCTGCTTCTTCTTTTAGTTCCCTGCTATTTATTTTCCTACTATTTTTTCCATCTGTACGATCCCAAGCGAGTGACGAGCCGCAAATCCCAGATGTATAATATTTTCAGGGCAAATATAGTCGGAATTCTTTATTGTACCGCAGGTCTTTATTTTATCCGCAGCGGTAACTACGCCCGCCTTTTTATCATTATATTTGTAGGAATCAATTTTATTCTTGAACTTATTTTCCGGCTGCTCATCACAACGATCCTACGCCGTTTCCGCAGGAAGGGACACAATTTAAAGCATATTCTCCTCATCGGCTATGGTCGTACTGCGGAGGGTTATATTGACCGCATCTGTTCCCATCCGGAATGGGGCTACGTCGTTCACGGCATCCTTGACGACAGCAAACGCAACGGAAAATCCTACCGGGATGTTCATGTCATCGGTGATATCGATGATCTGGAGACCGTTCTCGCTGACAATTCCTATGACGAGATCGCTATCACCCTTGGTATCGATCAATATGAGCGCCTGGAGGGAATTGTCGCCATCACGGAAAAATCTGGTGTGCACACCAAGTTTATCCCGGATTATAACAACATTATCCCCACTAAACCTTATACTGAAGATATTGATGGGCTTCCGGTCATCCATGTGCGGAATGTTCCCCTCACCAATTCTTTTAATAAATTTGTAAAACGAACGATGGATATCGCCGGCTCCCTCGTACTCATTTTACTGTTTTCACTGCCAATGCTGGTAGTTTCTATCATCGTAAAGGCCACCTCAGAGGGAGAACTGATCTTCAAACAAGAGCGGATCGGACTCCACGGCAAGCCCTTTATGATGTACAAATTCCGTTCCATGGCAGTCCAGAAGGCGTCGGATGAGAAAAAAGCCTGGACAACTCCCGACGATCCGAGGGTTACCCCCATCGGGAAATTTATCCGCAAGACCAGCCTGGACGAGCTTCCCCAGTTTTTCAATGTCCTCAAGGGCGATATGAGCCTTGTAGGACCAAGGCCGGAACGACCCTTTTTTGTTGAAAAATTTAAGGAAGAGATCCCCCGCTATATGATCAAGCACCAGGTTCGTCCAGGTATTACCGGCTGGGCACAGGTAAACGGCTACCGGGGTGACACTTCCATCCGCCTTCGCATCGACTGTGACCTGTATTATATCGAAAACTGGTCCGTGATGCTGGATATCAAGATTCTTCTGCTGACGGTGATCAAAGGCTTTATTAATAAAAATGCCTACTGACTTAAAAAATATTTATAGATAACAAAGAGGGTGAATCATAAGGCGAGCCACCCTCTTTTTGTGTCACTAAAATTTGATGTTATTCGGCTATTGAAATGATTACAAAGAATTTCTTACTGTAATTTGTCGTGCCAACTTCCCCAGGTTATGCTATACTGATAAAAAACGTAAAAAGGCTGGTGTCATGAAAATGTCATTGATAAAGACCGTAATATGCGATGATATACAAAAAGATCTGGAAATGATCCGGGCAGCTTTAAATGCCTATGCAGAGACACATTCTGAATTGCATTTTGATATTGACGAATACGGTACAGCAATAGATGTCTTACATGCAATGGAAAAGGGAAAAGTATATGATATTGCCCTTCTGGATATTTGTATGCCGGGTGTACTTGGAACGGATGTCGCGGAGGAAATGCTTGCGAAAAGTCCGGATATGGGTATTGTTTTTCTGACAACCAGCGATGAATATGCAGTGACGGCATTTGCACTGAATGCCACCCATTATCTGCTCAAGCCTTTTTCACAGGAACAATTTAACGCCGCCCTTGACCGAGCGGTAAAAAAAACAGAAGATCAGGATTTCCTTTCCCTTGCCTGTGTGGATGGTATGTACCGGGTCTGTGTAACTGAAATTGTATCCATAGAGTCGCAGAACCACTATCTGCTGATCAGTCTGTCTTCCGGAGAAACTCTCCGGCTGCGCATGAAATTATCGCAGATGTTTGAGGAAATTCAGAAGTATCCCGGATTTATCAAAGTGGGAGCCTCTTATGTTGTGAACCTTGCTTTTGTACGGAGGATTTCCAGAAATACTTTGGAAATGCTTAACCGTGTTAAAATCCCCATTCCGAGAAGGGGCAGTGAAGAAGTGCAGAAAAAATATATGGATTTCTGCCGGAGGGAGGCGCTGAAATGAGCACACCATATCAGATCCCGGCTTTGTTCCTTACGGCATTATGCCATGCAGTCGTTGCATACCATATTTCAGAGCATAAGTATTCCGAAAAGAAATTCAAAATATATGGCTGTATCTATATCGCCAGCTTTGTCAGCCTGATGGGTTACGGATTTGCAGCAGGGGGAATGGCTGCTCTTTTCTCATACTTGGCAATTGTTATATGCACATTTCTTTTTTTCTGTATTATTTCGCAGGACTGCTTTTCTAAAAAGTGTTTTTTATTTATCACTTACTTCTGTCTGTTTTCTGTTCTGGACAATATGCTGAAACTGATGGTTAAATTATTTCTGCCACAGATTTCTGAAATGGCAGGATATTATGTGGCGATTGTGCTGCGCACGATGCTTTTAATGCTGGTGCTGGCTCTGTATAAAAAGTATGTCATAGCAATTTTCCGTTCTTTAATGGATCGTAGTAAAAGATGGTGGAATCTGGCACTGATCGCCCTGCTGTTCTATCTGTTACAGGCTGCGGTGAGTGTTTTGAATGCAGGAAATGTCATGGCGGAAGTGTATCTGCTTTTGACGTTTGTCGCAATCAGCTTTATTATGTGTGCGGTATATGGCGTTGTTTTCAGCAACATCAGTTACATGATAAAAGATGCGGATGCGGCGTTAGTCCGCCAGAACGCAGAATATCTTTCTAACCGGCTGTCTGCCTTGCAAAATGCAGATGAGGCAAACCGCAGACTCCGGCATGATATGCGGCACCACATTGAAGCGATTGCGGAATATGCAAAAGCGGGAGACACTTCTGCCATCCTTGCATACATCGGAGAATACAGCACGGAAATCTCGGAATCTGCAATAAAGAGGTACTCTGAAAACCGGACGGTAAACAGTATTCTTTCTGCCTATGCGGGCAAGGCAGGGGAAGGCGGCATTGATTTTTTGATCCGATGTAATGTCCCGAAAGAACTAAAGGTGCGGGAAATCGACCTGATCGCCCTTTTGGGAAATCTGCTTGAAAATGCCCTGCATGGGTGCCTGGAGTCTGGAAAAGAAAAACCATGTATGGAAATTCATATCCGGCTGCAAAACAACAGGCTGATTATCCTTTGTAATAACACCTGCTCTGATAAATTGAAACTTTCCGGCAGTCTGCCCACGGGTAAAAGTATCGGTATTTCTAGTATTCATGCCGTCTGTCAGAAACATGACGGCAATCTGGATTACAAGATAGAAAAGGATGTCTGTTCTGCCTGTGCGGTCTTGAATCTGTAAGCCTGTCAACAGATTTCGTGAAATTCTATTTAACCAAATCTGCCTAAAAACCGACCAATTATGCCAAAACCACTTTTATGAGTGGTTTTTTGTTATATTAGAAATAAATCGCCATATTGAAGAAAAATAGAAGGGGGTACAAAAAAATGAAGACATATCGAGAATGGAAAAAACGGGGAGGAAAGAGGCAGCTACGTCTGTTAGCGATCATGCTCTGTTTCTGTCTGCTGATTACAGCCTGTCTGGGCATGCCGGGGACGGTTTCTGTTCATGCAGCGGCTGTTACTGCCACCCCTGGCGTCATAAGCTCAAATCAGGAATGGGGTGAGCAGACGTTGGCTGCAGGAACTTATACGATCAATCCGGGTGTGACGGTGACGGTGTCGGGAAGACTTACGGTTACGGGAAATGTCACGATAAAAGGCGGAGGAAAGCTGGTTAGAGCGAGCTCTTATCAGGGCAGTTCTGATACAGGTTATGACGGCAGTATATTTTGTGTGAACGGCGGTACACTGACCTTAGAAAACATGACTGTAGATGGGGAAAATGTAAATGCCTATGGTTCTGCTATTTACATATATAGCAGCGGAACCGTAAATCTGAAGACCAATGCAGTCATTCAGAACAATATCAATATGGATACGGGCAGTGCTGGCACTCATTCAGCGGGAGGTATATATTGTGAGGGAATATTGAATATAGATGGTGGAACAATTAAGAACTGCCGTACAAGTAAAGAGGTGGGAACTAGTGCTTATTCGCATGCAGGCGGGGGTATTTATCTCAAGGGAACCTGTAACATGACTGCCGGCAGTATTACAGGTAATGCAGCCTCCAATGGTGGTGGAATCTATCTTGCTTCTACAGGTGCGGAGTTACGTCTGTCCGGAGGTGTGATGTCAGGTAATTCCGTAGCCGGAAAAGGAAACGGAATCTATTATTCAACATTAAATGCTGCAACAAGTAAAGTATATATCAGTGGAAATGCCAATGTAAAAGATAACATTTATCTGGATAATACATCAGGGGAACTGTATCCCTATATCACCTCCGCTCTGCATTATCCGGTTACGTTAAGCTGCAGCTCTACGGCGGAAGGGAAAATTCTGGCGGGAGGCAGTGGCCATACTCTCACAAGTGTAGATGCCAGCAAGATTTCCATGACAGGAACCACCTTATATTCCAGACTGAATAAGACTGCCAATCAGATTTATTTAAGTGCGACAGAGGAACCGGAGGCAACGTGGCAGGAAGGCGCGGGGGGAGCATGGAAGACGGGCAGATTTACGACCGCACTGGAAAAGGTTTACGATGGTGGAACTATAAAACTTTTGAATGCCATTGTCATTACGGAAAAGGCAGAGATTACCAAGTCAGTCACGATAACCAGTAACGATGCCTCTGAACCCTGTGTTATGACAAGAATGCCTATTGCACAGTGGGGCAATATTACGATAAATGGTGGTAATTTGACATTGACAAATGTGATATATGACGGTAACCGGGACTGGATACAGGGGACAGAGGATGCAAAAAAGCAGTCGCTGATTAAGGTGGGAGATAGTGCCAGTGATACAGAGGCGCGCCTGACGCTAGGGACAGGTGTAGTTGTCCGGGATGGTTATAAAACCGGCGGTTCCGGTCTTTTCGCCGTATATGGAACGATGACGATGAATAACGGAGCAGTCATAGAAAACTGCGAAGTGACAAATAATGGGGCAGGTACTGGCGGAGGTGTCTGGGTAAGCGCTGCTGGTAACTTTATAATGAACGGAGGAACAATCCGTGACTGTAACGCGGATGGAGGCGGTGCTGCAATTTCCACTGACGGAACGTGTACGTTAAATGGTGGCAGCATTACAGGCAATACAGATACTTCTAAAAAGGAATGTGCGGTTTATCTGCGAAATAGCGGAAGCGGAAAGTTGACTTTAAATGGCATAAACATTACAGGCAATACATATAGTGTTTATAATGATGACAAGAGTGTCTCTGTCGTAGGAAACTCTACACTTTCAGGCAGTATTTATACCACGAATGCCATTATGGCAAATGGAACTGCCGTGAGCGGCTTGACAAAGGCTTATGCGATTACGCTGCCGGATTCTCCGACTGTGGGAACGGTAGTAGTGAGTGGCAGTAAAGATACACAACATTATCAGCTGGCAAATACCGGCTATGCATTGATGCCTAAAAGTGACGGGAGCAGCAATCTCGTAGTCGCACAGAAATATAAGGTTTCATTTGGACTATAGTCAAGAGAATGGACACATTTTTGTGTAATTTATTTTTGAGAGCAGCAGCTTAGTGCTGCTCCCAGTATAACATTTCTTTCTCGTTTGGGGTCAGGAGACCGAGGGAACTGTGTGGTCTTCTGGTGTTATAATAGCCTTCTATGTATTCAAAGA
>CAJTFB010000032.1 GCA_910575665.1 Eubacteriaceae bacterium
TTCGACAGTCCCAAAAACATAAAACCGACAAAAACCTCTTACATATCTAATTCTTATCAGGAAAGTCTAAAATCCATAGACACAAGATTTTTTACAGCCTCTTTGTTTATTTTAAGATATCTATTTTTAAAACTGTTTCATTTTTTAAGACGGCACCACTGCCATATGATGAAGCAGGACCGCTAAGAGAAAGTGCATATAGAATACTAATGAAAGATAATGATAAATAAATTATATTATTCAGTAAGATGATTAAAGGCGATAGAACCCACCGTTCCATCGCTCTTTTTTTGCCCAAAATCATCCCGAAAGGAGTAAAAAGTCTATGCCAGACACCTCAAACCGTAAAGAGACAAAACGAAAGTTTGCCCTCTGGATCAGAGAGTCCACCCTTGATAAAGTCCGAAAAATATACAAATCCGACAACTGTTCCTCCCAGAGTGAATTTATCGAAAAGGCAATCCTGTTCTACACAGGTTACCTTTCCGCAGAAGAAAACAAATCCTATCTCTCCAGCATCGTGACTTCTACTCTCAAAGGAATCGTAGCCGAGAGCGACAACCGCCAGAACCGTATGCTCTTTAAACTCTCCGTGGAGATGGCAATGATGATGAACGTAGTCGCCTCCATGCAGGACATTGACAAAGTTTCACTGGAACGATTGCGGGGAGAATGCGTGAAAGAAGTCAAGCGGCTTAACGGTTCCTTCTCCTTTGATGATGCCGTAGACTGGCAGAAAGGATAAATGTCCGCAGGGAAAATATCAGAGACGGAGGTAGATAAGTGGCAAAACTGGTAACCAAATTCAAATATCTGAATCCCAGCCGGGACACAAACATCGGTGGTTACGTCCGCTACATCGCCACCCGTGAGGGCGTGGAAAAGATAGATGATACGAAACGGTTATCCCCGGCAACGAAAAAACAGCAGCAGTTCATTGAAGAAATCCTGCGGGATTTTCCGGACACAAAAGAGATGTTAGAGTACGAAGATTATGAAAAAGACAAAACCATCGGAAATGCCTCCGAGTTTATTACTCGTGCGTTGGAGGACAATGCCTATGCTGTTATGAATACAAAAACCTATGCGGACTACATTGCCACCAGACCGAGAGCCGAGCAGTTCGGCACACATGGGCTCTTTACCGATGACGGGGTGGAAGTGAAACTAAACGAAGTATCGCAGGAACTAAACTTGCATGGAGGAAATGTCTGGACGGCAATCGTGTCACTGCGGCGGGAGGATGCCGAGCGGCTCGGCTTCAACACAGGCATCCGCTGGCGGGATATGTTGCGGACACAGACGCAGGCACTGGCTTCCAATCTGAAAATTCCGATGGAAAATCTTCAGTGGTATGCAGCCTTCCACAACGAGTGCCACCATCCCCACATCCATCTGCTGGCGTACTCCGTCATTGAAAACGAAGGCTACCTAACCAAGCAGGGTGTCCACAACCTGCGTTCTTCCCTTGCAAAAGACATTTTTGCCCAAGACCTGCTCTGCATTTACGAAAAGCAGACTGGGCATCGGGATAGCCTGCGAAAGAAAAGCCGGGAAATCCTGCGGGAGATTATCGAAAAAATCAACACAGGTATTTACAATAACCCCAAGATGGAACAGCAGCTTATAAAACTGGCTGACCGGCTTTCACGGACAGGTGGGAAAAAAGTATACGGCTATCTGAAAGCCGACGTCAAAGCCATCGTGGATTCCATTGTGGAAGAACTGGCAGGTGATGAGCGGATTGCTGCCCTGTATGATTTGTGGTATGAACAGCGGGAGGAAGTGCTGCGTACCTACACACAGGAAATGCCAAAGCGGATTCCTCTGTCCCGGAATAAAGAATTTAAATCCATCAAAAATGCCGTGATTCAGGAGGCAATAAATCTTGCTGCAGACAAAGAAATCCTGGAAGAACTAGAAGAATCGGAAACCAAAGCTGAAAAAAGATCAGAGGATGAGATGTCGCAGGAGGAAAGCGAAAGATTCTTCCCGGAAAATGAACCGACAGAGCCGGAGATGTGGGAAAATGGCAGCGAAGATCACAGTGGGGATGGCGGGGGAGATGCCAGCCGGACACATTCCCTCCACCGCCGGAAAAAGACTGCAAAAGAAACCACATGGTGGAGCAGTGCATACAAGCAGGCAAGGCTCTGCCTTTACGGGACAAAAGAATCTAAACCGGATTTCGGGCAGGCATTGTCTCTCATGCAGAAAGAAGCAGAGCGGGGGAACGGCTTTGCCATGCACGATTTGGGAAAAATGATGTTGTCCGGTCTTGGCTGCGAGCCGAATGAAGAAATCGCACAGGAATGGTTTCAGAAAGCGTATACAGCCTTTTGTGCGAAAGAAAAGACGGCAAAGAATGCAGACTATTTTCAATACCGCATTGGCAAACTCTATTCCTTTGGATATGGTGTGGGGCAGGACTATGAAAAAGCGGCACAGTGGTATGAAAAAGCAGGTAATAATCCCTTTGCCCCCTATTCGCTGGGAGTCTTGTACTGCAGGGGACAGGGAGTGGAGCAGGATGCGGAGAAAGCCTTTGCCCTCTTTATGAAAGCGGCCACCCATTCCACCAAGCCAAATACCTATGCCCAGTATGAATTAGGAAAAATGTATCAGGAGGGCATCGGAACCGTTGCCAGTTCAAGTGACGCAGAGAAATGGTACCGGAAAGCCTATCAGGGATTTCTTGCGGTGGAACAGCGTATGGCAGATGACAAGCTCTATTACCGGCTGGGGCAGATGAATCTAATCGGAAAAGGAACTGAAGCCAGCCTGCAAAAAGCAGGGGAATACTTTGAAAAAGCGGCAGAGTTGGACAATCTCGATGCCATGTCTGGCTTGGGAAAACTGTATCTCAATCCGGCATATGAAGGATATGACGTGGCGAAAGCAGTGGATTTTCTTTTGAAAGCGGCAAAGAGAGGGCATAGTCAGGCACAGTATCACTTGGGAAAGCTGTATTTGTCTGGCGAAACTGTCAGGAGGAACACGGAGTATGCCCTGCGGTGGCTGGAGGAATCCGTGACACAGGAAAATCCCTATGCGCAGTACCTGCTGGGGAAAACATTGCTCTATGGAAATGAAGATATATCCCCGGACAGCAGGAGAGGTGCGGAACTGTTAGAACAATCCATTGGCCAGCAAAACAGCATGGCAGCGTATGCACTTGGCAAGGCATATCTGGGAGGGACAGCAATTCTACAAGATATTGATAAAGCAATCGGTTTACTGACAACGGCTGCAAAACAGAATAATCCGTATGCCGGCTATCTTCTTGGAAAACTGTATTACCGGGGAGAAACCGTTTCCAAAGACGTGGCGAAGGCATTATATTATTTGGAGCAGTCAGCCGGACAGGGAAATGAATCTGCCGCCTATCTTGCCGGGAAGATTTATCTGATGGAGGACGAGGTAAAAGATATCGGGAAAGCCATCTGCCATCTGGAATCGGCATGGGAGAAAGGAAACCACTATGCCGGATACCAGCTTGGAAAGTTATATCTCTATGGGAAGGAGACAGAGGCGGATCAGGAAAAAGCTATTGCTTATCTGACTGCTTCCGCTGGGATGGGAAACCAGTATGCCGCACAACTGCTCCACGGCATCCGCAGCAACCGGAACTGGTCATCCGCCACCGGGACGCTCCGGCTTCTGCATCAAATCAGCCGAATCTTGCAGAACCGCATTGCCGATGAGCGGAAAGGAAGGGAAGGGGGAATGGACCGGAAGTTAAAACGGAAGATAGATGAGAAGAAGCAGGCGCATGGCTTGCGGCAGGAATAAAGTAGATAAATTTTGAAAGGGGGAATCGAAACATGTCATCCTATATCCATTTCACGGAAGAAGAAAAAGAGCAGGCGAGGAACACGGATCTTGCCGCCCTCTTAAAAAGACGAGGAGAAACACTGAAACGTGCAGGTTCGGAATACGAGTGGCAGTCCGACAGCGGAAAAGTCACCATCCGTGGCGGCCTCTGGTATCACCAGTACGAAAGGGAAGGCGGCGACGCCATCGGATTCGTCCAGCGGTATGGCAACCTTACTTTTGCCGAAGCGGTCGCCAGCCTGCTGTCGGAACAGGGCATTGTCATCACAGGTCAGCATGGCAGGGAAACGCAGAGAGAAAAAAAGCTCTTTGCCCTTCCTAAAGCCAGTGCCGATATGCGGCGGCTGTATGCCTATTTATTAAAAGAACGTTTCCTCGACAGGGAGATTGTGAATGCTTTCGTGAAAGAAAACCTGCTCTATGAGGAAGGCGAATACCATAATGCTGTCTTTGTTGGCAGGGATGAACAGGGCATCCCCCGGCATGCCCATAAGCGGGGAACATACTCCGGGAGCAGCTACAAGGGAAACGTGGAGGGCAGCAATCCCGATTACAGTTTCCACTATATTGGCACAGGCAGTAAGCTGTATGTCTTCGAGGCGCCCATTGATTTATTGTCCTATCTTTCCATTCATAAAGAAAACTGGCGGGAAAACAGCTACGTGGCACTCTGCTCAGTGGCAGTGCAGGCGGTCGTCCACCTCTTAAAAAACAATCCACAGCTCCATACCGTAGTGACCTGTCTCGACCATGACAAGGCAGGCATCGAGGGGAATTACCGGGTAGCGGAAGCAGTCCGGACGCTGGGGGAGAACTATACCGTAAAAAGAAAATCCCCGCCTTACAAAGACTGGAACGAGAGCCTCAAGGCAGGACACGGCATCCCGCCCATCCCAGCGGCAGAGCATCCCGGACAGGTGCAGATGAAAGAAAAATGCCTTGCGCTGGCAGGCGAGTATGCCGGAAAACGGTGTCCGAAGGAACCTCTGGAAGAATTGCAGCAACATTATAACCGGCTCAAACGGCAGGCAGCATATAAAATAATAGATACAAAGCAGTCCTATGAAATGGCAGGGGTTGCTTTTTTATTTGCCACAAAGCAGCTTGCCGCAATGGAAAAGCAGGTAAGTGCAGACGAGATGGCATCCCGTCTCTTTGCCCTGTACCAGCCGCATCATGACAACACCGGCATTCCGTCCCGCATGGCACAGATCGGGGAAACGCTGCAGGAGTTGAAACAGGCAGTGGATGACAATGAGATACTGCCGGAATCCGGTCAGGAAAAAATCGTCCGGAAAACCATGTCCCTTGCGGTGGACTGCCTGCGGCTGTCCTTCGTTTATGCAAATCTCAGCCAGTGTCCGCCGGGACAGAGCCAAAACGGCGAAAGGAGGGAAAACCCATGTCCGGTATTACAGCAATCATAGTGGCAGGCACTGTTATGTTTGCCCTGCTCGGCAGCATTACCGTCCTTGCCAACATGTACAGCCTCAACCGTATCAAATCCAGAACCGTAGGGGATGGACAGCATGGTACAGCGAGGTGGGCGAATAAGTCAGAAGTAAAAAGAACCTACCAGCATATCCTCTTTACTCCGGAGCGGTGGCGAAGACAGGTGCAGGAAAACCAGCCTGCCACAATGCCAAACGGAAAACCATTGCCACAGGGCATCGTAGTGGGATGTACCGGGGGGAAGAAAAATACCAACGCCATGATTGACACCGGGGATGTCCATGCATTGATGATCGGGGCGGCAGGCGTGGGAAAGACCGCCTATTGGCTCTATCCCTGCATTGAGTATGCCTGTGCCAGCGGGATGAGTTTTCTCTCCACCGATACGAAAGGTGACGTTATGCGCAACTACGGCACGATTGCAAAGGAGTGCTATGGATATAACGTATCGGTCATCGACCTGCGGAATCCCACCCGCTCCAACGGCAGCAACCTGCTGAACCTCGTCAACAAATATATGGATTTATTCAAAGAGAATCCCCATGAACTGGTCTATAAGGCAAAGGCAGAAAAATATGCCAAAATTATCTCCAAGACCATCATCCTGTCGGGGATGGATGCGGCGAGTCTCGGACAGAACGCTTATTTTTACGATGCTGCGGAAGGGCTACTGACCGCCACCATCCTGCTGGTGGCAGAATTCTGCGAGGCAAAGAAACGGCATATTGTATCGGTATTCAAAATTATTCAGGAACTGCTTGCCCCCTCGCAGAAAAAAGGCAAAAACCAGTTCCAGCAGATGATGGAGCTGCTCCCCGATGACCACAAGGCAAAATGGTTTGCCGGAGCTGCCTTAAATACAGCCGAGCAGAGCATGGCAAGTGTAATGAGTACCGCTTTGTCCCGGTTAAATTCCTTTCTGGACTCCGAGCTGGAACAGCTTTTGTGCTTTGACACGGAAATCGATGCGGAGAAGTTCTGCCGGGAAAAATGTGCGGTGTTTCTAATTATGCCGGAGGAAAATCCTAACACTTTCTTTATGATTTCGCTGATTATCCAGCAGTTATACAGGGAAATCCTCTCCGTAGCAGATGAGATGGGAGGGAAATTAGAAAACCGCTGTGTCTTTTTCTGTGATGAATATGGGACACTGCCAAAGATCGAATCCGCAGAGATGATGTTCTCGGCATCCCGCTCCCGGCGGTTGCAGATCGTCCCCGTGATACAATCGTTTGCACAGTTGGAAAAGAATTATGGGAAAGAGGGGGCAGAAATCATCATTGACAATACCCAGCTTACCATCTTCGGGGGATTCGCTCCCAACTCATCTTCGGCAGACGTACTCTCAAAGGCATTGGGCAGCCGTACTGTCATGTCCGGCTCTGTCAGCCGGGGGAAGAATGATCCCTCGCAGTCGTTACAGATGATAGAGCGTCCGCTGATGACGCCGGATGAATTAAAAAGCATGCCAAAAGGACAGTTTGTCGTGATGAAAACCGGAGCCTACCCTATGAAAGTCCGGTTAAAGCTGTTTTTCAAGTGGGGGATCACATTTCACGAAGAATATAGCGTGGAAGAAAAGGGAAACCGTAAGGTGGCATACGCAGAAAAGCAGGAGATTATGGACGGCATCATCCAGAAATACCATCCCGACTGGATGTCCTGCGGGGATATCCCGCCAAATGCCCTGCCTGTAGGCGGGCAGAACCAGACTCTGGCTGGCAGGGGCGAGAGACACCGGCAGACAGGAAAATCAAAGGGAGGCATGCTGCGGACTGCACCGAGGAATGGTTCCGGGAAACCAGCAGGAGGGGAGGTGGAAGAAGAAATGGAAGATAGAGAGGCGGGATGGTAAAGGATTTCTGTAGGAAGGGGGAGCGGTTTTCCAGAAGAAACCGTTCCCGGAAGGGAGGAAGCACATGGGAAAACTGGATTTTCTCTACCAGATGGAGCTGCCGCACCGTGCCGTGGCAGTATATATTTATTTATCTGACCGGGCGAATCAGGAGGGACAGTGCTGGCCGGCTGTCCCCACGATTGCCCGTGAGATTAAACTGTCCGAGGCTACAGTAAGGCGTGCCATCCGGGATTTGCGGAAAGCAGGACTGGTTGAGACGGAACAGCGCTACCGCACGAAAGGGGGCAAGAGCAGCCTGCTGTTCCGGCTGAAGGGCAGGTAGGAAACTGCCCCAAAAACACCATCTGCATCAAGGGGCAACTGCGGCCTTTTGGTGACAGGTGGGACCTGTCACCATGACCGGAGAAAGGGAACTTCCCACGCTAAGAGAGTTACGACAGAAAAGAAAAATGTGGATTTTTAGAGCAGTTTTCTTAATTGATGGAATAGGCGGTTATTATAATTATTGTATGCTAAAAAGGCATAGAAAAGTATTTAATATAGGTATTTGATATTGTATTTAGGGAGTGCTATATTGTTAATCGAAAGGAGCGTGATGATATGGATAAACAAATGTTAGATGGAAAAGTTGCAATTATTACCGGCGCCAGTTATGGAATGGGGCAGACAATGGCAGAATTGTTTGCAGAGGAAGGCGCTTCCGTTGTGCTGACAGCAAGGGGGAACGATAAACTGGATGCTGTTGTAGAAGGGATTCGGGCAAAGGGAGGAAAAGCGATAGGAGTTGTTGCAGATGTCTGTTCCTTAGAGGATACGCAGAAGGTATTCGCCGAAACGATAAAGGAATTTGGGGATTTGGATATTCTTATTAACAATGCAGGAATCGGGGAGCAGAAAATGATTGACGAAACAGATGATGGCTGGATGATGCATGTAATGAATACCAACCTGGGTGGGCCGATGCGTTATATACGGGAGGCATTAAAAATTTTTATGCCGAAAAATGAGGGGGTTATTATCAATATTTCCTCTGTCAATGGAATCCGTCCATTCTGTGGTGCAACATATACGTCTACCAAAGGGGCATTAAATACGCTGACAAAAAATGTGGCGATGCGTTTAGTGGATACAAACATCCGCTGTAATGCAGTTGCACCGGGGGCAACGATTACGCTTGCACATCTTGCTAATAAGGCAGGAGAGCAGCCAGGCGGGGCAAAGATGCTGGAATACAGTGGGCATTATGTGTATTTTCCCGGTCCGGAATGCGAGGCGATTGACCAGGCGTATGCTTGTCTGTATCTTGCAAGCAGGATGGGGCGGGCTGTGCGCGGTCAGGTTTTGCAGGTTTGTAACGGTGCATTTTTGTAGAAATGATAATTGTATGCTTGTGTGGCAAACAGCCTAAAAAAGGAGGATATTTATGTTAGGAAATTTTGCTTATTGTAACCCAACGAAATTATATTTTGGAGACGAGTCATTAAAATATCTGAGTGAGGAACTGCCAAAGTATGGGGAAAATGTGGTTTTGGTTTATGGAGGTGGTTCTGTCAAAAAGAATGGTATTTATGATGAAGTGATGGAAATCTTAAAAGCAAACAGCAGGAATGTTGCTGAGATTGCCGGCGTTATGCCGAATCCAACACTGGAAAAGTTGTATGAGGGTATAGAAGTTGCAAGGAAACATAAGGTGGATTTGATTCTTGCTGTCGGCGGAGGTTCCGTGTGTGACTATGCCAAAGCAGTTTCGGTATCGGTGCATTGTGACGAAGATCCGTGGGAGAAATATTACTTGAAATTTGAAGAACCGGACTGCGGGATTGTTCCTGTCGGGTGTGTTCTGACAATGGCAGGTACCGGCTCAGAGATGAATGCCGGGGCAGTCATCACGAACCGTGAGGCAAAACTCAAAATCGGTCATGTATTTGCGGATGAAATGATTATGCCGAGATTTTCCATTCTGAATCCGAAATATACACTGACGCTGCCGCATTACCAGATGGTTTCGGGGATATACGATATTTTCAACCATATTTGTGAGCAGTATTTTTCCGGTGAGGATGATAATACCAGTGACTATATCAGTGAAGGGCTGATGCGTTCGGTTATTCATTCCGGCAGGATTGCGAATAAAGACCCGCAGAATTATGAGGCGAGAAGCAATCTGATGTGGACGGCAACATGGGCATTAAATACGCTTGTCGCAAAAGGAAAATCTACTGACTGGATGGTTCATATGCTGGGGCAGGCGGTAGGCGCCCATACGGATGCCACACATGGAATGACTTTGTCTGCGGTATCCCTGCCGTATTACCGTTATATCATGCCCTATGGTCTTTCTAAGTTTGTGCGTTTTGCAGAGAATGTGTGGGGCGTAGATGCTGCCGGAAAAACGGATGAGCAGGTGGCGGAGGAAGGTTTGGCGGCAATGGAAAACTGGATGAATGAGCTGGGGCTTGTTATGAATATTACGGAACTTGGGGCTGATGAGGGAATGCTCGAAGGGATTGCCGACAGTACGTTGATTCTCGACGGAGGCTATAAAGTGCCTGAACATGATGATATTGTAATGATATTCCGAAACAGTCTGTAAGAAAATGCCGGAAAAAATACAAATCGGAACAGTTGAAATTTTTTGCAGTTCATGGAAAGGAGGGCTTTCTTGAAAAAATTTTTTATTCTATTTATGGTATTTATGCTGGTTTTGAGTTTCACAGCTTGTGAAAATGAAGCACAGTCAAATGACAGTGAGCCATCATCTGTAGAAAGAAAGGAAACAGAAGAAGTGGAGGATATGACAGCAATGAAAATGAGTGTAACGATAGGAGAACAGTCTTTTACTGCGACATTAGAAAATAATGATGCAACCCATGAACTGTTAAAATTGATGGAGAAAGCACCAATCTCTATCGAAATGGACGATTATTCCGGTTTTGAAAAAGTGGGTCCGCTTGGGAAGAGCCTGCCATCTGATAACCGGAAGATGACTACGCAGGCAGGGGACATTGTTCTTTACAGCGGAAACCAGATTGTTATGTTTTATGGTTCTAATTCATGGGAATATACTGGGATTGGAAGAATTGATGATTTGTCCGGTTGGGAAGATGCATTGGGAACAGGCAGCGTTACAGCCGTATTTTCTATTGCAAAATAAGATTCATAAAAAGGAATAGCCTGAAAGGAGGCTTGTTGCATGAGTGCGATTATAAATAATAATCGGGAGCAGGAACACATCGTTTTGAATATGAAAGATGCCGGATGCAGTGAAGATACCATACAGCGTTTTTTGCTTTGCTATCAGGCAGATGATATAAAAGGGGAATTAAAGGTCTTGTCAAATCACAGGCAGGCATTATTGGATGAGGTTCATAAGGGGCAGAAAGAAATTGACTGTCTGGATTATCTCGTGTATCAGATTGAAAAAGGTTTGAAAACAAAAGAATCAGGAGGCAGATGATGGAATACAGGGTAAACCGGCAGACAGGGGATAGAATCAGTGTGATTGGTCTGGGTACCAGTTATATTGCAGAGTCCGATGAAAAGACAGCCATAGAGGCACTTATTTACGCTTATGAACATGGAATCAATTATGCAGACCTCGCCACAGCCGGGGCAAAGACATTTTCTTATTATGGAACTGCGTTCAGAAGTGTCCGGGAGAAGATGTACTATCAAGTGCATTTTGGCGCAAATTACGAAAGTGGGGAGTATGGATGGACGACAGACCTGGAGACGGTAAAGCGACAGATTGATTGGCAGATGAAAGCTCTGAAGACAGATTACATCAATTATGGGTTCATTCACTGTCTGGATGGGGAGAATGACTGGAAGGAATATCAGGAGAATGGAGTGTTACAGTTTCTGCTGGATATGCAAAAAAGCGGAGCCGTTAAACACATTGGATTTTCTACGCATACACCGTCTTTGGCACATCGGGTGTTGGATACCGGGCTGGTGGATCAGCTAATGTTTTCCATAAATCCCGGATATGACTATCAGCATGGAGAATATGCCAAAGGAAGTGCTGGTGAAAGAATGGATTTGTACCGCCACTGTGAGACGGCGGGGGTGGGAATATCCGTTATGAAACCCTTTTCAGCGGGGCAGCTTTTGGATGCGAAAACTTCTCCCTTTGGCAGGGCAATATCCCAGTACCAATGTATCCAGTATGCTCTTGATAAGCCGGGTGTCCTAACGGTATTGCCGGGAATCCGCAATGTGGAGGATGTAAAACTTCTGCTGGGATTTTTTGACGCGGCAGAGGAAGAACGGGATTATTCCGTACTTGGCTCCTGCACGCCTGTGGAAATGGCAGGAACATGTGTGTATTGCAATCACTGTCAGCCGTGTCCTGCCGGTTTGAACGTAGGACTGATAAATAAATATTATGACCTTGCAAAAGCTGGAGATGTGATGGCAGCAGAGCATTATCAGAATTTGGAGCTTCGTGCGGATGCCTGCATCCGGTGTGGACATTGCGAATCCCGCTGTCCGTTCCATGTAAAGCAGATGGCAAGGATGGAGGAAATAGATGCCTTTTTTAATCGTGAAAAGTGATGTAGTTGTAGCAGTGCCGTAAAAAGGTAATTTTCATTATCTGTCTGTTATCATTTTGGAGGTGATACTATTGAATAAAAACAAACGGAAAAATTTAATCTTTTCATTGTTGCTTGTCGCCACTCTGTTATCGGGAATGATTTTATCCCCTGTTGCTATGATAAGAGCAGAGGCAAAAACAAAATTGTCTGTGACAGCGAAGGTTGGCTCAAAAAAAGTAAATAAAAAGACAATACATATGAAAAAGGGCAGCAGCAGAAAAATCAAACTGTCTGTTGTACCAAAGCAGTCAGAAATTAAGAAAACATATAAATCCTCAAGGAAGGATATTGTGTCTGTCAGCAGGACTGGAAAGCTGAAAGCAAAGAAGGCAGGTACGGCAAAAATAACGGTTACGATGTCAGGGAAAAATATTCGGAAAACGAAACTGTGGTTTAAGGTAAAGGTAAGCGGTCAGAGTGGTTCAGATAAAGAAACAGGCACATCAGTCACCCTTACAGTAAAGGGACAGTCATTTCGGGCAGTATTTTATAACAATAAAACAGCAAATGCATTACTGGAGAAAATGCCAATGACACTTAATATGAAGGAAATGAATGGAAATGAAAAGTATCATTATTTTGATACGGAATTTCCTACAAACGAGAGGTCTCCGGGGGAAATTTCAGCAGGGGATATTATGCTGTATGGCTCGAATTGTCTGGTAACGTTTTACAAATCGCACAGTACCTCTTATCAGTATACACCTGTGGGGAAGATTGAGGATGCTTCCGGTTTTGCAAAAGCGGTGGGAAACGGAAATGTAACCATTCAATTTACTGTTAAATGAGGCAGGCTTATAGAAGACCGACTTGAAAGGATGAGGCAAAATGGGAAAATTCATGAAAAACCATAGATGGGTAAAAGCAATTTTGGTGATATTGGTTATTCTTATGATTTTGCTGTTGGCGGCACTGTTGTTTTTGAAATTATGGCCGGCTTTTGGCGGAAGGGCTTCGGCAGAGGATCGGAAAAATTATGAAGCCAGGGCGGAGAATTATCGTGATGGGAAGTTTTATAATGATGGCGATTTTCAGATTGTCAGGGAAACGGAGCAGACGGATGAATACATTATGTCCGGGAAGGGAACGAAACCGGAAGAAGAGATTCCGGTGGAAGAACCGGCTTTTGATGAGGAATTGCCGGAGGATGAAGTAAGGGTTACCTGGTTTGGGCATTCTTCCCTTCTTCTTCAGATGCATGGGATGAACATACTGATTGACCCGGTATTCAGTGAAAGGAGTTCCCCGGTATCTTTTGTAGGGAATAAGCGCTTTTCACATCCGCCTGTTGAAGCAGGGGAATTGCCTTCGATTGACCTGTTAATATTGTCTCACGACCATTATGACCATCTGGATTATAACGTAATAAAGGAAATCGACGAAAAGGTGGAACAGTATATCGTACCGCTCGGCGTGGAAAACCATCTGGAGCGTTGGGGCGTGGAGGAAAAGAAAATCCGGAATATGGCATGGTGGGAGGAAACGACAGTTGGCGGTCTTACGGTGGGCTGCACGCCGGCAAGGCATTATTCTGGAAGAAGCCTGGATGACCAGTTTGCAACGCTTTGGGCGTCATGGGTATTTCAGGATGAATACCATAAGGTGTTTGAGAGCGGGGACAGCGGATATGGCAGTCAGTATGAGAAAATCCATGAAAAATATGGTGATTTTGATTTTGTCATGACGGATTGTGCCCAGTATGATGTAAACTGGCCGGAAGTCCATATGTTCCCGGAGGAGGCGATTCAGGCAGCGCAGGCACTTGGCGCGAAAGCGGCTATGCCAATCCATTGGGGCGCTTTTGCACTGGCAAACCATCCGTGGGATGATTCCGTAGAACGCTTCGTAGCCACGGGAGAGCAGGCGGGATTACAGATTGTAACACCGCAGATTGGGGAGACAATGAATCTGAACAGTATGGAAAATAGCATGAAACGCTGGTGGAAAGATATATTATAGCCCGCTTTTATGGATATGAGTGTTTTTGCAAAGGAGGTATTGCCATGCAGTACAGGAGTAAAATAATTTCCTGTCTTTTGGTTATTTGTCTGTTATTCAGTTTTTTGTATATAGACAGGATGCCTGTTTCAGCGGCGGGCAGTTCTAAAATAAAAATTCGCCTGACTGTAGATAACCGAAATGTTTCAGGAAAGACAGTTTCTATAAGGAAGGGAAAAAAGAAAAAAGTAAGGGTAACTGTTTCCAGGAAGAAAAATGCCGGGATTTCCTTTCGTTCCAATAAAAGAAGTGTCGCAGCAGTATCTAAAACAGGAAAAATTACGGCTAAAAGAATCGGAACGGCTAAAATTACTGTTACAGTAAAATCAAGAAAGAAAAAGTATAAGGGATGGCTAAAAGTAAAGGTAGTTGCCCCAAAAAGAAAAAATGATGCCTCGTTGCCAACAAAATCCCCGGTTCCTTCACCAACGGTTATGCCAACGGATATTTGGGTGACAGAACCAACCAGCACACCAGTGATAGAGCCAACCGACACTCCAATGATAGAACCGTCTGATATGCCGACAGAAAAGCCGGATGGTACTCAAACAACAGAACCGGCCACTACACCTTCGGAAGTACCATCTGTTCCAACGGCTTCATCACCGTCAGAGAGTCCTGCACCGGATGCAGACACTGTTTCGGATATGTATCAGATAACGCTGCGGATAAATGGGAAGGATTTTCCCGCCAAACTATATCAGACAGAGACAACGAAAAGCATCATGCAGAAATTGCCGTTATCTATTACAATGAGTGAATTAAATGGAAATGAAAAATATTATTATTTTTCAGAGAATTTTCCGACTCAAACGGAAAGAGTTTCCACAATTCATGCAGGGGATTTGAAACTATACGGTTCTTCTTGTTTGGTACTCTTTTACGAATCCTTTTCCACTTCTTATAGTTATACTTCTTTAGGATATGTAGAGAATCCGGGAGGACTGGCAGAGGTATTGGGGACAGGCAGTGTTCATGTAGATGTTTTTAGTTCAGAATAAGAGATTGGAGAATGGTTATATGAAAAAAGAAATCAGTTGTATAATTATGCTGTTACTTATAGTTTCTATGCTGGCAGCAGGATGCGGAAAAACAGAACCGGCAAAGACAGAAAAGGGAAGTGAGGATTTGCAGTCTGAACAGGGAAACGGGGAGCGTGGGGCTGAGGATGCAGACATCATTACTCTGACATCTGAAATTGTTTCTCTGGAGGATGGTTTTTCTGCCGTACAGTATGCAGGAGATTATAAACTGGATCAGTTTCTGGAGCAGGGCGGGGCGGTCTCTGATGCAGATGTGATGAAATTTTTGACTAAAAATCTGTTTTCCGGAAAGTCTGTTTTAGAGTTTTTTGGAAGTATGTTTGGGTGCAGTACCTTATCTGTTCAGAATACAGACGGAAACTACCTTTTTGGAAGGAATTTTGACTGGAATACCTGTAATGCCTTAGTTGTCAGCGCCAAGCCGGAGGAGGGATATGCCTCTATTTCTACGGTAAATATGGACTTTATTCAGGCAGCGGCAGGGATGGAATCGGAGCGTCTGCCGGATGAAATGAAAACGATGGCTGCGTTGTATGCACCTCTGGATGGTATGAATGAAAAGGGGCTTTGTGTCTCTGTAAATATGATTGAGGATTCTGCCTCGATTTCTCAGGATACGGGTAAGAAAGACATTACCACGACAACAGCAGTCCGACTGTTGTTAGACAAGGCAGCAGATGTGGATGAGGCATTGGAACTGTTAAAAGAGTATGACCTTCATGCATCAATGAGAATGATGGTACATTTTGCTTTGGCAGACGCAAAGGGTAATGCTGTGGTGGTGGAATATGTTGAAGATGAAATGGTGGTGACGGATACACCGGTGGTAACGAATTTTTATCTGGCAGAGGGGAAAAAGCATGGAATTGGGACAGAGCAGTCCCATACCCGGTATGAAATTCTCACAAAGCTGCTAAAAGAAAAGAAAACGATGAATGGGCAGGATGTCAGGGATGCACTGGACAGCGTCAGCAAGGATAATTTTGATGACCCCTCGTCAACGGAGTGGAGTATTGTCTTTCATCAGGGTAATGGAGAGGTTTGGTATTATCACCGGGAGAATTACGAGAAAGCATATAAATTCAAAATTAGATGAAATAGTAGAAGTTGATTGTTATATTATGAAACTGATAATGGAAATGGAGGAAAAGCAAATGGCATATGGCTATATTAAAGAATTAAGTGAGAAAGTAGAAAGAAAGCATGTACGTTACAATAATCGTTATGGTATGGCGATTGCAGCAGATATTTATACACCGAAAGTTTTGGATCAGACAAAGAAATACCCTGCGTTAATTATAGGTGCACCTTATGGTGGTGTCAAGGAGCAGGGACCTTGTATTTATGCTGATGAACTGGCTCAACGAGGTTATGTAATTCTTACTTTTGATCAGGTATTTATGGGTGAGTCTTCTGGAGAACCGAGACATATATCCAGTCCGGATTTGTTTGCAGAATCTTTTAGTGCAGCAGTTGATTATCTCGGAGTAAAAATACCATATGTTGACAGGGAAAGGATTGGTGTTATTGGTATCTGTGGTTCTGGCGGTTTTGCATTGTCTGCGGCATCTGTGGATGTCAGGATTAAAGCTGTTGCAACGACATCCATGTATGATATTTCTAATATCCGTGATATGGCCGGTCTTTCAAAGGAACAGATTGATAATATGAAAAAACAATTGTGTGAACAAAGATGGAGGGATTTTGAAAATGGAGAGCCGGAGTATCATCCGACTTTTCCAGAAATACCATATGCAGATGAGGATATTCCGGAAACGGATTCCGTTACGAATGAGTGGAATCGTTTTTATGCGACTGGCAGAGGACACCATCCAAATGCGTTAGGAGGTTTTACGACTACATCGAATCTTGTAATGATGCAGTTTAAGTGTCTTGATTATGTAGAGGAGATTTCTCCAAGACCGGTTTTGCTGATTGCCGGGGATAGGGCACACTCAAAATCATTTTCGAAAGCGGCTTATGCGAAGGCGGCAGAACCAAAAGAATTATATATTGTAGAGGGTGCGGAACATATTGACCTGTATGATAAAACAGAGTTTATTCCATTTGAAAAATTGGATGATTTTTTCAAGAAAAATCTTTAATTATCAAGTAGTTCTACAGAAAAAAGGGATAGGAAAAATGATAAGTTTTTTCTATCCCGTATCTTACATTAGTTTTTGTTCAGCAGTTTTTGAAACTCTTCCAGAAACTTCTTTGCAGCTTTTGGAAATACCTGATATTTTTTCCATAGAAGGCTCATTCCTGCGCTTAGATCCGGTTCACACGGAATAAAGCAGAGATTACTGTTCCCGTCAGTATTGATAATTTTGTCCAGGGCAAAGGCGTAACCCATCCCTTCATCCACCATCAGGGAGGCGTTAAACAGCAAGTTATAGGTGGCGGCTATGTTTAATTCCGAAAGACTTTTGCCAAGCCATGAGGTCAGTAAATCACCGTCACGGGTGTTGCGGTTAAACATGATAGGTTTATCATGAAGGTCTTCCGGTCGTATAAAGTCCTTTTCTGCAAGAGGGCTGTCTTTCCTCATTAAAATCCCATATTTATCTTTGGCTGGAAATTCCAGATATTCATATTTTGAAGCGTCAACCTCTCCAAATATCATGCCAAAGTCAATCAGCCCTTTATCCAGGCTTTCTAAAACGTCTGTTGAGTCACCGCTGGAAATATGGTAATGGATGTCGGGATATTCTATCTGGGCATTTTTTCCGGCTTTGGCAATCAGGCGGACAGCATCGGTTTCTCCAGCGCCAATATATACATCTCCGGCAATCACATCATCGGAAATGGTAATTTCATGTTCTGCCTTTTGTACTAAATCAAGGATTTCTTCTGCACGCTTCCGCAAAATCATGCCTTCCTCCGTCAAAGTGATTTTGCGGTTTCCCCGTATCATAAGCTGTTTTCCAAGTTCCTCCTCCATGTCTTTTAACTGTCTGGAAAGAGTCGGCTGGGATAGATGCAGGGCCTCTGCAGCGCCAGAAATGCTTTGTTCTCTGGTAACGGCAAGAAAATATTGAAGAACGCGTAACTCCATGTCAAATCCTCCTTTTTGCGATTATAAGTAGAGTATAATTCATTATAATATAACTGTCAAGCATGGTTAAATATGCGATATAAGTATTTGCTATAAATAAGGCGCTGTATTATAGTAGTGATAGAAGTAAAAAATTGATACCTATTTTCATTTGAAATATTTTTATTTGCAGAAAGGATGCGATAATTATGAAAACAATAACAGGCAAAAATTTTGACAGGGAGCGGGCTTTGTATGGAAGTGACGGACTGGTTTTGCGCCACTGCTCCTTTGATGGTCCGGCAGATGGGGAAAGTGCGTTAAAGGAAAGCAGGAATGTCCGGGCGGAGGATTGTTTCTTTAATCTCCGTTACCCGTTCTGGCATGATGAACATATGAAAATTGTGGGTTCAGAAATGACAGAGCTATGCCGGGCGGCGTTGTGGTATTCACGAAATGTAGAGATTGTGGATACGAAACTGTATGGTATCAAGGCGCTGCGGGAATGCAGCAAGGTAAAGATAAATGACTGCGATATTATTTCACCGGAGTTTGGCTGGTCAGTGCATCAGATGGAAATGGAAAATTCAACGGTGGAGAGTGAATATTTCATGATGCGTTCCGATTTTCTGACCTTTCGTAATGTAACACTGAAGGGCAAATATTCCTTCCAGTATATTGAAAATTCGTTTTTTGAAAACTGCAATTTTGACACGAAGGATGCCTTCTGGCATGCGAAAAATATTGTGGTGAGGGACAGCGTGGTAAAGGGAGAGTATCTGGCATGGTACTGTGAAAATGTGACGTTTGAGAACTGTAGAATTATCGGCACACAGCCGCTATGCTATTGCAAAGGACTGAAACTGGTTGACTGTGAGATGGTAGATACGGATTTATGTTTTGAGAAATCAGAGGTTGAGGCCACGATTAAGACGCCAGTGGACAGCATTAAAAATCCTCTTTCCGGAAGTATTCATGTTCCATGTGTAGGCGAGATGATTCGTGATGATGAAAAATCAAAAGGCAAAGTCATTTTGCCGAAGAAGTGCTGTTGTGCTTAGATGGAGGGACTATGCTATGGGACAATGCCGCTTGCTGTGGAATTTATTTGGATTAAAAAGAAATGAACATAAGACAAGAAAGCAGGTTCAGGTTTTGCAGGATAAAAAGCTGCGGAAACTACTTTACTATGCCTATGACCATTCCGCTTATTACAAAGAAAGTTTTGAGCAGAATGGCATTACCAGAGAAAAGATTGGGACGCTTTCCCTGTCTGCTTTTCCGACAATGGATAAAAATAGTTTCATGGAGCATTTTGATGAGATTGTGACGGTAACGGACATCCGTCAGGAGGAACTTCGTAAATTTGATGAAAATGTCTCGACGGATAAGAAACTTTTCAGGGGAAAATATCATGTGGTGCATTCCTCAGGCAGTACGGGAGTGCCAAGATATTTTGTGTACGATACCTCTGCGTGGGACAGTATGCTTTTGGGGATTATCCGTGGGGCTTTATGGGATATGACGATGCCGCAGATTTTGAAACTGCTGTCTGGAGGTCTGCGGATTTTATATATTGCCGCCACCGACGGACGGTATGGCGGTGCGATGGCAGTCGGGGATGGAATCAGCGGAGTGGGGGCAGAGCAGAGGTTTCTGGATATCAAAACGCCGCTTTCGGAGTGGGTTCAGACAATCAGGGAATTTCAGCCGGATATCATTATTGGTTATCCATCTGCCATAAAGATTTTGGGAGAGCTGGTAGAGAATAGTGAGGTTTCCGTAGATGTGTGCCGTATTATTTCCTGTGGGGAACCGCTTGCGCCGGGACTTAGGGATTATATAGAGAAAACTTTTGAGGCGTCTGTCGTGAATTTTTATGGCGCCAGTGAATCACTGGCATTAGGAGTGGAGACGGATCAGACAGATGGGATGGTTTTGTTTGATGATATGAATTATATTGAGGTGGAAGATGGAAAGATGTATCTGACCTGTCTTTATAATTATGTTCAGCCGTTAATCCGCTATGAAATTTCAGACCGGCTCGTATTCAGGCAGGAAAAACAGGGAAAGTATCCATTTACACAGGCGGATATCCTTTTAAGCAGGAGTGAGGATGTCATATGGTTTGAATATGATGAGGGAAAACGTGATTTCCTTCATCCGCTGGCAGTAGAGGGCATCTGTGTGGAGGGACTCTTAGATTACCAGTTCCGAAAGACAGACAAAGATGCTTTTGAAATGCTGGCACAGGTTTCGGCTCAGGAAAAGAAAGCACTGATTAGGCGGGAAATCATACAGCAGATGAAAAAAATTCTCCATGAGAAAGATATGGACAGCGTTCGTTTTTTTATCCGCTTTGTGAATGAAATCCTGCCGGATGCTATGACAGGAAAAAAGCAGTTAATCGTGCAGGAGGAAAATGTCCCGCCGATGGCGAGCCATGACAAGTTTGGCTCTGCCAAACTTGAGCAATGCAAAGAAACCATTCGCACGGAAAAGGAAGTGAGGGATGCGGTATGAGTATGGGAGATGTGTTATTGCAGGGAAAACATATTTGTAAATCATATCGGCAGGGTAAAAAAAGCAATCAGGTATTGAATGATGTAGATATAGAAATATATGATGGTGATTTTACAGTGATTATGGGTTCCTCTGGTGCGGGAAAATCTACACTGCTTTATTGTCTGAGCGGGATGGATTCTATTTCAGGCGGTGAAGTGCTGTACAGGGGAGAGGAAATCAGCCGGTACTCAGAAAAACAGATGGCATCCCTGCGGACAAAAGAGTTTGGTTTTGTGTTCCAGCAGACCCACCTTGTCAGTAATCTGACACTGTATGAAAATGTGGCAGTTGCCGGCTATGCGGGAGGGGGAAGAAAGGCAAAAGAGGTTCAGGATAAAGTTAGGGAACTTCTTGCCAGAATGTGCGTGGAGGATGCGGCCATGCGGTTTCCCTCACAGGTATCCGGTGGGGAGGCACAGAGGGCGGCTATTGCAAGGGCAGTCATCAACCGTCCTGGTATGGTATTTGCTGATGAACCGACAGGGGCATTAAACAAATCGAATAGTGAGGAAGTGTTAGGGCTTTTGTCAAGTCTGCATCGGGAGGGACAGGGCATCGTTATGGTAACTCATGATGTCAGGGCGGCACTTTATGGGACAAGGATTCTTTACATGGAAGACGGAAGGATTCTGGATGAGCTTGCTATAGGTAAATATGAGGAAAGGGAAGGGAAAGCGGCATCTTACCAGAAGGAGAGAGAAAAGAAGATTACGGACTGGCTTTCTGCCCTGCATTGGTAAGGAAGGTGAATAAAGATGGAATATATCACATTGTGGAGAGCAGGCGTAAGGACGCATAAGGGCAGCCTTGCCGGGATTTTTCTTCTGCTGCTGTTTGTCAGTCTTGCACTTGGAACTGTCCTGACACTTTGGAATAATTCAGAACGTTATATCCGGTCTGAGATGAAACGGACAGGTTTTGGGGATTTGACGGCATGGGTACATGACGTTCCGGAGCAGAGCGGGCTGGAGGATAAGATTGCCAGTCTGGATGTGGTGGATCGGGTGGAGCGCCAGCGCGTGATTTATGCAGATTACAAAGTAGGGGAGCAGGAATCCGATAGTCAGGGGCAGCTTATTCCTCTCACAGCAGATGAAGACAGGTATCGGTTCTTTTTGGATGACTTTTCTGGTTATCAGGAGAAAAAACCGGAAATTGTATCCGGTGAAATTTATGTTTCCCCATCGATGGTTTCCATGTTTGGGCTTGGAATTGGGGATGAAATCAATTTTGCGGTCGCCCGGTCAGGCGGAAATTTTCCTTTTCGGGTTAAAGGATTTTATGAAAACCCTTTTATGGGCAGCTCCATGATTGGCATGAAGGGATTTTTGGTTTGTGAGGCTGACTGGAAAGAAATTCAGCAGACGATTCAGGAGAGAGGTAAAAATGCGTTGGCAAGGGAAGGAGCGATGCTCCATATTTTTTCGGAAGGCAGGGGGTCTGTTTCCGAACTGAACCGTATAATGAATGAGGAAACGGAGCTTTCCCTGTACACAGAGTATATCCATAGTGAGGATGCCATTGCGGGTTTTATGCTGATTTTGCAGAATGCGTTTAGCGGGCTGCTCCTTGCATTTGTTCTTATCCTTCTTTTTGTGGCAATCGTGACGCTGGGACACAGTTTAAGCAGCGGAATAGAGGCCGATACGGTAAATATGGGGATTTTGAAGACAATGGGCATTACAACGGGAAAGCTTCGCAGGGTTCAGCTTATGCAGTATCTGACGGCCATTATCAGCGGCATGATGGCAGGATTTGTCCTGTCTGTACCTGTCAGCCGTATTGCCGGTGAAAAAATGATAACGACAACGGGAATCCATATTCCTGCAAGGCTGCCGCTTGGATGGATTTTTCTTTCCTATCTGGCTGTGCTTTTGCTGCTGCTCCTGTTTATTTATATGAAAACGGGGAAGACCAGACATATTACACCAATGATGGCAATCCGCAGGGAAGGACAGATACCGTTACCATTTTCAGGGAAAAAGGTATTATGCACCATAAAGAATAATGTCTTGTATTTCCGGCTTGCCGTAAGACAGCTTGCCACAGCGAAAAGGAGGTACATCAGTGCCTGTATCGTGGCTGTTCTGCTTGTGTTTTTTGCCTCGCTGGTGGGACGGATGGATTCGTGGCTTGGCAGGGATGGAAAAGGCATGATGGATGCTTTTAATCCGGCGGACCATGATATCGGGGTGCAGGTTTTTGGCGAGCTTACTTCGGAGGAGGCGGAGCAACTGGTTTCCTCTTATACAGAAATTACAGACAGCTATCTGCTTGCAATGCCAAGCATATCAGTAAATGGAACAAGTTATACTGCAAATGTGATTTCCGGGCCGGAGCGGTTTCACATCATGCAGGGAAAAACCTGCCAGCGTGAAGACGAAATTGTTGTTACAGAATTTGTGGCAAAGGATATGGATGTAAAAGTGGGAGACAGGATTGTGGTGCAAGGGGATAAAAATCGTGGAGAATATACAGTATCCGGTATTTACCAGTGTGCGAATGACATGGGGGCTAATATCGGCATGAACAGGGAGGGGTATCTGAAAATCGGACAGGATGATCCCCATTTGTGCTGTTATCATTATTTTCTTGCCAATCCTTCTGTGAAAGCGGAGATTACGGAGGCACTGGAAACAGCTTATGGCGGTGACGTGCATGTACATGAAAATTCATGGCCGGGACTGTACGGAATTATTTCAGCAATGCGGGCACTGATACTTTTTATGTATGGTATGGTGTTTGTATTTACGCTGATCGTCACAGTGATGACCGGAAGTAAAATCCTTGCAGCAGAAACAAAGGATTTAGGAATTTATAAGGCGATAGGTTTTACAAGTACGAAGCTGCGTTTTACATTTGCCCTGCGTTTTTGCCTGACTGCTGCGATTGGTTCTGTGATGGGAATACTTTTAGCGGCTGTCTGTACCGACCCGCTGGTATCAGCAGTAATGAAACTGGCCGGTATCAGTAACTTTGCATCACATCCGGGGGCAGGAGAGGTATTGTTTCCGGCCGGGGTCGTTATCCTGTTGTTTATGATATTTTCTTATCTGTTGGCAGGCAGGATAAAAAGAGTGGCTGTGACCGTTTTAATGGGAGAATAGATGGGGACTTAGATATGCTTGTTTGTTATACCCAGATATCCATGATAAGTATTTGTTATGCGTGCGGTAATGCTTTATAGTAAGGTTAAGAATAAAAAATGTATGTGCCGTTAGGCACAGGAAAGGAAATGAATATGATGAAAGATTTTGCGAAAAAGATGATGAAAAACAAAGTGATGGTTTTTATGTCATTGTTTTTGTTTACCGCTGCCCTGTTGTCCGGTTGTGGAGAATCGGATGAGAAGGAAAAACAAAACACAGGCAGCACAGCAGGTGTAACGCAGGAAAGCAAGACTTCGGATGAAAACTCTGCAGGCAGTGCGGATGGGCAGGATAAGACGGCAGATGATGCCGTAATAGCTTCTGCCGGAGAATTAGAAGTATGCTTTGGGGACAAGGGAAATCCTTTTATGCTTCAGTTAAATGACAATGATACTGCCGCAGCGATTGCGCGGTATGTGGGGACTTCTGACTGGCGTCTGCCCATTTATGAGGATGATGAGGATGCCGATTATGATGTCATGCAGTATTATGATATTCCAAGCAGTTACGAAATTCCGTCCAATCCGGAAAAAGTGACTTCGGTAAAAGCGGGGGAGGTATATTATTCGGACCCCAACCGTATTGTGCTCTTTTATCAGGATGCAGAAGTTTCAGAAGAATATACACTGGTAGGGCATTTTGACGCTACGGATGAATTTGTGGAGGCGGTGAAAAATAATCCGGTGCTGGAAGGATGGGGAAATAAAATCGTCCTGATTACAAAACCGTAGGAGGTCGCTATGGCTGCTTTTTTTCTTCGGGGAGTGCTGATTGGGTTATTGTTTGGTGTCCCGGCAGGGGCAGTCGGTGCCATGACGGTACAAAGGACATGGAATTATGGGATAAAAGCGGGGCTTTTCACAGGGCTTGGTTCTTCTGTTGCGGATTGTATTTACGCCTGTGTTGGTGCTTTTGGCTTAACGGTTATTTCGGAGTTTCTTTTGGAATATCAGACTGTGATAAATCTGGCAGGAGGAGGACTGATATTGTATATGGGACTTCATCTCTTATTTGGCAGGAAAAAGCAGGATGAAATTCCATCAGTTTCCGGAAGAATAAAAATGTTTCTTTCGTCCTTCCTTGTGGGCATTACCAATCCGGCAGCAGTGTTGACTTTCTTATTTGCCTTTTCTTATTTTGGCATTTCAGGCGACACAAACCTCATACAGGGGATATGCCTTGTCATCGGAGTTTTTCTTGGCACCTACCTTTGGTGGGCAGCGCTTTCTGTTATAGTAAACATTTTGAAGGGCAGACAGAAAAAAGACCATCTGCAGATAATGAACCGGATATTTGGAGTGATTTTGTGTCTGTTTGGTATGGTGGTATTTATACGCATAATCATTTAGCAAAACAAATGAATGATATGGAAGGCGGGAAGTCATGTTAGACACAGTTCTGGGAGAATTGATTTATATCTGGTATTATTTTGATATTCAGTTACGCCAGATATTTGTGTACTGGATTGTGGGAATGGTTATTGGTTCTCTTGTTTCAGTGTTTGCTAAAGACAAAATACATCGGCTGTTTATTTCTATGAATGGGACAGGAATTGGAACAGTTGGGATTTTTTTGGCGAGTGCGTTGGGGATTCTGTCGCCACTCTGTATGTATGGGACAATTCCCATTGCCGCCTCTTTTTACAGACAGGGAATGCGGGAGGACTGGCTTGCCGCATTTATGATGAGCAGTGTGCTTCTCAATCCTCAGCTTATGATATACAATACAGCGTTGGGGATGACGGCAATGCTGATCCGCCTGCTGTCCTGCTATATATGTGGTGTTGCGGCTGGTTTACTTGTTGGCATTAAGGATTCCCCAAAACCGTTTTTTAATTTTGAGGGATTTTTACCGGGAAAAAGCCATGATACCGACCCAAACCTTTTCCTGCGTTTTTTGAAAAATTTGGGGAGAAATATAAAGGCAACCGGAGTTTATTTCCTGATAGGCATTTTGCTCTCTGCCCTTTTCCAGAGATATGTGCCAAGTGAGCAGTTTGCCGAACTTTTTGGGGTGCACAGAGGTTTTGGAGTCCTGCTGGCGGCAACGGTTGGTGTTCCGCTTTACGCCTGTGGCGGTGGAACGATTCCACTGCTGCAGGAGTGGCTGGTGTCAGGGATGAGCATGGGGAGTGCAGCGGCATTTATGGTAACAGGACCGGCTACAAAAATTACCAATCTGGGAGCATTAAAGATTGTGCTGGGAATCAAAAATTTTGTTATTTATCTTGTTTACGTTATGGCATTTTCCCTTGTAACAGGACTTTTAATCAATGTGGTTTTATAGTCTGTATAATAGCAAAGCAAAATAAGTGTAAAACAGTGTCATTGTCTTTGATATAACCGCAGGATGGAGGGATGGATATGGATAGTCAGAATACAGAAAAGAGGCAGGCAGAAAGAAACGGAATACAAAGGCAATTATTGGTACTTGCTGTTGTTTTTGGTGTTTTTTGTGTGTCGTTGTTAGCTATTCGTTTTGTGAATGCAAAATCAAATGAAAAACCAATAAAGTTAAACAAAAAAAGCATTACTCTGGCAGTGGGGGATTCAAAAAAATTGAAAGTAGGAAATCTGCCGAAAAAAGCAAAAGTCACATGGAAATCCTCAAAAAAATCAGTGGTATCCGTTAGTAAAAAGGGAAAGATAAAAGCGAAGAAAAAGGGAAAAGCAACCATCCGGTGTAAAATTACATATGGCGGAAAGAAGAAAACACGGACATTAAAATGTAAAGTTACTGTGACCGGAAAAAAGAAAAAAACAACGTCTGTGGTGTACATGACAAAGGATATCAGTCCGGAAGGGTTGATGGCAGTTTATAAAGAGTTAAACTGGAATGCGTCAGGGAAAACGGCGGTTAAAGTTTCCACAGGGGAGCCTCCGGCAAGTAATTACCTTGACCCAAATTTAATAAAAAATCTGGTGCAGTATGTGGATGGAACAATCGTTGAATGTAATACTGCCTATGGCGGAGACCGTTCCAGTACAGCGCTGCACAGGCAGGTGGCAAAAGACCACGGTTTTACCCAGATAGCAGAGTTGGATATCATGGATTCCTCTGGGAGCATGACACTTCCGGTTGAAGGTGGAACCCGTTTGAAAAAGAACTATGTAGGAAAACATTTTAAAGACTATGATTCTTTTCTTGTTTTGTCGCATTTTAAGGGGCATACAATGGCTGGTTTTGGCGGTGCAATAAAGAATATTTCGATTGGAATTGCCTCGTCAGAAGGAAAGAGTTATATCCATTCCGGCGGTACATCCACCAGTGGGTTTGGCGGGGAACAGGATGCTTTTCTGGAGTCTATGGCGGAGGCGGGAAAGTCTGTATCTGACAGCTTGGGGAATGGGAAAAATATTGTCTATGTGAACGTGATGAATAATCTAAGCGTAGACTGTGACTGCGACGGTAATCCGGCAAAACCTAAAATGAAGGACGTGGGGATACTGGCATCTACTGACCCGGTAGCGTTGGATCAGGCATGTGTTGATTTGGTATATATGCAGAAAGAGGGTGATGGGGCTTCACTGGTACAGCGTATGGAATCCCGTAATGGACTGCATACATTGGAGCATGCGGAGAAGATTGGCTTGGGGAGCCGCACATATAAAATGGTAACTATCCATTAAATAAAAAAATTTATCTAGATCAGAAAATTAAAGGAGGAAAATAAGATGAGCGATAAGATTGTACAGACTGCAGGAAGGGAAAGCCTGGGGGAATTTGCACCAATGTTTGCACATCTGAATGATGATGTTTTGTTTGGCGAAGTGTGGAACGAGGAGACTGTTTCTGTAAAAACAAAATGCATTATTACCATAGTGTCATTGATGGCATCCGGAATTACAGATTCATCCCTTGTGTATCATTTGGAAAATGCCAAAAATAACGGTGTAACAAAAGAAGAAATTGCAGCAATCGTTACCCATGTGGCAATGTATGCAGGCTGGCCGAAAGGATGGGCAGTGTTGCGTCTGGCTAAGGATGTGTGGAAGGAAGAAATGACATCACCTACGGAAAAAGAGAAATACCAGAACAGTATTTTTTTCCCAATTGGCAAAGTTAATGATGCTTTCTCTGATTATTTTGTAGGACAGAGTTACCTTGCACAGTTATCCAGTGAGCAGATTCCGGTTTTCAATGTGACATTTGAGCCGGGATGCCGTAATAATTGGCATATTCATAAGGCAAAAAACGGCGGTGGACAGATGTTGCTTTGTATTGGCGGCAGGGGATATTATCAGGAGTGGGGAAAAGATGCCATAGAGATGACACCGGGAAGTGTAATAAACATTCCGGTGAATGTTAAACACTGGCATGGTGCAGCTTCCGATTCATGGTTTTCTCATCTTGCCATTGAGGTTCCGGGGGAGGAAACGGAAAATGAATGGTGTGAGCCGGTTTCAGATGAAATATATGCCAAGTTAAAATAATATTACTTCCAAAAAGGAGAGATGAGTAATGACAAACACAATGATTTTAAGAACAATGGAGAAACCTCGACTGTCAGTAAAGGTGCAGACGCTGGCGGCAATCGCCGCAGTTGCAGGGGCAGTTGCGCTTCCGCAGATTTTTCACGCACTTGGGGCGGCTTTTGGGGCAGGAACAGCACTTGGTGAAACTTTCCTGCCAATGCATCTGCCGATTCTTCTGGTCGGGCTTTTGGCAGGGCCTTATGCAGGTGCAGCAGCTGGTCTGTTTGGTCCTCTTGTGAGTTTTGCCCTTTCCGGGATGCCGGGGATTGCCATGCTGCCGTTTATGATGCTGGAATTGTGCGTATATGGACTGACAGCCGGGCTGCTTAGAAATGTAAAGCTGCCGGTGATTATGAAAGTGCTGATTGCCCAGATTGCAGGCCGTGTCATCCGGGCAGCCGCTGTTTTGTTTGCCATATATGGGCTGGGAAGTAACAGTGTTCCTCTTGCGTCTGTTTGGATGAGCATTGGCACAGGTATTTATGGCATTTTGCTACAGTGGGCATTGTTGCCGGTCATTGTACATCTGGTGGAGCGTATGAAAAATGAAGAACGGTGATTTGGAAAGGGCAATGGAACTGTTTACTTCCGGGGATTATACCTATATTCTGTGTAAAGGAGAGGTGATGCTTACCAGTACAGAACGCGGGGTAAAACCACTCCTGCAATGGCTGGATGGGGAAAACAGTGTCAAAGGGTTCTCTGCCGTGGATAAAGTGGTTGGCAGAGCGGCTGCATTTCTGTATGTTTTGCTGGAGGTTAAAGAGATATATGCCGGCGTGATGAGCGAAGGTGCGGCAGACGTGCTTTCAAAATACGGAATCTGTTCCGGGTATGGTGTTTTGGTAAAAGAAATCATTAACCGTAAAGGAAACGGAATCTGCCCAATGGAACAGGCGGTAAAAGGGGCAGATACTCCAGAGCAGGCATTGGAGGCAGTCAGGAAGAAGATAAAAGAACTTTCTAATTATACATAGACAAAGGCGGTGGTAGCATCGGACGATTATTACTTATAGAATTTGGGGAACAGGATTTTAAAGTGTTTGATGAAGTAATGGCAGTCTTGAAACATTATCCCGATTTAGAAAAATTGAATCTGGATACCGAGACTGTTATCTCCCTGCCCGGACTTACCATTTATCCGGAACAGAGAAAAATCTACCGTGACAGGCAGGAAATCCATCTGACAGTGAAGGAATACGACCTGCTCTGCCTGCTGGCATACAACAAGGGGCGTGTCCTTACTTACGGACAGCTTTATCAAAAAGTATGGGGAGAAGAACCCCTCGGCAGAGAAAGCAATGCGGTAAGCTGCCACATCCGGAATCTGCGTGAAAAACTCCTTCAAGCATCCCCCAGTACACCACTTCATATCAAGTGTGTGCGGGAGGTTGGGTACTGTCTGGAAACGGAATAGCGGAAAAGAAATCAGTAACAGCGGTTTGACTATGTTCAGACCGTTGTTTTTTTGACCTCATTTTTATGATTATTGTAAAATCAGCTAAAAACTGACATCCCAAAGAAACATCCTGTCATAAATTGCGACCGCTTACGTCAAATCTACGGTTTATCTACGGAAATTCTACGGTTTTATACAATATACTTTTCCCATTGACAAAAAAAGCAGGGGAATCTTGTACTGCATGAGGGAAAAGGAATGAAAAGGCAAAGAATCGGGATATGGTTTCATAAATCAAAAATAAAAGTTCAGCTTGATACAGAACATACCGCACTCCAACAGGGGACAGCGGTATTTTTTTATTCGACATTTTCCCTGACTAATCCACCGCCTACTCCAATAAAATACATCATTCCTTACAAAAGCGTACTTGCCACATGGCCGGTATGCTTTTTCTTTTTCATAACAAAAAGTCTGCCTGTATTCTTTCACAGCCGTGCACCGCCTTCCAATTCTGACTTTCAAAAAATCAGGATTGGAGGAAAGACAATGAGGTATCAGCCTAAAAAAGTATTTATTTTAGAAAATAGCACGTATCAGGAACTTACATATCAGGACTATTGCCAGAAGCGGCAGAATGATGATTCCTATGCAGAACGGTATTTTATCCCCCTGCAGGGAATGCTGCTGGAAGTCAGTCAGGATATCTACAGCGAATTTTACAGGGATAAAGAAAGGGAACGTTATCTGAGAAAACTGGACCGGGAAAATAAGCTGCTTTCCCTTGAATCATTGAAAAGAGATGGGAATGGAACGGCAGACATTTCCGTATCGCTTTCGGATGACATAGCGGAAAAAGTAATCAGCGATTTATTGCTGGACAGGCTCCGGGAATGTATTTCCCTCTTGACAGCCGAAGAGCAGCGGCTCATACAGCAGCATTATTACGATGATATATCCGAGGCGGAACTGAGCAGGAAATACGGAATCTCACAACAGGCAGTCAGCAAAAGACTGAAAAAAGTCAGGGCAAAGCTCAAAAACCTGTTAGAGCAGTAACTGTTTATCTCGCAGGAAAATCAATTGGCATTCCCTTTGACATCAATGCCAATAAAAACATACCACAGAAAAACAACAAAGAATCATCCAAAAAGTAAGTGGGAAGGACAGTATTTTTACACCCCGGATAAGGGGCAGAGGCACTGTTCTTCCTGCTTTTCCGTCAATAAATCGCTCGCTATTATTCGCTATATGTAGTATAATAATGGTAGACAAACAAGCAGAAAATCAGAGATAAATGCCATCATGAAGGGAGATGAGATCATGAAAAAGAACAGAAAAATGCGTCTGTGGACACTGGCTCTGACACTGATTTTTATATTCACGGCTACGATACAGGGAACGGAGGTATTCGCAAAAAATGTAACGAAAAAAAGCGTTACCCTCCGTGTCGGGCAAAAAAAGCAGCTATCCATAAAAGTGGCAAAGGCAAAGAAACTGAAAGTCAAGAGCAGCAAAAAATCAGTAGCAGCCGTCAAAGCCATAGGAAAAAAGGCAGTCCGCATAACCGGAAAAAAAGTTGGAAAAGCGGTTATCACAGTCAAGGTTACTACCAAAAAGAAAAAAGTAAAGACCATCCAGTATAAGGTTACCGTCAAAAAGAAGAAATCTGCAGACAAAAAAGATTCTGATGATAAGCCGGTACCAAAGAAGCCAGAACTGGAACAACCTGCGGATGCAAATCCAAAGTATAACTACGAATTGAAAATTATGAACAGTCAGGATAAGAACCTATACAGTGATTCCAAAGTTGTCATCTATGTAAAAACCGACAATCCGAACCCCTATTCATTCAAAGCAGACTGCGGAACAAGCAGGCTGGTAAAGAAAGAAGATGAGAGCGGGGTGTTCTATACCACAGAGGATGAATTTCATGAGATTATAAATGTAAATGCATATGACGATGTCCGCTATACGGGAAAGAATAATGCAGTAGCCGGAGGGTATCTGAACACATACATATGGGATACGCCGGGGACAAAGAACTTTACCATACAGGAGAAAGTGGGAGAAAAATGGGTATCTGCTGCGAGTATGACAATTCAGATAAAGGATGCAGAGCAGGCAGAAACACAGTGGGTACAAAGTGTTCTGGCAGAAGTGACGGATGATACGATGACGAAAGATGAGAAACTGGAAAACGTCCGAAGATATGTGCTCAGAGAATTCAAATATGACAGAAACAATAACAATGGCAGCGTGTACCTGCTGGCGGATGTGGGAAAATATTGGGAAAGAAAACACATTGACTGCTGGGATGCGACGGATATCATGTGCCGATTCGCCAAAGAACTTGGACTGGAAAGCCGCTGGACATATGCCGGATATAAACTGCACTACTATGCAACGGTAACCATAGACGGACAAGATTACGATTACGATGCCTGCCCAATGTCTGAGACGGGATGGACTACGGAATGGGAGTATATCCTGTAGAGTATAAAAATAAAGGCAAATAATAATTACAAGCTTTAGAAGGAATTCATAAATTATTGAATTCTATTCAATGTAGTTATTTTGTAAAAACAAATTTCTCGCAATTACATCTTTTATATTGTATAATAATTAAGTGAGTGCAAAAGAGGATATAATTATGCTTATTAGGATGGTAGCATTATAATATAGTTATTGGACAAAAACGAGAAGTACTGAGAGAGGTGATTATATTTGCGTTTGGAGTTGATATCATTAATTGATGAAATAGATAATATCAAAAAGCAATTTATAATTTCTGGTGGCAATGGTCTTCCACAAAGACGCACTATATATCAAGATGAATTGTTTTGCAAGTGGAAACAGGAGCTAGAATTTGAGTTGCAACGAATATATGATAATAAGCATGATAAATTCGTTTGGAGATTACTTACTATCATACATCAAGGATTTAACGGATGGTCAGATGAGAAAAACTTTAATGAATTAGCAGGTGGACTGCTTACTATTAGAAAGAACATAGATTTATATTATGCACAAGAAGTAGAATCAAAGGAGAAAAGAAAGAATATGGATAAAAAGATATTTGTAAGCCATGCGTCGGCAGATGTTGAATATGTGGAAAAGTTAGTTGACTTATTTATAGATATGGGAGTAAGAGAAGATCAGATATTTTGTACATCTGTTCCTGGTTTTGGAATTCCAGAAGGAGAAGATATATATGATTATTTGAGGAAACAATTTAACCAATACAATTTACATGTTATCTTTGTGCTTTCAAATAACTATTATAGAAGTGTAGCTTCTATGAATGAGATGGGTGCTGCATGGGCGTTGTATAACAAATATACTATTGTTTTGCTGCCGGGATTTGGCTATAAAGAAATTGCTGGAGCGATTAACCCAAGGCAGATTGCACTAAAGCTTGATGATAGGGAAGAACTTGTGCAAGAGATGTTAGGACAAATTAAAAGAAGTTTGGCAGAGGAATTTGAATTGCCAGATATTGCAGATACAAGATGGGAAAGAAAGAGAGATTCGTTTATTAAAGAAGTAAATGAAATTGTTCCACAGTTAATTGATTCTGATTTTGAGTCCAATAATGAAAATGATTTGGAACTGGATGAGAGAGGGTATTACATAAAAAAGAGTGAGAAACAAGCTGGTAAAAATATAAGGTATTGTGCAGCATGTTATCAGAATACAGGGAAATTATTTCCGATTACGCAAGGCAGTATGAGGAGGGATTTCTTCTGTACAAATTGTCGTATGCATTATACTTAACAGCATGTTTGCTTAGTGGAAGCAACAAATTAGGTTTGTATTACGGATACGTTATACTTGGAAAAGTAAGAGAGGTTATTTGGAAAATGATTATTTTGAGGATGACAATTTAAATTGTTTCTAATGATATAGCTGCTAAAAATGAAGGGAAATTATATAATGGAAAATATTGAGTGTACAGCTTGTATTGAGAGATTGCAAGATGAATTTGATGAAATATTTGATTATGTTACTTTTTATGAGAACTTTTTTTATCACCAGAAAAGATATGTGATTGATGAAATAAGAGATGAAGTAGAATTATTGCTAGGAGAATATGCCTTTTATATAGTAGATAGTTCAGATGAAGAGAAAAATCAAGATATTATTGCCCAAATAAACAACTTGCTAAATAGTAAGCTAGAAGAAAAAAGGAATTTATTAGATACCTTGGAAAGAAAGCCGTTTCCAGAATGGAGTGATGATTTAGAAATTCTATCTGGGGAATATGGTTTTGCAGAATATTTGGATCGCTCTAATACAAGTATGAATTTTGCAGAATATCAACAATATTTATCTGAACTGAAACCAGAGAAGTTGAAAGAGGAAATAGATGAAATACCTGAGGGCGAAGAATATTATTCCCAATTTACAGTAGATGATTACAGTAAATTATTAGAGTATATACAAATACTTTTTCACAATAACTATATTGATGATATAGAACACGATGTAAAGTCTTTGATGGAGTCAATTACCATTTATGGCATGATGAATGCGGAAAGTCAAACTAATATTTTTAGACAGGGCTTTGTATTATTAATGACGGCTTTTGATGCAACGATCTCTGACATTACTCAAGTGATTTTGGAAGAAAATTTTTTTGAATTTTTAGCTCGTACAGATTGCAAAGCAAAAAATAAAAATTATAAATTGTCAGAAATAGTGTCCTTAAATAACTTTGAGTCATTTAAGGAAAAAGTGATTGATGAAATAATGAAAGAGAACTATGTAGCTGGATTATTAAAATTACTTTATCAATATCATAAATCATATTTTATTGTTGATGGACAGGATAAATATAGGGAATTATGTGAGATTGTTGCTCGCAGAAATATTCATGTCCATAAGAGAGGTATTGTAGATACAAAATACTTTTCGGATTCCCAAGGCAATATCTATAATTTTCAGGAAAATGATTATGCTTTTATAACTGGCAATTATTTTGAGCAAGTGTATGAATTGTTGTTAAGAATAATAAACAATTTTAAGTGAAAAGATTATTAACACATCTATAAAAACGAGCTCAAGAGGAACTTGCAATATTTTATACAGCGTTAGATAAACAACGTGTAGCTTGTGGAAAAGGAAATGTTTTGTGTATTTACATCGCATTCGCTTTTTTTGAAAAATGCGAGAAAAGACTGAAATTCAATGTAGCAAAATAATAAAAATAAAAAAATTTCATATTTCTGGTTGTAGCCCCCTCACTTTTTTCCTTTGTATAAGTGAAGGGGTTTTTTACTGCCCCTGCTGTTCTTTGACAACTGAATACCCAGCATTTCTTTTACATCCCTTCTGCTGTCGGACGAAATCCGGCAAGCCACATGAGCAGATGCAGGCAGAAACAGCCAGCATCACAAATGACTCAGACGGTATGGCGCATCCATGCCGAGGGCGAGGACAGGCAGGAGCAATCATGGTACTTCTGTTCTGGTGTGGATCAGAGCAGCCCGGTGCGAACCACGGGGAGGTGGAATTCCTATGAGGCCAAATGCATGGCCGGAAGAAATGTTCCCGGAGGTGTAAGCCTTATCTGTCAGGGGAGATCGAGGATAAATACTGGCAGGGACAAAACGATTGATATCACAGGCGGTCGTTTGCCGTTTAGATGACCGCCTTTTACTTAAAATTGGAGTTATAAATAAAGATGGAGCAGGGAAGACCTGTTCCGGAATGGAGGGAAAGAATGCAAAGTGAAATAAAGATATCAGAAGAAGAAATGGAAGCTGTAGAAAGAGCAACAGACGGATATCAGGTGGGGTACGCTTACCTGTATCCCAATGAGGGGAACGACAGGCAGGAATATGTCTTCGACATGACACCGGAAAATATCGCTAACTTTATTGGCAGCCATATGTTTGATACACAGAAAATCATATTGACGGATATGGTAGACAGGCTGATTCTGGATACAGCGGGCGGTTTTATCAACAACTGCCCCAATCAGGAACTGTGCCAGCAGATTGTTGCAAAACTGGCACCGATACAGATGGGAGAGACAGAACCGGAGGATTTTCCTCTTGTTACAAGAGAAGTCTATGACAGATATGTTGCAAGGGAAGATGAAATGGTCACGCAGGCAGAGCTTACTATGATGTAGACTATGTTTTGGAGAAACGTGGAAATTACTATAGTCTTACTGTGTTGTTTGTAGCTTATATGAGCATCAGTAAAAGATATGAATAAAAATAGAGTTCAAATAGATTTCTATGGAACGGAGTGAGCAGATGCGAGAAGTTAGAAGGGGGCAAATATTTTATGCGAATCTTTGCCCGATTATAGGAAGTGAGCAGGGTGGATTACGTCCGGTTCTTATACTTCAGAATAACATAGGTAATTGTCATAGTCCTACAACTATTGTGGCTGCTATTACCAGTAAAGAAGCAAAAACAGGGTTGCCGACCCATGTTGAGATAGCAACATCCGGTTTGGAACGAAAATCGACTGTTTTGTTGGAACAGATTAGGACAATTGACAAGTCAAGGCTTTTGGAATATGTCGGGATGCTTGATAAAAAGAATATGCAACAGGTGGCTCAGGCGTTAATTATTAGTCTTGGGTTAAATCATAGCTTGAAAGATTAAGTGATTTGGAGACAATAAAAATGTATTATATAGAAATTATTATAATTATGATTGGTGGAGGTATATGTTCATGAGAGAGGTTCCTATTTGGGAGAAAAGTAATCTTACCCTAGAGGAAGCGGCTGCTTATTCCGGAATTGGAATAAATAAATTAAGGAGAATGTCTAATGATGAACAATGCCAATTTGTTCTTTGGATTGGCTCTAAACGGTTAATTAAAAGAAAAAAATTGGATGAATATATAGATAGAATGTATTCCATTTGATACAGTGATTTTTGCTGTCTTTAAGGATGTTAGTTGTTCTGGATATATGAGAAAAGGTGTGGTATATTGGCGGTAGGAACTACTGTGGAATATCCCTGTCGTGTAGAAAGGAGCTAGAAATGGCAGGAAAAGGACGAGCAACCAAACGGAAAGATAAAGATCGAATCGTTCTCAGAACAGGCGAAGGGCAACGTCCAAACGGAACTTATGAGTATCGTTGGACGGATAAGAAAGGAAAGCGTTGCAGGGTTTATGCAAAAACATTGGAAATTCTGAGAGAGAAAGAAGAAGAAATTCAGAGAGATCAGTGTGATGGAATTAAGGTGGAAGCCAGATATGTAACGCTTAACGACTTGTATGAGTTATGGAAACAGTTGAAACGTGGGTTAAAAGATAATACATTTCAAAACTACCAGTATATGTATAACATGTTTGTGCGTCCAGAATTTGGGAAAATGAGAGTATCCTCCCTAAAAAAATCGGATGTAAAACGATTTTATAATACATTGGCAGATGAACGCATATTATCGGTTTCTACAATCGACAGTATCCATACAGTGCTGCATCAGGTTTTAGACATGGCAGTTGATGATGCCTATCTGCGTGTGAATCCATCGAACAATGTGCTTAAAGAATTGAAATTGTCGCATATTTTCAAAACCGAAAAACGAAGGGGATTGACAAAGCCAGAACAGGAATTGCTGCTCGACTTTTTGCAGAGAAATCATACTTATAATCATTGGTATCCGATTATTGCAGTAATGATAGGAACCGGCCTTCGTGTTGGAGAAATCACGGGATTGCGATGGTGTGATATCGACTTGGAAGAAGGAGTCATTGATGTAAATCATACGCTGGTTTATTATGATCATCGGGAAACAGATGGAAAAAAGGGGTGCTACTTTAACATAAACACACCTAAAACAAAAGCCGGCAAACGTCAGGTGCCAATGTTGGACTTTGTTAGAGAGGCATTTATTAAGGAAAGAGAGTATCAGGAGGCAAATGGTATCAGTTGCAATGTTACGATTGACGGATATACAGATTTTATATTTATTAATCGCTTTGGAAATACTCAGCAACAAGGAACATTAAATAAAGCTATTCGGCGTATTATCCGTGACTGTAATGATGAGGTGCTGATGAGGAATGAAGAAAATCCGGTATTATTGCCACATTTTAGCTGTCACTCGTTAAGGCATACTTTTACAACAAGAATGTGTGAAGCAGGGGTAAATGTCAAAGTGATTCAGGATGCATTAGGTCATTCGGATATTTCAACCACATTAAATATTTATGCCGATGTGACAAAAGAGTTGAAAAAGGATGAGTTTATAGGGCTTGATGAGTATTTTAAAGCTTTATAAAAAGTACACAAAAACATATCACGTTTATGGTGGCATAAGCCAATTAAGCCAAAGGTTAAGCCAAATGAAACATAAAATGCAAAGATTTAAGTAGAATTATAAAAATGGATAATGGAAAGATGGACGAAAAAGTGGAATTTTGCACAGATATATACGGTTATAATTGTGAAAACCTTGTAATCCCGACGATGAAAACGCTTGGCAAAGAAAACCAGTAAAATCAAATGTTTACGGTTAGAGGGAAGTAATTTCAGATTAGGCGGTATAGCCCCGATTACAAGGGCTGTACCGTCTTTTTGAGTGTCTATGCGCCCTGTCGCTTCGGTTGACTGGCAGAAAGGAAATTAATTTCCCCTACAAAGTTGAAAACAATATCTACTTTCTGTACCCGTTTCCCGTCCACCTTTTCCGGCGCATGGACTATGATTTTCTTGATAAATTCATTAACGATTGCAGGGGTGAGTTCCTTTATCCCCACATACTTGCGGATAATCGCGGCGAAGCTGTCAAAATCGCTTTTATTCTGCTCGTAGGTATCGACTTCCTGCTGGTCTGCCTTGACCTTTTCTTCCAGTTCCCGCTGTTCCGCTTCATACTCTGCGGACAGCTTCAAAAACCTGTCATGGCTGATTGCACCACTTATATCGTCTTCATAAATTCGCTTGAAGATACGGTCAAGTTCCGCTATCCGCTTCCTTGCCTGTCCGACTTCACGTTTCCTGCGCTTCATTTCCTTTTCCGTTTCAGCGGAGCGTTGCTGATACATCATTTCATGGAAAGCCATGATGTCATCAAAGAAAAGGGCGGTCACGTCAAATATCCTGCCCCATACTATCTGTTTCAACACTTCCTCGCGGATAAAGTGAGCCGTACAGCTTCCCGTATTGCTCTTGTACTTTGCACAGCGGTAATGGTCTTGTGAGCCGTTAAAACTTTTGCAAGTAGCGAAATGTAATTTACTCCCACAGTCTGCACAGTATACCAAGCCGGAAAACAATCCCTGTCTGTCCGCTTTTGTGGGGCGGCGTTTGTTTGCCCTTAGTTCCTGCACCCGTTCAAAAACTGCGTCTTCCACAATCGCTTCATGGGTATTGAAGAAGATAGACTGCTGTTCCTTTGTGGTAGGAATCCGCTTTTTCAGCTTGTGGGATTTGGAATAGCTTTTGAAGTTCACCGTATGTCCGCAGTAATCCATACGCTCTAAAATGCCGACAATGGTACTATCTCTCCAATCATAGGGATTTTCAGGAAATGGTTTCCCCTTTTTCTTTGCGTAGTGGGCTTTGGCAGTCAGCACCTTATCTTCTTTGAGGATTTTTGCTATTTGCATGGGACCTTTCCCGCCGATACATAAATCAAAAATCCGTTTCACCACAGCGGCGGCTTCCTCATCTACAATCCATTGTTTTTTGTCGGTAGGGCTTACCATGTAGCCGTAGGGCGGCTTTGTCAGATGTTCCCCCGCCTGCCCTTGCGCCCGTTTGATTGCCCGTACCTTTTTGCTTGTGTCTTTGGCATAAAAATCGTTAAACAGATTGCGGAACGGGGTAAAATCGTTGTCGCCCTTTGCGCTGTCTACTCCGTCATTGATTGCGATATATCTCACGTCACGCTCTACGAAAAAGATTTCCGTATAGTAGCCGACTTTCAGATAATCGCGCCCTAATCTTGACATATCCTTGACAATGACCGTCGCCACGTTTCCGGCTTCAATCTCTGCAATCATGCGGTTAAAATTTGGTCTATCAAACGTCACACCCGATACACCGTCGTCAATGAAGAAAACGGGATTTGTAAAGCCGTTGTCCGCCGCATATTTGGAAAGGACTGCTTTCTGGTTCACAATGCTGTTGCTGTCGCCCTCTAACGTATCTTCCTGCGAAAGGCGGGCGTATAATGCTGTTATCTGTCTGGGCTTATATGTATTTGCTGTCATATGTTCATTCCTCCTGTAATGAACGCCCGACAAACAGTAGTGCTAACCCTATTATAGCGCACTTACCCCTGTTTGTCATTGGGCGGCTTGACGGTTTCTGATTTTATGAGCCGTATCATCTTGTCGCGGAGCCGTTCCGAACCGCCGCAGGAGGTAGACACTTCATAGTATGTGCCGCCAATTTTGTAACAGACGGTTTCCTCTGTCGGCTTCCCTTTTTCCGGCAGATAGCCGCCGTCCTTGATTTCCAGTTCCCAATCCATTCTTTTCCCTTCCTTTCCGTATTTTCTAAGTGATAACTTTCGGAGCAAGCATAGGAAAAGGGTACCCTTTTCCGTAAATCTGCCCGCCCGCGCTATGGCTTGCCGGACAGATTTTGCTTGTTGGGAAGTTTCCCAAACCCTCTTGAAAATCCTCTCACTACCTACAACACCACATAGAGCAGCTTTGACGAAGTTTTGAAAAATTTCTTCAAAAAGTTTTCCTTGTTTCCTACTACAGTGAAAATTAGAAAATGCCAAAGAAATACAGGAGAAATGCTTCTGTTGTCACTAAAACTATTTTGAATATGTCCTTTGTCAATATTGACAAAGGACACTCTTTCATGTAAGATAAACATATAAAAAACAAATAGAAAAGGTGAGGAATGTCCGGCGTATCAGATGTCACACAATCGGTGGCATGGGTATGACTGGAGAAGAGTAGATAAAATCAATTCAATAGCTTAAAACTAACTGTTATTACGGTTTTGTTTTTATGCCTAGTGTTTGATTTTATTTTACTCTTAACTATTCTTCGTCATTTGAGTGATTAGTCGTAGAGTAAAATCTACGGCTTTTTCTTTTGCTCACAGAAAGGAGAAGTAATGTTAAAGAGTGTCGAAACTGTTTTAGAAAAACCACTCCTTTACAAAAAAACGGAGGGTGAATTTTGGAATGATGAGCATATCTCCAAGCAAATGCTAAAGGCTCATCTCAATCCAGAATTTGACGGAGCAAGCAGGAAACATGCATTTATTGAAGAATCTGTTGCATGGATAACGAAGCTTGTATCACCAATAGATTATCCGTTACTTTGTGATATTGGATGTGGTCCGGGAATATATGCAGAGAAATTTGCAAGACAAGGGTACTATGTTACAGGTATTGATTTTTCTAAGAGGTCAATAGACTATGCGAAAAATTCTGCATTAAAACAGGGATTGGATATTTCATATTTATATCAAAATTATTTGAACATGGAATTAAATACGGCTTTTGATTTTGCAACAATGATATATTGCGATTATGGGGCATTGTCAACAGATGACCGAAAAACGCTTATGCAGAATGTTTATTCCCACTTGAAAGCCGGCGGAAAATTCTTATTGGATGTATTTTCCACAGAAAAGTATAATTCATTTTTACAAACACGGACATGGGAGGTCTGCAACAACGGAGGATTTTGGAGCAATGAGAAGTATGTTGCATTTTATGGTAATTATAAGTATGCGCCCAATGTTACTTTAGAACAGGCTTCCATTATTAAAGACAGTGGCGTATTCCAGTATTATATCTGGAATACATACTTTACAAAAGAAACTTTGATTAGTGAAGCACAGGAGGCTGGATTCAAATTTCGTGGAGTATGGGCAGATGTTGCAGGAAGTGTGTATTCTGATAAGGCATTTACGCTTGCAATGCTTTTTGAAAAATAATTGCTAATAACACCATTTGTTGAATAAATAACAAAATCTGCCCGGCGGCAGAAAAGAAAAAAACCGCTGTTCGGGCAGAAGATTTATTGCGCTCATTTATCGAAAATAACATCAGCCGGCGGTTTTGAAATAACAATCAAAGCCGCCGGTTTTATGTAGCAGGACAGTTTTCATGGACATGGCGGTATTGGAGGTGCTGCTATGTCTGTTTTTTATTTCGCGGGTAGTTTTGGCTATGGTGAATTATCAAAAAAATCTTGTCTTGTGAAGAGGGATATTCTGTCTATGGATATGAATACACATATCATTTAGTATGTCTTAATAACTCATATTACCAAGAACCAATGTGGATATATTCTGCATGGAGTTTTTGTTGTAATAGCCCCCTACTGGGAAGAAAGGGGGTGAGAGAAGATGAGATATTCTGAACAGTTCATGGAACATATCGAATATGCGTTTAATGCGTTCTGCAAGATTGTCCTGCGTCATGAAGCACTCAACGCATGGCGGGATTTGAAGCGGAAAGAGGAACGGGAAATATCCCTTGACTATCTGATGTCGGAAAAGTATTTTGAACCGTCTGCTACGGACAGCTACTTTGAAAAACAGGACAAGCCGACTGTATTTCTTGTGTTTGGAAAAGAAGTGATAGTTGACAATGAACGATTGGCGACAGCATTATCAAAATTGCCGAAGTTGCGTCAGGAAGTCTTACTACTATATTACTTTGTCGGCTATCGCGATGAAGCAATCGGCAGGCTGTACGGGCGTTGTAGGAGTTCGATAAACCGCAGGAGAAATCTTGCACTGAAGCAGTTACGAAAAGAATGGGAGAGATTGAAATATGAGGAACAAGAAGCTGATACCTTTTGAGGTAATTGAAAAAGCAGTTGCCGGAGAGCCGGAAGCAGTAGACGCAGTATTGAGGCACTATACCGCACACATAAAATACCTGTCTATGTATAAGGGGCATATCAATGACGATACACAGGACAGGTTAAAGGCAAAACTGGTTGAAGCTATATTGAAATTTCATTTCGACCGATAGGGAGTAGCAAAGACAAGAAAAGCTGTCAAGGGTAAACTTCGCGCTATGCGCCCTTGACAGCTTTTCTCGCCTTTGCTTTTGGGTAGTCAAGAGGGCGAAATCAGTAGACTACTTTCGCCCTTGATATATTACGGAATAAACGGTTGTTTTTATTGCGAAATAAGAGTAAAATAATATCGACAAATAAAAAGAAAAAATCTTGTATAGTTTAAGGTGGTGAACTTATGAGTATTGAACAGGCACAACGCTCGGTCAACCAAATAGATAAGGAAATTGCGGATTTAGAAAAGAAAATGGCTGATTTAGTAAAAAAAGAAGCCGATAAAACCAAAAGAATTGGTGATGTACAACGTAGTATTACAAAAAACACATCGAAAAGTACATACCAATCCAAAATGCGACAGATTGAAAATTATCAAAAGGAAATTTCCAAAATACTGTCCGATAAAGCAACAATAAATCAAAAGTTAGCCGATAAAAGGAAAAAGAGAATAGATGCTGTTAATAAATTGCAAAAGGAAGAAACACTACAAACAAAAAAGTTAACAAAACAGCAACAAGATATTTTTACGGCTTATGAGCGACAAATAGATGAGTTAACCAAACAAATTAAAATAAAAGATTCCATTTCTGCGGAAGAACGACATATATATGAAAATGATATTATGGAGGAATATGATGTTTTTGTTTCGCATTCTACAGAAGATAAGGAAAGCTTTGCTAATGAATTTGTTCAGCTATTGCAGAATGATTTTGGACTTAAGGTTTGGTATGATGCTATATCTATCAAATGGGGTGATAGTATTCGGTCAGAAATTGATAAAGGATTAAAAAAATCAAAATTTGGAGTTGTTATATTATCTCGCAGTTATATTAGCAAATATTGGACAAACTATGAATTAGAGGGACTTTTTCAAAGAGAATCAAATGCTGGAAAACTGATACTTCCAATATGGCACAATATTACAAAGCAAGAGGTACAAAATTTTAGTCCTTCTTTGGCAGGAAAAATGGCAATGAATACGGCATTTATGACACCAAAAGAAATTGCTGAAAAATTGTATGAATTATTATTTCCAGAAAACTAAATTGTCGTAGGAATGTTACGCAGTAGGAGTTATTTTGTCCTTGATTTATGCGGGTTTGCGGGCGTTGAAATGAAGGAGTAAGGGTTTTTATATGTCTGCCCTCAAAAATGGCTTTCTATTGCGTAACAGAAAAGCAGAGAACCGACCACTAATGAAAGCGATATGTTCTCTGCTTTTGTTTGCACCCTGTTTGTCAGCGTTGATGATAAGTTGTTGTGAATACTTCCTTATCAACGTAAAACTAAGGGTTTGCGGACTTTGAAACATTGCTTTGTAGCAAATTTGTAGCAAATGTTCAGGTGAAAATAAGCGAATATACGCTAATTTAATATGCTATACGGAATAAAGAGATCTTTTCTAAAAGAAAATTTAGGAAAAGGTCTCTTTTTTGCGTTTTGGCTTTATTTGTGGTTGTCAATCAAATGAGGTGATGAAAATGGATAAGAAAAGAATTGGTAACAAGGTAGAAATTAGTGGACTGGATGAAATTTTTCAAATTAAGGAAAGAAAGGAAAATGATATTACTGAAGTAAGCATAAATCAATTACACACATTTCATAAGCATCCTTTTCGTGTTGTTGATGATGAAAACATGGATGAACTTGTAAAAAGCATTCAAGAACGGGGCGTATTAAATCCAGGGATTGTTCGTCCGGGAAAAGGAGGTGATTATGAAATTATATCCGGTCATAGAAGGAAAAGGGCATTAGAAATTGCTGGAATGGATAAAATGCCGGTATATATTCGTGATTATAGCGACGAAGAAGCAGTGATTGTTATGATTGACAGCAATATTCAAAGAGAAAATGTTCTGCCAAGTGAAAAGGCCTATGCATACAAAATGAAATATGATGCAATGAAACATCAGGGAAGGAAAAGCAGTGGTCTTACATTGAAAGAATTAGGGAAGGATGCGGGAGAAAGTTGGAAGACGGTACAGAGGTATATTTGGCTATCCAGACTAATTGAACCCCTTATGGACATGATAGATCAAAAGAAATTGGGGCTGACTCAGGGGATTGATTTATCAGGATTGAGTGAAAAAGAGCAAAATATAGTCTTTAGAAGATTAAGCAGTTCAAAAAGGAAGTTGAGTATAAAAAAATCAGATCAAATTAAAAAACTTGCAAGTGCTGAACAACTAACAGAAGAAACATTAAATCTGATTTTTGAGGAAAAAAGGGAGGCAGGGAAACAAGACTTGGATATGAAGCATCTGAGGCAGTTTTTTTCAGATTCATATAGTGATGAAGAAATAGTAGAGATTACATATAAATTGCTGGATGCATGGAAAAATAGGAAGTTAAACTTGGAGATAGAAGTATAATACGCTGGGCAAATAAACTTGTGTACAAATTGTACAGAAGTCAGAGAGGCAGCATGTGTACAATTCGTACACAAGTAAAGGAAAATAGAAGAGAGGAATAAGGAGTATGAGGAAAACATTAAAGGAAGGTTATCCGGAGTTGGCTGGACTATAGTCAAGAGAATGGACACATTTTTGTGTAATTTATTTTTGAGAGCAGCAGCTTAGTGCTGCTCCCAGGAGGCTGTAAAAAATCTTGTGTCTATGGATTTTAGACTTTCCTGATAAGAATTAGATATGTAAGAGGTTTTTGTCGGTTTTATGTTTTTGGGACTGTCGAA
>CAJTFB010000033.1 GCA_910575665.1 Eubacteriaceae bacterium
AGAACCACTTGCGGGAAAGCATCATGTCAGCGTCCGGGAACACCGGACGGCTGTTGACTGGGCAGAAGAAATAAAATACCTCGCTGATATCATGTACCCGGATGCAGAAAAGATTGTTCTTGTAATGGACCCTGCGGCAGAAGCAAGGCGCATTATAAAACGTCTGGAAATCCATTATACGCCAAAGCATGGAAGCTGGCTGGACATCGCTGAAATAGAACTTAATGTAATGACACGCCAATGCCTGTCACGGCGGATTGACAATATCAATGCTCTTCGCAGCGAGCTGGCGGCATGGGAAACCGAGCGTAATACAATGGCGGCAAAGGTAGACTGGCAGTTTAAAACTTCCGATGCACGAATTAAACTGAGGTCGCTGTATCCTAAATTTACAGCTGCTTCTATGTAAGCAACCATTATGCTAGATATAAATGTGTCAGTTCACTAGTACTTCCTGAACATTAGGAATATAAAAATCCTTGCCCGCTTGTATGCCCAATAAATTTTTATAACGCTCATCATATACTAAATACTCTGCGACAATAAATCTTTGCCCTTCTTCCAAATGACATTCCGTCATATCAGCCGGAAATTCATTACACAATTTTTCTAATTCTTCCTCCGAAATATGAAATCCCTTTCGCACATTAAACATTTTTTTGAGTACATCTTTATCAAAAACACCATAAAATGCTTCGCCAAAATCAAGGCACTGAGATAACCATGTCATTTTACGGGCATACTTCCGAAATTCCGGCGTGTTCAGCTTTTCATATGCATTCTTCACGTCTACCGGGACATCGAGCTGGTCTCGCTTATTCAAAAACGCATAATCACTTTCCTGAAGAGCCAGAGCGTCCTCCATTTCTTCAGATGCTGGAACAAATGGTTCGCTTATCGCACGTTCCAGCAATGTTCTGCACTCTGGTGACAGCACAGCGATTCGCCTTCTCATTACTGTTGGCATAAGTAACTCATTCGCTATTTTGTCTGCAAGTTCGTCCTTTTTTAGTCCCGATGTTCTTCTTATTTCCAAATCTCTTGCGTAATTCAACAGGCTCTCTTTATCATACATCCTCAAGACATGCTTAAGCATGATACCTTCCGGTCCATAAAGCACTTTTCGCATAGCCATCTTACTGTTTCTCCTCAAATAATGGTTGATTATCTCTTACACTCTTCAAAAGATATGAATTTCAATTATTTATCTTTTGAATGTATTTTTTGGGTAATCTCATACAGCAGAGACCGCTGTTTTGGAGTAATTTCGGGGCCATGTTCCGACATTTAATATCTTCGTCAGTCCGCTTCCCTTACGCCCATATATCCTAACCACTGAAACACATCTGCCAAAACAGGATTTCGCCTTGTCGGAGAAATTGCATCTATAACCCGTTCCTGTATCAAGGTTCCGTCCGGCATTTGTAAGTTTCCCCTTATCATCCACTAAGCCAAATGACGCAGCACCAATCGCTTTTTAATTCTGTTGGAATGCTCCCCTTATACATCTTGCAACAGTTTCTGCATTTGCTGCAATCATATCCTGCAAACAGTTCTTTATGTAGGCGTAGAAATTGTTTGTCTAATTCCTCTTTGTCTGCATGACATTTCAAGAAAATACGGAACCTAAAATTTTCTTTTTCTCGGCTTCTGCTCTTATTTTATCTGGCTGTATCATAGGTTTCCCAACTTCCTATAAATTTTCTCAGATTTTTCATGGTATAATTGCTTATTAGGCTTGTCCTCTCTCGCGATAGTTATAACCATTGAAACAAAAAAAATATCAATACGGCAAAAAAAATTACAATTAACAGCCGTATACCGCAACGTCTGAGATGATTTCCCAGTTGACTCAATTTTGAAGGGGACGGAGCATATTGGACTGTTAAATTCTTCTTTGTTCCAATAAATTTCTGCGAGGAACGAAATCTGGTCTTTTTATAACACAAAGCAAGCGGATCCGTTTGCCCAATAATACGCTGATAAAATTCATCCAACCATGTCGTATCCTTGACTGAACACATATCACTTTCGTTAGCATGGTTTTCGTGAGCAATCTGATTCCGTATATACCGGTAATGCTTGAGTTGCAAATAATCTTTTTCCCATCCACCAACATAAAAATTTCCATTTGGTTCTTGTTCCATATCCTTAATATAGCCAGTGATACCAATACCGTTCATGTCCTTACACAGGTTATCTAGGTATTTGTATGACTCCATAAATCCCATATTTAACCGCCTCCAACATATTTATTAGATCCAATGTATCTTATCGCAACTCGGCGTGTACTTTGTTGCTCTTAACTGTATTTATTTAAGTATTATGCAAATATACGCCCATTTTTGCCTCAATCACATCATTTATTATGGCTTGCTGATTTTCTGTTGCCAAAATGTTGCCACGCATTTATTATAGCAAATCTCCGCAAGTTAGCAATCCACCTTTTGAAATTTTGCACACTCAAAGTACAATTTTTCCTTAATCACCTTATTACGTAGTGCTAACACCATGTAGTTTATATCACTTTCAAAAAAGATGATAAGTTTTCTATCTCCACACACAAATTATATTAGCCACCAACTCATTCCTTTCTCTATTTGTTCATGCAACCCCGCCAAAACACTTCCATACGGTGAGCCGACACCATTTTGGCACCACTTTCCACTGTTGCAAAGTTTCAAAAAGGGCTTCCCGATTTCTCGGAAAGCCCCATAAAATCTAGCTTTTTACTAATTACTCGATGATAGTAGCCACACGACCTGAACCTACTGTACGTCCGCCCTCACGGATAGCGAATGTAAGACCCTGATCCATAGCGATTGGGTGAATCAGCTCGATGGTCATCTCTACGTTATCACCAGGCATGCACATCTCTGTACCAGCTGGAAGCTCGATCACACCAGTTACGTCCGTTGTACGGAAATAGAACTGTGGACGGTAGTTGTTGAAGAATGGAGTATGACGTCCACCCTCGTCCTTAGTCAGTACGTAAACCTGTGCTGTGAACTTTGTATGGCAGGTAAGGGAACCTGGCTGAGAAAGAACCTGTCCTCTCTCGATCTCGTTCTTCTGAACACCACGAAGAAGTACACCAGCATTGTCTCCAGCCTGAGCCTCTTCCAGCTCTTTGTGGAACATCTCGATACCAGTTACAACAACCTTACGTGTCTCTTCTTTGATACCAACGATTTCTACTTCGTCATTGAGGTGAAGTGTACCAGCCTCTACACGTCCTGTAGCAACCGTACCACGTCCTGTAATAGAGAATACGTCCTCAACAGGCATTACAAATGGCTTATCTGTGTCACGCTCTGGATCTGGAATATACTCATCAACTGTGCTCATGAGCTCCATGATAGCGTCGCCCCATTTGCTGCTTGGATCTTCCAATGCACCAAGTGCAGAACCTTTGATGATCGGACAATCTGTGAACTCATACTCCTCAAGGATCTCTGTGATCTCCATCTCTACCAGCTCAAGAAGCTCTTCGTCATCCACCATATCACATTTGTTCATGAATACGATGATATAAGGAACACCTACCTGACGGGAAAGAAGGATATGCTCTTTTGTCTGAGCCATAACACCGTCAGTAGCAGCTACAACAAGGATCGCACCATCCATCTGTGCAGCACCAGTGATCATGTTCTTAACGTAGTCAGCATGTCCTGGGCAGTCAACGTGTGCGTAATGTCTGTTCTCTGTCTCATATTCAACGTGAGCTGTGGAAATTGTAATACCTCTTTCACGCTCTTCTGGAGCTTTATCAATATTTGCGAAATCTACAGCTGCGTTACCCTCTACTCTTGCAGCAAGTGTAGCAGTGATCGCTGCTGTCAATGTTGTTTTACCATGGTCTACGTGACCAATTGTACCAATGTTACAATGTGGTTTCGATCTTACATACTTTTCCTTAGCCATTTCTAAACGTCCTCCTAACATATTTTTTATTTTGTTTTAGAAATTTTGCTCTGATTGCCAATATGTCTCTATTATATGGGATATTTCCCAAAAAATCAATCCCTAATTCATAAAACTTATCGGCTTTCCTCTGTTAAATCCGCCTGATTCAACAAAATTTATTATACACGCGGTTCAGTATTGACTGCCCGCTTTCTCGTTGTAACTATTTGTCCGTTTTCTGTGCAAGAACTTTGTCCTGTACATTTTTCGGACACTGTGCGTATTTCTCAAAGAACATAGAGTAGTTACCACGTCCCTGAGTTGCCGAACGCAACTCCGTGGAGTAACCAAACATCTCTGCCAGAGGTACAAACGCGCGAACCAGCTTACCGCCGCCGATATCGTCCATACCTTCGATCTGTCCACGTTTCGCATTCAGGCTTCCGATTACATCACCCATGTATTCTTCTGGCATTGTAACTTCTACTTTCATAATTGGCTCGAGAAGAACAGGATTACCTTTCTTCATTGCATCTTTGAATGCCATAGAACCAGCGATGTGGAATGCCATCTCACTGGAATCGACTTCATGGTAAGAACCATCCCATACATTCGCATATACACCAAGTACAGGGAATCCACCAAGAATACCAGCCTGTGCTGCTTCTTCGATACCCTCTCCGACAGCAGGGATGTATTCTTTTGGAATCGCACCGCCGACTACCGTAGATTCAAACTTGAATGTTTCTTCGCCGTTTGGATCCATAGGCTCGAATTTAACTTTACAATGACCATACTGTCCACGACCACCAGACTGTTTAGCATATTTGCTATCCACATCAACCGGTGTGGTAAAGGTTTCTTTGTAAGCAACCTGTGGAGCACCTACATTTGCTTCTACATTGAACTCACGTAGCAGACGATCCACGATAACCTCCAGATGAAGCTCACCCATACCAGCGATGATCGTCTGACCCGTCTCTGAATCTGTATGAGCACGGAAAGTAGGATCTTCTTCTGCAAGTTTTGCAAGCGCTTCACCCATCTTACCTTGGTCATTCTTTGTCTTAGGCTCGATCGCAAGCTCGATAACCGGCTCTGGGAATTCCATGGATTCCAGAATAACCGGATGCTGCTCGTCGCAGATCGTATCACCAGTGGTTGTCATTTTGAAACCAACTGCTGCTGCGATATCACCAGAGTATACTTTATCAATTTCATTACGCTTGTTGGCATGCATCTGAACGATACGTCCAACACGCTCTTTCTTTCCTTTGGTCGCATTCAATACATAAGAACCGGAGTTCAATGTTCCGGAATACACACGGAAGAATGCCAGTTTACCAACGAATGGATCTGCCATGATCTTAAATGCCAGAGCAGAAAATGGCTCATCGTCGGATGATTTACGAGTAATCTCGTTGCCCTCTTCATCTGTTCCCATAATGTCAGGAATATCGGTAGGAGCTGGCATATACTCGATAACGCCGTCCAGCATTTTCTGAACACCTTTATTTTTGTAAGCAGAACCACAGTATACAGGAACTGCCTCACAGGCGATCGTTCCTTTACGAAGGGCCTTCTTAAGCTCATCAACGGATGGCTCCTGGTCCTCCAGATACTGCATCATCAGATCATCATCCAGCTCACAGATCTTCTCTACAAGATTGCTGTGCCATTCATCAGCAAGATCCTTCAAATCATCTGGAATCTCTGTGATCTCAATATCTTCGCCTTTATCATCTTTGTAATAATATGCTTCCATCTCAAACAGATCGATCAAGCCCATAAAATCGTCTTCTTTTCCGATCGGAATCTGAACAGGAATCGCATTTTTGCCCAGACGGTCAATGATCGTCTGCACCGAATAGAAAAAGTCTGCACCCATTTTATCCATCTTATTGATGAATGCCATACGTGGTACATTGTATGTGTCAGCCTGACGCCATACATTTTCGGACTGAGGCTCAACGCCGGCTTTCGCATCAAATACACCGACAGCACCGTCCAAAACACGAAGAGAACGCTCTACTTCTACCGTAAAGTCTACGTGTCCAGGGGTGTCAATGATGTTGACACGATGCTCCAAAGCACCTGGTTTTGCCTTGTGGTGATCTTCCAGTGTCCAGTGGCAGGTAGTAGCCGCAGAAGTAATGGTAATACCTCTTTCCTGCTCCTGCTCCATCCAGTCCATTGTGGAAGCACCATCATGAGTCTCACCGATTTTATAATTGACGCCAGTATAATACAGAATACGCTCTGTAAGTGTTGTCTTACCAGCATCGATATGAGCCATGATACCAATATTTCTGGTACGCTCTAATGGATATTCTCTTCCAGCCAAGGTTCTTTCCTCCTATATTTTCTCGTCTAATACACAAATTCTCTCTTATCACCAACGATAATGTGCAAACGCTGAAGCCTTTGCGGCCTCAAACTTCACTTTTTACCATCTGTAATGAGCGAAGGCTTTATTTGCCTCTGCCATCTTGTGCATATCTTCTTTCTTCTTTACGGATGCTCCTGTATTGTTTGCTGCATCCATAATCTCACTGGCAAGTCTTTCTTTCATTGTCTTTTCTCCACGATTACGTGAATAAAGTGTCAGCCAGCGAAGTGCCAGAGCCTGTCTGCGGTCTGGTCTTACTTCGATCGGAACCTGGTATGTGGAACCACCAATACGTCTTGCCTTTACCTCAAGCTCAGGCATTACGTTATTCATCGCCTCTTCAAATACGTCCAATGCATCTTTTCCAGTCTTCTCTGAGATTTCCTCGAAAGCACCATAAACGATTCTCTGAGCCACACCCTTTTTACCGTCCAACATAATGTTGTTGATCAGCTTTGTCACAACTTTGTTTTTGTAAACTGGATCTGCCAGCACATCTCTTTTTGGAATATGTCCTTTACGTGGCACGTTACTTCCCTCCTTAATAATAATATTAATTCACAGGTACTCACTACTAGTGTCCGCACCAGCTTAAATCTTGCTTCGTTTCGTATACAACCCGCACTATCGCGAACTGTCTCTATAAAATAATGATGCAAAAATTAATCCGGTACTTTTAAATTAGTAATTACAGTAACTCTGTAATCCGAAGACACGCCATGATCATGCGCATTCTCCGTATCGATAAATTCTACCGTCATCTTGTATGACGGAAAATTTACTGCGGAAAATTTATTTTCCTGCTTTCGGTCTCTTCGCACCATATTTGGAACGAGCCTGCTTTCTGTTAGCAACACCAGCAGTATCAAGTGTTCCACGGATAATATGATATCTGGTACCTGGAAGGTCTTTTACTCTTCCACCACGAATCATAACAACACTATGCTCCTGAAGGTTGTGACCTTCACCTGGAATATAGCTAGTTACCTCGATACCGTTAGAAAGACGAACTCTGGCAATCTTACGAAGCGCTGAGTTAGGCTTTTTCGGTGTAGCAGTACGAACAACAGTACATACGCCACGCTTCTGTGGAGAAGCACTCTCTGTAGATTTCTTTTTCAGTGAGTTGTAAGTGTACTGAAGTGCTGGAGAATTTGATTTCTTCGCAACCGATTTTCTACCCTGCTTTACTAATTGGTTAAAAGTTGGCATTAATTTTCACCTCCTGTAATTGATTTGATCCTAGATTTCCCGAAGAAATCCAGTTTTTATTACATCCGAGCAGAATTTTTTGTATACAAAAAGACCACACGAACGCATGCTAAATTATTATAGCGTGTGTGATCCTTTTTGTCAAGAAAATTTTCAAAATAACTGAGCCAGCTCTACGCACCATTGAGCTAAGCCGAAAACAGCTGCACCCAGTAATGCTTATATGTCCCGCCGGTCTTCACATAACCGACACCTAGCTTTTCAAATTCCTTTGATAAAATATTGGCGCGATGACCCTCGGAATTCATCCAGCTATGCACCACCTCTTTCGGCGTCGGCTGGCCCGCTGCGATATTTTCTCCAACAGCACGGTAGGAAATTCCCATTTCTTTCATAATACTGAAACAACTGCTTCCATCTGGACGGTCATGGGAAAACACCTCTGTGATCTCTTTGGCACGTACCTTGGCAGCACGATTCAGGGAGGCATCCAGCTTAAGTGCTTTTCGTCCTGCCTTAGCGCGTTCTTTATTCACTAGTTTTAGAACCTTTTCAGCATAAGAGTTCTTTGTTGTTGCCACCACCTTAATACGGCACAGGTATTTCTTACCACCCGCTTTCGCTGTTATGCGGGCGCTTCCCCTTGCCCTCGCTGTCACAAGGCCGCGATTTGAAACCTTTGCTACTTTCTGGTTTGAACTGCTCCATCGGATCTTTTTTGTATTGTTTTTCAATTTTAACTGTAGTTTTGTACCAACTGTCAAAGTTGCATTTTTCTTATTCAGAACGGCCTTGGCTTTTGCCTCCACCACAGCCCCCTGGCATGAAAAAATGTTTCCCAGAAGAACAAACACAACTGCTATGGAACAAAGTCGTTTCATGATATCCCTCCTTCATAACCATTCTACATGGTCTTATCCTTTTTACAATACCATCACCCACCTGTTATAAACAGGCAAAGATCTCCTCCACTTTATCTGATCCTGCCTCAGAAGCCGCCAGCAGAATCCGCTGGATCATCACTTCTTCCTCCTCCAACGCATCTGCAATCCCTTCCACCGTTATATTCCGATCGCGCTTTTTAACCACCTGATCAATCAGACGAAACAGCTCCCCTTCTTTACGCCCTTCTTCCCGGCCGTTATTCCATTCTCTCTCCATCAATTCACACATACCTCTTGCACCTCCTGTCTCATTTTTCAAATATTCCACACGCTCTGACAAATTCTGAAAGCCATCCCGTGATATTTCCGGATTGTTTGTGTCTCCTATAAACTGTAGCAGCCTTGTGACTTCCTCGTCTTCCGCCGGATATTCAAGATTTGCATAAATCTCATGGACACCGTTCTCTATCTGACGATCCGTCCCTTTTATTATACGAACGATCCTTGTAATCCCTGTCCTTACATTCAAAAAATCCTTTTCTGTAACAAAGATCAAGTATAGATCGGGTAATTCGTCATATCCCATGCCACTCCCCAGGCTGCGACTGTCAATCCGGCTCTGGATAAAACGTGACCGCTTCAAATGATCTTCGTTTTCTGCAATCTGAATCTCCATATTATACTGGTTTCCCCGCGAGTCCTCTGCCCAAATATCCAATATGGAGCTCCGGCCATACAGATTCCGTAAACTCCTTTGCGGTTCTACCCGGAGTATCTTCAGATCGCAGATTCCCGTCAAAATGCGAAGTACATCCTGAATCGCTGCGGTATCCTCAAAAACAACGGAAGAAAGCAGGTCACTGGTCAGATTCAGCTCTTTTAATTCTTTTACACGCTGCCGGTAATTCCGTATCCCTGTTGCTTTTCCCAACGCATCCCCCTCTTTCATGCAGGAAATGCAAAGAAAAAACACTGTCTCAATAACACTGGATATCTGCATTCCGCCACATATATTATTAAAAATTTATAGTGATTTGCAGCGGAATTTTATGTTCTCATCTGATTTATATTTATATACTAACACAGATATATAAAGAGTTCAAGAAAATTATGATATTTTTGATTTCCGCTTATAAGGATAAAATAACATATTTATCAGGAAATGTAAATAGTTATTTCGCGGCTGGATTCTGTCAGCAAAAAAGGGCTGGGTGAAAACCGCAGCCCTCTAAAAAACACTTCGTGTTTTTCTCTTTGCAGATGTCGAACTTTCCTATTAATATTACAAAGCACCCTTTCCCCTAAAACTACCTTTTTACAGGGAAAGAGTGCTTCTATCAAATCAATTTATTGTTTTGAAGCTGTTTCAGATCAGCTAAGTGCTGCCACCAGCTTCTTCACTGCCTCGAGTGCCTCATCCGGAAGTTTGTCATATCCGTCTTTTGCTGTCGCAAAGTTCTCTACGGCACTTACACGATGTTCCATAGCATTCTTAAGAGCAGCTTTGTAATCATTGTCGTTCAGATCCGGAACAAAGCCTTCCCAATCCATGATCTCGATATCCTCAAATGGTCCCCACTGTTTGAACTGGGCTTTTCCTTCTACGATAGACTCAAGGATTCCAAGAGTATCTTTTGGCTGTACCTTTTTGCCCATAAAGTCACCAGTGTTTACGATGTAACAATCTACGTTCTTTTCCTCAACCAGCTTTTTGAACTTCTCATAGTCATTTACCAGCGGATAGGTTCTGAATGGGTTTGCATATGGTACGATACGAAGAGCATTCAGGTCTGTTCCTGCTGCCACACGCTCTGCGGTAGAAGTCTTAGTCGCAAGGGTTGCACCCATTACAGAAGCCAGGGCAGAACCTTTAAGTTTTACTACCGGTGGAATAGCAGGATCTTTCATGATCCAGATAATGGAGTTTACAGGCTCACTGATCTTGTCAACACGGTTTGGTGACCAGAGTTTGGACTTAATCGCACGTCCGTTGCCGTTACGGATATCTTCTGTCACGAGCTGGATCTTTCCATCCTCATCCAGTGTAGCAGAACAGTTCTGAGCAGTAAGCAGATACTTGTTGTCTGGACATCCAGTCGGATAATCTGCTGTCTTATCAAAGTAAGTAGGCTCTAATGCTACGGAAGAACAGGAATCTGTGTTGATGATGAAAGCGTCATCATGAAGAACTGTAACACCATATTTTCCGTCATGTTTTGCATGCGTCAGCGTGGATTTACCGGATCCGGAAAGGCCGAATACGGAAGCTACGTATTTGGAACCATCAGAAAGCGTATATTCTTTCTGTCCACCGTGACAGGAAGCATAACCATTACGGTTTGCAATCGCCCATGCCATGGTAAGAGTTCCTTTTTTATGCTCTCCGAAGTACTTCATTCCAAGGATAGCAGCGCAGTTCTCGTTTGTATCGAAATAGCAAAGAGTCTGATCATCACTCAGGCAGCTGTAATCTACATCCGGGCTCTGAGTTGGCTTCCACTGTGGATCTGAGAAGATATAGATATCTGCCTCTTTGCCATCTCCAACCATCTTGGATTCTTTGTACATCTTTACATATTCGTCTGACATGTACTGGAAGTTCAGCATCCAGTTGTACATGATGTTTTCTTCTCCTTCTGGAATCAGAAGATGAGCTTTTACCATAAACTCCGGATCAAGACCTACAAATACAGTAGCATGATAGAGTTTTCTAAAACGAGTCTTGTACATAGCGTCCATAACTACTTTATCCAGTTTTGGAGCATCTACGCCCGGCTCTCCCTTGATACGGCGTGCCGCTGCATAACGTCCGGTTACAGCACCATCATTAAAAAGCAATACTTTCGCGTCTGCATCGAGACCGAACTCTTCTCCTCTGTATACAGGCATATCTGTAACAATCGTTCCTGGTGAATTTTTTGCCAGATTATATGCCTCCTTCAACGTGTTTACCTTTACTACATTGTTACCATAAAATCCAGCTTCGATGATAGCTCGGGTTTTGGAAAAACCAACTTTGCCAGCACCAATTTCGTCAAGTTTGTAATTAGCCTTTGTTGCCATGAGAAATTTACCTCCTAAGTAGTTTTTATTTGGTTTCGCGATGTACTGTCGCGGAATCTCCTTGCATGCAGCCCGACAACAACGTCGGGTTAAGAGTTAAATATAAAATCAAATCGTTTCCCAAGTATAATTATAACCAAAAGGAGGCAAAAGTCAACCTAAAAGAAATTTTTTTCAATCAAATCCATGACTGGATCAGACTATAATCTGCGCTTTGATCATATTAGTAGTGCCGGAAATGCCGATGGGCACTCCCGAAGTAAATACCACCACATCCCCCTTGTGAACCAGTCCCTTCTGGATGCACGCCTCCGTGGCATAGTCAAAGAGCTCAAATACCTTATTCTTTTCTTCCAGCAGTACTGGCGTCACTCCCCAGGACATGTTCAGCTGCCTTGTCACCTTTTCTGACATGGCGCAGCCAATGATGTCACAGTCTGGTCGGTATCTGGAAATCATTCTGGCAGAACGTCCGGATTTTGTAACAGTAACGATCCCCCTGGCATTCAGATCGTGGGCAGTAGTACAGGTGGCGTGGCAGATGGCGTCTGTGATATCCGGGTTCGCTTTTCTTTCATGCTGAAAAAAACGCTTCCGGTAATCCACATCCTTTTCTGTGCGCTCGGCGATACGAACCATTGTCTTCAGCGCCTCCACCGGATGCTTTCCTGCCGCCGTCTCACCAGACAACATGATGGCGCTGGTCCCGTCATAGATGGCATTTGCTACATCGGCGGTCTCTGCCCTGGTAGGTCTTGGATTCTTGATCATGGAATCCAGCATCTGGGTTGCTGTGATCACCTGTTTGCCAGCCTCGTACACCTTCTTGATGATCATTTTCTGGATGACCGGCACCTCTTCATCCGGCACCTCCACTCCCATATCGCCTCTGGCAATCATAATGCCGTCTGCTGCCCGTATGATCTCATCAATCCGCTCTACCCCTTCCGCATTTTCAATCTTGGCAATGATATTGATGTCTTCGCCGCCATTTTCATCCAGAAGCTGCCGGATCTGCTTCACATCCTCAGCGGTTCTTGTAAAGGATGCCGCCACAAAATCCACATCCTGCTGAATCCCAAACAGAATATCTTCTCTATCTTTTTCACTCATGTAGGGAAGGGTGATGTGGACATTGGGCACATTAACTCCTTTATGGTCAGAGACTACGCCCCCATTCACCACCTGACAGATAATATCCTCTCCCCGGACCTCCTTCACCACCATCTCAATCAATCCATCATCAATCAGAATCCGGTTTCCCGGCTTTTCGTCCTTATATAGTTTGGGATACGTCACAGAAACCATGGTGGAATTCCCCACGATCTCACGACAGGTAAGGGTAAACTGCTGCCCCTGTTCCAACACTGCCTTTCCTCCCTCAAAAACTCCAGTACGGATCTCCGGCCCCTTCGTATCCAAAAGCATCGCCACCGGCTTATTGCACTGCTGCCTTAACTCCCGTACCATCTTCATCCGGCGCCTCTGTTCCTCGTGGCTTCCGTGGGAAAAGTTAAATCTCGCCACATTCATCCCCTCATGGATCAGCGCTTCAAGCACCCCCTCCCGGTCCGTCGCCGGTCCCATGGTACAGATAATCTTGGTTTTTCGCATCGCATATGCCTCCTTTATGTCCATTATATATTCTATTATACCAAATATATAAAATAAATTATGTATCCCATCAAAAGAAGTACACATTCTCTCCTTTCACTTGCAAATTTTGGAACAAAAAGGTATAATATGATTACTTTAATTTTAATATATATTACTTTTATTTTAAAGGGGGAAATTCTATGAAAGAAAAAAAGGGATTCAGGCTGGCATTAAAGCTGAGCCTGACAGTGGCAGTACCAATTCTTTTAATTACAATAATTGGTATTTTGCTCGGCGCCGTAAAGCAAAATGACCTGTCGGACAACCTGGTGGAACGGGAAGTCAGCGGAATCGCAAGAAGCGTCCGCCAGACCTACATGGAACTGAATGAAGGCAGTGAATTTGCCATGAATGGCGATACCTTTACCAAAGGAACAAAGACGTTGAGTGGAGATTATGATCTCATCGATCACATTAAAGAAGAACAAGATGTGGAGTTATCCCTCTTTTATGGTGACACCCGTGTTCTTACCACCCTGACTGACGAGTCCGGGAAACGGGAGATCAATACCAAAGTCTCCGCCGACATTTATGAAAAACTTCAAAAAGGGGAAGACTATTTTTCCACTGACATCAAACTGTTTGGCAAACCCTATTCCGGTTATTATGTACCTCTTTACCAGCCGGGGACAAAAGATGTCATTGGAAGTATTTTCTGCGGCAGGAGCCGGGATCAGGTCATTAAAGGAATGAGAAATACAGTCCTATCCATGTCCCTGGCTATGTTTGGCATGTTTGTCCTTACCTTTATCATCGTTCTCTTTATGGTGATCCGCATCGTAAAAAGTCTGGACGGCGCTGTCAATAATCTTGGAAACGTGGCCAGAGGTGTGTTGAACTTTGAAATGAAGCCTCATCTTCTGGATCGTGGCGATGAAGTGGGAGATATCGCAAGAGCCATTCAGAGCCTGATCGATTCTCTGCATGAAATCATCACCAGTATCACCGATTCCTCAAAAGCACTGGAGGAGTTTTCGGATCAATTCACCTCTTCCTTTAAGCTTATTTCAACCTCCATCAGCAATGTAAATATAGCCGTAGATGAAATCGCCGGCGGCGCTACCAGCCAGGCCCACGAGACGATGTCAGCCAATCAGAGGGTAAATGAAATGGGACAGGCACTGGAAGAGACATCCATGAATGTTGAAACACTGAACAGCAGCTCACAGAAAATGAAGGAATATAATAAGACAGCCGGCAGAAATCTCGAAGAGCTGACGGAGATCAGCGAAAAAACAAAAGAATCTGTCAATGAGGTACAAAAGCAGACCAATCTCACCAATCAATCCGCCCAGCAGATCCGGGAAGCGACGGAACTGATCACAGATATTGCTGCCCAGACCAATCTTCTTTCCCTGAACGCCAGCATTGAAGCCGCAAGGGCAGGAGAAAATGGCAGAGGCTTTGCTGTGGTAGCGGACCAGATCCGTAACCTCTCAGAGCAGTCACGCCAGTCTGCGGAACGTATTGTACAGATTGTCAATGATCTTCTTGAGAATTCAGACACCAGCGTAAAAACCATGAACGAAGTGACAGATAATATTAAAGTTCAAAATGACAAGCTCTGCGAGACAGAGCAAATGTTTAAATCACTGAATACAGAGATTTATGAAGTAACCGAAGCCATTACACAGATCAGCGAGCAGACCACGGCCCTGAACATGCACAAAGAGACCGTTACTGGCATCGTGGACAATCTTGCTTCTATCGCAGAAGAAAATGCCGCAAGCACGGAAGAAACATCTGCTTCCATGATGGAACTCAATGATATCGTCACCGAATGTCACGAGGCCATTGGTGAGCTCACAAGACTTGCTGTCCAGCTGGCTGAGAATACGAAGCATTTTGAAATGTAATGTTGCCGTCGATAATGGTATAAAGGGTTCTGGTGAAAACTTCCATCGGGTTACCGGAGAATATTGCAATATCTGCGTCCTTTCCCGGTTCCAGTGAACCAACACGGTCTGCGGTTCCGCAGATTTCCGCAGCATGGAGGGTGACTGCCCGCAGGCCACCCTCCATGGACAGACCCTGTTTGACACTGAGTCCGGCGCAGAGCGGAAGATACTGTATCAGAGACACCGGATGGTCTGTCATAATCGCCGTCTTCACCCCTGCCCGTTCCAATACTCCTGCAGTTTTAAAGCTCATATTTTTTATCTCGATCTTAGACCGGGAGGTGAGATCTGGCCCAACGATGGCAGGAAATCCAGATTCTGCGATTTCATCTGCGATAAGGTGACCTTCGGTACAGTGGTCTAACGTCATATCCAGGTCAAATTCTTTCGCAATACGGATCGCTGTCAGAATATCATCCGCCCGGTGGACGTGGGCTTTTAACGGTATTTCCCTATGAAGTACCGGAATCCAGCACTCCATACGGAAATCTTCTTCTCCCGGATTGATATTTCCTCTCTTTTTCTTCTCCTCATACTGGCACGCCTGATACAATTCTTCCCGGAGCATCCCCGCGATAGCCATTCGACTTCCTGGCATCTTATCTTTATCTCCATAATTTACTTTTGGATTTTCCCCAAAGGCTATTTTCATGGCAGCAGGAGCCTTCACCACCATTTTATCCAGACACCTTCCCTGAACTTTCATAAACACGGACTGGCCTCCCACCACATTTGAGCTTCCAGGCCCTGTCATCAGTGAGGTGATACCCGCCTGAATGGCATCGTGAAATGCAGGATCCATGGGATTGATTCCATCTAAGGCACGGATCTGCGGCGTTACCGGCGTCGTAACCTCATTGCAGTCGTCCCCGATAGCTCCCCATTTTTCCTCAGCAATCCCCACATGGCAGTGAGCATCGATCAGCCCCGGCAGCACCCAGGCACCCCGAACATCCAGCACCTGGTCCTTTTCTTTTTGGCATTGTTCTCTTATGGACTCCGGGAACTCTTTCATGTCTCCCACTTTTTTTATTGTCTTTCCCTTACTATACAAATACCCATGTTCATAGTCTGTTCCTGTCATGGTAAGTATTCTGCCATTGATTATCAGCATATTATCATCTCCATTTTTTAAGTACTCTGGATTTTTTGAAAACTTAGCACTTTTTATTCTTTACGCTGAAAAAGATTTTATGTATAACCTCCATCATAATCACAAATAATAATGAAAAATAACCCAAAAGGAGAGTGCAAGATGAATAATCGAAAAAAATACGGATTGATTGGCCTAATTATCGTCATTGTCCTGATAATCCTGTTCGTGTGGGGATTTTCCAGCGGCGTAGGCACCGATCATGATTCCGCCCCTGAGAGGGCCGATGCCAATGCCACCACCGGAGATTCTGTACAGGCAACCTCTTCTCCTATGGATAAGGATAAATACCTGAACCAGTTTCTGCGGGAACAAGATGATATCATGGAAGATATGATGGAAGAAATGGAGGAAGATTACAATGATCCGGAAGGAAATGCTTCCGAGGATTATCTTGAGGGTATGATCCCCCACCATGAAGCCGCGTTGGATATGGCGAAAGAATATCTACGTCTCAGCAACAACGAGGAGTTAAAACTGCTGGCTGAGTCGATCTATAAAACACAGAAAGAAGAGATCCAATTGATGGAGCGCCTAAAGGATGAGATCGACGACTCTGGAGTAAAAGATACCAAGAAAGAGCAGGACTTTCTGACAAAATATGGAGAACTGTTGTCCCAGCATAAAACCATGAATCACACTGCTTCTACCGCCCAAAACGTGGAACAGGCTTTTATCGATGGAATGATCCCCCATCACCAGATGGCAGTAGATATGTCCCGCGCCATCTTAGACAGCACTGACAACGACGAAGTCCGCAGACTCGCTGAGAATATAATCACTACCCAGGAAGATGAGATCAAGCATATGCAGGAAATAAGAAAAGCTGCCGGCGTTGCCAGCAGCTGACTTAGACCTGCCTCCGTAACAGACACTTTACTAAAATCCGAGATCCTGCAGGATAAGTTCTGGAGAAAGATGATTTTCCTTCATCACATCTTCCACCGCATAACGGTCAAGAAATTCCTTTTTCAGCCCATAATTAAACACTTTCATATTGGAGGGGCCGTAAAATCTGGCGATCTTTTCCCCGAAACCACCATCTAATATTCCATCCTCCAGAGTAACTACAAAGGCATGATCCTCCGTTAGTTGCTTTAACAATTTTTCATCCAGCCCTGTGATATAACGGGGATTGATCAAGGTAGGAGTGACACCTGTCTTTGCCCCGATCGCCGCCGCCACCTCCTCTCCCAATTGGAAGAAGTCCCCAAGTGCTACAACCGCGGTGCAGCTTCCCTTCTGCACTACCTGATAGCGGTTCAGCACACTATAGTCGGTATCCACTATGTCCTTCGCATGGATCACACCATTGCAGGGAATACGGATGGCTACAGGATGCTTTGTCTGCTCGATGCTCCAGTCCAGCATGGCAAAGTATTCCTCGCTGTTCGTCGGCGCCAGATAGACCAGATTCGGAATATTTGACATCATAGCGATATCGTATATTCCCAGATGGGTAATGTCGTTCATACCGTAAACCGAAGCGGTATTAACCAGGATCGTCGCCGGATTTCGGTTGACACACAGATCCTGGGATAACTGGTCATAAGTTCTCTGCATAAAACTGGAGTGGGTGGCAAATACCGGTTTGCCGCCGTTTTTTGCGATGCCGGAGCAAAATGCGATTCCATGCTCCTCGGCAATCCCCACATCCACAAACTGTCCTCCGGCTTCCCTTCTTTTTTCTTCTGTGAAACCGATATTTGTGGGAACTGCTGCCACCACCGTAGTGACCAGGGGATCCCTTTTCATCTTCTCCATCAGAAACTCACAGGTCAGATCCGCATAATCTTCTCCTTCAATGACATCTGTGGGCAGCCCCGTACGTATATCGAAAGGCAGGCACCAGTGCCAGTCTTCTTTATCCTTCTCGGCAGGAGCATATCCCTTTCCTTTTATCGTGTTGATATGGACGACGATGGGGATTTATCCTTAGGGGAATCAAATACATAGTGCAGGGCGATGGTCGCCTCCACCATTCCAAAATTGGGGCCAAAATGCCCTCCATGTAAGCTCAGGCGCTTCAACAGCGTCTCCCGCATCTCCTCAGCAAGCTGTTCCATCTGCCTGATATCCATTTTCTTTACATCCTCAGGTCCATTTATGGTTTCTAAATACATGATCTTCCTCCTCGTTTCTATTCCCATGTCAGTTTTCCTGTTTTTAATGCTTCTTCATATCTGCTGATCTTATAATCGAGGCGGTTTAATGTATCATTGATCTGCGATCTCTGTTCCAGCAGCACTTCCCGCTGGGTCGTTAGCAGCTGGTGTCTCGCTGGGATCGTGGAGTCTCCTTCCTGATACAGCTTTACGTATTCGATCATTGCCTCCACCGGTAGCCCCGCGCTTCTCATACATACCGCCAGCTCTACCCATGCCAGATCGGTTTCCTGATAATCCCGTATGCCGCCGGCAGTCCTTGTCACCGGTGGAATCATCCCCACCCGTTCATAGTAACGCAGGGTATCCTGGGTAATCTGAAATTTTTCACTCACTTCTTTTATCGTCATCACAGCCCCCTTTCCGGTCCGAACCTTCTGTTTAGTATAATACAACCTGGAGTGGGCTCTAAGTCAAGTAAAAAATTATTTTTTATTATGAAAGTTAGGCCAAGCCCCGGAGACGCATATTATCTTAAAATTCAAATATATTGTTATATAAAAAAAAGGGAGAGTTTTAAAAATGGAAGAAAACGCAACCCAACTCGTCAATCACTGCAGTTTCGCCGGTATAAGACCGATCATGGTTGATTTGCCTTATCCCCCCATACAGGCTGAACAAAAGAACCCCGTCTACGCCAACCTTCTGAGCATCGACTACTGTGGATCCGTGTCGGAGATGTCTGCGATCACCCAGTACATCAATAATGAAAACCGGATTTCCGGTGAAAAATGTGCTCTGGCAAAAACCCTCCTGGGAATCGCCATGGCGGAGATGATGCACCTGCAGAAGCTCGGTGAACTGATCCAGCTCCTGGGTGGAACGGTAGATTTCACGGCAAGACACCAGAACGGCAGACAATCCATGTGGACACCGGAATATCTTGTCCTCCCAGAGTTCACTGGAAAGATGCTGTTGGCGGACATCGAATCCGAAAAGTCTGCCATCAACCAATACAAAATACATATCAATATGATCCAGGATCGCTCCGTCAATGCTGTATTGGCCCGAATCATAAAAGATGAAGAGTATCATATTCTGCTGCTTCGGGCACTGATGCAGGAGCATGCTTGACAAAAGGGGCAGCCCCACGGGTAATCTCCATCATACCCGCAGGGCTGCCCCTGATTATTGTCTAAAAATCTCTGTTTCTTTCAAATCTAACCGTTACATACTTTGCCCAACACCTCAAATAATACTTCAATGTCGATCGGCTTCGCTATGTGGTCATTCATTCCGGCATCCAGCGCCGCCTTTTTATCCTCTTCAAAGGCATTCGCTGTCATGGCAATAATTACTATCGATGCCAGCTCTTTATCTTCCAGGGACCGGATCGCTCTGGTCGCCTCATACCCATTCATGATCGGCATCTGAACATCCATAAGGATCAGATCATAGTATCCTGGCTTTGACTCTTTAATTATTTCTACCGCGATGGAGCCATCTTCTGCCGCCTCTACTTCAAATCCTGCCTGAGACAAAATCTCATGAGCAATCTCACGATTTAACTCATTATCTTCCACAAGAAGAACTCTCTTGCCTGTAAAATCAGCAGTCTCCTCCGGCGTATCTGACGATTCTGGTATCATCACCTGCTGACCGATGGCCTTTGACAACGTGGCCTGTAGATCCGACATAAACATTGGCTTACTGCAGAAGGCATTGACCCCTGCCGCTCTCGCCTCATCCTCTATATTGGTCCAGTCATATGCCGTCATAATAAGGATTGGCGCTGAGTCACCCACAATAGCCCGAATCTGTCTCGCAACCTCCACGCCGCCCAGGTCTGGCAGCCTCCAATCAATAATATAGACACCAAAGGCATCGTTTAAGCTGACGGACTGTTTGGTACGAAGCACCGCTTCCTTACCTGATAAGGTCCACTCCGACTGCATTCCCAATTTTAACAACATTCTGGTGGCGGCATCGCAGGCGTCAAAATCATCGTCCACCACCAATGCCTTTACACCGGTCAGTTCTGCGATCGGGGTATACTCCCTCTGTGTTTCCTGAAGCCTGAAGTTCATGTGAATGATAAATTCTGTCCCCTGGTCTGGCGCAGTCTTTACTTCGATCCTGCCATCCATTAGATCGACTATGCTCTTCGTGATCGCCATTCCAAGTCCCGTTCCCTGAATGCCGCTGACCGTAGACGTCCTTTCCCGTTCAAATGGGGTAAATACTTTGTCTGCAAATTCCTGCGTCATTCCAATTCCGCTGTCTTTTACACGAAGCTCATAGGCGCCATATCCCTCTGGAGCCCCTTCTTTCTGCTTAAACTGGACAGAAATCTTGCCACCTGAAGGGGTGAATTTGATAGCATTGCTGAGAAGGTTCAGCAGAATCTGATTTAAACGCAGCTTGTCACAGTACACATCTTCGTTCATAACATCCACCGCATCCATCAAAAGTTCCTGCTGTTTTCCCTCGATCTGCCCAATAATGATCGTATTCAGATCATGGAGAATCTCAGAGAGATTGCACTCCGTCTCATCCAGATAGATCTTCCCGCTCTCTATTCTGCTCATCTCCAGAACATCATTGATCAGCGTCAGCAAATGATTGCTGGAAGCCAGGATTTTAGCCAAATAGCCCTGAACCCGCTCCATGCTCTCTTTGCTCTGAATAGCTAGATTGGTGAAACCGATAATGGCGTTCATCGGAGTACGGATGTCATGGGACATATTGGACAGGAACGTACTCTTCGCCCTGTTGCTTTCCTCCGCCTGAATTCTCTGATAATTAAGCTTGTCATTTTTCCTGCGCACTGACAGATAAATACAGAATACGGCAAGAAGCATCAAAACTACCAGGGCAAGCTGAACCAGACTGTTCCGGGTCATCGTCTGTCTGACAGCATCAATCTTGCTGCTGACCAGATCGTAGTGTATCGTCGTCTTCATATACCAGTCTGTTCCCTCAATCGGCGCGTAATATGTATAATGAAGGATATCCTCCAGATAATAAGAGGCAACACCAGACTTGCCTGAATCAATATCACTTTTTACTTTCCCTATCGAAAAACCATCTCCAAAAACGGCCTCTTTCCCCAATCCAGAAAAAAGATTGGCTTTTTCCTTAAGGTGATTGTGATTCGTCTTAATGACAAAGGACCCATCCGCCATAATTACTTCACAAAAGATCCTGCCAAAGTCATACTGGGTAAAAACCTTTTCTGAGAAAGTTTCCGCATTCACTCCGGCAACTGCCCCGGTTATTTTCCTTCCTTCGAAAGAAGTATCCTCCAGCGGCACCATAACCATGATCATATTATTTTCATCCACCTTCTCCAAAGAAACTTTTGATGTCTTTAGATTTCTGTCAATAAATGGATATGGACGAAAATCCTGATATGGGGAAGAATCATTTATAACATCGCTCTCAGTATAAATAATACCTTCATTATCAACTAATGCAAAAAAATCAAATTCACTTACCTTATTCGTCTCTTTAATGCAGTTCTGTAATTTTTCCTTGCTGCCAGTATCTTCCGCATCCATGGTAGCAATCGCGATTCGAAGCTGCCTGACCTGATTTTCAAGATTGATCTGAAACTGGTTTATCTTCTGTTTGGTCAACTCCTGCAAATATACTTCACTTACATCGTAAACCGAGTTTTCTGTAGTTTTCTGAGCAGTTGTGAGGAACCAGAGGCTGGAGATTATCAGAACAACAATCAAAACTATCAGCCCCAACACAACCCAAAAAACGGAGCGTCCTCTGGAATCTTTTACTTTATTTTGTAGTTCCTTCACCATGATTTTCTGAACCTCCTATCATGAAATCCTTTCCTCCGACAAAAGTTAAACATACATTGTTATTATATCAAATGGTATGTTGGCTGGCAATATAAAATTATTACTGGACTTATCTTTTTTCCACCCGGTAATGGTAATCTGGTATATCTTTCTTGCCGTTTCCCAGGATTTTATTGCTCAAATATTGAAAGTCTCCATCTTCATAAAAGCGGACGGTAAGTTCATGTGTTACCACCGCCTCTTCACCAACCACCATCTCGCAAACGGCTTCCACTGTCAGGGTGGTGGTACCATCCTTATTTTCCCGTATCTTTGTCACCTCTGGAATACTTATCCCAAAATATGTAAGATCATAATTTGAGCACCCTAACCGCTCCCAGGCATACTCCCCCTTTTTTTCATCATACACAGCGTATCTTCGTAACTCCTCTGGAGTAACTGGAAGATATTCCATGATCAAGCTCTCGAACTCGCTCCTAGGAATGCCATCTCCATAGACCTTCACCTCAAACTTCTTCCCATATTTCATCTCATACAGACAATCATACATGCCATTAAAATCTAATTTTTTCATATGGTCAGCGTCCCAGTTTGAACACAGCAGATTATTCCCCTGATACCCCAATCCCAGCACACATTTTTTTGACAGTTCCCGGTGCCGCTTTTTCATCGGCCTTACCCGGATCATTCGGCTGCCATCCACCATCTCGGTTACCTCCGGTGGTTCCGGCACACATAATTGGTAGCAGAACCATCCCTTTTTTGTATAACTCCACTCTTTGATCCTGGTATATGAAAGATAAAATAAAACCGATCCGCCTTTCCCATCCCAACCTGCACTGGCACTCAACACAAACAGATCCTTTCCATTAAATATATATTTTTCCCTTCCGAGGCCGCCATCAGAATGAATTTTATAAATGGTTATAGTTCCGCTCTTTCCCTCCTGACAGTCAGACAAAAAGCTCTCCATCTTCCCATAATTGCCCATGCCAGAGTATGTAACTGAGGTTATGACAGGTTGTCCTGTCTGTTTCACCTTTGCCCGCATCTCCAAAAGAGTTTTTTCGCCAATCACAACATTGGATGCTTTTCCCTTATCTGCTTTGGCATAAATATCAGAAATAAGTTCCATAACTTCGATACATTCTGACTGGGCTTCCTGCTTCTCGCTTTCTTCTATCGGGAGATCATAGCCTTTTTCCTGTTGCTCTGATAATACCTTATTTTCCGCCTCCTTTACAAAAGCTTTTTGGGGCGACTCTACACGTTTCCCACATCCAATCATAATTACCACTGACAGAACTACAAGACTCCCAAATATACTCGTCTGTTTGATCATGTTCATTTTTCCCTCCACTTAGCTCTATGACGCCAATTCGAGCTATTACAATTATAAGATTTTTGGTTTTAAAAAAATTCCTGTTTCCAGGAACTTTTTTATTAAATATTACACTTGTAGGATTTGAAAGTCAAGTGGAAGTTTAGTCCAACTACTAATGTTATACATCGACAGCACCGCAGAACCTATGTCGTCTGCGATGCTGTTTCAAACTCCTAACAATCCTTGCTTTTCTCCACATCTTCTAGAATCCGTAAATAATGATTCGCTTCTCGAAGTACATGATCTGCCAGAAGAGGCAGAATGATTGAACGTATCTCACAACCAGTAATACCTTCTGTGCCAGCCGTTTTAAACCGCTGGTATTTTTCTGTCGTGTGCAGAGCTTTAGCTGTCAGTTCATCCATTATACACAGATCACGATCTCTTGCCTCTTCCAGCAGATGTTTATAATCCTCCACAAATTCATCTGCCGTTCTTATCAAATCACATTCTGTAGGATCAAGGAGCCCTCGGATAAACTGTGCATGTTCCATCATAATCTGATTCCAGAACATTTCCATTTCTCTGATCCCTGCCGGTGATATCCTTCCTTTATGCTCAAGCTCATTGATAACCTGACGATACAGTTTTGCTTCCCGCAGGATGTGTTCGATCAACAGCGGATAATTAGTCGTAAAAAGCCGGCATCCTGTTACCTGCCGAAGAATTTCTTCCTTTAAAGCAATCAATCCATTCAGCGCCCTCGCCATTTGATGATTCAGTCTCCTGACAGCCTGAATCATTTCCCGGTTCAGATTATTTGAACAATCGCTGCGAAGCCGCTCCTCCGCCTCTGTAATCTGCGTATCAATGGAAATACCTATTAATTTACTTGTCTGGCACTCTGCCTTAACTGTGTATTCCGTTACCACTTCCCCCGAAGCCAGAACCGCTTCACTTACCACACCATCGGCAAGCTGAACAGCCCTCCGAAGTCCATCTTCAAACTCTTCCCTAAAGTGATCTGCCCTCTGTCGAAAATCCTTCTCCTTTTCTGGAAAAGATGCCTGAAGGAATAACGCGTGTTCCTTCATTATCCTTCCAAAAAAAGATGTGTTTCCAGCGATAATGTTACATATTTTTTCATCGTTTTGCATACCTATATAATTTATGGATTTCTATATTGTATGCGAAAAATACAAAATGTTGACGCGAAAACATGTTATAAAATACTCTTATACATATCAAAGGTTCTTGTGTCAAAGCACGACAGAATCACAGCCATTTCATAATCTTCATTGGCTTCAAGCCATCTGATTATCGTATGCAGGGCAGTCGGCGCCGCCTTCTCCAACGGGTAGCCATACACTCCAGTAGATATCGCCGGAAAGGCAATTCTGTGTATCTCATTTTTTTTCGCTAGTTCCAACGAATTCCAATAGCAGTCTGACAGCAGCTTTTCATCAGAGTGACTTCCTGAATAGACGGGACCGACCGTATGAATCACATACTCTGCTTTCAGATTATATCCTTTTGTGATCTTTGCCTCCCCAGTATCACAGCCATTCAATGTTTTGCACTCTTCAAGGAGTCCTCTACCCGCAGCACGGTGAATAGCGCCGTCCACTCCCCCTCCGCCATGAAGGCTGTGGTTCGCAGCGTTGACGATACATTGACAATCCAGCTGTGTGATATCCCCCTTTTCAATCGAAATTCTGTTTTTCCATTTCTTGTGTATCTTTAGCATATGACACCTCACTTTTTCTCCAATGATAGATTCTTTTTACAGAGCAAAGAAACAAGGTTCAATTTCCGTTATCCCCTGTGTAAATCCAGTTTTGAAACCCGCAGTTTTTCGCCGACTGATAAACGGGCTGAACCACTTCTTTCAGTGCATTTGAAAATTCCAGAAGGGACAGGCCTTTTTTGTAAATACGCCCCCGTATCTCATTGCTATTTAAATGCTCGCTGGCACATATTTCAAAAGCCTCCAATTCCGTTTCTGCAGATACATAATCATGTTGTATTTTAGCCATCCCTTTAATATCTCCTGGTTTTTATGGATATACTTAACCCATTCTGGCTGAATATAGATCTCCGTCTGCATACCATTCGCTTCTGAGATATAATACATGAGGCGTTTTTCCCAATTGATCCTGGCGATCAGACTCCCTTCTGACACATTCCACGCGTCGCCCTTCATCGACTCCATAAATGGCGCCTGTAGACGATAGGGAACATTAAAAGTAAGGATACGTTTTTTCTGCGCAACCTCTTTATCCTCACAGTGTTTTAAATAGTCAAGTAGCTCCCCTTTCTTTTCTGAAGGCTTTATGCTGCTAATACAGCTGATATGATGAATCAGTCTCTCTAACGTATCCTTTGGTCCCAGATTCAAGTGATACTCCGTCACCATATACCAGGCGTCAGCGATCATCTCATCAATTAATTCTTCATATGTAATAACATCTTTTCCCTCTAATACCTTTGTTAGGATCGCCTGAAACCAAAAGTATTTGTAACATTCGCTGGTTTTTTCAAACAGACGGTTTAGGTATTGGACTTCTATTTCCAGATTGTCGGAATTTGGTAATTGCATAGGGCACCTCGTATTGGTAGTAGTATTCTTCTATTTATGTTCTATAATAAAACGTTCTGTAGGTAGGGAAGGAGCTTCTATTGAGAAAATCTCATTATTATTTTATACCTTCTTAAGCTGATTCTTAACGCTCTTCTAACGTCACCATTATTTTATCTCCAAAAGACTTACCGATCTTTTTACGTATATCTTTCCTGACGCCGATAATATAACCTGGTGTTCCCATTTTTACTACCTGTCCATCATAAGGTTCACCATCAAAAGTAGCATGGACCAATAACCGTCCCTTTCCATATACCCCTTTTATGTCTATCGGTACCTCTACATACGCTGCATCCATATCTCCTTTTTGTAAAATAACTGCTGTAAATTCATGCAAAGTCTTTGCCATTGAAAACACTCCTTTTACCCAATAAAAAAATGTCGATTCAAACCAGATTTATCAATAATCAAACAAAGTCATCTGCCGGTCAGCAAATGATCTAACACTTCGTTCTTTAATGGAATCCTTTTCATCAGGTTCTCCAAATAATAATGGTGAATGACAATCATGCTGTTCATAATTATTATTCACACTTGACTTGCTGCTATTCGCATAACAATATAAACAGCCATTTTTGCACGTGTCGTAAGCTCCAATATCAATGCTTTCTATACAACCACATTCTCCTCTTTGATTTTTGTCCTTTCCAATATGCAATCTACATTTTCCAATTTTCTCAAAACGCTCTTTATCAATACAATGGGCAGGCAAGACTCCAATATCAGTAAAATCACAACACTCCGCACAGGTATCTATATAAATATTATATTTTTTCGCCGTTTCGACAAATCTTTGCAACAGTTCTAATTGCTGCTCTGATGAAACTGTCTGTATTTTCAATGGCTTCATATGGTGTTCCGTTTTTTTATATAAATCAATAAAACTTACGGTACATTTCTCCGTATATGGCGCAAGTTTGGAAGCCAAAACTTCAAAATATCTGCAATGATATTCTATGGTGTACTTATCACTGATAAATATAGGATCATATCGCCAGACCACTCTTTCTTTTCCAATCTCTCTTGATAATGTCTGAAACGCTGGTATGATCACTTGATTTTTAGGCGGTAAGTTTTTTTCAATATCTGGTCCATATGCAGTCAATGTAAATTGAAAATAATAGTTATATTTTTCAAGCTGTTTCAGCCTCTTTAACATGGGGACTGGATTTTTCGTCCAGAACACTATTCCATCAATGACCTCCGGCGACAAACTAACCCTGCTTATTTGATGAGTATTCATTGGATTTCGGACCAGAACATATCCTTCTTTTATTCTGTTACAAAACCATTCCGAATAATATGCCGGTATATCTGTTCGTCTGCTTGCACTTATAATCATCCGCATTACCTTCTACTATTATTGGCTTATAACGTATCACACCACAATAAATTACCAATCATTTATCATTGTAACTACTTGAAATTAGTTTTATTCTAACACATAACTACAAGTATTTGTACCTATTATTTTTCACTACCCTTTTTATTGGATTATGTTAAATCCACGTTAGCCCTCGTTTTTGAAATACAAACTTTTAAGATCTTCTTATACATACTTAATCCATGCTCCCCATGCGGGGAGCGACGCAGGTCTAGATATTTCTGACTTGTTTTTGGATGAATTTCAATCCACGCCCCCCATGCGGGGAGCGACCACAGATCGCCGACGCCATTACAGATTCATGCAATTTCAATCCACGCCCCCCATGCGGGGAGCGACCTGGGCTTTGTGTGGGATGTATATCTCGATTGGGATTTCAATCCACGCCCCCCATGCGGGGAGCGACGCTTTTGCGTGCATACCCAGCCTTAACTTTATTGCATTTCAATCCACGCCCCCCATGCGGGGAGCGACACAATCAGCTGGAGAGACTTATCAGTACCAGCTGATTTCAATCCACGCCCCCCATGCGGGGAGCGACGACGTTGGGACGAGGGAAAATTACGAGAAATTTTGTATTTCAATCCACGCCCCCCATGCGGGGAGCGACTTTAACAGATTTACTTAACATTAACTTTTCAGGATGATTTCAATCCACGCCCCCCATGCGGGGAGCGACTGGGTCGTCGCTTCTGTCGGATCGGAAAGGAGTAATTTCAATCCACGCCCCCCATGCGGGGAGCGACGGTGTCGTCCAGCAGGTTAAAGTGGATCCTTCCATTTCAATCCACGCCCCCCATGCGGGGAGCGACAATGCCACCAAAGACAGTAATTTACCCCCAGAGATAATTTCAATCCACGCCCCCCATGCGGGGAGCGACCAGTTCAAAGGATAGTGCGGCGTCTTCGCAGACGTATTTCAATCCACGCCCCCCATGCGGGGAGCGACGGGATTTTGCAATAGCGCCATCCTTTTCTACCGATTTCAATCCACGCCCCCCATGCGGGGAGCGACTCCCGGACACAAAAGAGTACATCATATATACACCAATTTCAATCCACGCCCCCCATGCGGGGAGCGACGACACTGGAATAGATGTATATATCTACATGACAATTTCAATCCACGCCCCCCATGCGGGGAGCGACGGACTATCAAAAGATAGTGGCAGGGGGTGTTTAATTTCAATCCACGCCCCCCATGCGGGGAGCGACATTTAACGGAATATTCATAACGCCGGAAACAAGGATTTCAATCCACGCCCCCCATGCGGGGAGCGACATATTTTCGCACCGGAAAAGGCAGAGGATATAATAATTTCAATCCACGCCCCCCATGCGGGGAGCGACGATGCATTTTTGGATCTATACAAATAAGGGCAGGTATTTCAATCCACGCCCCCCATGCGGGGAGCGACGGCTTTTTATCAACAGGCAGCTAATGAAACAGAGATTTCAATCCACGCCCCCCATGCGGGGAGCGACTCGAGTTTTGCATGGGGCGATGCGGACGAAATGAATTTCAATCCACGCCCCCCATGCGGGGAGCGACAGACAGTGGGGAAAATGCCGATTAAATTCTACGGAATTTCAATCCACGCCCCCCATGCGGGGAGCGACGGCAACGACCCAGAACTAGTCTCTCAAATGCAGATTTCAATCCACGCCCCCCATGCGGGGAGCGACCGGCAAACTCTCGACCTCGTTTGTCGAAAAGAGTGATTTCAATCCACGCCCCCCATGCGGGGAGCGACGGCAAACTCTCGACCTCGTTTGTCGAAAAGAGTGATTTCAATCCACGCCCCCCATGCGGGGAGCGACAAAAATCCTGATGCTGGTACTAAGCCTGGTGATGATTTCAATCCACGCCCCCCATGCGGGGAGCGACTTTGTGTCCTGTGCGTTGTGATCAGCTTCATTTGTAATTTCAATCCACGCCCCCCATGCGGGGAGCGACAATTGCAGTTTAAACCAAAACATATCTTATCCAGTATTTCAATCCACGCCCCCCATGCGGGGAGCGACCGCGTCTGCTATGCCTCATATACGTAAAAGGCTTATTTCAATCCACGCCCCCCATGCGGGGAGCGACGTATAATCAAGGCATTCCGGCTTTTAAAACTGTATTTCAATCCACGCCCCCCATGCGGGGAGCGACAGCAAAAATTACATATTTGCAAACAAATATGTATTCTTATTTGTGCAAAATTACCAAAAATTTAAGTTTTCTTTACTCTTCTATGTTATATGCACTTCATTTTCCCTAAATTTCATGGTGCGAACCTCTTAGGGATGCCATGTTCATTTAGATCTCGCACCATTGATATGATGCTGAGGATTGCTTCGTTGTTTCACACACCCCCGCACCTCTACCTTTGTCAGTGCTATACAGACATTCAGCATTCTATAAGCTTTCAGAATTCGCTGATTTACTACGCAAACCGCTACTTCTTCATGATTAAACGGCTCTCACGATCAAATGCCTTATCATATTTTTTGTGCATGCTATAACACATTTAAGTTCATCTAACTCATTTTTTCATATATGTGCTTGGTATCATACGATCAGTGTTCCCTCTGCTTCATAGGAGGCTTTCACACCAAAATGCTCAACCTTCCTTTGATATTTATTACCAAGATTATAGAACCGCAAACTATCTTGCTTGGGGTCAATCATTGATAGCAGCTTGTCCTTCACTATTAACAGCTGGGAAGAGTCCAAAACACATTCAAACACAGAATTCTGCACCCTCTGTCCATAGTTGACACATTCTTTAGCCACTTTTCTCAGCCGTTTACGTCCGGCAGCATCCTGTGTCGAAACATCATACGTAATCAGTATTAATATGAGAATCACCTACTTCCATAAAAATGGTGGATATTCATCCAGGTCACCCCGGACCGTCCGCGCCAGCAGAAGCGCCTGTATATAAGGAACCAGTCCCCACTCCATCTTTTCTTTCAGAAAAGGATGGGTGATCGTCTCCTTTTTGCGGTTCTGCCAGGCATTAAAAAAGACTTTTCTTCCCTCTTCATTCAAAACAACTGCGTGATCCTGCTGGGTCTCAAAATGAGATGCCCGAAGCGCTTTTGTATTGATCAATGTCAGAACAAACCGGTCAGCCATGATCGGGCGCAGTTCCTCCATCAGATCCAGGGCCAGCGAAGTTCTTCCCGGTCTGTCACCATGCATAAATCCCACATATGGATCAAGACCAACGCTGTATAGAGAATTTGCACACTCGCCTGCCAAAATGGTATAGGCAAAGGATAAAACTGCATTTACATTGTCAAGAGGTGGTCTTCGATTTCTCCTTATAAATGTAAAATCCTCTTTTTGATTTAAAATCAGATCATTGAAAATTGAGAAATATTGTTCTGCTGCCTTTCCCTCTACCCCTCGCAGCTCATCCAGTGCGGACACCTTTTCTATTTTTCCCAGGGAATCATACAGCACACCTGAGATCCGGCGCAGTTTTTCCTCATCCACACGATAGGCATGATCCCGCAGAGTCCGCTCCACACTCCATCTGCCATTAAAGACTTTACCTAATATCATATTTTTAGCATAGGATACACCTCTGTCATGATCATCAGAAATACGATACTGTTCTTTTCTCAAAAGTACATTGCCATATTCTTTTCCCACTGTCCTGGCAAGAAACCTGCCTCTGGGAGAAAAGAAGCTCATTCCAATCTTTCTCTCCGCACATGCACCCATCAACGCCGGTGTTGCCCCTTTATAGGTGAAGCACACTACATTCTCCAGTGTGTGAAGAGGAAACCTGGCAAGAATATTTTCCCCGTTCTGTATTACAATATTTTCTCCGTCTAATGTCAGATAGCAGCTTTCTGTCATCACATATAATGTATTTAATAATTTTCGCATTTTGCTCTCCTGTATTCAGTTCTGGCGCAAATTTGAAACCTGTTTCGTCCTGCTCCGGCCAGACACCATCAGATAGTTAATCTCCCGTGTGAATATTCTGTCTGATATACTGTCCGACATCCATACTCTTTTGCAATTTGGGCAGACACAGATCTGCCAGGGAACATGACTTACACCGCTTTGAAGTCTTAACATTAGGGGTATGTCCCCTCTTGAACATCTCGTGCATCTTTTTCGCTGTTTCTTTTGTTGCACTTCGCAGATCTTCCGTAAATTCCACCCTGCTTCTCCTTCTATTCATACCATAATACAAAGAGCCCCAGGATATGTTTGTCTGAAACATTTCTTCCAAACAGACCGCCTGCGCACAAAGCTGCAGTTCATCTGCATTATTTTCTTTGGGCGTACCATGTTTATACTCTATAGGTACAGGAGTCCATTTTCCATCATAGCCAAATAAGTCAATGCCCTTCTCGCTTTGATGAAACTCAACTACGTCACACTGTCCGCTCAGTCCCAGTTCATGGGAAGCAATGCGCAGTCCCCTGATGATCAGCAGATCCCCTCTCTTTTCAAAAGATCCCTCATCATGAGCCTTTTTGTGCATCAGTTCCCCAGCCGTTGTCTTGTAGTTCTCCGCCCATTGCTGCTCAATATGTATCAACGCCCATTGCCGCTGGCAGAAAGCAAAATGCTGAATACCTGAAAGCATTAAATAATCCTCTTCGGAATACATAACTAAATCCCTTCTATTTCTTCCAGCTCCAGATCAGGCAGCGATTCAATGATAATCTCATAATCCTCAAAACTCTTTGGATCATCCACTTTGGCTGTCACCTTCACCAGTCTGTGCACCTTTGCAGATGAATACTGTCCCATCGGACAGTTGTGCTTCCACCAGTATACCCTGCACACTTCCATGCTGCCATCCGGTCTCGCCGAGGAGCTGTCATTTACAAACAGCGTCCGAAGCGCCTCTTTTATTTTCTCCGCATCCTCATCACTGAATCCTGTTTTTTCAGCCAGCTGATGATTAATACTTCCTTTAACGACATACAATGCAGAATGTACTTTGTGTTTCATTCCCATCGTGTCCGATGACTTTTTATCCTTTGTCTCACTATTGACACTTTTTGTGATCTGCATACTGTCAATAGCGACGGGCAGCACGCTAAAAGCAGAGTGCACTGACACCGGTCCCCGGACGCCGACGGATACATTGCCATCCTTAAATGCAAAAACCTGTCCAAAACTGCGCACATCGATCCAGGTCCTGCAGGCCGCCTTCGCATATGCCTCCCGGTCCTTATCCTTCTGTGCTTTCTGCATCTCCTCATTGCTCTTTGCCCGGTCTGAGAGGCTCTTACATTCATCGTCAGAACGCTCCTCACTCTGCACAAATATATTCTCGCCCATATCCTGCAGACGGTTTCTGATCTTGCGCTTAATGCACACGTCGGAGATCTCCCCATAGCCGTCATAGGTCTCCCGCGGCCGGTTGCCGTTCAACGGATCTCCATTCGGATTTGCATTTTGTACCATCACTAAAACTTCAAAATCAATTTTATTTGTAAATTCACCCATTTTATCTCTCCTTTTCTGAACTTATTGTTTTTCCTGTTCTTTTTTCTGAAATGCCTGTTTCATGTACTCTGTCTGCAGGTAATATGCCGGCAGGTACATTTCCGACAAAGGCTTATTGTCAAATCCGGCTCCCGCAAGATGCACCATGATCTCTTCCGTCCACTCTTCAAATTTTTTTAATTGATAACCATTTAACTTCTTCTCGTATGGCATCATATTCTGTTTTATGGTTTGAAAGGTTTTGGCGGGTCTGCTGCTGAACGCATTCCAGTAACGTCTTGCATTCGTTGTACGCCCTTCTTTTACTTTGCCATCTTCGTCCCGCTCGAACATGGCACGCTGCTCCATAAGATCATATACAGCTAACAGCCTCCCAAACAAAACATTTCGGTCCTTTACATTGTCCTCCAGAAATTTATCCATAGTACTGCCTCCCTTCTCGTAATTAAACCGGATCATTGCACACGCAACACATAACACATCGTTATACCATACAAACGGATTCATAGACTGCGGCATGGACGCTCTCCTTGCCGCTGCCCTGACAATGTCTAAGGGGATCTTTCTGCCCTTTCCTGTAATGTATGGAAGCAACCGATTTGTGACAGCCCGGATCAGCTTACTATCTGCTTCCAGCCAGTTTGACCTCTGTGTGCCAAAGGCAGCCAGCGCCATGTCACGGGGTGACGGTGAACACTCGCATGAGATGTTCTTTTTAACGCCATCCGTTTTTTCCACTGTTATATAACGGCGCCATTTACAATGTTCCTGCCAGTATAACAAAGCATCCATATACTGTTTACCGCCCATTTCATCATAATAGCAGATCGACAGCCTTCCCGTCGTCGCCGCATCCAGTGCGATCACCGCAATATGGTCATCCACTTTGATTTTTCCGGCATATCCCCGCACTGCAAGATTAAATTGTTCCGCAAAATATTTTCCGGTATCCTGTTTATTTTTGTTCTCTGCCTCCATGTCATCCAGTATGTCAAAATCAAACTCAAAATCATCCAGATCCTCATAGGCATGTATAGAATCTTTCATCATGTCGGGAACTGACATATCCCGGTTTGACATCCAGCAGACCAGCGCTGAACCATCTCGCGTATATCCCTGTTTCTGGATCAGCCATTTCAAAGCGTTATGAGCCTTTTGTGACACCACATATCCGACAGAAACCGCCTGGTTTTTCGAGGCAAATCTGCCCCGGTAAGTAAATCCCGATTCGTCATTTCCCGAGATCAGCTTTGCCTTATCACCGCTGTTGCGTATCTTGGAAGGATGTTTCTCCGAACAGGTGCCCATCTCTCCAGATACATAGCATAGCTCCGTCTGCCCCGCCTTCTTCTGGTAATACCTGTCATATGTCTCATACAATTCCTGATTTTCCCATACGCGGGGCGTGTCATTTCCATAGACGATAAACCTTACATTGGCGCCGGTCTGCCCGGAACCCTGCAATTTTACATTGTCCGTAAGCCTTCCGCCTTCATTCAGCTCCAGTGTATGATCCTGGATCAGATCATAGATCAGCGATTTCTTCTTTAGATATTTCCATATCGTCTGCACCATAGGGTGCGTATTCTCGGATTCCGCCCAGTCCTGCAGCTGCTCCATATACGCCTCGTAATATTCTTTTTTCTTCTGATCTCCCGTATATAACGCGTAGTCCCCCGCCACGTAGCAAAGTTTATCACATAACGGGTGTGGTGCAATTCCACTGCTTCTCGCCGCGGAATCCTCTGTTACCGGGATTATTGTGACGATATCTGGTCCCTTATCAAGCTTTTTCGAACCTAGGAAATTCCCCTCCTCATCCAGCGTCACTTCGATCTGGGCGTTAAAGGTAGAATGGGAAAGGGGCAGCAGCACAGGCTGGTCGTTTTTTATCACCCCTGCCAGTTCCGAATAGACATCATATGTATCAGCCAAGGTCTTTAACCATGCCAAAGGCACCACCTCCCTCAAATTCATCTGACCCCGAAAAATTTTTTCCAGGCACAAAGAGTTTTTGCTTTTCACTGCGCAGGATACGCCGGATCTCACATTCTTCGGGCCTGGGAAAATGAATGATGCCCTTTTCCATCTGTGCATTCCACAGACGCACCGTCATTTTTCCCTTCTCTTCCTCCCGCACAGCTTCATCCGGGTAGGTAATACCATGAACCATAATGCCAAAAGAGAGGTTTGTCTCATCATATTCCCCCTTCCCCTCATCCAAGGGACAGGGCTCTACATATCCCTGGCACTCCCTGGCCCCCAGAAAGATATCCCTTCTTCCGCCCCTCTCAAGCATTCTCCGGGCGATGTCATAATGTTTGTTCTCGTTCCTGTCATGGGCTAAGTCCGGCCGGTTCTCATTCCACTCAAAATGTGCCCTTACCCGGTACTCCACATCCCGCAAATAAGTATAAAGGGACAAATCATTTCCTCCACTGTATTTGATGGGGCGGATTCCTTTGGACTCCGTCTGGATATACTTCATAATTCGGCATTCGTCAATGACCCATGTGATCGTCGGCTTCCAATAGATAGATTCTGTAATTCCCTTGAGCGCCTGGTAGGTAGGTATCTGGTAACTACATTTTTCCCCGCCCGTCTTGGACAGGGGATCTGTAAACAAGGCATATCTTCCAAATACGGTGTACTCGATTATATTCGGTTTTTCCACTCTGTACTCCTCCTCTCGTGAAATTTCATAATTTACTTGATGTTGGGGCAAAAACCCTTTTGACCCTGGCATCATTTATTTATTAAAAAATAAGTGGTTCCCATTCCGCGGTGATCCCCCGCTCTTCTGTGTAAGCTCCGGGAGCTGCCACCATATATAATCCGGGGATATCCTCGCTGACACGCTGAATGAGCCCATCAAATTTCTTGAACTGGTTCTCTCTCACATTTACCGTATACCTCTGCGCCTGTCGTATACACTCTTTTATTTCTGCCGGATCCGGGGACTGACGGATGGCCTCCAGGATGTTATTCCCATCTTTGTATGGCACGATCACGCCAAAGGAATGATCGTCAATCACCCGGTATTCCCGTCCGGCTGTTTTGTATGCCTGGTTCATAAAGTTCTTTTTCTCCATACAGGAAAAACCATTAGATAAAAGTTCCATAATACTCGTATCCATATGTCTTATCGGAAAGTTCATCCTATCTTCGGAATCCAAATACAACTTTTTAAAATACTGATCCATCCATGCTGGTGTCAACAGGCTCTCGCCACTGCCGCTTTTCCGGTAATCGTAAAGAATCTGCTCCGTGACATCAGTATTCCGCAGTAATTCTTCCATATTTCCGGTATTCTCACCTTCAAGCTGGATCAGTTTCAGGACCCCATATTTCATCTCACCATTTCTGTTACACCGCCCGGCGCTCTGGGCCAGGCTGTCAAGTCCGGTCATGGATCGGTATACACATTCAAAGGAAATATCCACTCCCGCCTCTATGAGATTCGTACTGACGACGATAACTCTCTCCTGTTCCTTCCTGAGTTTTTTCTTTACGGCTTCGATCTTGTCACTTCGGTGTTCCGCACATAGATTCGTTGTAAGATATTCCACATGTACAGGAAATTCTTTCAATATATCATACAATTTTCCTACCGCTGATTTTGTATTTAATATCACCAGAATGGAGCGGTACCTGTCTAACTGACATTTGATCTCATCCCCAAGACGGTCAAAGGTATATTTCTGCCCAGGTTCAGGAATATGTATTTTCACCCGTTCAAACCGGGTAAACCAGGCCGTCGCATCCTTTATCATATACTTAGGTTCACTATAACACACAGGGTACACCGCATCTCCCAGCGCCGGCTGTGTCGCTGTGCACAAGATAATATCTGCGTTGCACACTGCATTCAGGAAATTAACCATCTGATTAAATGTGTGGACGCATTTGACGGGCATAGACTGAACCTCATCGATAATGATCACCGAATTCACCAGCCTGTGCATACGCCGTATGGACCTGCTCTGATCGGAAAAAAGCGTGTTCATAAACTGCACAAAGGTGGTACATATAAAAGGCTCCTCCCAATTTATATCCTGTTGTGCAAACCGGTTTTTGCGGTAATCTTCCTGCTGGTAATCCCTATCGCCATTGACCGTATCTTTGATCACGGAAGAATGATGTTCCAGTATCCACTCATCCTGCCCGATGGCCTCCCGGAACACTTTAGCATTCTGTTCTGTGATACTTATATATGGAGACACATAAATAATACGCTCTGTCTCAGGATGCCGCCTGCAGTACTCCAGGGCATATGCCAGGCTGCTCAGGGTTTTTCCTCCCCCTGTTGGAATCGGCAGACAATAGATCCCCGCCGGATACTTTGCAAATTCTCTACACTCCTTCTGTAATTGGTCTCTTCCCTCCATGATCTCTCTTTCTCTGTCCGTCAGATCAGAAAGGCGGATAGAACGGTGTTTTTCCTGCATATACGCCTCAAAATTCTCTCCGGCTTTCGCAAATATTTTTCTATGGTCCGTATCATTGCGCTTTGACAACGTGTCCACATCATTCATAAAATCCGTGGTGGCTTCCCAATCCGCATCGATTAAAACGGATAACAATAACCGCTGCTGAGAGGCAAACAAAAAAGACCGGCAGTCGGATAATATTTTTCTTTTCTTTCGTTTGTCCTTTTCTAATAATAGAGGTGTTGTCATCTCAACTACTCGCTTCATCTTATCCCACAGCAGATCAAATTCCTTTTCCGAATTTGCAAAAACCTTTTCTAGTTCATACTGTCGGATATAATCACGTTCTGCATTACGGCAGGCTTCCTCATAATCTTCCACTTCACTTAACTTCTTAGAAAATATATCTAACCGCTCTTCATTTACACAGTCAAATAAGCCATGATGGGCAGCCACCGCATAGGTGACCAATTCTTTTAAAACGTTTACTTTTCTAGAACTCTCATGGTTCCTGTCATAAATATATTTTGCTCCGGTGGAAGCATGTCCGATCTTTCCCCGCAGCTTTTTTCTTTCCCACTCATCCGCATGAATATAATCATCAAATTTCTGTTTATTTTTTCCCATATCATGGAGTATTCCACATAAGGACATGATCTGTGAAATCCCACATCTTTTTCCCTTTTCTCTGCAAAAGTAAACGGTTTTTTCCGTATGCTCTGCGACGGATTCTTCTCTGCCAGATCCATCTTCTGAAATATGTGCTGTCAATTATTTTCCCTCTCCCTGACTTATTGTCTATACCAAATATTCCCTTAAAATATAACATAATTTCTGTATTTGATAAAGCACTTTTTTTCGACATAATTCGACAAATCCCCTATGTTTACGCACAAAAATGAAAACTACCCACCTTCCTCGGCAGAACCTCATAAAGAGACTCTGTCTGCACGAACATGAGTAGTTTTCATACTTTTCTATAAATTAAATTAGGCTAAATTAATGAACTTTTATTTAACTCGATAAGTTATATAATAATCTTACTTTTTATATCTATCTTTCAAAAAAAGCAAGAAATCCTCATTTTTTTTGGTACATAGCGTTTTGATTTTTTTGATCTTATACTTTTTATCAATTTCATTAAGCATTACATGTTCAATATTCCTACCTAGAGCCCTGCATGACAAACAACACAAATCTAATTCAGCAGCTTCCTCCCTACCATACACTCCTACGACACCAACTATGCCTAAATCGCAAAATTTATCTGTTACATTCGTGATATATAATCTATACAAAGGATCTTTTAATCTTTCTTTAAGTTTTTCCACAGTATATCTGGATCCATTCGTTCTCTTATTTGTTCTAAGTGACAATTCAGAAGCCCTATAATAATCAGAATCATTTGCCATTCTAACTTCAATTTTCATTTCTAGCGAATTTAAATATTCTTCATAACTTTTGGATAATGATAATAATCTCTCTCTCTGTTTATCCGTTTTATATGTTTCATTTCTTAGGCTAACACTGCATGTATCAACTTCTCTCATCAAATTGAAACAATTTAATTCACCAAAGATTGTCATTTTATTAAATAGTATCGTTTTCACCTCCGGTAACATTTCATTTACCAAATTTATTTCAAAGATAGAATCATCTATAAAAACCATACTATTCAAAGAAATGTTTAGTTCATTGGCAATTTGCAATATATTATCCGCTTTATTTTCCCAATTTACTTTAATACATGCAAAATGATTTAATCTTAAAATCATGGCACTATGAGTATTAAATACAGACTTCACATCCTCAATATCATTTTTGCTTACAATCGATAATATAACGCCATGATTATATAGTTGTAATATAATCCGTTGAAAATCTTGATAAATTTTCCCTACCCCTATATTTCCAAGTTTAATATTCTCAATACCCTCTTCCGATAAAACGCCTCCCCATAACACATTATCGCAATCTAAAATAACACACTTCGGTGTGTTATGATTCATTATTTTATATTGCTTCGCTATTTCTGATGCAATTTGACAAAACACATTTTTATTATAGATACACGACCAACTATATTTATATTTCAAATTATATGCCTTCGTTTCCCCGACCTTTGAAATGATTTTTTCTAGATTTATCATTACATCTCTATCTTGAAGAGCATGGGCCAATCTATAATTCAAATTATATTTTATATTAGATCCACTGACAACATTACCATATAAAATAGATAAATCCTCTTCATAAGAATCAAAACCTATCCATATTACTGGAATATTACAGCCCACTTTAAACTTATTATAAAATAGAATTAACTCATTAAATATTGCATCTTCTCTTTCAATACGATAACTAATATTGCTGCTATAATCTGATAAATTTAACCATAAAATCGCGAGGTCATAGTCTTTTACCTTTTCAATACCTTCCTCATTAAAAACATTATATTGTATATAAAAAGTTTCAAGAAAAATGCCGTTTTCTCCAAACTTTTCCTTTAATTCATCATCTAAAAAATGTTCCACGGTAAAATCAGATACCACTAATATTCTTTTTGTCTTTTTCTTACTCTCTGTACTACTTATTCCCATGTTATCCTTCATCCTTGACTTTCTACTTCGATTGATTATATATATACTCGGTCAAATCACCTATCGTCTCTAAATAGTTCAAAGAAAGGTCGTCGTCAATCAAATCAACTTTGTATTTATCAAAACACCAATCTACCAAAGTAATGACAGAAAGCGACCCAATTACACCTCCTTCACCCAATAATGGAGTAGAATGTGAAAAGTCAATCTTATCCCCATTTTTGATCTCGCGCAACTTACTACAAATATCTAAAAAAATCTCTTCTTTGCTCATTCTACACCTCGCATAAATTTGTGCATTCATATGACTTCTCGAAACCTATTCCAAAGTCAGCTCCATCGTAATATGTTTTGATTCAAACCCATTCGCTTTATATACAGAGCGCATTGCAATATTGTTTATGTTCACTTTTCCAACTATATATTTGGCATTAATACTTTTCGCATAATCAATTCCTTTACTCAACAATTCACTTGAACATTCCGTTTCTCTATATTGATCATCTATATAAAAACTTCTAAAATTAATGTAAATATCCTCCGTTAAAAAGTTCGTCTTTCGGTCCATCCATAACCAACCAATTATTTTGTTTTCTTCCACTGCCACAAGCATACCAGATTTATCTTTTTTATATGCTTTTTCTATTCTTCTTATATGAGTATCAATATCCGTTATCGCCTCTTCTTGGTATGAAATAATAGCAATTTCACGTTCCATCTCTGCAACACTTAAAAAATCTTCTTCCTGTAACAATCGTATATTATACATATAAATACCTCTTTTTTCACTTTATTCTACATTATTATATTATAATTTATTTAACAATCCTCGAGAAATATCATTGTATTCCATTTTTTTGCAGCCGAGCTTTTCTTCTAAATATTGCATTGCACTTCTTAAATCCAGGGTATCGCCACACGTAAACAAATCTACAGCAGCATACTTATATTCTGGCCACGTATGAATTGTCAAATGTGATTCCTTGATGATAATGACTCCGCTAACCCCCCAGGGACTAAATGTGTGAAACTTTTCAGATACTATTGTTGCATTCGCCTTTTCCGCTGCTTCATGCATATATTGCTGGATTAATTCATTGTCCTTTAGTATTGATTCCGTACACCCATAAAAATCTGCTAGAATATGTTCGCTTAATGATCTTTTTTCTCGCTCTAATAAAAATGATGGCTGTTTCTTGCGTAAATCAAATACTTTATTTCCACAATTTGGACAGCCCTCCTTTTTTAACTGCTCGATTGTACGAATCCTACTATTATGATCTAAGATTATTTTTTCCTTACATTTTTTGCACTCATATACACTGCTTTTTTGCCGTAATTCTCCTGTATAAATCTTATCTAAATATTTGCACTCCTCAGGAACTATTGTTTTTATATCTTCACCACTTTGCAAAACCATCATTTGGCTAACATTTGCCAATAGTGAAGCTCCTTCATATTCGTTGAATGCATTATAAATATCTGTTATGGCAAATCCGAGATTTAAGATAACTTCTTGAACCTTTTTCATCTCATCAATAGGTTTATGCCCATAAGAAAGAAATACTCGTAAACCTTTTTCATTTTTCAGGGCACTTACTCCTCTCGATAAGAATAGGGACAATCCTTCTGTCGTATACGGTGGATCTGTAAAAAAACAATCAAAACTGTTGGCATAACTTATTGGCAACGGTTCTCTTAAATCTATTTTCAAACATTCGATTGGTAAATTATATCGTTCAGCAAGCACAATTATATATTGTATATAACGTTCATCGACATCAAACACGCATACCTTTTTTCTATTCGCCTCTTTATCGTAATACAACTCATTTAGCAATAAACCAATGGCAACACTAATTAAATCATCATCTCCTACACATAATATGTTTTTTCCGATTAATGATTGATTCTCCAAACACAACATAGCTCGTCTAAAAGCTGTGTTCACCGTACATTTGGCTTGGTCTATTGTCACATCAACTTGTGGTCTATTTTCATAAATAAAAGCATATTGTTCGGATAATTTAGTAATTAAATCAATTCTCTGCTTTTCATCATCAAGCAATGTCTTATATAACTCAATATCCAAACCGAAAAATCCCAATTCATGATCAACAAAGTCTACACCCTGTTTTGTTAGCTGTATTCCCTTGTTTTGCTCTAAAATTCCTACACGAATAAATTCTTTCTTTATCGCAGTAACGACTGGTATAGGTAATGTGCATCGAAATGCTAATTCCTTATTGGATATATTTCCTTCAAAATATATTATAGATAAAATTTTTTCTAATACGCTTCTTCCTTCTTTTAACCTGACACGTTCCTTTACTATTCCGATATAATCCTCTTTCATTCTTATAATCCGCCTTTCCGCTTCGCGAAAGCCACCGATGGGGTCATGAAACCTTAGTTTCTCTCGCTTCGCTCGTTTCTATTTTCTTTACCTCTTGATATAATCTTTTTATAAGACTGACACACTACAGAACACG
>CAJTFB010000034.1 GCA_910575665.1 Eubacteriaceae bacterium
CTGTATATTTTTGTTTTAAACCAGCGATACCCGGTGGTCTGTTTGTTATGCCTAATATCCTGCATAAAACTTTTTTCCTGAAATTATCAATTTACTATTGACTTTTTATTTGCAGGCTTTAAGTTTTATAATTTTAAAATAGTTATGTTTTTCAGTGTAACATACTTTTCCGTTTTTTAAAACTCGCAAAAGGTAAGGTTTCATAGGAATTATTGGTAAGGTTTGTCGACATCCATCTCACGAAAAACATTGCTTCTATAAAGTTTCACGGAATAAGAGCAGAGATTATTTGATCCCATTTCTTTTGCTCATTCTCTACTTTTTCTCTGATTTTCTGCCCATTTTCCCAACTTTTTTCTGTCCCTATCCCCTTTTCATAGCAGCTAATTAATAATTTTCTCGCTTCATCTTGCTTATAGCAAAATTGCTCATTAGCTCTCTCCAATAACTGGAAACCTTTTTTTTCATTCATCGTGGTGCCTAATCCATTTAGATAACAAACACCTAAATAATACAGCCCCCAGTCCTCACTATTCAAGTATGCTTTCTGCAGCCAGAAATATGCCTGGTTATAGTCCTGTTTAACTCCTTTTCCCTCATAGTATAATATCCCCGTTTTCGCCATCCCTCCTGCGTCTTCTAATTCCGCCGAACGCAAATATGCTTTAAAACTTTTCTCATCATTTTGTGAAACACCATCCCCATTTGCGAAACAGCTTCCCAAAAAATAATATCCCTCTGCACAATTTACATTTGCCGCCTTTCTGAAAAACTCTGCTGCTTTTTCCTTGTCTCTCTCAAAATATTCTCCATTATCGTAAAAATGCCCTAGTTGACATAACGCACTCCCATGACCTTGATCCGCGAGATTTTGATATAGAACAACCGCTTCATTGCCAACTGTATCATCATCATAATAACTTGCATACTTTCGATATGCTTCAGCAATCTGAAATAACGCGTCTAAATTTCCCTCCTTCGCAAGCGGCAGATTTTCTTCATACATAGTCTTTATTTGTTCTTCCGTTTCAGAAAGTTCCTCTTGCTTCTGCGTCATAGGATCGATGTCTCTATTATACAATTTACTCAGCATACAACTCACCTCATCAAAATTTATATTGATAGCAAATAAAAGAAGTCCAATCTTTAGGGGCAGAAAAAGGACATATCCCTTCAGGAAACTCCCCATATTCCAATGAAACCAACAACTCCAGATCTACTCCAGAACATGTTACCCTGCCACTAAAACGTTCTCTTATTTCTTTCACTGTCGTTGTTCTCAATTTAATTTTTGCAACATCCAAAGCAGCTGGTACACTTTTTCCCCGCTTTAAATATTCGTACAAAAGTATCATTAAGAGCGAGCCTGATATATCATCCACCTCCCACAATGATGAAATAACATACTTTACTCCAGCGACACCAAAGGCCAAATGCAGTCCGCTCTGCTGTTCATATAACGAGTATCTACTGTCTGCTGACATACACGCAGATAACGTTACCAAATTAGTTTCCTTCAAATCCATACGGCTGATTTCCTCTGCTGTCAACAGACCATTACCATATTTATCCTTTTCCTGACCCGATATATATGCATTCTTTACTCCACTGAATGCCAAGGCAGAATCATACCAAGCGTTTAACTCTCCTACCTTCCGTTGACAGCCATGTGTCGCAATATGTAAATAACTATACCCTTTTTTTACCTTATTCTTTGCAGCCTCTTCTAATATGGAGCAACCTGATCCTGTAATTTTACCTATTTCACTTACTTCATATTCACTAAACGGAAGTGGCTGAATATCCCCGATCTCAAAATTCCTGGCAGCCACTAAATTTTGATTATCTTGTCTCATACCCAGCCTATTCTGCTGCCCTATATCTGGCTGTGTATTGATTTCATATGACGGACCTCCGATTATACAACTGTTTATAAGAGTATCCGTAACCCCATGATCGCTCTCAAACAAATCACGCAAAGACTGGCAATAAATAATCTCCTTTTTTGCTATTGTAGGATTACAGTAATCAAAAATCAGCCCAAATGGAACCTTATAAAAATCCATATGTGGTGAAATATAAATGCATTCTACACTTTCTAACAACCCATAAAACGATTCAAACATATCTCTTCCAATATTTTCTGCTAATTGATCTATTTTTAGCTTTGAATCCTCAATTCTCTGAAGTAAAAGATTTAACTGCTGGTACAAATCTCCCGTCTGCTGAATACTCTTATGTAGAAAGTGAACAGAATCTGTCTTTGCTATTACAAATACATCCACCTTAGCTTTTCTATTTTTTTCATATTCACGCATATTTTTTGTTCCTAAGTTTCCTTGGCAAAAATCTGAACTGGAACAGACGATCTCTATTATGGCAGTATTTTTTTCTAGATTTGTCATAATATTTTCATATGTATAGAACATTAATTCCCTGTTTTTAGTATATGTCTCCGAAAATTGATATTCCAGCTCTTTAAGATCCTCATAATTTACTAAATTCAGGTTATCTTTGTTAAAATTATACTCTTTTTTATTTACAAAATCATTCTTTTCACTATTATAACTCTGCAAAATCTCTCCGCTATATTTATCATGATACAATCGTTCATTTCTTGCCTTCACAACGGATAACAAACAATTCTTGTAATTTGCAGAATATACAAATGCCTCTTTTGTCTTACCTGTATTTACATAATGATAATATACTACTCGAAACAATATATCTACCGTAACGATATATCTTTCCATTTCAACATTATCGATATAAAATTCGGCATAGGAATATAATAATTTTAAATTTTGCATGATACAATCTGCTATTTTTTCCTCCATTTTCAATTCTCCAATAGAATGAAAATACCTAAGTCCCTCTGGCATAATCAACAAAAATGGTTCTCTTTCGTCTTCATGGATATTCCCGTTTAAAAAACACTGAACAGCTTCCAAAATATAGTTTCTTGCTAAATCTTTCTTTTGCTTCTTTAAATATAATCTAAAAAAAGAATAGTACACTTCCGCCTTTACATATCTTGCTAACTTATCTAAGTTTGAGCATTTTTCAGAAAAAACTATCTCCATCTCATCCAATACTTCTTTTGGCAATGCATAAGATTGATTTTCTTCATATTTTAGCATATTTGAATATATTGCATACATCGAATCATCTGGATTATCATGATACACAATCCCCTTCTGAATACACTCTAAGATCAAATCAAACCCTCTTTCAAATAACATACCTTTAATATATGCACCAGAATATACAAGCAGCCAAATTTGTAAACATTCCTGACTGGTCTCCTCTTTCTCCCCTGACAAAATCTTTTTATATAAGAAAAGGCATATTTTTTTAGCGTTTCTGAACTCATTTTTTCTCAGATAACTCGATGCTAAAAAAGTCAATATACGGAATTCCATCGCTGAAAGTATTTTACTCTCCTCTATACATTGTAAATATAATTCACCGTACTTTATCGCAGACAAAACCTGTCCTGTTTTTGAATAATAATGGCATAATGCCATTACTGATAACCCGTAATAGTCAAGATCATTTACTTTATATATATTATTTTCTTTTAACCAACGAAAAAAGGCGTGGGCAATATTACTATACTTTTCTATCCTTGTACATCTATCCATTCCAAATAACAATAAATAATATTGTAAGCGAAGGAATGCATCGAATATTGCTGCAAAAGAACTATCAGTTAAGTCATATGCATCTCTTGCCAGGTTAAGCATTTCTTCGTATAAACTTCTTTTATCTGCTTGCACATCATATAAATAATGCATTATACAATAATTATATGATGTAATCCATTGAAACTCTGGCTTTTTACATTTTATGGAGGCAGCTTTATCTGCATAAAAAACAGCCTCTTCTCCCCTCCCATTCTGTTCAGCCTGAAGCATCATATCGATATAATCGTTGATTTTCTTCTCTTTATGACTCATAACATATGATTCCTTTCTCAATCTACAAAATCAAAGAGTTCCTCATTTCGTTCCACAAATAGATTGAAAATAGCAGTAAACTCCTCTTCATTATCAAGACTAAGGTACTCTTGCTCCAAACCATTCTTATGTACTTCGAAAATCATCACCTCTGTAGATACATGATCATTAGGAATAAACACCACATATTCTTTACTATTGTGTAAAATAATATCTAATAGTTCCAAAGATATTTCATTTCCCTCTTCATCAGTCAATTCATATATATTATCTGGAAGTTCTGGACTTTCCAATTCTGGATTTTTTTCATAAAACTCTTCAATTACCGCCCTTGCCATGGCTTCTGAGATCGGAACACTCTGTCCATTAAGAGCCCGGGCATCTACTACATTGATAGGATTCTCCAGGTTCTCTGTCTTACATATTAAATATTCATTATTACCATATAATGACTTTCCTATAATTCTGGCCGGAATCCGTTCTCCATGTCCTGAAAAAAGAGCGATGAAATCATCATCCGGCATATCATCTATCTTCATTCGATACCTCCACAATTTGAATTTCTGCACCTATTGGAATCTCCCCTTCAATTACGACATCGTAACATTCCAAATCTTTATTGTATACAAATGAAAAACTGTTACTAACATCATCTACTATATAAATTAACTGCAAGTTAGATACATCAAACTCAGTTCCATCCAAACGAATTAATAAACCAGATGAAGTTTTTTCAATATAGCTATACTGAGAAACCTCATTTCTCATAATCTGACTATCATTAGATGCCTGATACCCTCTGCCGGGAACAGTGTGCATTGTTGGGTAAAAATTCCAAAGATTTTGCGTCTGTTCCTGCCTTTCCCCTATCACACCTTTCAGACCATTTATAGTATTTATCAATTTATACTTTATCTCTGTCACGGTTTTATCAAGCTTCCTTTTTAAGACTGATTCTGGACAATAAAATGGATTAAATCCCGTCTTTGACTCTCCTGATAGATTTTCAAAATGATTTGGAGCTAAAGCCAGCGTTTCATATTCTTTATCATCAAACATAAATATTTGAAGATTTTCTTCTCCAATATCTTCTATAGCCGTATTAATTATCTGTCCAACAGCACGAACATTTTTAGTATCAAAAGATTTGGAAATATGATCAATAACCAAAATAGGAATGATCGGATAATTATTTTCCTTTAGTAAAATTTTTAAAAACCCTATGTATCCACATAATTTTATTAAAGCACGTCTCGCATAACTGCCAATATACAGGTACATATCTTCCTTTTCTCTTGCCGCATCATTGTATACTTTCACTGATTTTCCCATAGGCTGTAGAGCATTTCCACGTTTTAAGTATTTAATTTGAAAACCCTCCTGAAATGTATCCTCATTTATTATGGAAGAAACATCACCAGCCGATTTGTATAATTTCGTAATGCATTTTGAAAACTCATTTATTTTAGTTTCATCATCAGAATTTTGAAGAACTTTTATTTTTTCTTTTATCTTCTGAATTCTTTTTTGTGTTCTCTCTAGTTCTCCGCTATGATCATATGTATCGACAGATAGGTATTCTTCAATAAGGGTGAGCGCTTTGGTTTTTTCCTCTATTGTATAACACTGAAAAGCGGAATCGTTTCTTCTGATTTCTAATTTTAAGGCTTGTCTTTGTTTTTTTAATACTTTGATTGTCTTATCGCTAATCGTATATTGACCAAAAGATATGATATCATCCAATCCATCCATCAATTCCTTAACTGGTTCTATTAAATATCCAAATTCAGCATTCTCTTTCAGCATATTATCTAAGTTTTCTAATAATATTCTTCGATTTTTGCTATTTCTTTCAAATTGCTTTACATCTTCAATTGTATTTTCATAAACTTTAATCTGATCCGAAATATTGCTGTACATAATTTCTAAATCAGCTATATTTCTTCTCTTATTTTTCTGTACAGGTGCCTGCATATTTTTTATTGCATCTAACGCTTTGTATATATCTTCTGCATTATTTCCAGTATACCATGTATCGACCCCTAACTTTTGCATATTTTGATTTATCTGATCACAAATGAAATTATGCCATGAACAATTATCTTCCAATTCCCTTAATTTTTCCTGCAATCTTTCCAATTCCTGCTGCAACGTGTATATTTTTTCAAGATTATTGTTAAATATAAAATTTAATATTGGTGCTAACTTAATCGAATATTTAATATCACTGCACTTGTCCAGAAAATCATGAATAATTCCCTGATGCTGTTCTCCCAAAAAATTAAACATAGTAAATGTTCTAAAGGTCAGTTCCTCTTCTGTAAATTTACGAATACTTCTTAAAAATACTTTGTTTGTTGCAAAGATAGCATTCAACCGTTCTTTGTATTCTCTCTTGTCAATAATCTCACTTTCTTTCTCATCAGCATACGACAGTAAATTTTTAGAAGGGTCACTAAAACGCGTCATTTTATATTTTACGTTTTCCACCTGAACTTCCATTGAAGCCTTTTTCAGACTGTCCTTAAACCATTGCTTTTTTCTTATATCTTCCGATGAACCAAACATATAATCTATAAAATTATAAAACTCTGTTTTTCCAGTGCTGTTTTTGCCCTTAAAATAATTTATACCCTGACTAAAATTATATGTATATATTTCATCTGCATAATTACATAATTCCAATTTATTTATCTTAAACACCATTCATAACCTCCTTCATAAATTGCCTATCTGCCAGCGTCTTACTCGCCTCAATTGCCTTTTGGATGAATGGAGATTCTTCATATATATAACTCTTGGCCTCTCTGCCTTTTAACAGACGAATCATAGATTTTATCACCGTTACATTTCCATTTACTTTTAACAAATGTATGGATTTCAATATAAATTCTACATTTTCACAATAATCCTCATACTCACCAGACAAAAGCGAAATCGCTTTGTAAACTATATCCTGTTTATTTTTGGCTGTATATATTCCCCGCGGCCTAAATATTTCTTTTTTGATTAAATAAGAAAAAAGCATTATCTTACATAATGAAAGGTCTTTATGTCTCTCTAAAATACTTAATATAATATCTGTATACATACTAATTTGAATGGCTTCCGCCTCTAATTTAAGCTTTTGCATTATCCTTATCCTCCCATGAAATCTGACGCTCTAATTCGCCTTCCCGCGTTAAGTATATGCTCGATCCATTTTTAATCTGCTCACAGTCAGCATACGAATTGGATTGTTCCTGGGTCCCAAAAAATCTGTTAAACGGAGTATCTTTCCCTTCATATTGAAGTTTACACTTTACTCTCTCATAATTTTCATAAGTCGTCTCCTCAATATCACTAATCTTTGTAAGTTTATTTAATTCTTTATAACCATATGATATATATTGATAATAGCTTCTATGCAATAATTGTGTTTCTATTAAATTATTTGATATACCACAGGCTAATAATTGTTTATATTCTCGCGATTTCGCAACTTGCAGATCATCCAGATCAATATTATTCACTTTTTTAAAATCAGAATAGGCAGGCAGGAAAAATTCATCTGTGATTCTATTACATATTTCTTCAGATTGCGCAATCATCTTGTTATAGCAAATCTGATAGGTTTTCTTTGCATTGATATGATTAATTACTTCTACGGTAATGTAAGTCAATAATTCTTTAATTCGGTTGTAATATGTAACCGGATTTACACCTGCCTTTTTAAATAACACCTCGCATTTTTCTTCTATTCGTTTATCAACATCATTCTCTGAAATAAATCTATATTTTCGATGAATAGACTTATATTTTTCTACAAAGCCATCCGCATCGTTTATATACTTATTTTTGACTTTTGATATGGTTGCTTTTTCTTTTGTTGTACTCAATACTTTTGAATATAAATCCTCTGCTGAAATGTCAAAAAGAATATCGCTATTCCCATACTCTCCACTTGTATAAAGGACATATTCCATTACGTTTTTTCCCGATGATTCCAACAAGATCCAGTTTAACAAAACCTGCCTGGCAATACTTTTATCTAATTTTCTTCGCTTTACTTGAATTGCTTTTATTCCACCAGATGATTGAATACAACTCTTAAATTGATCCTCGTTTGAGTCAATTGTATTTGGTGACAGATCATTTACTGCCACATCCTCTAATGTTTCAAATTCTGTTTGCATATACTTTTCCATTGTCAACATATATAATACAAACACCCTTATTTGATAAGCAAAACCACTTAAACTATTTATTCCACCTGTATCCGTTTGATAATCATCCATGCTTATCACCCCCTGCCTTAAAACATTTTTAAATTATTTAAAATTAGGAAAATAATGCTTTCTAAAAATTGTTTACATCATTTTATAATTTTTATTCCCAATTTTAAATGGGGCAACAAAAAGGCCAATCATATAAGAGATAATCACTTTTACTATAAAATAAATGATCCATCCAATTATTGGGAGCCACAAAAAATATACTGGTTGTATACGATCAAGTGCTTTCCAACCAAAATATACACACATAAGCGCTATTACAGCCCCTAGTGTAGCCGGTAACAACACTATAGACAAAGTAACCGCATAACATATTGTTATAATTACCACTTGTCCTGCTGTAGTTTTAAAAAAATTAGTCTTGTGTTCCATAATTAAAATCCTCCTTATAATTAGTTCACCTGTATCTTCTTTTTCCCCATCCAAGAATCTCTTTCAAATTCCCGTTCTTCCCTTGTCTTAAATTCAAAGTAGTACACTTTCCCCCTTTGCATATTCGTTATTTCCGCTACTGTTTTTTTATTCCTGACATCCAGGAGAGATTCACTATACGCAGATGACATATCTTCAAATTCGGAATATTGAACCTCATACATTACGATGGGAATTCGATTTTTACTGCCATCCAGGGTAATCTGGACCGTTCCCTCTTTATTGTTAAGCAGCTCGAATTTAAACCAACAGGGAGAGAGTTTGATTTCTTTTAACTTTCTTTCATCCTCACCATCTGTGTATTCAAAACTATCAAAGTCTATATAATACAACGGATATCTGGATGACTCAAAAGAAGTTTTATGTCGCTCTTCACTGTACCATCCAAAAAATTCATAGTCCTTTCTTTTTACCGTATTGGGAAGCCTCAGCTTTGTACCATACTCATAATATTTTGGCAGTTTCCCCGTTCTTTTACCTCCTGCCAGATCATATGTGATAGGTATTTTCTTTCCCCTGGCTCTGGCTGTTTTATTTTTGGGGAGCACTCTGGTCTTTTTCCCGTTCACCTTCCAGATACGCCACCCTTCGCAATCGTCAAGATGGCAGGTCACTTTGGAGCGGTTTTTGATCTTGCTAAGACTGGGGCAGTCCTGCGCAATGCCCTTTTTCCATGATTTCAAAGAAGCTGGAAGAACCAGCTTTTTTAGAGAATCACAGTCACTAAATGCACCTTTTCCGATACTTGTTACTGAATCTGGTATCACAATCGTCTTTAACGATCTTAAATAACAAAATGAATTTTCTCCAATCTTTTTCAAGGAAGATGGGAGAATAACCTTCTTTGCATTCCAGAAATGTGCTATCGTGCCTTTCTGTAATGCCGTGATTCCCTCCCCAACAACTATCTTTTTTATGCGTTCTTTTTTATCATAGCTAAATGTATAATCAGCACGTTTTAATTTTCCTTTTCCATAAAAAGTAAGTACCCCATCCTCCGATAAATTATATCGGATATGTCCATTTGCATCGGCGGTTTGTTTGATAGTAAGTGTAAGGCAGACCCCAAACAGCAAACATAAAAATATCAATATGCTTTTTTTCATAATAGCTCCATTCCAAATATATATTTTATTTTTCTTTTAACGGCCTCTGAACTGCACTTAATGGAATATAGGCAATATATTGTTTGACTTCAGACCCATTTTTTGCTACGACCCCAAAGTCTAAATTATTTCCCACCACATGGCATCCCTCTAACTCAAATTTAGGAATACCTGAGTTATTTAGCCCCGAAAGAGCTGGCAGGGAAACAAACTCCTGAAAAGCATTGTATTGAATGCCTTTTCCCTTCCGGCGGACATCCATTCTGGTGATAGTCAAGGGAATATTTGATTTTTCACTTCCACTGGTTATATAAATCTTCCATCCGCCTTCATTTTTCTCTATATCCAATGACTGAAACGACTCATTGGGATGTAACAGACGTTTTGATGTATCATCCTGGTAATAATGCTTTTGAATTGAACCAATGCAGGCTTTTTTTAACTCTTTTTTCAGTTTTCCGCCAAAGGACAATGTCTTCTCAAATTTACCGCCTATGATCTTTCTGATCTTTTTCATATCATAGAGACTAAGTTCCATGCGTTTTCCCTTTTTTTCTGTCAGTTGCTTCCACATTACCAAAGTAGAACCATCTGCCGTTAGTGCCCCTGCCACCCTTGTTACTGACTTGCCATTGTTTCTGCCACTTTTATTTGCATAAGCTAATTTGGACATCTGAAGATACAATTTACTATTTCATTTAAATTCTAGATCATCCTCTTCTTTAATATATTTATCCAATTTCTTTTTCTGCATAATAACTAAATCTCTTCCTAACCCCTTTCCTTCACGAACATTCCCTGACAACAAATAGTATTCATTACCTTTTACAAAGAATTGTTTAAAGGTGTCACCATGGGCAAATCCAGTCATATCTATCTTTTTTACAAAGGAACTATATCCCTTTTCTTCCAGTTTCCCCTTTCTTAATATCACATCGTCACCATTGCGCTGCATTGTATAAATTCCATTTGATAATGGAAGATAATTCTGAACAGCTTTATTTCCCTCCGTACCCTTAAACATCAATTCATGTTTTATAGTAGCTGATATCGGTGTCGGCGTTGGCGCTACTGTCGTTACTGGTGTTGACTGCGGTGTTATTTCCGGGACCACCTGCAAAGATCTACTTTTAGCAGATGACTTTTTCTTTGGCATGATATTGTTCAAATAAGCATAATATTCTTCAAGGGAATCAAAGAAGTCCGCATCGTATACAAATTCATCATCTCCATATTCTGGTTCATCTTCTAGGTCTTCTTCCATATAATCTTCTGAAATCATTCCCATTTCAAACAATTCATGATTATCTCAACTTTATCCTGACATTTTATGATAAATCCAAATTCGACACTCTGCCCGACTTCGATATTTTGGTTATACACAGCATTTTCAAGATCATAATAATATGTATCCTGCTCGTCGTCTTCTTGAAAGCTTTCAGTAATAACAGCATTCCAAATATTTTCAATCTGGAAATTGCCATCCAGCATAAGGCTCCAATCCTCAATCCGCTTGTCGCTCGTATTCGTGATCGTGATCTTTCCGTTAACTTTGTCATCCCAGTTACTGTATTCCGTGTATTCTAATTTATAATTTTCCTCTTCTGCACTTACACATATTCTGTTTACGGTACAATACTCCGGCAGTTTTATTTTTGCATCGTTTTGAACCATCATCCCAAATGATACGCTGCCTTTTACATCTATGTCCTGGTTCCAGTCCGCATTGTGTATTACATACTCATTATCCTGTTCAGAGATCACCTTGGCGTTCCAGATATTTTTGATCTCAAAATCAGCAGGAATCTTTATTTCCCAATCCTCAATCTTCTCATCCAGGATATTGGTAAGCTTTACTTCGACATTACTATGACCATCCCATGTGCCAGTGACATCATACGTCAGCTTTACATCATATTCCTCTGACATATCAGAGTCAGTGTTCTCCCCTATCATCTGCTCTGCTTTTACATCTTTTACGCCGGCTGCTACTATACTGCTAAACAGCAGACAAACAATCAACATAGAAGTGAGTAACTTTTTCCATTGGTTTCTCATGATTTTTCTCCTTTTCCTTTTTTTGTTTTAAAAAATACCAATATGTTGCATTAAACAGCATAACATATTCTTCCAATTTTTAAAACTTGTAAAAGGTAAGGTTTTATAGGAATTATTGGTATGGTTTTGTTTTTTTCTGCCCCGGCGCCAGATCCGCTCCGTAGATCTATACAAAAAATCCCCCAGTCCAGCCACCTTCTGGTGACCAAACCGGGGGAATATTTTTAAACTATATTAATGATGTTGGGGGTAAAAGGTGTTTTGCGGGTCCCAAAGTCATGCTTTTCCATGCAAGCATGGAATGCATGACCTTTTGACCCTGGTATCATATTAATACTACTCATCCAGTGGAATCAACTCTTCCTCTTCGGCAAGAATTCCTTCATCCATTTCTTCTGTCATAAAGAATGCATCTGTTTCCTCTGTCATTGCTGCATCGTTTTCCATTTCCTCATCGGTCTCTTTCACGACCTCTTCTTCAAAGATCGGTTCCGGTGGCTCCAGACTGTCTACCAGGTCACTGTGAAGCCCGATGTTGCGGTAACGTTTCATACCTGTTCCCGCCGGGATCAGCTTACCGATGATAACATTCTCTTTCAGACCGATCAGCGGATCTACTTTTCCTTTGATCGCTGCATCCGTGAGCACTTTCGTCGTTTCCTGGAAGGACGCTGCCGACAGGAAAGAATTTGTAGCAAGGGATGCTTTCGTGATACCGAGGATGATCTGCTTGCCCTCCGGCACTTCCATTCCCTTTTCTCCCAATTCCTCTACCTTGTCATCAAATTCCAGGGTATCTACCAGTGTGCCCGGAAGGAAGTCCGAATCACCATTGTTCTCAATCCGAACCTTCTTAAGCATCTGGCGAACGATCACTTCGATATGCTTATCATTGATCTCAACACCCTGCAGACGGTAAACACGCTGCACCTCGCGAAGCATGTAATCCTGAACGGCGCGAACGCCCTTGATCTTCAATATGTCATGAGGATTGACACTACCCTCTGTCAGCTCGTCACCAGCCTCTAACTCCTGACCGTCCATTACCTTGATACGGGAACCATATGGAATCAGATATGCTTTCGTCTGGCCGGTCTTGTCATCACTGATGATAACTTCACGTTTCTTCTTGGTATCTCTCAAGGTTACCGTGCCGCCAAATTCAGAAATGATCGCAAGTCCCTTTGGCTTTCTCGCCTCGAACAGCTCCTCCACACGGGGAAGACCCTGTGTGATATCGTCTCCTGCCACACCACCGGTATGGAAGGTACGCATCGTAAGCTGTGTACCCGGCTCACCAATGGACTGTGCGGCGATGATTCCCACGGCCTCACCTACCTGCACCGGCTCACCGGTTGCCATGTTGGAGCCGTAGCATTTCGCACAGATACCGATATGGGATTTACAGGTGAGGATCGTACGGATCTTCACCTTCGCCTTATCTCCGGCATCGATGATCGCCTTTGTATTTACAATTCTCGCCGCACGCTTCGGTGTGATCATATGATTTGCCTTCACGATCAGGTTGCCCTCATCATCGTACATACTTTCACAGGCATAGCGTCCGGTGATTCTTTCCTCTAATGTTTCAATGACTTCTTTTCCATCCATAAAGGCACTGATCCACATACCTGGGATCTCATCCTGGCCCTCACAGCAGTCTGTCTCACGAATAATCAGATCCTGGGATACGTCTACGAGACGTCTCGTCAGATACCCGGAGTCCGCTGTACGCAGCGCGGTATCGGAAAGTCCCTTACGGGCGCCGTGGGCGGAAATGAAGTACTCCAGTACGTCAAGACCTTCACGGAAATTTGACTTGATCGGAAGCTCGATGGTACGTCCTGACGTATCCGCCATCAGTCCACGCATTCCGGCAAGCTGCTTGATCTGCTTGTCAGAACCACGGGCTCCGGAGTCCGCCATCATAAAGATATTGTTATATTCATCCAGGCCTGTCAGAAGCGCCTCTGTGATATCGTCATCGGCATTCTTCCAGGTCTCAATAACTGCCTTGTAGCGCTCTTCTTCTGTGAGAAGTCCACGCCGGAAATTTCTCGAAATGTCTTCCACTGTCGCCTCAGCATCTGCCAGAATCGTCTTTTTGGCTTCTGGCACTTCCATATCCGAGATGGATACAGTCATGGCAGCTCTGGTGGAGAATTTATACCCCAGTGACTTGATAGCATCCAATGTTTCTGCCGTTCTTGTAGCGCCATGATTATTGATACATTTTTCAAGAATCTGCTTCAGCTGTTTCTTTCCTACGTGGAAATCTACCTCCAGCTTCAAGAAATTCTCATCCTTTTCACGGTCCACAAATCCCAGATCCTGGGTAATAATCTCATTGAAAATGAACCGTCCGAGAGTGGACTCGATAATGCGAGTCTCTTTCTCACCCTTTTTATTAATACCCTCACGTCGTACTTTGATCTTGGCGTGAAGTGTGATTTCATGGTTTTCGTAGGCAACAAGGGCCTCATTCATATTTCGGAATGCTTTTCCTTCTCCCTTTGCTCCCGGTCTTTCCTGGGTCAGATAATAGATACCGAGTACCATATCCTGAGAAGGCACTGCCACAGGACCGCCGTCCGACGGTTTCAGCAGATTGTTTGGTGAGAGCAGAAGGAAACGGCACTCCGCCTGAGCTTCCACTGAGAGCGGAAGATGCACAGCCATCTGGTCTCCGTCGAAGTCAGCATTGAAGGCAGTACATACCAACGGATGCAGTTTGATCGCCTTACCTTCTACCAATGTCGGCTCAAATGCCTGAATACCGAGACGGTGAAGTGTAGGGGCACGGTTCAGCATAACCGGATGCTCTTTGATCACCTGCTCTAAGATATCCCATACAGCCGGCTCCAGCTTCTCAACCATTTTCTTAGCATTTTTTATATTGTGGGCGGTTCCGTTTGCCACCAGTTCCTTCATAACAAAAGGCTTAAACAGCTCGATCGCCATTTCCTTCGGCAGACCGCACTGGTAGATCTTGAGCTCTGGACCTACCACGATAACCGAACGTCCGGAATAATCCACACGCTTACCAAGAAGGTTCTGACGGAAACGTCCCTGCTTACCTTTGAGCATATCTGACAGAGATTTCAAGGCACGGTTACCCGGCCCTGTCACCGGACGTCCACGGCGTCCGTTGTCGATCAGCGCATCCACCGCTTCCTGAAGCATACGTTTCTCATTTCGCACGATGATATCCGGTGCGCCCAACTCTAAAAGTCTTTTCAGACGGTTATTACGGTTGATGATACGACGGTACAGATCATTCATATCTGAGGTGGCAAAACGTCCACCATCCAACTGTACCATCGGACGAAGATCCGGCGGGATCACAGGGATCACCGTAAGGATCATCCAATCCGGTTTGTTGCCGGACTCACGGAATGCCTCAATGACCTCCAGTCTCTTAATGATACGGGCACGTTTCTGTCCGGTGGAGGTCTTGAGATCTGTCTTCAGTTCCTTAGATTCCTCCTCCAGATCGATCCTCTGCAGCAGCTCCTGAATCGACTCTGCCCCCATTCCCACACGGAAGGTATCACCAAAATCTTCTCTGGCCTTCTGGTATTCCTGCTCAGAGAGCACCTGCTTAACCTGTACTTCCTTTACATCGGATTCCAGAACGATATACGCTGCGAAATACAGAACTTTTTCTAATACCTTTGGAGAAATATCGAGTATTAACCCCATACGGCTTGGAATCCCTTTAAAATACCAGATATGGGATACCGGAGCCGCCAGCTCGATATGTCCCATGCGCTCCCTGCGGACACTGGACTTGGTTACCTCTACTCCACATCGGTCACAGACTACGCCTTTATAACGAACTTTTTTATATTTACCACAATGACATTCCCAGTCCTTACTTGGACCGAAAATCTTCTCGCAGAACAAACCGTCTTTTTCCGGTTTCAGAGTTCTATAGTTGATGGTTTCCGGTTTTTTTACCTCTCCTCTGGACCACTCGCGAATCTTACTTGGAGAAGCAAGTTTAATCTTTATTTTATCGTATGTTAATGTTTCCTGTATAACATCACTTACCTGTGGCATATTCCTTCCTCCAATTCTTAAAACTCTTCTGCGACTCCAATGTTGCTGTCATCATCCAGATCCTCCAGCTCAGCCTCTCTAAAGCCTGCGCTCTCAAAGGACTCTTCTTGAAGCTCAAACTTATCTCCCTCTATCAAGCCGGATACATCTTCTACAGTACCTTCCTCTACGGTCTCTGTCATCTGAATTTCTTCGCCGTTCTCATCCAGAACCGTTACATCCAGCGCCAGGGACTGAAGCTCCTTCAAAAGCACCTTGAAGGACTCCGGAATACCCGGATCGGAAATATTATCTCCCTTGATGATCGCCTCATAGGTCTTCACACGTCCAACCACATCATCGGATTTGACCGTAAGAATTTCCTGAAGCGTGTAAGCAGCACCATAGGCCTCCAGCGCCCAAACCTCCATCTCTCCAAAACGCTGTCCTCCGAACTGCGCCTTACCACCCAGCGGCTGCTGGGTAACCAGTGAATACGGTCCAGTAGAACGAGCATGGATCTTATCATCTACCAGATGGTGGAGCTTGAGGTAATGCATGAATCCAATCGTTACCTCTCCATCAAAGAATTCTCCGCTCCGCCCATCACGAAGCTGAACCTTACCGTCTTCCTTGATCGGCACTCCTGCCCATTCCTTGCGGTATTCCTCATTTTCAAGGAGGTACTGCATAACCTCTGGATCAAGAATGTCTTTGTATTTCTCTTCAAACTCATCCAGCGGCGTATTGACATAATCGTTGGCGAGCTTGAGTGTATCCATAATATCAATCTCGTTGGCCCCGTCAAATACTGGCGTCGCCACATTAAAGCCCAGCGCCTTGGCAGCAAGGCTCAGATGGATCTCCAGCACCTGTCCAATGTTCATTCGGGAAGGCACACCCAGCGGATTCAGCACGATATCCAGAGGACGTCCATTTGGCAGAAATGGCATATCCTCTACCGGAAGTACGCGGGAAACCACACCCTTATTTCCGTGACGTCCTGCCATTTTATCTCCTACCTGGATCTTTCTCTTCTGTGCAATATAGATACGAACGGTCTTATTGACGCCCGGAGAAAGTTCATCTCCATTGTCCCTGGTAAATACCTTGGCATCCACAACAATACCAAACTCACCGTGAGGAACACGCAGGGAAGTATCTCTTACCTCTCTCGCTTTTTCTCCAAATATCGCACGAAGAAGCCTCTCCTCGGCGGTCAGCTCTGTCTCACCCTTTGGCGTCACCTTACCCACAAGGATGTCACCGGCACGAACTTCTGCACCGATACGGATGATACCCTGTTCATTCAGATCTTTCAGCGCGTCGTCACCCACTCCCGGTACATCTCTGGTAATTTCTTCTGGTCCCAGTTTGGTATCTCTCGCCTCTGTCTCATATTCGGTAATATGAACGGAAGTATAGACGTCCTCCTGTACCAGCCGCTCACTCAAAAGTACCGCATCCTCGTAGTTATAACCCTCCCAGGTCATAAATCCGATCAAAGGGTTCTTTCCGAGAGCAATCTCTCCGCCGGAAGTAGAAGGTCCGTCAGCGATAACCTGTCCTTTCTCAACCTGATCTCCTTTGGATACGATCGGTCTCTGGTTCATACAGGTTCCCTGGTTACTGCGGACAAATTTAGCAAGCTTGTATTCATCTTTGTTTCCATCTTTTTTCTTAATCAGAATGCGGTTTGATTCGGCGCGCTCGATAATGCCGCCTTCCTCTGCCACCACGCAGTTTCCGGAGTCCACCGCCGCTTTCATCTCCATACCTGTTCCCACGGCCGGCGCCTCTGTCACAAGAAGAGGAACTGCCTGACGCTGCATGTTAGATCCCATCAGAGCACGGTTCGCATCGTCATTCTCCAGGAACGGGATCATCGCTGTCGCCACGGAAAATACCATCTTAGGCGACACATCCATATAATCAATTTTACTTCTCTGGAACTCAGAGGTTTCTTCTCTGAAACGTCCCGAAATATTTTTACGCACGAAATGTCCATCCTCATCCAGCGCCTCATTCGCCTGCGCCACATGATATCTGTCCTCTTCGTCTGCGGTCATATATATAACTTCATCGGTAACCACCGGATTCTCTGGATCGCTCTTATCCACCTTGCGGTATGGGGCCTCTACGAATCCGTATTCATTGATTCTCGCATAGGAAGCAAGGGAGTTGATCAATCCAATGTTCGGACCTTCCGGCGTCTCGATCGGACACATTCTTCCATAGTGGGAATAATGCACGTCACGCACCTCAAATCCGGCACGGTCTCTGGAAAGACCACCTGGTCCCAGGGCGGACAGACGTCTCTTGTGGGTCAGCTCCGACAATGGATTGTTCTGATCCATAAACTGTGACAGCTGGGAACTTCCGAAAAACTCCTTCACTGCTGCCGTCACCGGCTTGATGTTGATCAGCGACTGGGCAGAGATCGTGGCCACATCCTGCGTCGTCATACGCTCACGAACCACTCTCTCCATACGGGACAGACCGATACGGTACTGATTCTGAAGAAGCTCTCCCACCGCACGAATACGGCGGTTGCCCAAATGGTCAATATCATCATCATTTCCCACACCATACTCAAGATGCATGTTATAATTGATCGAAGCAAAAATGTCTTCTTTCGTAATATGTTTCGGTATTAAATCTGCTATGTTCTTTTTGATTGCTTCGTATCTTTCTTCATCTGTCGTATACTCATCCATAATCTCTTTCAGACGTGGATAGTATACATCTTCTGTCACACCTAACTCTTTTTTATCTGCATTTGGTAAAAATGCATGTAAATCAACCATCATATTGGAGAGTATTTTTGCAACCCGTTCCTCTGTCTGTATCATCACGAATGGAACCGCTGTGTTCTGGATATCTGTCGCTTTTTCCTCAGATATTATCGTTCCTGCCTCAGCCACAACTTCACCCGTCATCACATCTACCACATCTTCTGCCAGGGTAAATCCAGTGATACGGTTGCGGAAAGCAAGTTTTTTATTAAATTTATAACGTCCAACCTTCGCAAGATCATAACGTCTCACATCAAAGAACATGCTGTTGATCAGACTTTCTGCGCTGTCCACAGACAACGGCTCGCCGGGACGAAGCTTTTTATACAGCTCCAGAAGACCATCCTGATAATTTTCAGATGCATCCTTGGCAAAGCTGGCAACGATCTTTGGCTCCTCACCAAAAAGGTCGAGGATCTCCTGATTGGTTCCCACACCAAGGGCACGGATCAACACAGTGATCGGCACCTTACGGTTACGATCTACACGCACATAAAAAATATCGTTGGAGTCCGTCTCATATTCCAGCCAAGCACCACGGTTTGGTATAACTGTGGAAGAATACAGTTCCTTACCAATTTTATCATGAGCAATTCCGTAATAAATACCAGGAGAACGAACGAGCTGACTTACGATAACACGCTCCGCACCATTGATCACAAAGGTTCCCGTAGCGGTCATAAGCGGCAGATCACCCATGAAAATATCATGCTCACTGATTTCTTCTGTTTCTTTATTGTGAAGTCTTACCTTCACCTTCAGCGGAGCAGCGTATGTGGCATCCCGTTCCTTACAGGCCTCAATAGAATATTTCACATCATCTCTGCACAGCTCGAAACTTACAAATTCAAGGCTGAGATTCCCGTTGTAATCTGAAATGGGGGAAATATCACGAAAAACTTCATTTAAACCTTCTTCCAAAAACCATTTGTATGAATCTGTCTGAACCGCAATGAGGTTTGGCATCTCCAATACTTCTTTTTGCTTTGAGTAACTCATTCTGACGCCTTTGCCCACTTTGACAGGACGTATTCTGTTTTTCTCCATTGATGATTTCACTCCTTGTTTTTTTTACAGAACTGTGCTATAATAAACTTACATAGGGCTAATACTCCTAATTTACCACAATACTGTATATTCCATCTTACCACAGGTGTAGAGCGGTGTCAATATAAAATTGGCACTTTTTTTGTATTTAGAAAAGTTAAGCAGAAAAGAAAAAACCAGCGCAGAAAGAGTGCGAAGCACTCCCCCCACAGGACCAGGCATCGGGCAAATTCATTTGCACCGATGCCTGGTCCTGTGGGGGACATACTTTCGTATTTTCTGCTCTGGTTTTTTCTCTCCTCTATTTAACGCTCAACCCAAGCGAGATGCAGGCGGCCTGTCCGCCGGAATCGAGCTTGTGCCACCTGGGCAAATTCATTTGCACCGATGCCTGGTCCTGTGGGGGACATACTTTCGTATTTTCTGTCCTGGTTTTTTCTCTCCTCTATTTAACGCTCAACCCAAGCGAGATGCAGGCAGCCTGTCCGCCGGAATCGAGCTTGTGCCACCTGGGCAAATTCATTTGCACCAGCGCCTGATATTATGGGGGACATACTCTCGCATTTTTTGCCCTGGTTTTCCCCTACTTTCTCACCATACACTCTTTCCGGTAAAAACTCACACCATATTTTTTTATATTGTCATACCCTTCGGCGCGGAGTTCTGCCTCATAATCCATTTCCTCGATCTGTTTCAATGCTTTATCACACTCTTGTTCCATTCCCTGAAAACTGTCCGACACTTTTAATTCCAGTATAACGGCAGCACCACGGACAGATGGTGTTTTTAATAGGATATCCGGACGCCCGTTTCCACTTTCACGCTTCGACACAACAAGATATTTCCCGGCTCCTTTCAAAATACCTGCCAGAAAACCATGATAATAATTCTCAGCATAGTCATAAAAACTAATCGTATCTAAAAGTTGTTTAGCTCGACGGCGCCAATTTGAATGTCCATACTTAATATATAGGTAAATATCTTTTCATTCCTCTTCGAAACCTCCTTCCGGTCCCTCCACCGGAGCATCTACATTCGGGCTCCAGTCAATGCCTCTGAAACGATATCCTGCCCCATAATAATCACTCAAAAGGGGGGCTCTGTCACCCTGGGGCTCATCATAACATGGCTCATAATATTCTGCGTCCTTTGGGTAGAGCCAGTGGAATTCCCCGCTCTCCAGTTCATAATACCCCACCCGTTCTCTTCCCTTTTCATAGTCATATAGGCACAAAAAGGCTTTTCCATTTTTTATGCAGTAGCATTTGGCGTCCCTGAGAAGGACATGCTCCTTTGTGACCCATTTTTTCACGATTACCTTATTCTGCTTATCATAATTCATCCACTTTCCTTCTCTGGTGGTTCCATAGGTCCTCATGCACTCCGTCAAAGCTTTCTCAAAACGGAGCTCTGTCTCTTCCTCTCCCTGGCTGAACATCAGATACTCCATATGATAGATCTCCTCTTCCGGCCAGTTGACCTGAACCTGGACATAACAGCGTCCTCCATCGCAGAACAGCCGGGTCACTGCACAGAGTTCCATGCCGCTCTCTTCAATGCCCAGCGCCGCTGCCGCCACCCTCCAGAGCTGCTCCTTTGATACAAATCTTTCTTCACTTCTGGTTTTCAGATTGATCTTCCAGACGTTTTCCACAAAATCCCGGTCTGTATCCGTCGTCGTATAGAAAAGGGCGGCGGCATCCCATGCCATCCATGACCATGCCAGATCTTTATTATCACTCACCAGCTTCCATCCCGTCTCTTCTACATTCTGAACAAACAGACCGATTTCGGCACAGAGAGCGGCGGCCTGGTTTCCACAGTCCATAAATAAAATTTCAGGAGTTCTGGAACTTATTTGAAGCTCCTCCACGGGCACCTCTTTCCTGGACTGAATATCGTATTTCACGGTCTTTCCACTTTCCTGCGGATTGACATAAATATAATGGGAAACCATACAAATACTATCTGCGCTCCAGCCCAGATCCATAAGTATCTCGGCATGTTCTGTATCGATCACATCATACCCCTCTGCATCTTTTTTAATGGGAACACGGCAGATGCGCCCTGAATAATCCTCCCCCTTTTCCGAATAATCCCCGATATGGTAGTATAGATAAGCATCCTTTACTCCAATGATTCTCTCCAAATTCTTAATCTTTATTTTCTTCTCGTGAGAACCATCCAATCTGGTCTGTATCAAAAGAATATAAAAATCATCCGCGGTTTTCACCCCATCATCCCTGTACAAATTCGTATCGGTCGCATATTGATGGGAAACCGTCTGTCTGGTCTCCACCACCGCTCCGGACACAGCGCTCCCGGATACGCCTTTCGATGCCATCCTGTATTCCCCTCCACAGCCGGACAGCATTCCCGCTATAAGGCTGGACATAATTATGTATACAAATATTTTTTTCATCCGATTCCTCTTTTCTCTGGAGCCGCAGTGCAGCTCCGGCCTCTGTTCTGGTTCCTGCCCTTCCTGGGCTATCACACTGTAACTCTCCGTATAAATTATCATTTCCATCCATATAATAGTATCAATTGTTCTGCCCCTGGGGTGATTCTTATGAAAACGATTAGGCACAGCCTTCAAAAATTATTCTTTTCCATCTTTCTAGCCACCAGCCTTCTGCTGACAGCGTGTTCCACAGGCAGCAAAACTTCTCCAGAAAGTTCAACATCACAATCCACTGAGAGCAAAAAATTTACAGAATTTACAGACCAGCTTTTCCGGGAAACTGTCTCCTCTGACGCCCTTTCACTGAATTATACCCTGTCAAAACCGGACAAATACGGAATAAGTCCGACCTGTGGTGGATTCACACCCATTTCCCTGGATTCTCTGAAAAATGCAGCACCTGAGACAGAAAATCTTCTGTATTCCCTGAAAGAATTTGATAAGTCCGAACTCACACTGCCACAGCAGCTTCTCTATGATTCCCTCGCCTACACACTGGAAATGGACAAAAAAGGCGCTGATTTCATCCTATTTTCCCGACCGCTCTCTCCAGTCACAGGGCTGCAGGCACAACTTCCGGTACTTTTAGCAGAATATAATTTCGACTCTGTGGAAGATATTCAAAACTATTTTGCGCTGCTCGAATCCATCCCTGGATACTTTGAATCCGTGCTCTCTTTCCTGGAAATCCAGGCAAAGGAACATATGCTTCCCAGCCGGGACACATTGGAAACCATCGCGGATCAGTGCCTTTCTTTCACCCAGAACAACGGAAGCGATATACTGCTCACATCTTTCCGTTCCCGGACCAAGTCCTGCACGTTTCTTGACAGGAATACACGGAAAGATTATCGCAAAAAAAATAAAGAACTGGTTCGTTCCTGTATCACTCCTGCCTATGAACAACTGATCCACGGGCTGAATGTCATCTCCGCCATGGCAGGAACGGATGGCGCCCTTTCTTCTTATCCAAATGGAAAAGAATATTACAGCCATCTCTTCGCCCAGGAGACCGGTTCCTCCACCAGTGTGGAGGAATACTATCAGATTTTAAATGACAGGCTCCATAAATCCAGAAACACCCTATTATCCTATGCCAAAAAAGATCCCGCTCTTTTCAGCAGCCTGAGTACAAAAGCAGCTGGCAATCTCACTCCGGAAGAACGGCTGGCTTCTCTTTCCACCGCCATCCTCAAAGACTTCCCGCAGGCTGCCGACGTAAACTATACTGTATCCTATGTAGATAAGTCGCTGGAAGATTATCTGAGTCCTGCCTTTTATCTGACACCGCCCCTGGATGCATTTACAGAAAATTCCATCTATATCAACAATAGCAGCCGTTTTGCCGGTTCGGATATCTCTACCACCCTGGCCCATGAGGGATACCCTGGCCACCTTTACCAGAATGTCTTTCACCGCCAGCAAAATCACCCCCTTCTCTCCTACGCCCTGAATTTCAGCGGCTATACCGAGGGGTGGGCGACTTATGCCGAATTGTATTCCTACAAATATCTGGGGTATTCCAAAGACGAGGTTGGGATTCTGAGAAACAACATGATCGTTTCCCTGTGTATCTATGGGATCTGTGACATTGGAATTCATTACTATGGCTGGGATGAAAAGAAAGTGCTGGAATTTTTGAATCAGAATGGGAATTATCCGGAAGACACCGCCCATTCCCTCTATAAAAATATTATTGATGAACCCGGCTCTTACCTAAAATACACCATTGGTTATATGGAATTTGCCAAATTAAAGGATGCCGCCAGAAAACAGCTGGGAAAGAACTTCTCGGAAAAATCCTTTCACCAATATGTGCTGTCTGCCGGACCGGCACCCTTTCCTATACTTGAGAGCTATATGAAACAATTCTGGCCAGAATAAAATTAACCGGCGAGCTGTGCCACCTTACGTAAACCACCGTCTGGCGATCCAGTCCCAGATGTCCTCCTGGGTCGTCTCGTAATCCAGTTCATTCAGGAGCTCATGTCTTGCTCCTGGGTACAAGCGGCAGGTCACATCCCCGACGCCGGCTCGTTGATAACTCTGTGCCACCGCCTTGACGCTCTTCCCATAATTTCCCACAGGATCCTCCTGTCCAGCTACAAAAAGCATGGGAAGAGAATGGGGAAGACGGAGGATATTATCCTTGTCCTGTACAAAAGAAATCACCTCAAATAACGTGCGGTATCCATTTAAGGTAAAAGTAAACTTACTATAGGGATGTGCCAGATACTTGTCCACTTCCTTTTCGTCCCTTGACAGCCAGTCCGATGGCGTCCGCGCCGGCCGGATACGGATGTTATACAGCGCAAAACAAAGTTTCTCCAGAAGCCCGCTGTGGGCCCGCTCTCCCTTCATACGGATCAGCGCTCCCACAAGCACCCTTCCCACTTTTAAAAGAAATTCTGGTTTGCTTCCTGTCCCCATAAGGATCAGACCATCCAGCTCCTTCCCATAAGTCATGGCATAACGTCTCGCCATAAAAGAGCCCATACTGTGTCCCATGAGAATAAACGGTACATCCGTGTATTTTCTGCGGGCATACTGGCTCACCAGATGCAGGTCCCGGACTACATAGCTGCTCCCATCTTCCGGGGCAAAGTAACCATAATTCTTTTCTGCCGCTGTCTCACCGTGTCCCAGATGATCATTTCCGATCACCGCAAATCCTCTTTCCGCCATAAATCTGGCAAAACGGTCGTATCGGTCAATATATTCTATCATTCCGTGGGAAATCTGCAGGATTCCCCGTACCTCTCCCTCCGGCTCCCATTCCATCAGATGAAGCTTGTCTGTTCCATTGGAAGATGACATATAATACTCTGTTTTCTGAACCATAACCCTTACCTACACTTTGCCAAATAGTTTCCTTTACCAGCTGACGCCTTTACTCTATCTCCAGACCTGAAACAAAGACCGGCAGCTTTTTCTGAAATTCTTCGTATACCATTCCTGCCACTTCCCGCATCTGCGGATGTGCATGAGAATCCACACGCAACCTGAAAAAATTCCTCCAGGAACGCAGATTCATTGTAACCACGATCTCCGTCTTCAATGAATTTGGAAGCATGGACCGCGCCTCCTGGGGAGATGCACCCAATTCCAGCATTCGGAAGTATGCCTTTTCTGCATCCTCCATCGCTTTTGTCCAGACCTCGTATTTTGCCTTATCATTTTCTTTGGACAGATCATATTCAAATCCGCTGGCAAGATCGATCACTGTGATCTGATTGTCAAATTTGTCCCCAGCGTAATTACAGTAACGAGTACTCTCCTGACTGTAGCTGGCGATACGGTGCCGCACGATCTCATGACTCACTCCTCGGTCACATATCATCCGAATGGTCACCGACTCATGCTCGATCACAGATTCGTGCTGCCTTGTCAATAGTGCACGGATAAATTTCTCCGCTGAATCCTCTGTGATCTTCCCCTCGCTCTTATAGCATACTCGACCAATCTTTTCAATTTTCTTCAAAATATTCTCATAACTGTCCATGTCTATGATTTCAATACTTGGTTTGATTACTTGCATCCCAATTTCCTCCTGCCTTCTTGTACGTCTCTTTTGTTTCGGCTACAACTTAACTATCCGTTGTACCCATCTTATTCATTATAATTATACTCCAGTACCACCACTGACAGCGGCGGCAGATAACACTCGATTTCATACTCCGGAACCTTTGAAACCGAAACTGGGGCTTTCCCCCCGCCTGCCTTTGGCAGCGATTTCTTTATTTTTGCGGTGACCGGCTTTGCATTTATTCTTCCCTGGCCGCCGTATTTTATATCATCTGAATTCAAAATCTCTGTAAACTTACCTTTACACGGAGCCTTTACCTTGTACTTTGCGTGCTCCACCGGCGTAAAGTTTAGAAGAAACATAAGCTGCTTTGACTTTGTCTTTCCCCGGCGCACAAACGCCACAGTACTAGTCTCCGGTCTAGCACAATCCATCCACTCAAACCCTATGACGTCACAGTCATTATACCAGAGTGCTCCATATTCTTTATACAAATGGTTAAAATCCTGGATAAATTGATGAATCTGCTGATGTGGCACCTCTTCCATAAGATACCAGTCAAGGCTTCTCATCTCACTCCACTCCCGTTGCTGGGCAAATTCCTGTCCCATAAACAAAAGCTTTTTACCCGGATGACCGTACATAAATCCAAAGGCAGCCTTCAGCGCTGCAAACTTGTCCCCTATCAGTCCAGGCATCTTATTTAACAGCGAACATTTTCCATGAACCACCTCATCGTGGGACAGTACAAGGATATATTTTTCACTGAGATGGTAAGAAAGGCTAAAACAGAGCTGGTCATGGTGAAACTGCTTGAAATAAGGATCAAGCTTCATGTATTCCAGAAAATCATTCATCCATCCCATATTCCACTTAAAGGAAAAACCAAGTCCTCCCTTTTCTACATCACTTGTCACACCCGGCCACGCTGTAGACTCCTCTGCGATAATATACGCCCCAGGATGATCTTTTTCCACCACTCTGTTCAGATGGCGCAGAAATTCCACCGCCTCATAGTGTTCATTGCCGCCATCTTTATTTGGCAGCCAGTCACCGTCCTGTTTCCCATAATCCAGGTAGAGCATGGACGCCACTGCATCCACACGAAGCCCGTCGATATGGAACTTCTCGATCCAGAACAAGGCATTGGCCACGAGAAAATTCTGAACCTCTTTTCTTCCATAATCAAAGATATAGGTTCCCCAGTCGGGATGCTCTCCCCGCCGCCGATCAGGATGTTCGTACACTGCCTTGCCGTCAAAGTTTCCAAGACAATGGGCATCCTTTGGAAAATGTGCTGGCACCCAGTCTAAAATCACTTCTATACCCCGCCGATGCATTTCATCCACAAAATACATAAAGTCTTTCGGCGTACCATAACGGCTGGTGGGCGCATAGTAACATCCCACCTGATATCCCCATGAACCGTCAAAAGGGTACTCTGCAATTCCCATCAGCTCCACATGAGTGTACTCCATCTCTACCAGATAATCTCCTAGCATCTGCGCCAGCTCTGGATAGGAATAAAATCCGTTGTCGTCTTCTTCCAGACGCTTTTTCCAGGAGCCAAGATGAACCTCATAAATATTCATGGGGTTCCGCTCCCTGACCTCTCTGGTCTTCTTTTCGTGTTCCTTCATATAGGAAGTATCATTCCACTCGTATCCCTCCAGAGAAGTCACCACAGAAGCATTTCCCGGACGCAGTTCGGCATAATTACCATAAGGGTCGGTTTTATAGACCAGTTCTCCACTGCGGGTAGTAATCTGATATTTGTAAATGCCGCCCTCGGCGACGCCAGGGATAAACAGTTCATAAACACCTGTCGGTCCCAGCAGTCTCATGGTGTGAAGTCGTCCATCCCACATATTAAAACTGCCCACCACACTGACACTTCTGGCATCCGGCGCCCACACAGCAAATCTTGTCCCTTTGACACCGTTGATGGTCTCCACATGGGCACCAAATTTTTCATAAATCTTATAATTTTTTCCCTCTCCAAAGATATAACAGTCAAAATCCGTCATGACCGGTGAAAAGTTATAAGGATCTGCGGTCTCCACCACATCGTTCTCCCCATACTCGATCCTCACCCGGTAATCTTTCAGCTGCTTTGTCTTTGCCGTGATCTCAAGACCGAAAAGCCCCAGCTCGCTGTCCAGCTCCTCCATCTCTCCAGCTTCGTCACCCTCTACATTGGTGATCCATATTCTCTGCGCCTTTGGACGTCTGACGATGAATAATTGGATCCCATCATAATAGTGCATACCCAGGAGATCCTGGGGTGCATTTAGCACCCCTTCTTCCATCTCCTCCAGCAAAGCAGGATTCATCCATGCCTTTAATGTCTTATTTGTCATATTCGCGCCCCTTATCTCTTTTTACATCAGTGTCTCCTTTACAATACCAGCGAGTTCGGCAGACTTTTCATCCGCATCTGCCATACTTGTTCCCACTACACCAAAATAAATCTTAATCTTCGGCTCTGTCCCAGATGGACGAATACAGATCCACGCATCCGAAGTAAGTTCAAAATACAATACATTTGACTTCGGAAGCCCTGTAGCAGTAACTTCTCCAGTACTGAGGTTTTTCACTGTGTCCTTCTCATAATCTCTCACCGCCAGTACTTCATAATCCCCAAAACGTACCGGAGGATCATTGCGCAATCCCTCCATAATGGAGCGGATCTTCTCCAATCCCTCGATTCCTTTGTGGGTGATGGCAATCACATCATCTTTATAATAGCCGTATTTATCATACATATCGATCATGGCATCCCAGATCGTCTTTCCGCGTTTTTTATAATAAGCCGCCGCCTCACACAATGCCATCGATGCCACGATGGCATCCTTATCTCTGGCATGGGTACCAATCAGGCAACCATAACTCTCCTCAAACCCGAACAGATAGCTTCCCTTGCCAGTGAGCTCTGTCTTTAAGATCTCTTTTCCGATCCACTTAAAGCCAGTGAGGCATTCCTTCAAGTCAATATTATAATATTCAGCTATAGCATCAACCAGATTCGTCGTAACGATCGTCTTTACCAGCATTCCATCACTGGGAAGCGTTCCCTCCAGCGCCTGTTTCTGACCAATCTCATAATCTGCTAGAAATGCCCCGGACATATTTCCGGTGAGACAGATGTATTCTCCCGATTTGGTATCCTTCACATACACGCCAAGCCGGTCGGCATCCGGGTCTGTGGCAAGCACTAGATCGGCATCTTTTTCTTTGGCAAGCTTCAGAGCGAGTTCAAAAGCTTCCTTCGCTTCCGGATTCGGATAGCTCACTGTCGGGAATTCTCCATCCGGAAGTTCCTGTTCTGGTACGACGTATACATTAGTAAATCCAAGCTCTTTTAATATCCTGCGAACTGGAAGATTTCCCGTCCCATGAAGCGGTGTGTAGACGATACGAAGATCCTTTTCTACTTCCTTGATGCATTTTGGATGAAGCACATTTTTCTTCAACTCCTCCATATAACGGTCATCCACATCGGCACCGATGGTCACATACAAGCCGGCTTTCATCGCTTCCTCTTTATCCATGGTCTTCACTGTGGCATAATCTGTCACTGCCTTTACCTCATCCATAATGCCAGTATCATGTGGTGGTGTGATCTGGGCACCATCCTCCCAATACACTTTGTAACCATTGTATTCTGGCGGATTATGGCTGGCTGTAATATTTATTCCGGATATACAGCCCAACTCCCGTACAGCGAAAGACAGTTCTGGCGTCGGACGCAGGCTCTCAAATACATAAGCTTTGATGCCGTTCGCCGCCAGACAGCATGCCGCTTCATCCGCAAATTCTGGTGACATACGCCTAGAATCAAAGGCGATCGCCACACCTTTGTCCTGCCCCTTTTGACTGATTATGTAATTTGCCAGCCCCTGGGTAGCTTTCCTGACCGTATAAATATTCATTCGGTTTGTTCCAGCCCCGATAACACCTCTTAGACCGGCTGTCCCGAACTCAAGATCCGCATAAAAACGTTCTTTGATCTCAGCTTCATTTCCCTCGATGCCCTGTAACTCTTTTTTGGTCACCTCGTCAAAATAAGGATTGTCAATCCACTCCTTGTAAGTTTCCATGTAACCCATAGTCATATCCTCCTTTTTACCTTTATTTCATAATCCTGCCATTTAGCGATGGCAGGAATTAAATATCAATGCCGCATTCTTTAAATAATTACCATCTGATTAACCCACTGCTGTACTCACTAGATCGGGAAAGCTCCATTCCACATCCTTGCTGTCATCCATCGTGGTAACCGTATAACTTTTCGTCACAAAACCATCCTTTGACAAAGTGATCGTCACTGTGCCGATCTTCTTCGCAAAACTGCAAGGTGCCTTTCCTTTATAGATGCCATCCATATACACACTGGCGCCTACAGGGGTACTTACTTTGATCTCATGAAGATTGTCGTACTTGTCCGAATCTTGAGAATTCTGGGATGAATCCTCTTTGGAAACACTGGTGTCTTTTGAGTCACCCTTGACCTCCGCCTCTTCATCTGCGAGATTGATCTGTACCGTAGGATTTGCCGACTGCACATCTAACACTCCCGTATAGGTAGTATATCCATCCAAAACAACCTTTATCGAATGTTTGCCGTATTTAAGAGAAACCGGCTTGGAATAATCTGCGGGAGAACCATTGACATATAACTCTGCCCCCTCCGGATTGATGTCAAAGACAACCTGTCCTTTGTTTTTTTCCACACTCTTAAACAGAGACATATCCAACACCATCTGCTTGTCTCTCTCAATCTTTACCGATCGCCCGCCGGTAAAATCCCCATTCTTCATAGTCACCTCATAGGTCCCTTCCGGCACCGGCACCAGCATATTTTCCGTGACTGGTAAGATCATCATGCCGCCTACCGTCATAGTTCCACCGATAAAATCCTTGTACTTGTCAGGCTTGATATATCCGTGTCCTCTGGTGACCACCAGTGAATACGCTTTTCCCTTTACTCCGCGAAAAGTAACCTCATCTGTGGGCGCGATCTCCTGAATATCGATGACTTCTCCCTCTGAAAAGACAGAAAAACCGCTTCCATAACGATACCGCACATCATTTAACTCGATATATTTCGCATCCGCGTTCACCAACAGTTTTTTGGCATTCTCAAACTGCAGAATATCTGAAGACAGCTGTATCCTCGTCACTCGTTTGGTCGTCTCAGAAAGATATACATCAACAACCTGGCCTGCCTCCAGAGATTCTACAGATATTTGTTTTTCATTTGGGGTAAGAATCTCCGTGCCTCCGCTAAAATCACAGATTCGCTCTTCCTCTGTCCCTGTGTTGTAAAACGTGATCTTCTTCCCCGCCGTATCCACCTTTTTGACTACTCCCACAAAATCTTTTCCCTTTTCGTAGGTCACAGCGGCATTTGGACTCTGCTGCTGCACATGCTGTCCTTTGTTTTTGCCACAACCTGGCACCAGAAGGCATACTGCCAGAATCAACGCCATCATTCGGAACATTCTGTCTCTCATGCTGTTTTTCTCCCATCGTTCCTTACTTATAACGACCATATCTCAGGACCGTTATTATTTGATATATAGTATAACATGCTAGTGTTAAAACTTCCACTATTTTAGCTTTAAACGAAGAAAATTTTCCCTATTTTTTTCCAAACTTCTTACATCCTTAAGTTTTTCCAGACTTTTTGCAGATAGCCAGGACTTCTTTTTGTTATAATAATGATTCATAAGCTTCCAATATTTTTCAGGATAAAGAAGTACAATGTATACAAATTCCAGTTGTTCCTCTGTTAAAGGATTTTCCTTTTGATAGCCTTTGAGCACCGCTTCTCCTGCTTCCTGGCGCCATCCATTTTTTTCCAATGTCTTTCTCATAAAGTAAGTCAGATCCAAAAGCTGAATTCCAGTCCCAGACTTCTCAAAACCAGTGGTGGCCACCCCGGAGCGAGTCATAACAAGATTGTGATAGTTATAGTCCCCGTGGCATACTTCTCCGTCGCCTTCCTGTATCTGTTTGTAAAATGCACAATTCTCCAGGCGCTCCGCCGCCTCACATGCCTTCTCATAATAGTCTTTAAAGCAGTTGATGGCGTATATCTCAAATTCATTTTTACGCTTCTTATTTTTCAGATAACCATTTACCCGTTTCAGCTCACGGTTATGCTTTTGAAACTGATCCAAAAGCTCCCAGCGTTCTTCCTGCTGTTCCGTCTTCTCCTGCGGCTCTTCCTGTTTCCTATGATAATCCGAAAGCATTTTGTGAAGCTTTCCCAGATTTTCACCCGCCGCCATCAGGCAGTTTATTTCTTTCAGATTGCATTCTTCTCCAGCAAACCACTGATAGAGGACATATTTCTCTCCGGATTCAAGTTCTGTCACCAGCATCCCCTCACGGTTTGGAATTACCTGATCCACCTGGGTAAAACCCTGTTGGACAAGAAAATCTTTTATTTCATTTTCTACAGCAAAATGACCACTGATCGTCTCATATTCTCTCAAAAGTTTCAGTCCTGTATTCGTCTCCAGCATCCACCCTCCACGGGAACGGTACCTTTTTCGTACCGCCAGATCATAGGCTGCGATTGCAGATTCCTGTCTATCCTCCACTGATACCCCTCCTTTATGCTTTATCATTCTATGAAGAAGAAAGTGGATGTATGCCTGGACACAAACGAAAATTTGGGGAATCTGACCATTTTTTCAGCTGGTGGGGCAGCCGTTCCAGCTGGACAGTATCACTGGGCTATCTGGAAGTCGTTGTGCTGGTTTCCGCCGTTGTCTTCAGGATCGTCAGCCCAATGGGTCCAAGCAGAATACCCCCAATCCCAAACAATTTAATACCCACATAGACGGATATCAACATATACAAAGGCTTTAATCCCAGTTCTTTCCCCATGAGGCGGGGTTCCATGATCTCGCGGATCAACATGGTGATTACATAGAGTGTTAGAAGCACTGCCCCCTGAAAATAGTCCTTCTGCACCAACTGGAACACCGCCCAGGGAACCAGAATGCTCCCGCTTCCCAGTACTGGAAAAGCATCCACCACCCCGATCACGATACCAAACAGAATGGCATAATTGCTTCCCATAATATATAGCCCCAGCGCACTCACTGTCGCCACGATAAAAATGATAATACCCTGAGCTTTGAGATAGGCAAAACCCGTCTCTTTTAACCGGCGGATATAGGGCATAAGGCTGCGGTAACGCAGTACATTGTCCTGGTCAAAGGAAATTAGCAGAGTTGCCATGATAAATACAACAAATCCCGCGCCCCACTCTCCCAGCGTCACAAGCATTCCAGGAATATAACCTGTAAGTTTCGGAATATAGGTGGAAGATATCTGCGCATCCATATTAGAAATACAGCCTTCCACCCAGGCATAGGATTCTCCTGCACCTAGTCCCAGAAGATTATCCATACCAGTGCAGGCCCTCCGACAAATCTGCATACAGCCTCCCATATGGGCAGGGACATGCCTTAACATCTCTGTCAGTTGGCCGATACATATATATCCGATATAGAAAAGAAAACATCCTGCTGCCCCTAACATCAGCACCACGATCAGCACCGTGCACACTTTTTCATTGATATGGCTGAATCTATGTAGCTTTTCAACCACCGGACGAATGGCTCTGGCAAATACAAAAGCAAATACAAAGGGAACCACCAGAGGGAGCAGATAATAAAAGCTGATATATACTACTCCGGCAGTTCCCAGAATGATTAGAAGGTTTCTCCATCTTCCGTTATATCTCATGTGTTTATCCCCTTTCACAATACCATTTGTACGTAAGACCCGGCTGAAAACTGCAAGCCTCCATAATAGTATTGTCAAAAAGGGCTGAATATTATTCCTTTACAATAAAACGATATCCCACTGCCCAGACAGTCTCTATATACTGTGGGTTCTGGGTATCCTTTTCAATCTTTTCCCGAATTTTTTTGATGTGCACTGTCACCGTGGCGATATCGGCGCCAACCGGGCTGAGTTCCCACACCTCTTCAAGAAGTTCTTCTTTGGAAAAAACATGGTTGGGGTTCTTGGCCAAGAAAAACAAAAGGTCAAATTCCTTAGTGGTCAGAGATTTTTCCACGCCATCCACATAAACTCTTCTGGCCGTTCGGTCGATCTTAAGACCGCCCGTCGTAATCACCTCATTTTCCACCTTAACGGCAGTTCCCACTAATTTATTATAGCGCTCTAGATGCGCCTTCACCCTCGCCACCAGTTCACTCGGGCTAAAAGGTTTTGTCATATAATCATTTGCCCCGAGTCCAAGTCCTCGGATCTTATCAATATCCTCTTTTTTTGCAGAAACCATAATGACAGGGATCTCTGTAAAATCTCGAAGCTTGCGACAGATTTCAAAGCCATCCATATTTGGCAACATAAGATCCAGTATGATCAAATTAAAATTCCCGTCTTTCGCCAGCTCATATCCCCGTTTTCCATCTGTCTCAATAACAACTTCAAAACCACTTAATTCAAGATAATCCTTTTCCAGCTCCGCAATAGGCAGCTCATCTTCTACGATCAATATCTTCTTCATTATATCCTCCATTCTGTCTGCTATTCCTCTACTTGGGAATGGTATATGGGAATGGTGAAATATATCGCTGTTCCTTGATCCAGCTCACTCTCTGCCCATATTTCTCCACCATGTTCGTCTACAATCTTCTTTGCAATGGCAAGTCCAAGACCACTTCCACCAGTCCGTGAATTCCTGGAACTGTCAGTCCGGTAAAACCGGTCAAATATATAGGGAAGCTCTTCTTTCGCAATTCCTTTTCCATTATCCCTGATCATTACATTGATCCAACCCCCTTCATCCGTGATGCGAATCAAAATAATACCTTGGGTGCGGTTTATATATTTTACTGCATTCCCCACAATATTTGCGATCACCCTTTTTATCTTATCCGTATCAAGCACGATTCGGGTGTCCTCATCCACATAACACTGATACAGCAGCTGAATCTCCCTAGTCTCAAGATCCAATACCATATCACTGATACACTCACCGAAATAACGGTTCACTTTTACCTCTGAAAAACGAAACGTTTCTTTCTTTTGATAAATCTTTGTAAAATAAGAGAGTTCATCCACAAGACCTGCCATATCAGAGGCTTTTGAATGTATCGTTCTGACATATCGTTCAACCCGGTCCGGCGTCGACGCCACTCCATCCAGAATTCCCTCCGCGTAACCTTTGATCGCAGTCAACGGCGTCTTTAAATCATGGGAAATATTTCCTATCACTTCCTTTGTCAACGCATCCGCTTTATTTCTCTCTTCAATCGATTCCTTCAGGACCAGTCTCATCCCGTCAAAATCCTTGAACAACTCTGTAAACTCATTCGTTTCCGTGGTCTGAATCTTATAATCCATCTCCCCGTTGGCGATGCGAATGACCGCTGCCTGTAATTTCCGGATGGGAATAACAATATTATAATAAGCATAACCGATAATTGCAATAATTACAAGTATAGAAATAATTACAACCATACAGATTAAGCCTATTGTAAAAATAGTAATATGAGGTAAATTTATATTCAGGTCAGTCACAATACATACGCTTCCTATGCGCCCATCCGGGAGATAGAGTCCAAGTTTTTTCAAAAGAAAACGTTGGGAACCGGCATCTAAATACTGGGCATTATTTCCATAAACGTTATTTCTTCCCATCAGAATGCCCATAGCTGTCTGGTCATAATACTGTTCATCGCCAAAATAAGTAAATTCTCCATCCAAGATCACGGCAAGGAAAGAATATTTATTTTTCAGCATCTCATTTTCTTTTTTTAAAAATTCTTCATCCAGAAAAACTGTGGGATTTCCAAGTGCGGTATCCTGCAGCTCCAAAAAATCATACTTGGTGTAAGAATTTAGCAGCAAAACTTTATCAAAAATCGTGTAAGGGGAATCAATCTTCTCAGAATCAATATGATAGGTAGCTTTTATGCCCTGAAGCTCACCATATACAAACAGGATCACCATTAAAATCATAGCGGCGATAGGCGCCACTGCTATCAAAACAAACATATTCCTGCTTTTCCGCAGTCTTAACGCCACAGTACTTTTCTTCATTTCCTTCCTCATTTCTTCATTTTTATATCATTTTAACACAATTTTATACTTATTTCGATCTTTTTTTATAAATTCCAGGAAATACGGGACTTTTCTTGACATCCGTCTTTTACAATGCTAGAATTGTTTGTGCTATGCCAAAGGCATGATGGGAAATGAGAAAGAAGGAAAATTATGAAAGTACTGAGAAATTTACCAAATCCTGATGAAATCAAAAATGAATTTCCGATTTCAGAGAAGGCAAAGAAAATTAAAGCAGAAAAGGATCGTATCCTAAAAGATATACTTGTGGGCGAAAATGATCTGTTTGCACTGATCATCGGTCCCTGCTCTGCCGACAATGAAGATGCACTGATCGATTATACCCTGCGTCTGGCTGAGATCCAGGAAAAAGTAGCGGACAAAATATTTATCGTACCGCGAGTATATACGAATAAGCCCCGGACAACAGGCAAGGGATATAAGGGAATGGCCAGCCAGCCAGATCCTGAAAAGAAAGAAGATATGCTGGAAGGGCTTCATCTTATCCGCCAGACTCATGTGGCAGTGGTAGAACAGACTGGGATGACCTGTGCCGATGAAATGCTCTATCCAGAAAATTATGAATATCTTTCCGATGTTCTTTCCTATGTGGCGATCGGCGCTCGCTCTGTGGAAAATCAGCAGCACCGCCTCACCGCCAGCGGCATCCCCGTCCCCTGTGGAATGAAAAACCCAACCAGCGGATACTTGACAGTTATGCTAAACTCCATTGAGGCCGCCCAATGCAGCCATCATTTTATCTACCGTCAGCAGGAAGTTGAGACGGAGGGGAACCCCTACACCCACGCGATTCTTCGAGGAAGTGTAAATAAACACGGAAAGAGCCTCCCAAACTATCACTATGAAGATCTTCTGCTGCTCCACGAGATATACTGCCAGCGCAACCTGGAGAATATGGCTGTGGTCATTGACACCAACCACAACAACTCCGGTAAACGCTTTAAAGAACAGATCCGTATCTCCAAGGAAGTTTTAGAAAGCCGACGTTTTTCCAGCGACATTAGAAAAATGGTAAAAGGACTTATGATCGAGAGCTATATCGAAGATGGCTGTCAGAAAATCGGCGAAGGTGTTTATGGCAGATCTATCACAGATCCATGCCTGGGTTGGGAAAAGACAGAAAAGCTAATCTATGAAATTGCTGATTTGTTATAATTGAATCTCATTTGACTCTACCTTTAATTTAAAGAAAAGGAATTATTATGCAAAATCCAATTATGAAGTGTGACTACCCGGATCCTGATGTGATCCGGGTTAATGATACCTATTATATGCTCAGCACCACCATGCATTATTTTCCGGGTGGCGCTATTCTGCGTTCCTATGACCTGATAAACTGGGAGCTCGTCAATTATCTGTATGATATCTTGGAAGATACAGAAGCTGCCCGGCTGGCAGACAACAGGGGAATCTATGGACAGGGCATGTGGGCTCCCTGCCTGCGCTATCACGCCGGCACTTTTTATGTTTGCTTCGTGGCAAATGACGTCCACAAAACCTATCTTTTTTATACAACGGACATCGAAGGCTCCTGGAAACACCAGGAGATCGAAGGCTTTTATCACGATGCCTCACTTTTATTTGATGAAGACCGAGTATATATCGTGTATGGAAATACTGAGATCTACATAACAGAACTAAAACCGGATCTCAGTGGTCCGCTGGATGGCGGCCTTCAACGTTTGCTGCTAAAGGATACTGGTAAGATCCGTCTGGGATATGAAGGAACCCATATTTACCACATCAATGGTAAATACTATCTCTTTTTTATCCATTGGCCAGACACTGGCAGCCAGCGCCGTACCCAGGCATGTTTCGTGTCGGATTCCCTGACTGGCGAATTCCAGGGCAAAGATGTATTGGATGATGACATGGGCTTTCACAATCAGGGAGTTGCCCAAGGCGGTATCGTAGATACTCCGGATGGCAGGTGGTTTGCCATACTCTTTCAAGATAGTGGCGCGGTGGGAAGGATTCCGATATTAATTCCCGTAAAATTTGAAGATGATTTTCCGGTATTTGGTGACCGCGGTGTGGTACCAAGAGAGATTCATCTTCCCTCCCTTCGGCCAGAGCATTCCTATGAGTCTCTTTTTACCAGTGAATTTACGGACGAAAACGGAAATTTGAAATTACAATGGCAGTGGAACCATTTGCCAGATCCTACGCTTTATAAACTTTTATCCACAACATATACGATACAGACCGACAAGTTATCCACAAATATTCCACAAGCTGTGAATACTTTAACCCAAAGAACACGTTATCCACAAACAAAGGCCTCTGTAACACTCGACGCCTCCCAGTTAAAGGACGGAGATGTAGCTGGTCTTTGCGCCTTTCAGAGCAGTTATGCACATTTGGCTGTCACCAAGGAAAACCAGCAATATTTTCTCATCCTCACAGAACGGAATGTGGGAGACATACCCCAGAACATGACGGACAAAGATACTTTGCCAGGAAATGAAACCTTTCGACTGCCGCTGGATGGCCCCATCGTCTCTCTCTGCATGACGGCAGATTTTTCCGACATGAAAGATGAGGTTCAGTTTTCTTATCTGAAAGATGACAACTGGCGCTCTGTGGGCACCCCTCACAAACTTGCCTTTACATTAGATCATTTTACGGGCTGCCGGGTAGCGCTTTTTATGTACAGCACAAAGACCATTGGCGGAAGCTGCACCTTTTCTGATTTTCATTATTATTAGTATGAAAGTAAAGCCAGGCGGCCGAGCATGTCGAATGCTTGCATATGAACATGCTCGGACATTTGGCGCACCATCTGAATGAGCAAATAAGGCAATAGCCTGGATTGCGATTGCAGGTGGCGATTGCAAGAGTGCATGGCACGGAGCAATCGACTTTCATATATGAAAGTAAAGCCAGAAAGATTTTCTCTATTTAGGGATTGACTAAATGCATGATTTTATTTAAAATAGAAGGGTAGCTATCAAGCTACCTGGCATGCTCTCATAGTTAAATGGATATAACAAGCCCCTCCTAAGGGCTAGTTGCAGGTTCGATTCCTGCTGGGAGTACTCGCGAAGATATTGAGGAGTGCAAGGAATAAAAAATACAACAATGGGAGCTTGCTCACAAATTGTTGTATTTTTTTTTCTTATAGGACGATAGTCCGTGGGATGACCGGCTCTGCCGGGCATACCGCACGACGAAATATCGCGAATAATGAAGCAATGCAAAGTGAAAAAACCAGAAAAAGTTGAGTTTACTCAAAATTTTTTCTGGATTTTTTGCTTTATAGTGCGAAGCACGCAGGCTTGCGGGAGGGGTTTCCCCGCAAGGTTGGCATTGCAAAGATATTGAAGAGTGCAAGGAAGAAATTACTTTGACAAGTTGATTTTATATCATCCATAAAAAGATTGCAGGCGGGCAAGAATTCTAGTATAATCACTAGTAAAAAAATATATAGAAAGGTGATGCATGTTATGACATCTTTAAGGCAGGAAACATACCAGCTCTTAGATGAATTCGATGAATCGGAAATGACCAGTGTGTTAACGCTGTTAAAAAACTATAGACACAGTACAAAACAAAACCAGAACGTAAATGAAGGGTTGGAGAGACTCTGGATTATTGAATCTTTTGCGGCAAGATTGCCAGAGGATTTTAATGAGACGGAAGAGCTGGCAAGAAAGGCGGTGGATTTATGAGCAGTTCAAAAGCTAACATTATTGAAAAACTGAACCACATCTCGAATGACATGAATGAAGAAGAAATTATTGAGCGTTTATATATGCTGATGCGTTTGGAACACAGCAGAAACCGTTGCGATGAGGAAGGCGTTTACTCGGATGAAGAAGTCGCAGAGCATTTTGCAGTAAAAAGAAAGAGGGTTACTCAGGCATGATGAGATTGGAATGGTCCCCGGATGCTTTGGATGATCTGGACGCCATCTGTGATGCCATTGCTTTGAATGATGAAAATGCCGCCGAGCGGTTCATTGATCAAATCAGAGCAAAAGCCGGAACCTTACTGACACCTCCCCGAATTGGCATCCAAATTGAAGAATTAGGCGATGACGCATTTCGTGAACTTCATTATAGGGGCTACACCATTATATATGAAATCCGTGACAAGGCAATTCGGATTCATGAGGTTTACAACCAGAGACGAATTTTCATCCGTACATATGATAAAGGATAAAACATACAGGACGTTGGTTCATGCCAGCGTCCTTTTTAATGCAAAAAAATAAGAAAAAGGAGAGAAAAAATGAACGTAAAAAATGAACTGGAGAAAAAAGCCGGAAACAAAAACCCGGTAAAACTAACCAAAAACATGCGATTGCCGACATGATTAAGGCTTTGGAACCAGAGATTGCCAGAGCCCTGCCAAGTGTCATTACCCCGGAGCGTTTTACGAGGATGGCTCTGAATATTCAAATAGAGAGTTTGAAATTTTCTCTGTAAATTCAGTTCTTCTATGATAATGATTTGAAAGGACGGACGACCACACTGGTTTTCCGTCCTTCTTTACTATAATTCCTACAATAATTTCTGTCAATAACGAATACTGGGGAAATCTTAATCTGATAGTCTGTCAGGAAACATGATAGATAATTCGCCCCTCACTTTTCCCCAGTTCCGCAATGGCATCGTCCATTTCTTCGTCGACTCAAATGTTGCCAGATAGAGTGCTTTGAGCAATGCCTGTGGGGAGGGGAACACGCTCCGCTGACGGTTCAGCCGCCGGTAGGAAGAATTCAGGCTCTCAATCGCATTTGTGGTGTAAAATGCCTTCCTGACCTCCGCTGAAAATTTGAAGATGGGGGTAATGACATCCCAGTTCTCATGCCACCTTTTCATGGCATTCGGATACTGTGTTTCCCATTTTTCTGTTACGTCTTCCAGATAGCCTCTGCCTGCCTGCTCATCCGGAGCGGTGTAGATAATCTTCAGGTCTTTTGCAAAAGCCTTCATATCCTTGTGAGCAACATATTTCAAG
>CAJTFB010000035.1 GCA_910575665.1 Eubacteriaceae bacterium
TTTTCGTGAGTTTTGGACTTACGTTAGCTTTGCTATGCTCTAAATCTCTTTGTTTCTACATGCCGAAGCCTAACTGCCAAGTTCCAACTCTAAATTAGGGTGTTTTGCTCATCCCTATCTTTTTCTTTATAATACAACATACAGTGACAATAGCCCTCAAATTCCGGATCTGCGATCTGCTCCCGAAATTCCCGGCACATACATTTTGTGTCCTCACTTTTCTGCAGGACACAGGGACAATGACCGTCTCTCGCCTTGAGCCCTTCCTGAACCCGCTGAACGATCTCCGCGTCCTCATTTAACCGAATCGCCATAATTTTCCTCTTTTCTGCGCTGTTTAAAAATATTCGTGCCACAGCGCCGGCACCATCCGGACCAACGGTTAAATCTCTATTTCACCCTGAAAAACTTCGGTTGCCGGCCCCTTCATAAGTACCTCGCCATTTTCCAGGTATGTATCATAGAGTGCACCACCGCGTATCCTCACCTCAATCTCTTCTCCCCGTGGACAGTGCCCGTTCAGAACAGCCGCTACAGCAGCCGCGCAGGTTCCCGTACCACAGGAGATGGTTTCCCCGGACCCTCTCTCCCAAACCCTCATCTTCAACGTGTGATCGTCTAAGACTTCCACAAATTCTGTGTTGATGCGGTCTGGAAACAAAGGATTGTTTTCAAACAGGGGACCGGTCTTTTCCAGATCCATCCCGTCGATCCCCTCCGTAAAAACCACACAATGGGGATTTCCCATGGAGACGCAGGTTACGGTGTAGTTTTTCCCCCCTGCCTCTATCTGGCGGGCGATAAAATCCTCTCCCTCCGCCTGTACCGGGATCTCCGATGGTTTCAGTACCGCTTCTCCCATATTTACCTTGACATATACGGCCTTTCCGTCCTCCACAGTCAGTTCCAACTGTTTGATCCCGCTTTTTGTCTCCACAGACATATGATCTTTTCGCACAATACCATGATCATAGACATACTTTGCCACGCACCGGATTCCATTGCCGCACATCGCCCCCTCAGAGCCATCGGCATTATACATGATCATCCGGCAGTCCGCCGTCTCCGACGGAGCGATGCAGATCAGACCATCTGCACCGATGCCAAAATGCCGGTCACTGACCACCTTTGCGACCTCTGCCTGATTCTCCAGTTTTTGCTGGAAAAGATCTACGTATACATAGTCGTTCCCGGTACCATGCATCTTTGTAAACGAAAATTTCACGCTGCCATCTCCTTCCTCTGATATGTAAATGCCTTATCATGCAAGTATAATAGTTTTTTTGACCCTGGCTAATGCCACGGATTGCTACGTTGTTTCACAACTCCCGCAATCCTTCAAACATTCGAAATCCGCTGATTTACTACGTAAATCGCTCCTTTCTCATGTTTGGCGGGTCCCAAGTTCAAAAACCTTATCATGTAAACATGATAGGTATTTTGAACTTTTGACCCTGGCATTAAGACAAGTAGTCCACCCGTATATCCACGTTGCAGTTTGACATATGGGAGGCATTGATCTCCAGGGCGTATTCCAGCAGGATCTGAAACCCGTTGTCCCGCTCTTTCCTCTCCAGACGGTCCGTATGGATCGCCACCTCCAGCTCCCCGAAGGGAGTGGAATAATAGGAAATGGTATCCCGGTCTTCGATAAAGACCATATGGGTCTGCGCGGCTCCTTTTTTGATGATCTCGATCTGATCCGGCTTTACTTTCAGCATACTCTTTACCAGCTGACAGTCTACGCCTGCCGCATTGTCCGCCGCCTCTTCGTAAGAGACGCAGATATGGTCATCCCTCTGCATCATCTCTCCCACGGAGACAACCTCCACCGTCTCTTCATTGTCATTATTCTGAATCCCACTAATGGAAACTTTTACGTTCTTTTTCATTAGTCTTCCCCTTATCCTGTTATTTTATGCTGTACACCACGGCTGACTATTCTCTCTCGAAAGCAGTCTCGATCAGACGATCGATCAGTTCCGATATGGACAGTCCCATGTCATTGCAGAGCATGGGATACATGCTGATATTGGTAAATCCTGGAAGTGTATTGATCTCATTAAACACTACTTCATTGGTCTCATTTTCTATAAAGAAATCCACCCGGGACAGCCCAAAACCGCTGACTGCCTTAAATATCCCCACTGCATTTTCCCTGACTTTTTCCTTTGCCTCTGCCGGAATCTCCGGAGGATCGATCACTGTCTTTGACTCGGCATTGTGATATTTAGCCTCATAATCATAAAATTCTGCCGCCGCCTGCACCTCTCCTACTTTGGAAGCCCGCAGGTCATTGCCGCCTAGCACCGCACATTCCACCTCATGTCCGCATATCATTTCTTCGATCAGGACACGGGTGTCATGCTCCTTCGCCAGCTGCACAGCACGCTTTAGCTCTTCCCTGTCACATGCCTTGCTGACACCACAGGACGATCCTGCATTCGATGGTTTTACAAATACAGGATAGCCCAGTTTTTCTTCCACCTGTTCTACTGTATGCTCCAGCTCACTCAGATCCTTAGCGATATCCGTCACATACCCCGCCTGTCGGATACCCAGTTGATCCACAAATATTTTCGTGGAGATCTTATCCATACTCACCGCAGAACTCAATACACCGCAGCCTACATATGGTATGCCTGACATCTCGAACAATCCCTGGATCGTACCATCCTCGCCAAATCTGCCGTGAAGCACCGGAAAGATCACATCTATTTTCTTATAAGTATAAGTATCTTCTCCCAGAACCAGTACACCGGGCCTGCCCCTGTCAGGGGACAAAATGGCCGTTTCGGTACCATTTATCCAGGAACCATCTTCGATACTGGCTGTCGAATCCGTGAGTATCCATCTTCCTTCCTTCGTTATGCCAATTAAAGTCAAATCATATTTATCTTTGTCAAATCCACTCACTACATTCACAACAGAGACACAGGATACCTCGTGCTCCGAAGAAACTCCTCCAAATATTACTGCTGCCTGTTTTTTCAATGTTCTACACCATGCCTTTCTACTGCAATCTTATCCCATACATTTTATATGATGTTGGGGTCAAAAGGCATTTTGACCTCAACAAATGATACGAATTGCTTCGTTGTTTCACAACTCCCGCAATTCTTCAAACATTCGAAATCCGCTGATTTACTACGTAAATCGCTACTTTCTCATGTTTGGCGGGTCTCAAGGTCAAATGCCTTATCATGCAAGCATGAACGACATTTTGACCTTTTGACCCTGGTATCTTTATATTTTACTATGATATTCCTTATATCACAAGTTTTTTCCTTATATTTATGAATATTTTGAAAAGGGGCGACTAGAAAACGTGCCCCTCTTCTCTGCCCCCATATGTGATGTCAAAAGGCATTTTGACCCTAGCATCATATATTCTTCCGACACTTTATCAGCGCATATACCGCGGGAATCAGGATGAAAATGTTGATAAAATCCGTGATCTCCCACACGATCCCCATCGGCATCACCGCACCGGCAAAGATCATAATCACATAGATATACTGGTAGCTTCTCACCAAAGATTTTCCTCCCATATAATCTGCCGCCACCTGACCAAAATAGGACCAGCCGATCAGTGTCGCCACTGCAAAACAGACCGTAGCTACCGCAATCAACTCCTCCCCCAGCAGTGGCAGGGTGTCAAAGGCTCCCTTAACGAGAAGTCCAGCGGGCAGATCCACCAGCGCCTGTTCGTTCCTAAGTACAAACATCACCACTACGATCCCGGTAATGGCACACATCACTACCGTATCCCAGAATGTCGCCGTCATGGAGATCAATCCCTGCCGTTCTGGAGAAATGTGCTCCGACCCCGACGCCGCCGCGATACCAGAAGTTCCCAGTCCCGCCTCATTGGTAAATAATCCTCTCGCCACCCCATATCTCACTGCCCTTCCCACAGAAAAGCCCACCGCTCCCCCGAGAAAGGCACTTTTGCTAAAAGCAGATTTTACAATTACAAGAACAGCTTCCGGAAATACAGAAACATTCAGAAAGATAAATGTGATACATCCCCCCAGAAATAAAAATGCCATCGCCGGCACCAGCGCCATACAGACTTGTTCGATCCATTTGACCCCCTGAAGGATAACCAAGCCAACCGGAAGTGCTACCACGATCCCCGCCGCCCATTTGGGGATTCCCCACACGTCCATACACGTCTCCGAGATCGCATTGGACTGGGTGGTACAGCCTGCGCAGAAAGCAGACAGACAGATGAGGAAACTGTAAAAAAAGGCAAGTCTTTTCTTTCCCAGGCCACGCTCCAGAACATACATCACTCCGCCCACATTGTGCCCCTCCTCATCCTTACTCCGATAGCAGCAGGAGAGAAGAGTCTCCCCATAGGTGGTCGCCATCCCCAGCAGACCAGTGACCCAGCACCAGAACACCCCACCTGGTCCTCCGAGATAAACGGCTGTGGACACACCAATGATATTACCGGTCCCCAGCGTCGCCGCCAGCGTCGTCGTCAGTGTGCCAAAGGCGCTCATCCCCCCTGAAGCATCCCCTTTGACAGAGTATTTTACTGCCTTTTTTATTTTTCGCTGGACAAATCCCGTCCTTATAGTAAAATAAATATGTATCCCTAGTAGAAGAATCAGCAGAGGTCCACCCCACATCACATTGTTAATTCCTGATATAATCTTCATTTTCTACACGGAACTCCGCTTTTTTAAATAGTCTATGAGAAAGGAAACCCGATTATGAGACGTTTGAGATCAATATTCGCCCTGTTCCTGTGTATGTGCTTCAGCACAAATATCCTGTCCACAGATGTAGATGCCATCTCGGTCTGGGAGATTCAGAATCCTTCTACCCCGGCGCCAGCAGCAGCTAGCGGCAAAAATGCCATCACCGTTCCGTACAACGTTGGTGGCCAGGAGGCTAGTTACCGTGGAGAAAAGATCACTGTGGTCTATGAGTCCAAACAACTCAATTTGCAGAAGACACCAGCGGTCAAGATAAATGGAACCGTTATGGTTCCTTTGAAAGAAACTTTTGCCAGTCAGGGAATTAAAGTTCGATATAAATATTATAAGAAACTAAAGAAAATAACCATTTCTAAAAATGATAAATTTATCGTCATGCACCTGAACCAGCCTTCCATTACGGTAAACCAGAACACCAGCGCTCTTCCCCAGGCACCTGTATCCGTCACCTACAGTAAATCAGAGATAAAAACCATCCTTGTCCCCTTCCGGGAAGTGGTACAGGCGTTGGGCATCAATTATCTCTGGGATGAAGCCCTGGGCGTGGCGCAGTTATCGAAACCCGTTTTGAATTTTGTGGGAAAAAAGATCTTTACCCGGTACAAATGGACCTTGAACAATTATGCTATGATCCAGAAGAGCCGTTCCGGCCGCGCCACTCTGGCAGAGTACAAACGGCTGGTGAATTATAAAAAAGATACTTCCTATGGATTCCAGTTCCTTCGACTGGATAAATACCGTCCTGTAAACGAAGAGAAATTTTTATCTACCTATAATTATTACATCAAGAACGCCTGTGAAAACAAAGGGCGTGGTCCCTCCTACAGCGTGTTGTACGGGAAAGGTAAGGTAGTGCTTGCCGCTGCGAAAAAAGAGGGCATCGATCCGATGTACTTTGTGTCCCAGACATTTCTCGAATCCGCCTACGGCACCAGCTCCCTTGCCCGGGGCAACCGGATCACCCGGGTTGCACTACCTTCCTATGCCCGTTCAGGAGGTAAATTTATCACAAAAAAGATCCCCAAATCCGCCACGGTCTACAATCTGTACGGAATCAAGGCCTATGACAGCGATCCAAAGACCGGCGCCACCTCCCATGCCTACTATAAGGGATGGACCACCGTGGACAAGGCGATCTACGGCGCCGCCAAATTCATCCGGGAAAACTACTTTGAGGCCAAACCAAGCCAGAACACAATATTCAAATTCCGATTTAACCCATCGAATCTAAATCACCAGTACGCCACAGATCCATGGTACTCAGAAAAAATCGCCCAGCGGATCCTGCTGTTCAGCAGATGTTATTCCACAAAAGCGTTGTATATATATGACTATCCAAAGTTCCGGTGAGGTGATACAAAAACCTTCATTAAACCAGCATAATTTCTCTTAATAGTCTCACCCTTCCCTGAAAAACTCCACTACAGCTTTCGCCGACCGCTCATTCATCCCCGGCACTTTCTTTAACTCCTCCACTGTGGCTTTCTTGATGTCGTCCAGGGATTCATAGTACTTCATCAGTGCCTTCCGCCTCGCTGTACCAATGGTGGGGATGTCATCCAGGATCGAATGCACCTGTGCTTTTCCCCGGATCTGTCGGTGGTACTCGATGGCAAAACGGTGGGTTTCATCCTGTATCCTGGTGATGAGCCGGAAGCCCTGGCCGTGGATATCGATGGGTATCTCTTCGTTTCTGAAAAATAAGCCTCTTGTCCGGTGATGGTCGTCTTTTACCATGCCGCATACCGGAATGTCGATCTTTAGTTCCTGGAGAACTCTCTCCGCCACATTAACCTGTCCCTTTCCCCCATCCATAAAAATCACGTCTGGAAACAGCCGGAAAGAATCCATCTCCGCCAGTTCCTGTCTCTGACCATGGGTAAAACGCCTCGTCAGCAGCTCTTCCATGGAGTGATAATCATCGGGACCTGTCACCGTCCGGATACGGAATTTCCGGTAATCGTTTTTCTTGGCACGCCCTTTCTCAAATACCACCATGGACCCCACCGTCTCAAACCCATTGATATTAGAAATGTCATAAGATTCTACCCGGTTCAGCCCCTGAAGACCCAGAAGCCTCTCGATCTCTTCCATGGCTCCCAGTGTCTTTTCCCTCTCCTGCTTAAGCTTCTCCGCATCCTGGGCAAGAACCATATGGGCATTGCGCTTTGCCAGATCCAGCAGCCGCACCTTTTCTCCCCGCTTCGGATGTCTGAACATGACTTTATGTCCCCGTTTTTTCGCCAGCCATTCCAGGATCGCCCCGCTGTCCTCCGGCTCACACTCCGTCCAGAGTTCCCGCGGTACATAGGGGGTCCCCGCATACATCTGCTTGATAAAAGCGCTTAAAATGTGTCCCTCTTCCTCTTCCATCACTCCCGTCAGATAATAGTGCTCTCTGCCGATCAGTTTTCCGCCGCGGATGAAGAATACCTGCACCACTGCCTCGTCTTCCTTTCTGGCAATGGCGATGATATCTCTGTCTTCCTGATCCCCGCTGGTGATCTTCTGGCGCTCCGTCACCTGTCTGACGCTGTCGATGAGATCCCGGTAAACCGCTGCCTCCTCAAACTGCATATTCTGCGCCAGCTGTTCCATCTTCTGCTGCAGATCCTTCAGCACTTCTTTCGTATTTCCGTTCAGAAAGGAAATTGCCTTCTGGAAATTTTCCCTGTATTCCTCCCGGTCCACACTGCCCTGGCAGGGCGCCGGACACTGCCCCATCTGATGGTACAGGCAGGGTCTCTCCTTCCCCACATCCCGCGGCAGAACCTTGCGGCAGTTCCTCAGCTGAAACAGCTTATTCAGAAGCTCGATGGTATCCCGGATCGCCGCTCCGCTGGTGAAGGGGCCAAAATATTTGGCGCCATCCCGTTTCATCTGCCTGGCCAGGACAAACCGCGGAAAATCTTCCTGAATCGTAGCTTTCAAAAAAGGATAGCTCTTGCCATCCTTCAGCATCGTGTTATATTTGGGGTTGTGTTCCTTGATCAGATTGCACTCCAGCACCAGGGCTTCTAACTCACTGTCCGTCACGATATATTCAAACCAGGCAATCTGCTCGATCATTCTGGCGATCTTAGGGGATACGTTGCGGCTCTTCTGAAAATACTGCCTCACCCGGTTTTTCAACACAACAGCCTTTCCCACATAAATGATATGATCCTCTTTGTCATGCATCAGATATACTCCCGGCTTATCCGGAAGTTTTTTCAACTCTGCCTCTAAGTCAAACACCCTGCCGCCTCCTCTAAAAGTATTTCTCGATCACATCCACCAGCCCATCCTCATCGCAGTGGGGCGCGATATAATCCGCCTCTGCCCTCACTTCCCCGGAAGCATTTGCCATCGCCACACCGACGCCGGCGTATTTGATCATGGATATGTCATTGAAACCGTCTCCACAGCAGATCATCTGCTTTCTCGAATAACCCAGCCGGTCTAACAGCCTGGACAGTCCATATGCCTTATCGATGCCCAGAGGCATCATTTCCACATAAAAATCCTCAGAGCGATACACGCTCAGCCGTCCCGCAAAAGCCGCAGCAGCTCTGGGTTCGACGCCAGCCATATAATCCGGGTCTCCCGTCAGCAGGCACTTATTCACTGGATAGACAACCTCTTTACCGAAATCCTCCACCACATGGATGTCGATGCCACAGCCCTTCGCATCGATCTGTATATACTGGTCGGCGTCATTTTCTGCGATAATGTCATTGCCATGATAGGTCATGATCCCAGTTCTTTCCTTCTTGGAAAATTCATAGATCTCCTGTACGATGCCCTCGGGAAGATTGATATTGTAAATGATCTCTCCGGTCTGACAGTTGCTGATACATCCCCCATTATAGGAAACAATATAACCGCCAAATTCATCCAGCCGGATCATCCGGGCAGTGGGAAGGATCCCTGCCGTACATCTGCCGGAGGCGATCGCCACCTTCACCCCGGACTGCTGCAGGTCCACGATGGCATCGATCGTCCTCTTAGATATCGTCTTATCTGTCCGCATCAATGTTCCGTCTACATCCAGTACCAATACTTCATATGCCATCCGTATTCTCCTCAATTTCCGGTTTATCCTTGTTATCGTCATTATCGTCCTTTTTCAGAACGATTCCTGTCTCTTCTTCATAGATCCTGACAAACTCTTTTCCGGTGATGGTCTCCCGCTCCACCAGATGTGCCGCCAGCTTATGAAGAACTTCTTTATTCTCATCGATCATTTTATAGGCCTTTTGATAGCATTCCTTCAAAAACGCCATAACCTCCTGATCCACTTCACTCTCCGTACGGTCGCCGCAGTTCATGACAGTTCGTCCATCCAGATAGCGGTTCTGAATGGATTCCAGTCCGATCATGCCGAATTTATCACTCATTCCGTACTGGGTGATCATGGCTCTGGCAATGGAGGTGGCCTGCTCGATATCATTGGAAGCTCCGGTGGTCACATCGCCAAATATGATCTCTTCGGCAGCCCGTCCGCCATAGAGGGTCACGATCTTAGAAATCAGCTCTTCTTTTTTCCGGAGATACTTCTCTTCCTCCGGCACCTGCATCACGTAGCCCAGCGCTCCCATCGTACGGGGTACAATGGTGATCTTCTGCACCGGCTCCGCATTTTTCAACAGAGTAGTGATCAGCGCATGCCCCACCTCATGGTATGCCACGATCTTCTTCTCTTCTTCGCCCAGGATCCGGTCCTTTTTCTCTTTTCCGGCAAAGACAACCTCCACCGCCTCAAAGAGATCCTTCTGGCTGACAACCTTTCTGCCATCCTTAACCGCCATGATCGCCGCCTCATTGACCATATTGGCAAGGTCTGCGCCCACAGCGCCGGAAGTCGCAAGAGCGATCTCCTCCAGATCCACAGAATCATCCATCAGCACATCATGGGAATGCACCTTGAGCACGTCGATTCTTCCTTTGAGATCTGGTTTCTCCACGATAATCCTCCGGTCAAAACGTCCCGGCCGCAGCAATGCCTTATCCAGCACCTCCGGCCGGTTGGTGGCGCCCAAAATAACGATACCTTTGGAGGAATCAAAACCGTCCATCTCCGAGAGCAGCTGGTTCAGCGTCTGCTCTCGCTCGTCATTGCCGCCGCCATACTGGGTATCCCTGCTTTTACCGATGGCATCGATCTCATCGATAAATATGATACAGGGCGCCATGGACTGTGCCTGTTTAAACAGATCCCGGACACGGGAAGCACCCACTCCCACAAACATTTCCACAAAATCCGAACCGGACAGGGAAAAGAAAGGTACGCTGGCCTCCCCGGCAAGCGCCTTTGCCAGCAGGGTCTTACCGGTACCCGGAGGCCCTACCAGAAGTGCTCCCTTCGGAAGTCTCGCCCCGATCTTCCGGTATTTATCCGGGTTCTTCAAAAAATCCACCAGCTCCGTCAGAGACTCCTTCGCCTCTTCTTCGCCCGCTACATCCTTAAAGGTAACCCCGGTCTCTTTTTCTACATACATCTTTGCTGTGGACTTGCCCACACCCATCAGGCCGCCGCCCCCGCCGCTTCTCGCCATAAAGCGCATGAGAAGCCAGAGAACGACCCACATCCCCACAAAGGGAAGGATATATGCCAGGAAAAATTCCAGTACACCAGAACTGGTATCCTCGATCTTCGCTGAAAACTCTACGTTATATTTGTTGAGCATGTCCTGGACCAGCGCCGTGTCATTGACATAACCGGTATAATAAGTGACTTTAAACATCGCCACCCGCTCTTCCGTCTTGGGCTCAATATGGATCACATTGGAGCCAAAGGTTACTTTTTCTACCTTTCCCTCCTTGAGCATCTCGATAAATTTGGTATAGGAAATTTCCTTTTTTGTATTCCGTTGAATTTCAGAATTTAAAAACAAGATCAGTCCGAAGGCAAAAAATGCCGCTGCAATGCAAATGATAATATTTGTTTTATTCTTTTTCTTGTTGCCAGGCTGCTTGCGATTGCTGTTATTTTCCATTTAACCCTTTCCTTTCCTAGTAATTACACACTCATTTTAGTATAATGGATTTCCCCCCATAAATCAATGCTATAGATGTGAAGAATTCGTGAAAAAAAATTTTTCCCTATTGAAACAACATTGCAAAAATAGTATAATATGACGATAGGGTCAAAAGGACAAAATGCGGAGCAATCCATAGCATCATAATATAGTAAGTATTTTTACCCAACCGATCATGATTTATATACACATAGATGCCGCTTTCCACAGACAGGGCGGCAAGGAGGAGGAAAAATGGCTGTAAAATATGTATTTGTAACAGGAGGAGTTGTTTCTGGTCTTGGAAAGGGGATCACCGCGGCATCGCTGGGGCGTCTGCTGAAAATGCGGGGCTACCGCGTGACGATGCAGAAATTCGACCCCTATATCAACATCGATCCCGGCACCATGAACCCGATCCAGCATGGTGAGGTATTCGTGACTGATGACGGGGCGGAGACAGATCTCGACCTGGGGCACTACGAGCGTTTTATCGATGAGAGCCTGACCAAACAGAGCAACGTGACCACCGGAAAGGTTTACTGGTCCGTGCTGTCCAAGGAACGCCGCGGCGATTATGGCGGCGGTACGGTGCAGGTCATCCCACATATTACAAATGAATTAAAGAGTCGTTTTTACCGGAATGACGGATGTGACGAGACACAGATCGCGATCATCGAAGTCGGGGGCACCGTGGGAGATATCGAGAGCCAGCCCTTTTTAGAGGCCATCCGCCAGTTCCAGCTGGATGTGGGACATGACAATGCGATCCTGATCCATGTCACACTGATCCCTTATCTGAAAGCCTCCGATGAACTGAAGACAAAACCGACCCAGAGCAGTGTAAAAGAATTACAGGGTATGGGAATCCAGCCAAACATCATCGTGTGCCGCACGGAGATTCCGCTGGAAAAATCCATCAAGGACAAAATATCTTTATTCTGTAATGTACCCAGCGACCAGGTCATTCAGAATCTGGACGTTGACACGTTATATGAAGTTCCCCTCGCCATGGAGGAAGAGCATCTCGCAGATATCGCCTGCAAGTGCCTCAAACTGGAATGCCCGAAACCAGACCTTGCCGAGTGGGAAAATATGGTTTATTCCATTAAAAATCTCTCGAAAGAAGTCACAGTGGCTCTGGTAGGAAAATATACTGCCCTCCACGACGCATATATCAGCGTGGTGGAATCACTGAAACACGGTGGATTTGCCCACAATGCCCAGGTGAATATCAAGTGGATCAATTCCGAAGAGGTAACACAGGAAAATGTAGAAAAACTGTTGAGCGACGTCAGCGGCGTCCTTGTTCCCGGCGGGTTTGGGGACCGGGGCATCGACGGAAAAATCTTTGCCATTCAGTATGCCCGTGAACATAACATACCATTCCTGGGGCTTTGCCTCGGTATGCAGCTGGCCATCGTGGAGTTTGCAAGAAATGTCATCGGCTGGGGCGACGCCCACAGTGCAGAACTGGCGCCTTCCACCACCCATCCGGTGATTCATCTTATGCCGGAGCAGGACGGAATCGAAGACATCGGCGGCACGCTGCGTCTCGGCTCTTATCCCTGTACTCTGGACAAATCCAGCAAGGCATACCAGCTTTACGGAACCGACACCATTCAGGAACGGCACCGTCACCGCTATGAAGTGAATAATTATTATAGAGACGATCTGATTCGAAACGGCATGAAGTTCTCCGGTCTCTCTCCGGACGGACGTATCGTGGAAATGATGGAACTGCCGGAACACCCCTGGTTTATCGCCACCCAGGCGCATCCGGAATTCAAGAGCCGGCCAAACCGCCCGCATCCGCTGTTTAAAGGTTTCGTGGGAGCGGCACTGGCACTATAATACAATGAATACTAAGTTTGTTTACGTTAAACAACTTAATATCCATTGTATTGAATGAGGAAAACTGATGAAGACAAATAACAAAAAAGGAATCATCCTATATCAATCCAAATACGGAGCAACAAAGAAATATGCCGAATGGCTTCAGGAAATGACCGCTTTTGACTGTGTTGAAACACCAAAAGCGGTCATAGACGATGCCCTGCAATACAAGACAATCCTTCTGTGTGGCGGGATTTATGCCTCTGGCATAGCAGGATTATCCTTTTTAAAGAAACAGAAAATTAAAAGATAAAAAAACGGCCATCTTTTGCGTGGGCGCATCTCCCTATGACGAGGGTGCCCTAAATGAGATCAAGGCACGCAATCTGACCGGCGATCTCAAAGAAATTCCTCTTTTTTATGGGCGGGGAGCATGGGACGAGAGCAACATGAAATTCATAGACCGAACCTTGTGCAGACTACTGCAAAAATCTGTAGCCAAAAAAGATCCCAGTACTTATGAGCCGTGGATGAAAGCTCTTATATGTGCTGCAGGGCAGACCTGCAATTGGACAGATAAGAAGTATCTGACCCCTTTATTGGATTATTTAGGAGAATGAACTATATTTTCTGCAGGAATTCATCTCGTATTTTATTTATAATTATGCGTTCTTCATGGGAAAGCATATCTGCCCGCCTGTTCTTACAATAGCTGACTTCCCGTTTTTCCAATACTGTTGCCACATATTCTTCTGCCCATTTATTCCTATAGCCCTGGGCGGTCAACACCAAAACAAGATTATCTTTCGCAGACAGATCATCTATATATAATTTTTGAAGCGGACAATTCTCAAGATATTCTGCGACTTTTTGTACATATTTTCTGTTCGCAAGCTTCAGACACAATACGCCCAGAACGCACACCGTACACTGAAGCCCCAGAACGATCAAAGGCATAAATAATTCCATCTCCCAAAAGCCATCCAGTTCATTGGGCAGAAACCATGCCACGAAAGAAAGAAAATAGATTGGTGGAATTAACAAAAAGACGGTTGCAAAAATCTTGCTGCAGTAATGATTAATTCTTTTCTTCTGCTGACGTCCTGTCAAATGTCCATTGATATATGTCAGGTAAGCAAAATCTTTTTCATTTGCCCGCAGCACACAGGTAAGCCACACTGCCAGATACATCACACAAAATAATGAAAAAAATGCACATGTAACGATACTTTTATATCTGTCATTTCCATAAATGGGATTATTCTGTGTAAGAATGTCACGGACTTTATAAATCGTACCATAATCATTACATTTTTCTTTCGCTTCCATCATTTCAGTCTCATCAGCCTGAAAGAAGATTCCAGAAGACCGTTGATACCAGCTTGAATCCTCTAGTTCAAAGGCGGGATTCAAAAAGATCTGGCTGACCGCCGTTGGGTCCAGCCTTCCATCACGTGCTTCTGAAAACATAGACTCCGAAATACGGTGGCTAAACGCTGGACTATCGGGAGTCTGACTGAATAATATCTTATCCTGCCTCATCACCCCTGCCACCGTACATTCGATGGTTTTTACCGGTTTGGGTTTTCCGTAAAATGAATTTGTATTCCATATCCTGATCTGCATGGTACTGCCAATGGGATGCTCTCTTTCCAGATCGCGGGAAATGATGACTTGATTAGCATCTGCCCTGGAAAAATTATCTCCCTTTTTTAACTGGTAATCATACATTTCCCAGGCTTCCTCCGAACAATGATAAACATCATATCCATCAAAAGAATGAATCCGCTTTGTGTCTAGAGTTTTAAAATCATGTTCTATGTAAGCCAGCCCTGGATCTTCTTCCATCGAAGAAATATCGCTGAGATAATAATACCAGCCATCCCCCATCCTCTCAAGAGGATGCCATTTATTCGCATTTGCCTGATAAAATAGTAAACCATAGAACGCATACATGCCTGTCAGAGAGAAAAGAATGACAAAACCTATCATAGCAAGCTTTTTTTTATTGTAAATATATCTACACATCAACTGAAATTTCATACAATTTACCTTCTCTTAATTGATAGATCCGATCCGACCGTCTGGCAATTTCCATGTTATGGGTTATCATGATCAGTGTGCGATGATATTTTTTAACTCCCGAAAGCAGCAGATCGATCACCGCATTCCCCGTCTTTTCATCCAGATTTCCCGTCGGCTCGTCGGCGAGGATAACATTGGGCTGGTTTACCAATGCCCTTGCGATGGCCACCCTCTGCTGCTGTCCCCCTGACAGTTCATTGGGAAAAGCACTTCGTTTTTCAAGAATACCCAGATCCTTCATTAATTCCTCCACATACTCATCATCGATCTTACATTTATCCAGCTGCAGAGGGTAGACAATATTCTCATACACCGTAAGTACCGGAATCAGATGAAACATCTGAAAAATATACCCCACATGCCTGCGTCTGTACCGGGCGAGTTTAGTCTCGGACAGATTGGAAATATTCTCGCCATTTACAATCACCTCACCCGCATCAAAATCATCCAGCCCTCCCACAATATTCATAATCGTAGTTTTGCCTGCGCCGCTGGGACCATAGATCGTCACGAATTCTCCGGTTTCCACCTCCAGATTAACCCCTTTTAGGACCTCCTGCTTTTTAACACCTGTCCCATAGGATTTTGAGACATTTTCTAAAATAACTTCTTTCATTTTTCCCTCCATTTGCGCATGTTTTTTGCGCCTCACACAAGTTTGGGCGTGGGCGCACAAACTTGATAGGTTGAAAGATTTCTTTCAACCTTAGCACCTTATTCTCTATTTTGAATCATTTCCACAATATTTGCATTCATGTTTTTTTGGACTGCCCTATAGCTTTTCCCTAATATGAGTAACATCAACATAACAACCGTAACAATGTACGCCGGGATACTGAATTCTGCCTGCTGAAAGATCTGTGAAGTAAAATAATAGTTTGCAAAAAGAGATACAATTACTGCAATGATCACCGCATAAAATCCTAAGCGGATACTCTCCAGGCAGATCAGTTTTTTATATAATCTGCGGTTCATTCCAAGAGCCCTCATAACCCCGTATTCACTTCTTCTGTTTATCATATTAAATTCTACCATACTTTCTATCATTGAAAATACAAATACAAAGAAGGCGATACATATATAGGATGCCAGAAAAATGATGGCCAGTAACTGATTTTCATCGGAACTCTCTGCATTCAGCGGAACGATTAAAGCATTTTTTAGATTTTCTTTTACGAACTCTTCAAAGTGTGCATTGTCAAAGCGGCTGTTGGTTTCCAGAGACATGCTGGAATACTGCCCTGTAACAATTCCGATCCTTTCAGCCATTTTTTCATTCAGGATAAATTTGATCGTATCATCGTTTTCTGTCAGTTCGCCTAACAGACTCTGCGTTCCCACACACGTCTGAGTCACTGGCATCTGTATTTTTTCTTCCTGGTTTACCCCTTCCAGGGTGACCGAAGACGCCAGATCAAATTCATCGCTGCTATATGCCACGGATACAGGTTTATTCTCATAGTCCTGGTTCTTTAACTCCGGATTGTATTCCAGAAGCTTTTCCCATAAAGAATCGCTGTAAACAACAAGAAGACTGTCCCTCTCTGACTGTAATTTGACTTCCCTGGCTATGAATTGGGAATAGACCTCTTCTACACCATCTAACTCTCTGAATTTCTCGACATCCCGATCACGAAAATAATCCTCTGTCTCATAGTCGAAAATTATTTCATACCGGCAAAAATCCTGTCTTCCCTTCTGGGGAGTAAAGTCCACGACACTAAACGTATTTGCTATGATCAGCAGAAGGGTGAGGGTAACACTGATCACCGCTATGACCGTAAAACTCTGGGACCGGTTACGCCATATATTTCTCCCTGCCAGATACCCTACTATGTTTTTTTGTTTTGTCTGTTTTCTTTCATGGGAAGGTTTTCTGATCTTCGAATTCTCCTCAAAATTCATCGCCTGGACAGGTGAGATTTTTATTACCCCCAGCCATACCTTTAAGGTTGCCATCAGAATTGGCAGAAGGGCAACCAGATACACTTCTGCATAAGTACCCCACATCTGCCTTAGTCGAACAGAATAATCCACCTTCATCAGCGCATTTAGCACCTTGTCTGCGACAAACCGGTTCAGCACATTACCCCCAAGGATTCCAAACAGAATACCCGCGTGGGAGATCAGCATGCTCTCTCCAAAAATATTTCCTGCCAGCGTCTTCTGATCGCCGCCCAGACATCTCATGATGCCAAGGTATCGGATCTTCTGGAATACATTGATATGGAAAACCCCATATATGTATATCATCATCCCCGCCGCTATGATGACCGTCAGGAGCTTAAGGGTCTGTGAAACCGATGTAAAGGTCCCCTCTTCTTCATAGAGGGCGCTTTTCTGCTCATTCCAAAGAACCCGGTCTCTGAAAAAATAGGTTTTCTCTTCCGACTCTTCTGGATAAAGGACCTCCCGTATCTCATATAAAAAATCCGCGATCTTATCCGCTTTATACTCTTCTTTATGGATCGTCACCGCCACCGCATTACTGTCCGATGCTTCGGAAAGCCCCCACTGTTTCCTCAGCTGGTCCGCCGTCAGAACACTGGTAAAGATCATATCCCCTTCGTCCTTTATATTAGAGAACACGCCGCATACGGTAAATGCTTCTTTGTGATTTCTGTTCTTTTCATCAGATATGCTTAATTCCACTCTGTTTCCCAGCTTATAATAATCCGGCTGTGACTCCATCAGGCTTTGGGAAACGATAATCTCCCCTGTCTCTTCCGGTTTCCTGCCAGCGATCATTTCACAATCTTTAAAATATTCCAGATCCCCCTCCAATCCAAGTATCCGTCCTGCTTTCGCCCTCTGTTCCAGATCCACATCGCCCACCCAGATCGTATACATCTGTGCCGCCGTCTGCTTTTTCGCAATCTTCTGTATCTTTTCCATCTCTGATAAGGTGATCCGGGTAATACTTACGTCACGGTGCAGTCCGTTTAAAGCCAGATCATGAAACTCTTTCACCAGTACGTCCCCCATCTGCATAAGAGAGAACATAAGCATCACAGAAAATGCGATACACAAAATCGTCTTGCTGGTTCTTTTTTTATTTCGCAATAAATATCTTATTATGATCTTCAAATGCTGTCACTCCTGTTTTTTAAATATATCCTATGATTTTTTATTTCATATATATTACCTGTCTCAGAAATAAAATTTTCACTATGTGTAATTATAATAACAATCTTATCTTTAAAAAAAGAATTAAGATTTAATTTTAATTTTGTTTCTGTAGCCTTATCCACCCCCGCCGTTCCTTCATCAATAATTATAATAGGTTTTTTCATAAAAATCGCCCTTGCCAGACATATCCGGTTTATCTGGCCTCCAGATACATTATCACCAAAACCATGTATAACGGTATTTAAGCCATTTTCCATAGTTTGTATATCTTCCCATATCATGCTTTCTTTACATATTGGTATTATTTCCTCCATTTCTGCCGGTTCCCCTAAAGTAATGTTATTCCATATTGTATCATTAAAAATAATGGAGTCCTGGGAAACCCAGGATATATATTTTGCCAGTTGTTTCTTTTCAAATGAATTTAATTCTTCTTTATCAAACCAGATATAATTTTCTTTTGTTTCTATCTTTTTCAGCAGTAAATTTGCCAACGTGGTTTTACCAATCCCACTTTTACCAATTATGTAGTTTATTGTATTCTTCTTAAAGATAACATTTAAACCATTAAAAATCAAACTCTTATCTGTATATGAAAAAGTTAAATCCTTAATCTCTATCTGGTCAATTTTTCTTAATCCTTTCTCCCCAGCAATATTTTTTTCTCTCTCAATCCCCAATATCTCCAGAACGTTTTCTATAGAAGCAATATTAGCAAACAGTTCGGAGGGTATTCCGGTTAATGACGTCAATGAGCTTATAAACATCGACGTGTATTGGAAAAATGATACCAGCTGGCCTATCGTCATATGACCCCTTATTACTCCTAAACCACCAAGTAATAATATAGTACTACTGATTATATTTGACAAAATCGATAATCCAGCTCCTAAATAACTACAAAATCTGCTTTTTTCATATTCTTCACGGAAATTAGCCTTTAAAACTCTATTGTACCTTGATACAATATATTTTTCCGCCCCAAGACTGCATATGCTTTTGTAATTTAAGATTATTTCATTTTCTACTCCTGCTATATCAATAAAACTATTCCTGGTCTTTTCACTTTTTTTACCAAGGATCTTATTACTCTTAAGCCGGATCATCAAAATAACCGCTTCCAAAAACATTACTAAAACAGCCATCTTTAAATTTATTTTTATTAAAAAGCAGGCTGCCAGTATAATTCCCGCCATATCAGTAAATATTTCTTGTCCAACTGAAGTTACAAGTGTCAAAAAAGTATTTACATCATGAGTAAAAAGTGCATTGATCTCCCCCTCCTTTAATTCTTTAGATGTAAACAATACATAATCCAAAACACTGTTCTTAAGCGCCTTCTCCATTTTATAATTTATTTTTTTACTATAAAGCGTTTTAATAATTGAAAAGACGTTTTGTATTACATATACGATACATATACCAGCTATAGCAATGAGAAAAAGTTTAATATTTTTTTCACCAATTCCAACATCAAAAATCAACATGTTCAAATATGGATTAATATAAGAAATTGAGGATCCTAAAATAGAAATTATAATTAGCAACAAAAAATTAATTTTATATTTCCACAAAAATGTAAGTCCAGCTTTTAATTTAATATTACCAATGCTACATCTCATTATGTACTCCCTGTTTTTCTATAAATCTTGCCAAACTATGCACAGACATAAACTCGCAAAAATGCAAGTCCTCAATTTGCACCTGCAAATCAAAACGTTCAAACAAATTTATTAATATTTCTGCGAAATTGTCTTCTGCAATCCATATGTCATTTATGCTGACGTCTTTAAACTCAATTGCATTAATAGGTTCAGTAAGATATTCATTCAAAACATTTACTATTTTCATCAAAGTTTTTACTTCCGTCTTTTCTACATCCCAAATCTTTCCTTTCTTACATTGTTTAAACAAAATGTCGTCTTTAAAACCAGAGTAATTTCTTAAATAATCTGCAATATTCCTTTTATCAGCCTTTCCCCGCTTCAAAGCATTCACAAAACCTGCTGCAAATTTAGGGACTGCTTTACTTGTGCCGCCAAAAATACAATATTGATTTTCCGAAATTTTTATAAACTCCGGTGTCGCATCTGCATGTATATAATATTTACCTTTGCTATCTTTACTATTGTTATCAAAATAAAATTGGTCAGCAGCTAAAAAAGCCCCTTGGGCGACTCCAAGCACTGCTGGATGATTTGCTGGAAATCCAAAACCCTCTCCTTTTGTATTATTGGAACAGGAACATATAACAATAGCTCTTTTGCTTACGAATAAATCAATCCATTCCGCTATTTGATTATAAATAGATTTATCTTTAATTGTAAAACACAATAAAAGCATATCAAAGTTCATATTTAAAAGGCATTGAAAAGATTCTATGATTCCCATCGCCCTGACAGAGATGATGTGAATCGTTACATTAGACTTATTATATTTATAAAAGGTACGGACCACTCTTTCACCATGTGATATATTATCATCCCTGTTATGTTCGAAATGCAAATCAAACTCTCTTTGACTCTCAAAGAAATAATAATTCTCATTCTCTTCTCCAAAATCATCCATTACAACTATATTCATATTTAGCTATCCATACAATAATATTAAAAAGTAAACCTATTATAATCTCAAATTAATTAATTTCAAAAATTATACTACCATAAGGCAGTAGTTTTTGCCGTAAATTTACGATAACAATATACACCATAAATACTCTTAATTTTTCTTACTTCAGAAATACTCTCCTTACCGTTTGCTTTAAACTCTCCGGTTCTTGTTATTACTTCCCAATCACCTTTGAATTTTTGTAAAAACTCCACGCAGTCGTCCAGACATCCCTGTGTCTCAATATCAAATTGATCTTCCAATTCTAATTGGTCCATTATATTATCAACTTTCATATGTACCTCCTTTATGCTCTATAATAGATTTACTTTTTAACCGACTTCAATAAATTAACCAGCTGGCAGACCAGTTTAGGCGCTTCCAGATAATCATTGCATACTGCCATATTTATATATTTACATCTGTTCGCAATGCAATATTCTTTGTCTTTACAATTTATACAGTTGTAGTTATCTTCAGAGTAAACAGCCCTGAGATTTTTTATTTTCTTATCGTCAATTCCTGTCTTAATATTTCCTATACAGTATTCTTTTTTTCCATATACAAAAGTACATGGATATAGATCACCCGTAGTTGAAATACTGTATTCATAAACCCCTCCACAACATCTTCCCTTTTTCCTGTGGGGATCATGATCAAAAAAATCAAAAGTTTTTTGTCCATTATCTTTAAAATCTCTAATTTTTTTCAGTTCCCGTTTCAATAGAGAAATATTTTCCATTGACCACCTGGGAGAAAATAAATCGGGAGCTGCAACCAATGTTTTACACCCCATCTCCCAAAGACTCTTAACTCCCTGAGATAAGTACTGTACATTTTCTGGAACTACTGTCATTCTGACCCTTGGTTCTATATCATTTTCTAAACATACAGATATTTTTTTTACTACTATGTCGTATATACTTTTTTCCTTCCAGTTCCTTCTACTTATATCATTACTTATTCTGTCCCCATCAATACTAACAGATAAAGAAACATCATATTTAATTAAAAAATTTATAATCGTATCATTTAATAATATTCCATTCGTAGTAAGAGAATAAAAACAATTGAGATTGATATCTTCCAATTTGCAAACAACCCTCTTGATAAATTCAAAATTCATCAATGGTTCTCCGCCGTGAAAATTTATCATCACCTCTTCCCAATTTTTACTGGTTTCTACTATAAAAAATATTAAATCATCAAATAGCTTTTGATCAAAACTTAGATCTTCTCTTATTCCAGATTCATAACAGTAACTACAATTTAAGTTACAACTGTGTGTGACCCATATGTTAAACAGTCCCATGACATCTCCAATACATATCAAAATATTCATTATTATACTTACACCATTTTTTAAAATCCTTACGATCTACAGTCTTTCTTACTGTGTTTGCACAACTAAAACAAAGTAGTTGTTTATTGCATTCACCACACTCTTTTTGATTGAATGGCATCCAGGAATAAAATCTTTTGTACCCCTCTGTTTTTTTATATTCTCCCCGATCAAAATATGATTTCAAATCTTTAATTTCTATTATATTTCCCAAACTAAACTCAATTTCCATAAAAGATGCACAAGGGAATATTTCTCCTAAATGATTTATCTGAAATTCTGTTCTGGCCCCCTTACAAGCAAAAATTTGAGGTTGCACACGAAAGATTTTATGCTTAAGAAAATATTTTTCCATATCTTCTTTATTTGCATATATACAACCATTATCATCGATTTCCAGCATTTTTTTATTATCATTTCCTCTGCCAGTATCCTCAAAACATCGAATAATTCCTTTCACATGTAAAATATTTTTACAATAATCTAAAAATTGATCTCCTAACTCTTTTGTTTCTTTAGATAAAACCATGGAGGCAGAAATCCTCATATTATGTGCTTTCAACAGTTTAAGCCCTTTTAAAGTTTTTTCAAAAACTCCTTTTCCTCTTAAAATGCTACAACTTTCCTCATCAATTCCATCGATACTGATATCTACTGCATCATATTTTTCTGATATGTATTTTGCCAGAGATTCTGTAACCAACGTAGCATTTGTCATTAATATAAGAGCCCCTTTATAATATTTCCTGATCTGATCCGTAATTGTTACAAAATCTTCCCGGTATAAGGGTTCTCCTCCTGAAACTGTTATACTTGCCGGCTTTAACCGGGCAATACTTTTTACGATCGTAAGCATTTTCTCAGTTGATAAATCCGATCCGTTTTTTTGATCACCAGCACTAACACAGCAATGTTTACATCTCAAATTACAATTGTTTGTAATGTCTATAGAAAAATTTAAAAACTCTGATTTCATATTTTCTATATCCATGTCGTTCCACATACACAATTGCTCTAGCTTTGATATAAGTTTAGCCATATAATTTTTTGACGCTTTATCCTCTATAGCTTCAATTAACTGATAATATGTTAGATCTTCCTCTATTGACTTTTCTATTATATTTACACACTCATTCGACAAAAACAGACACTCACCATTATCCATATTTGCTAATAAAGTGCAATTCTCACCTCTTAATAAACGTACTCTGGAATTAAAGCCCACTTTTTCATTAGAATCCATAATAATTTTACTCTATCTTTCATTAAATTTTATAATATATTTTTTAATTCTTTATATTATAAATAGTATCTGATACATTGATTAAAGTCTAGAACTTTTCATCGCAATTTTCGACATAAAACGACATATTGCAGATATTTAGACCCTGTAAAAGACAAAAAAATAGAACTGCCTCTGTAATTAAGACAGTTCCATATGCTGCTATTTTCAATTTTTAAATGTACCTCTTTTCATCTTTTTCAGCACCTCCATAACATACTGATAATCCTCTCTGTCCGGCTCACCCGGTGCAAAACAGATCTCTTCTAATAATCTCACCACCCGGTCTGTGTCCAGCGGAACTGATTTCTTTTTCTTTCCCGAATCGTACTTTTCCATCAGGTAATGAATCTGTTCAGAGGGCACCGAAAGGCGGCTAAATTCTTTGTCCCTCTGGCTCTTTTTGCGGCAGACTTCTCCATAGTACCAAAGCAGGTTCCCTCTCAGATCCTGTGTGTGCCAGCGACTGAAACGGTAAATACGGACCGCGGCAGCTCTGGCAAAAAGCAGGAAAAGAGCCAATACCACTACACCGACCGCAGCCAGGCGAAAGCCATCGGAGTTCAGGAACCCAAGATTAAATCCCGAGAGATCACCGTCAATACTAAAACCTGGAGAATTTTCCCAGAAATTTCTCACCGAATTCAGCAGCCCGCCATTTCTGCCCACGCCTTCATCGGATACCGCCGGCGTGGGATCCACGATCATCCATCCCTTCCCCTCCTGGTAGATCTCCACCCAGGCATGGGCATTGGAATCTTTTACTTCTACGATCCTGGCAGTCTCTTCTTTCAGAAGCCGGTGACCGCGATACCATTTTTCTTCTAGATCAGATTTCTCAGAAGCCATAATCTGTCCATAGCCAAAGGCATAGCCTTCCACATACCTGGCAGGAATGCCCAGTCTACGGAAAATCAACGTTGCCGCCGACGCAAAATGGGAACAGATTCCTTTTTTATTTTCTTCCAGAAAATAGTTGACAAAGTCATCCCCTCTGGGCACCCTTCCTGGGCTGTAACTATACGAATATTCTTTGTGAAAATGCTCCACTACCTTCTGCGCCGCATCCACGTCTCCCTGCACTACTCCCGCCTCTCGGATAAACCGGTCCACAGCCGCCTCGTTACTGGGATGAAGGAGTGTATACGCCGCCGTGCCCGATACCGTCTCCATCCCCGGAACCAGAGAAACTGCTTCCCGGATCTCCGCCTCATAATTGATATTGGGATAATAGGTAAATTCCTTTATCTTGTTGATACTGCCCGGCAAAAATATCTGATCTTTGTTGCTGGTATATTTACTGTAATCATCAAATTTCGTAAAATAGGGGTAGTAGGCATAATTGGGATTGGCTGCCCGGTTGGTGATCTTCATAATCCCTTTCCCGTATTTTTGGGGCTGTTTCTTATAAAGACCTGCCAGCTGTTTTGCCTCTTCTGCCATGCTCTCCACCTTAAAATAAGGAGAATTTCCAAATTCTGTCCCGGTCAGAGTATAACCATTCAGCCAACGGTCCCCGGTATACTGCACTCCAGTATATGCTTTCAAATAGACTGGATTCGTATCATAAGGTACAAATTCTACGATCAGGTGGGTTTCATTTGTGGGACGAAGGGCAGAAATATTCCCCAGATAGCCTCCGCTCATGCCGCCGGACTGATAATAATTCGGGAAAAAGATGCGGAATCCGATCATTAAAAATCCAGATACCCCATCCTCTGTCGCCGCCTTATATGAATTTATCCCTCTTCTTTTTTCAAAATCGTGTTTCGTATAAAAGCTGGTAAAGACACCCACCAGAAGCACACAGCAGAAAACTGCCAGAAGGACGCCTGCATATACATGATTGTCCTGGGTATAGGTCAGTTCGGGCACCTTTCCCTTCTGCTCCTGTTCAAACCGCTTCCGGCTGCTGCCGCCACTAAAATGTCCACTGTTCTTAAAGATCCAGATCCCCATCAGACCGCCGAGCATACACAGGGTAAAGGGAAGATCCGGCTCCACCTCGAAATACAACGGAATGCCATACATCGGAACAGCCAGGAATACCGCCAGCTTCAGGCTCATATAATTTGAAACAAAGATGTTTAACAGCAAAACCTCAAAAATTCCGATGAAAATAAGGGTAATCGTAACCGTGAGGTACCGGTTGTCTATATTTTCCGCAAACTCATTGCCGGTATTCAGATCAAAATACATCTCCCCCCTCTGCCTCACCATATTCACGATCGCTGCAAATCCGCTGTTGACGTAGGCTTTAAACAGATAGATCCCGATGACATAAATCACAAAAAATACGATATATCCGATGTCCTTATAACGGCTCTTGCGAAAGGCAAATAATCCGCTGAAATACAGAGCGAAAATCAGCAGAAGGATTCCTGGAAGAAGGTAGGTGCACTCCACGTTAAAGGCGGACAGAAAGCCACCCAGTGATCCAAAAACCACCATATATACTAAAATCCCCTTGGGAATACAGCTAAGCAGGGCATTCTGGCGCCCTGTAACCAGAGGACGTCCCACACGGATTCCCTCGGAGATCGTGATCTGCAGATCCCTTTTTTCTTTTTTGTTAAAAATCCCCATAGCTTCCTCCATTCGCAAGATGAACGCAGTTCACCTTTGCCTTATTGCGCATCACATCAAAGTCGACAGCACATATCGTTTATACTACTGCCCGGATCTCGTCATTTTTTACAAGAATATATCCTTTTCCCGGATGTCCCGACCGAAAATGTTCCTCTACATACCCGTTTCCCGCCTGATCGTGAAAAAGACGAGTCATCAGATGTCGCCACTCTTCCCCAGATTCCGCCGTCTCCTGGCGAATCTCGTGATATCTGTCACTCCACCAGAATAACGTCACCGGCACACGGTTTGACAGGCAAAATGTCCCAAAGGAAAAAAGCCGCTCCACTGCCCCATCGGTCTTTTCTGCCTCTTCCTTATCGAGAGACAGCACAAGCAGTAACTTCCGGGAGGACATATGAAGACGTTCTTTTACCATCAGAATATCCTTCTTGGCAGAGAGCTTCCAATGAATGTTTTTCATGGCATCACCGGGAATGTACTCCCGAATCTGGCTCACGTCGGAAAAATCACTGCCGGTAAGCCTGCTCTCCTCTACCTCATCCATGCCTGTCTCATAGTCATTGAGGACAAATTCTTCCTCGCTCCCTCCTGTGGGAAGGATATATACGCTTTCTGTGGCCTGGACTTTTACTGTCACACTGTGAAAACCGAGCAGATCATACAAAACAATCTTCTCAGAGCAAACCTCCACATTACCCACATAAGCTGAGGTCAGCGGATACTGTATCTCCACAGTATTTCCCGACCTCAGCGGCAAAGCAAGAATATTTTCCGCCAGATCGCCCTGAAAGCTGTTTCCCGTGCGCAAAAATATCTTTGCTGTCACCAGAGGCAGCCAGCAGCGATTCTTTAGTCGGAGCCGGATAAAGAATTCTGTTTTTTTAGGAATTTCCTCCGCCGGTGCCTTCATCTCCAGCGACACATATTTTTTCACCAGATGAACAGAAAAGAAGGCATAGAAAAAAAGCAGGATCATTGCCACAGCGATCAAAAGATTCAGATACCCACGAAAGAACCAGAGCATAATTCCGTTTGCCACAAACAGAAACAAATATTCCAGCATATATCGTAAGCGTTTCACGGCTTCACCACCTTAACCCCGTCAAATACCTGCATCAGCACTTCGATCACGGTCATTCCTTCCGCCTTAGCTTTCGTCCCCAGCTTGACACGGTGGCCAAACACATCATAAATTACATCCCTGACATCCTCTGGCACAACGTAATCCCTGCCCCTCATGACTGCCATCGCCTTCGCCATGCGCAGCAGCGCGATGCTGGCACGGGGACTCGCCCCCAGCAGGACATACACATTTTCCCTGGTCTGCTCGGTGAGCCTGACCACATAATCATACATTTCTTCACTGACGTAGCAGTTCTCTGTGCGCTGCTTTAATGCCTGCCACTCCGACACCGTCATGATCTCCCGGAGATCCAGGAGAGGTTTGGAACCATCATTTTTCAAAATATTTACCGCGTCCTCGTGAGCCGGATACCCCATAGAAAGGCAGACCATAAAACGATCCAGCTGGGACTCCGGAAGCATCTGGGTACCCGATGAGCCCACCGGATTTTCCGTGGCGATCACCGTAAAGGGCACAGGAAGCGGGTGCTCCACACCATCCACCGTCACTTTTTCCTCCTCCATCGCCTCTAAGAGCGCAGACTGTGTCTTTGGTGAGGTACGGTTGATCTCATCGGCAAGAAACAGATTGGCAAACACCGCCCCCTCCCGGTACTCAAAATCTTTTGTCTGGGCATTGTACATGGAAAAGCCCACGATATCACTGGGAAGTACATCCGGTGTAAACTGAACTCTGCGATACGTCAGCGCCATGGCTTTGGCGATGGTCATCGCAAGCGTCGTCTTCCCCACACCGGGAATGTCCTCCAGCAAAATGTGGCCTCCCGCCAGCATGGCACAGAGTACTTTGTCCACCACATCGGCTTTTCCTTTTACTACCTTATTGATCTCCCCCCGCAGCTGATCTAATTTTTCTGACATTCATTTCCCTCATTTCCTGTTTTCTCTATTATAAGTCCTGGAGTCCACTCAAAGTCAAGCACTCCTGATATTTTTCTTCTGCCAGTTCCGTCGTGCGGATATTCAAAACACTCTGGGTCTCGTGAACCGCATTATAATACCACATCGCCGCCTCGACGTAATCTTTTCTGGCAAAGAAATATTCTCCCAGCTCATAGCACATCTCCGAGGAACCCTCCGACAGAAGATCCTTCAGGCACATTTTCAAAATGCCATGGCTGTCTCCCCGGAGTCTGGCCGCCCTCGCCGCAACGCATGCCGCCTCCCGGACCTCATCCATGCTGCGGGAAGCATCTTCTGCCGATGCCACAAAAAAAGGCTCCGCTTCCAAAATGTCCGCATCTCCTCCTGATATGAATAGCTCCATGGCATACATATGGTGCAGGCGCTTGGACAGCCGCATCCCTTTTTTGATCTGTTTTTGAAAGACCCGGAAATCCCTGCCGCTGTGAAGTGTTTCCGGCATGTGCTGAATACAGATCTCACTGTCATATACCACTGGATCGAGACGAACCATCTCGTGCACTGGCTCGATCCATACAAATTCCCGCTGTCTCTTATAGAGCTTCGGGCGATATTCCTCATCAAAGTTATATGCCGTTCCCTGGGACAGCTGGTTGCAGTACTTCATCTGAACAATTTCGATCTCCGGCAGAAGCAGCTCTTTGAGTTCCCGAAATCTCTGCCGGTTTTCCTCGTCCAAAACCTCGTCGGCATCCGCCGTATAAATATAATCTCTGGTGGCTTTGGAAAAAGAAAAGTTTCTTGCCGCTGAAAAATCCTCCACCCACTCAAAATCATAGATCCGATCGGTATACCTTGCCGCGATCTCTTTCGTTGCATCCGTGGACCCTGTGTCCACAATAATGATCTCATCCATCAGGTCGGCAATGCTGTCAAGGCATCTTGCCAGTACCTTCTCTTCATTTTTTACAATCATACAAAGACTAATCTCTATCATCTGCCTGCCCTCTTTTCTTTTTCTGCCCTGCCTATTGATTCCGCCTTGTCCGTCTTCTGGCGGATCCGGCAAAAATCCGTCACCACGATCTGCAGAGTGCGAAATCCGCCGTATTCATTTACCGATGGATAATATGCCAGCCCAATATCCACCGCATTTTCTTTTCCGGCATAGAGTTTTTCCAGTTCCTCATCTCCCCACTCCTGACAGATCAACTTCTCAAACCCGTCTATATCATCAAAACAAATGGCATCGATGGTTGTGCCCGTTTCATTCGCCACCTTCATCGTCAGCACATTGGCACGCTTTCCCCTTCTTGCCGCCCGCAGGATCCGAAAATGCTGTTCGGCAAAGACCGGCTTTGGATTGCCGCAGCCAAAGGGCTCCAGAACTTCAAGATCCGCGATCAGCTTCTCCGAAACATGTCCTACAGGAAGGGGAACATCGATATTTAACACCGGTATAAAATCTTCTGGCTGCAAACTGGCTTTTTCGTTGAGTCTTCGCTCCAGCTCCGGCAGATTCTCCTGGCGCATCGTCATCCCCGCTGCCATCCGGTGACCGCCAAACCGTACCATAAGATCGCTACATGCCATCAACCCCTCAAACATATGATAGCTCTCGATGGAACGCCCGGACCCCTTCACAAGCCCTTCTCCCACGGAGGTAAAGACAATGACCGGATGATGATACGCCTCCTTGATCCTTCCCGCCACGATGCCCACCAGGCTCTCATGGCACTCCGGCAAATGCAGGATATAAACCGGCTGGCCGGTCTTCCCGCCCTGCTCCAGAAGTTCAAAGGCTGCTTCGGCCGCCTCCTCGGTCATCTGCTTTCTCGTCTCGTTGATCTCCTTTAATTCCTCCGCCAGCTCCAGTGCCTTTCTGCTATCGGTCTCTTTCAACAGAGCAAAAGCCTTCTCTACCGTATTGATACGCCCTGCCGCATTGAAGCAGGGACCAAGGACAAAGCCGATATGGTATGCCTTGATATCTCTGCCAGAAAGCCCCTGCACATCTAAAAGCGCCCTCAGACCAACATTTTTTGTCCCTACTAGCTTTCCAAGACCGGCCTTTACCAGAACCCGGTTCTCTCCCTGCAACTCCATCACATCCGCCACCGTAGCGATCGCCACATATTCCAGCAGTTCTTCCCTTTTTTCCGCAGAAATTCCCATCTTCTCATACAGAGCGCTGATCAGCTGAAACGCCACTCCGGCTCCGCACAATCCCTTGAAAGGATAGGAACAATCCTCCCGCTTGGGATCCACCACGGCATCTGCCTCCGGCAGCTCTTTCTGTATCTCATGATGGTCGGTAACGATCACAGGCAGCCCCCGTTCTCTTGCATATCTGACCTCCTCCAGCGCCGCAATGCCGTTATCGCAGGTGATAAGAAAAGAGGCCTTTTCTGCTGCCGCCTCATCCACAATGCGCCGGTTCAGCCCATAGCCCTCCTCGATCCGGTCAGGGGTAAAGATCCGGCTTTTGATCCCACAGGTTTCAAATCCTTTGTTTAAAATAAAGGCGGAAAAAATCCCATCACAGTCAAAATCCGAGGCGATAGCTCCGCAGCCTGCCTTATGTTCCAAAATAATCTGAACCGCTTTATCCATATCGGCAAACAGCCAGGGCGAGTGCAGCTTCTCCAGGCCGCCCTTTAAATATGTATCCATTTCATCTTTCCCGCAGATCCCCCGGTTTACCATACATCGTGCCGTCACTGGTGAAATCCCATAGCGCTCTGCCATGCCGCGAAAATCTCCCGGTTTTGTCTGCAGTATCCAACGTTTTTTCATCCCTTCCCTTTTCCTTTCTTTCGCCCATTGGCGCCAATTCCATAATTTAAATTTATTTTACCATATGCCTAAGAAAAAAACAAAAAGATCCGTCTGGAATGACGAATCTTTTTTTTGGCACACTTGCCTATAGCTCGACGGCACCAATTTGAACCCTGCCTCCGACTTGTGATTTTCCAATTTGCTACGTCAACGTCAATCAACGTACCTCCAGTACGGTTTCATTCCGTTTCCTTGTAAATTGGAAAATCACAAGAGGAGGTCGGAGATTTCGGATTGTGATAGCAACAAAATAGCTAGGCGCTTGAATGAGGCGATGCGGTGGTATCGCTGAATGAAAGCAACAACGCTATTTTTCTGCTAGCGCAGAACGAAACAGGGTTCAAATTGGCGCCGTCGAGCTAAATCTATATTAATATCCCTTTTTCCATTGGTATGACCACACACTTTTCATCTGCGCTACAACTTGCTGAGGATCCCATTTCTTCCTGCTGTTTACCTGGCTGTTCGGATCACACAGAGTAAGCTTTCCTTCCTTGCTGATACCTGTCAGTACAATAAAGTGCCCTTTATATGTGAAATCACCAGGCTTCATACTACAGATAACAGGATTTCCCCGCTCTAATCTGCTGCGGATCATCTCCCACTGCAGCGGAAGACGCTCCACGTTAAGACCAAGTTCTTCTGCTCCCCTTCCCATAAGTTCCCAGCTGGTGCCAACTCCATCCACCCAGAAACCATTTACTTCACTATAGGAAGCCATCCACGCCGGATCGTATTTGGTATCTCCGGTAAGTCCCATGAGCACCATCGAGAGAGCGACCGGTCCACATCCGCCGATCCCCACAATACTGTTCCCATAAGAAATATAACCCCAACGTTTGTCCCATTGTATAAATAACGGAATCTCTCCCCGAACCACCTCTTCTGTGATCTCGATCTCCTTATTCTTCCACTTCTTCCGCTCCGGGTAGCCCAGCACAAAATCCATCGTCTCCGGGTACTGGATCAGTGTCTCGATCAATTTATCCGGATAATCTGTCCGGTTCTTTGCGATCTCATACACTCTTTCATCTTTCTGATAGCGCTGAAGAAGTTCAATCTGATAGGGATCGTTTCGGAGAAGCTGGCGGATATCACCGCCTTTATTCTGCTGCATCGGTTTTTCCGCTTTTGTCAAAGTTTCCACCGTATCTTCCTTCGCATTCCCACTTCCCTCATCCCCTTCCTCTTGCGCTCTGGCTGCTCCGCTCTCATATTCCGCCCGGTTTGTGCATGCTGCAATTCCCACGACGACCAGCACTAGAAGAATAAACAAGATGCGTCCCCAGCGTATACGATTACGCCCCCTGCCATATATTCTTTTTGCTCTCTTTCTGCCCATCCTGACCACTCCTGTCCTTTGTTGATATAGACAGGATAACCCGGCATTGTATCATAATTGTTTCATTCAAAGATACTATTATATTTTTTAGTAGCTTTTTTTATAAGAACCATTTTGTTGGATTTTTCCTTTATAATTTTCACCTATTCCTATATTTCCTGTATAGCCTAAGTATTCATAGGCAAAGATCCCCGTGACAAAATCATACACTCCTAACATATCCGGCGGGGAAAAATATATAGACTCTATAAGACCCTCCATCCCCAGGTAATTACAATATCCTTTCCTCATCCTCTCAATGGGAAGTTCCGTATCCTTACTGTACAAGCTAAAATAAACTACTTTCCCGCTCTCTTCCTCGATGGCCGCCCGCAGCGTCATGGTACCGTCTTTACCAAGCATGTCCATCTTCCAGATATACATATATTCTTCTGGATTATTTGTATTGATCACAAAATCCCGCTCCAGGATCAAACTATCATATTGAGGACGAAACTTTTTGGGCAGAGCTTTTGCTTTTTTCAGCAAAGAAATCTCCTGCCGCAGCACCTCCTCCAGATCACTTTTCTCATTCGTACTCTGGCTCACTGGAATCAATTCCAGACTTGACGGCTGAAAATAGATCAATTCCAGTTTATTCTTAAAAGGGATTTGGGCATTTGCCTGAATCACGATATCCTCTTTCCCCACTACTGTCTCCTTTGTTCTCTGGTTGTCACTCAGCGCAAAAAGCCTGGGAGGCAGATAAAAACATACGGCTGTGATTACCAGGAACAAGAAAAACACCGTGATGGACATAACATATTTTTTCAACTTCTTTCCTCCTCTGCTTCTAAAGTATCTTCAGGATCACCCACATTCGCAGGAAACCGGATCTTTACCCGGGTTCCCTCTCCCTGACGGCTCTCAAAATTCATTGTTGCCTCATGCAGATCCAAAATCTTCTGACAGATGGCGAGCCCCAGCCCCGCACCACCCTGGCGGCGGCTTCTGGACTTATCTACCATGTAAAATGCCTCGGTGATCCTCACCAGTTCTTCCTCCGGAATCCCCTGGCCATTGTCACACACTTCAATCTCATAGTCATTTTCCATCGCTTTACCATTCAACACGATGACCGTTGCGTTACTCTTCGCCGCATTATCTGCCAAATTAATGAAAACCGAGTACAGCAGCTCCGGTTCTCCACACAAAGTTCCCTCTTCCGCCGAAACCACCAGATTTTTCCCCTTACTCTCCATGACCGGCATCAGCATTCCCTGGATTTCCTGCAAAAAATCCAAAGCATTTATTTTACATAGCTGCAGCTCGCTTTTTTCTAAAACGATCAGATCCAGCAGACGGAATGACAAGGTCTCCAGCCGCTTTCCTTCTTTAAAAATATAATTGGCACACAAAAACTGCTGCTCTTCCGTCTGACGATTGGAACGCAGCAGGTCCGCATATCCGATAATAGAGGTGAGGGGGGTTTTCAATTCATGGGCAAAACTTCCAATAAATTCCTCCTGTCTCTCCGCCGCGTCCTCCAGCTCCTGAATTTTACCTGCCAGGCTGTCCGCCATACGATTGAAATCCGCTCCCAGACGGCTGATCTCATCCCCTCCCCGGATGCGGATCCGGTGTTCCAGATCCCCTCCAGCGATCCGTCCCGCACTCCGGGAAATTTTTTTGATCGGTCGGACGATACATCCAGCCAAAATCAGACTGACCAACCCGTCCAGAAGAAGAAAAAGTATGAGAAACCGATGGTAGATCTGTATCTCTTCCTGCCGTTTTATAAAAAGATCTGTGACATCATGAAAAAGTACTGCCTGATACACTATATCCTCCACTGTAACCCGACTTTTTACCTGAATATAGTAGTTTCCCTCATAATTTACAAGCCGTCTTGTCATCCCTTCTGCTTCTGCCTTCACCTCTATCTTGTTTTTTGGAAAAGATGTGTTGGAATACAAAATGGTACCATCTTCTTTTTGTATATGCACCTGTATATTTTCCATCAACAATTCATCGGCGAGGACGGCAATCTGTCGGTCTGCATCTTCTTCCTTTGAGACTCCTACCATATAATTTCCAAACTCATGCAAAAACAGCTGATCCACATTGATCGCCCCATCCACTGCCTGCTCATACCCAGATTGAAAAAGGGCAGAGATCAAAAAATACCCTGCCAGACAAAATGTTACGATCATCGTGATCACAGTTGAAAAAAACAATTTCCATGTAATTTTCAAGGATCTATACCTCCAATCTGTACCCGATCTTATAGATGGTTTTTATCTTTTCTTCCCAGCCCAGTTTCCTTTTGAGGCGCTGCACATGAAGATCTACGGTTCTGCTTTCCCCAGTATAATCCTTTTCCCATATTCTTTCATAAATCACATCACGAAACAATGCAATATTTTTGTTCTTTATAAACATAATTAGAAGTTCATATTCTTTATTGGTTAAACGCACCACCTTTTTATCTTTTTTTACAGTCCGGGAACGGGTATCTACTTCCACTTCCTCCACCCGCAAATATTGTTCATTTTTATCGTATCGACGGAGCACTACCTCCACCCGTGCCAGCAATTCCACAATCTCAAAGGGCTTTGTCAGATAATCCTCTGCCCCCATCTCAAGCCCCTTTACCGTATCCTCAACATTCGACTTTGCCGTCAGGAATATAACTGGAATCCCCATCGGCTGAATGTATTCCATCAATTCATAACCATCCACTTTTGGCAGCATAATATCCAGCAGTACTAGATCATAGTACTCTTCTTCCAGTTTGTCCGCTGCCTCCATTCCGTCAAATACACACTCACATTGATACCCCGCTTTCTCCAGACTCATGGATATGAGATTGGAGATGGGCACTTCATCTTCTACAATCAGTATTTTTATCATTTCGCCCTCCATTCCAAAAGGTTCCCCTTATATCACGCATCGAGAGAAAAGAATATCACATATTTGTATCAAAAGTGTTTCATAGAAACATAGCAGACTATTCAACCTGAAATTTCATTACAGCTTTTATGTATAGTGACTCACATATTTTAAGGATTTCTTCTCTTGTTTTTCCTTGTAACTGTTTAACAAATAATTCCACAATATAATGATTATATTCCATATTTGTATAATAGCCCTGATGATCAATGGTATCTTTTAAAAAAATAGCCAATTGTTTCGTTTTTTCTCTTTCTCCATTTAATCGAAACCGTCTTATATGATCTTCAATAAATTCTATTTCCTGTTCCGAATACTGATATTTATTACTTGGCTGAAACCTGGACTGCAACACATCATATTGCAATCTTAATGGATTTTTAGTATCCTCTCCCCATACCCCGCCAGGCTGTAGTATAATATGTGCTGTTCTATTTTTCAGGTATGCTGATTTTATTCTCAAATATTTGCTACAAGGAACTGTACAATTGGGTTTACAGTTTCCTTTCTCAAAAACCCGTATTTCATCATCAGAAATTATTCTAAACTGTTGTTCTTTCTTTTTATAACTTAAATTACATTTACTGCATACAATCCCTATATTAGGTGTACATTGTTCCAACTTCAGGGAATAATCCTTCTCTACCGCATGTTCCAGGTGGCCCGTCCCAATCCCGTCTATCACTATTCTTCTGTAACAATACATACAATATCCTCTACTGGCCCTTTCAAGAACACTTCTCAAATTCCCTTTCGATTTTTCTGAGGAATATCCATATTGTACATTTTCTTCATATTCAACCAAAAAGTCTGGTATATCAATTATGGGCAAATTATCCACTACATTACCACTCCTTTATCTGCTGCAATAATAATTTTTGTGAATTCGTCAGATTCTTCCCTTCCAATCTGGATAATTCTATATCATTGTCCTTTATCCAAACTCCTGATATGCGGTTATTCAATAAAATTCTTAATTTATCCTCCACATTATCTTTTGGGGATTGCACATATGGAAATACCTTTCCAAAAAGTGCAGATACATCATATTCGTCACAAAAATCATCTGAATCAATCACTTCGATATCTTCGTGATATAAAATCATAATATTACAATGCTTTGAATTTTTTACCAGTTCACTGGAATGGGTCGACACAAGAAATTTCATTTTAGAAAAACGAGCAATTAGAAAATTCAATATTTTTCCCGCGTTTGCAGGGGATAGAAATTCGTCAATCTCATCAATTACTACCATAACATGATTTTCCACCATATCATTTAGATATAATAATTCCAAAAACATCCGCACAAGAGCCTGTATCCCACTTGAAAGGGTTCCTTCTGATTCTGGTGCAAACCGGACTTCTTTCTCCTTAATTCCTTTCAACTCAAAAGAAACACCAAGAAAACTCTTTAATATCTCCTGTAATTCCTTCTCGTATTCCAGATAGATTAATTCGATCTGATCATTTAAGGTTCCAAATAAACTAAATGTATCTTTTAAATTAAAATACTCCTTCTCCACCCTTGTTTTAATAACATCCACATTACTTGAATTTTGTATTTGAGAATACGGTGTTGACACTTTAGAAACATCAAAATATCTATTAACCGAATCAATATAATAAATTTCTTCGCCTCGATTCAGCATTTCTATAATATATTCTTTTATAACTGCTGATTTGCCACTTGCATTTTCCCCAATTAGAATCGTATGCGTGTGCTTCATTTTTTCCTGTATCAAAACTTTCGTAGCATTATTTACTACGCTTTGACAAAATTTCATAAACACCTTTCCACCTTTCTGTCATCTTCCCTTTCCCAAATGTACCCTGATCCGTATTCTTCTTATATGACTCTGAACGCTTAATTTCATCCAGGATTTCGTCTGTAATTTCATCCTTTATATTACACTTTTCACAGACAATATATGCACTCGTTAATAATGTCACCTTCTGATTCATTACTTTTCCCACCTTCATCTGTCTGATAAAACGCTCAATACTATCTTTATACTCCTCGATTATTTTATTATCTTCAATTTGAAAGACAAATTCCGAAAAATAATCCAAAAAATTAGCCAGTCTCCCTGTATAATTTTCTATATGAAATTTCTCACCATCAAATGTGACATGTTTACGGTAAGCACATAAGGTCAGCAGAGTCTCCATATCTTTTCCATTTGCACTCTCCTTTCCCCACAGCTTTCTCCATGCTGGGTTGTTATCATTAATATTATGAAGCATATCATAAAATCTACAGTCATATACCCCGTCTCTGATTTCCTGCGGTTCAAGATTTACACCGCCTTTATTCAAATTCTTAAATATCTGCTGTATCGTCTCCGCCTTTTTTTCCTGGTTAACCCATCGAATTTCAACTACAGTCAGCGAAACATAATCAACCACACTTTGCACTTCAACTGGAAGATTTGCATAACTGATATCTATTTCATTACCATTATCAAGAACCATTTTAGTTTCTAATGGAGAGAGTGTATAAGCATCTTTCAAAGCTTCCTTGAAACTTTTTCCCGTCACATCAAGCTTTTGATAGTCAACGGCACTATTCTTTTGTGAATCTGCATATTCTCCTATATAATAGAAAAACAAACTAAATATTCTTTGCTGCCCATCCAATATTTCCAACTGATTTTTCTTATTGCGATATGTGTAAATTGGAGGGATTGGAAAGTCACAGATCAATGACTGAACCAGTGCCTCTAACTTCTCCTTACTCCATTTATATTTCCTCTGATATTTAGGAATAATATATCTATTATCATTTACTCCTTCCATCAATGTTTTAAAACCAATATCTGTTTTATATTGCTGTATTTTAATATCATCTAAATATTTCTGAATTGATTCCGCCATTTTGCCCCTCCTTTTCAAATTTTTATCATTTTATCATGGTTTATGAAATTTAGTATAACATATTTTCTACACAATTTCACTAACGACTTACACAAAAAATCAGGGTGCACAGGTTACTGCCTGTGCACCCCGGATATATCACAAATCCTTATTTTAAACTATTTTTCTTACCCAAAATATCTCTTCAACAGACCTTCGAACGCTTTTCCATGTCTAGCCTCGTCACGAGCCATCTCATGCACGGTATCATGGATCGCATCCAGATTCAGAGCTTTGGCACGTTTTGCCAGATCTGTTTTTCCTGCTGTTGCGCCATTCTCTGCCTCTACACGCATTTCAAGATTTTTCTTTGTGCTGTCTGTAACAACCTCACCAAGAAGCTCTGCGAACTTAGCAGCATGCTCAGCCTCTTCGTATGCTGCTTTTTCCCAATAAAGACCGATCTCAGGATACCCCTCTCTGTGCGCCACGCGGGACATAGCAAGATACATACCTACCTCAGAGCACTCACCATTGAAGTTTGCACGAAGATCCTCTATGATATCTTCTGGAACTCCCTGAGCAACTCCTACTACATGCTCTGCTGCCCATGTCTTATCTCCGCCCTGCTCTGTAAACTTACTTGCTGGTGCGTTACACTGTGGACACTTCTCCGGTGCAGAATCTCCCTCATGAACATAACCACATACACTACATACAAATTTTTTCATCCTTATCTCTCCTTTAAAATTTTAATTTTATTTGAAGTTTATCTGACAAAGGGTCAGCATAAACTTTATGTCGACATGCAGTCCTCACACTCACCATAAAAATATACCTGGTGTCCCTGAACCTTTCCCTGAAAGTTCTCAGCTGCCCTTTCTTCGATAAAATCAAGAGAGGACATCTCCAGGTCCAGGATCTTATCGCATTTCCTGCAAACAAAATGGTAATGCGGCGTAACAGTAGCATCAAAATGATCTGTACTGTCTCCGCAGCTCAGTCGGAGAATCTCACCGGATTCTGCCAGCAAATTCAGATTTCGGTACACAGTACCAAGACTAAGCTTTGGAAATTGTGCTCTCAATTCCATATATACCTTTTCTGCTGTAGGATGTTCTTTGGTAGAATGCAGGTAAGCAAGGATCGCTTCTCTCTGTCTACTGTACTTGATTCCAGCCAAGGTACCCACCTCATTTTGATAATAGTAATTGTTACTGATATCATCATAAATGAATTTTTTCATTTTGTCAATAACTTTTTTAAATTTTTTTATTTTTTTCACCCGCCGCGAATTTTGTCATAAATTATAATAAAAGACAAACAAGGAGATTCTTTATGAATAACCGCTACATGAATTCCTGTGGCTGTGACCATCCAGATATGCCTCCTATGCCTCCCAAACCGCCAAAAGACAAAAAAAGTCTTGCCATGGCGTATGTTCCCTGGCAGAAGTGGCAGAACGTAATGGACGGCTGCAGTGCACTGAAACACGGTACCATCTTTGAAGAGCTGGTTTTACCGTTTGAGGGTTCCAGAGCTGCCTGCTCCCATTTTGCCGGCAGAAACGCGAACCAGTATGACAACAACCATTACAGGAGGGGTATGAGATGAATCAGGCAGACAAAGAAAAAATGCTTCGTTACGTCCAGGAACTTGGCTTTGCCATAGACGACGTCGTTCTCTATCTGGACACCCATCCCACCGATGAAGACGCTTTGATGTATTATAAAAAGTATAAAAAACTATATAAAGAAGCAGCGGAGGAATACACCCGCTACTTCGGTCCCCTGGTCAATGAAAATGTTAACGTAGACAATGGCTGGACCTGGGTAGAAGGACCATGGCCATGGGAAGGGGGATGCTAATCTATGTGGAATTATGAAAAAAGACTACAGTACCCAGTTAATATATCGAGACCAAATGCTGAGATTGCAAAAGTGATTATCAGTCAATTTGGAGGCCCCGATGGCGAAGTAGGAGCTGCCATGCGCTATCTGTCCCAGCGGTATTCCAATACGAACCGGAAAGTTGCCGGGGTATTGACCGATATCGGTATATCGGTGGTGAAATTGCGTATATGGGGATGGAGAGGAAAACATATTTAAAATCATGTTTAATTAGCTCGACGGCGCCAACTTAAACTTAGGTAAATCGGCGTGGCCTGGCTAAATTCAGGTAGTGTAAATAAGTTTGTGTTTTTGGAAATAAATAGCTCCTTTTTGGTAAGAATTAGGATATGGAAATTCTTATCGAAAAGGAGTGTTTTTATGCCAGTAGCAAAGGAACAAATTCGACAGATTATCTCAGAAAACAACTTAAGCAGCGTC